>NZ_JAFBCM010000001.1:6659711-7279614 GCF_016907715.1 Tenggerimyces flavus | reverse complement strand
CGACTCCCTGTTCGGCCAGTTCCTCAACGCCAGCAGCGGCTTTCACCCTCTGCAAGCCGCCGCGTACGTCCTCGGCCTCGTCCTATGGGTCGCACAACCGCGGCGGCTGGCATCGCAGTCGGCAGATTGCTCACCCAGCGGAACAAGCGCAGATAGGACTAACCGATCCTACGTTCACTACGCACTTGAGCACGTGTTCGCCTAGCGAGATGATGCCGACCTGAGGCGGAGCTCAACGCCATGGACCAACGCACAGGGCGGACAGACCAGCGGCACCCCGCTGCGCAGCACCGTCTGGTGCTCGTGGTGGGTTACGGCAGCAATCCTGCTGCCCAGAATGCCCTGCAAGCCGCGGCCGGACCTGGCCGTACGCCAGCAGGCGGAGCTCGTTGTCACACACGTGCTGGACCCCAGATGACTTCCCTGTCACGCTCGGTCTCCGCGGCATTCTCGGCGCAACGCAGGTCATCTGGTCCTAGCACGCCATCAATCTCCTTGCCCGATAATTGGTTCAAGGACGTTCAACGCGCTGGCGGCGAGCACCTAATGTTCGGGCGTCCACTCCTGCCGGCGCCGCGGGACCCTGTCCGCGGGTCGGTTGGGGCTGGGGAGGCCGCCGTGGTGGCGTGATAGGTGCCCGATCAAGTGCCGCAGTCGCATGCGCCCAGCAGACGACATGATCGCGCAGTCATGTGTGGCGCGTGGTCACCGAGGCAGTTCTCTCCCGCGGAGCAGTCGAAGCGGCCGTCGTCGTGGGTGATCTCCATACCCGGGCAGGCGAGCTCACCCAGGTCCTCGAGGTGTCCCGCGGCGCACCGAACGCAGGCATGTCCGCCGATGGCCGACGCGCCGACGTCCTGAACCGGGTGGCACGGATCGATCGCGCTCGAGGGATGAAAGACCTTCGTCGCACCGGGGCACCACGGTCCGCGGCACTCGAACGCACCGTCCGCATGCACGACGACCGGGCCCGAGCACGAAGGGTCGGTCGGCAGGGCGCCGAACGTCACCGCCAGAAAGTCCACGGTGCTCACCTCGGCATCGGTGACTCCATCCGGAATTGACAACCCGAGGTAGTTCCGATCCGGCCCGGCCATCTGGTGTTCAGCCTTGGCCCGAGTTCGCCGCAGATCTCGAGGCCGCTTCTGGAACCGCCTACGCCGCGATATCGCCATCATCTTCTCCCCGTTTAGCGTCGCTCATTTCCCTTGTGAATGGGTGCATTCCTCGCCATCACCGAAGCCTAGGCAGCCCCACCGACAACCCGGCGTCAGGAGCCCCCTACACACCCACTCAGGTACCGCTGCCCCGATTCCTCAGGGTCGGCCGAGCATCTATCTACGCGGTAGTTGTAGCCTGGTCGACGGGCGCTGTATGTTTCTACAACGCGTGTCGAGAAGGGGGCAGCTATGCCGCACTATGACGGTTCACGACCGGTAGGGAACGGTCTGGGTACGGATCACCCGGTGCCAGATCTTCCGTTCGTCGACGACTCTCACCTGCCGCTGAACGACCGGTTCGCGATCGAAGCGATCGGGCGTCACGGCGGCGGAGAGACCTGGGGCCGCGAGGACCTGGTACGCCGGGGGGATGACGGCTGGGTGGCGTTCACGACCGACGCAGACCGCCACGACCTGGCCTGGTGCGTGCGTTGGCACCCCGAGTACGGGCGCACGGTGGAGCTCTACCGCGATGATGACGCCGCCGGCATGCACATGGCGCTCCAGGAGGCGCTGATGTACCGCTCCGGCGGCTACTGGTGGAACGGCGAACAGTGGTACCGGCCGTCGCAGATCTGGGATGGCACGCGCGAGATCTACCTCGAGCGTCCGGTGCCGGGCGCGACGAACGTGACTGCGGCCGATCTGCTGGCTGGTCGTACCGCCGCCGGCGCCGCGGACGCGTCCAGCGGCCACGTTCTCCAGGTTGCCGAGGTCAGCCTCGACAAGCCCTACACCGGACGTCGGTGGCTCGACGACCTTGCCCTTTGGGCCGCGCGACGCGCCGAGCAGGAGCGGACCGACGAGCTGCCGCCACTGTCGGCATGTGTGGTGAAGCTCGCGGCGCCCGAGCTCACCGCTGACCAGCTAATCGGGCTCGCCGAGATCGCCGACCTCGCCGGTGTCAAAGCGTCCACGCTCCGCTCCTACGCCTCACGCGGCGAGGGCGAGCTTCCTCAAGCGCAAGCCGTCATCAACGGCCACAACGTCTGGTCGCGAGCGGTGGCCGAGGAGTGGGTAGAAGCCCGCAACCGATCCTCTGACGCCCTCACCTCCGCCCTGTCGACCCCAGACCCCAGCGGTCACTCACGGCCCGCCGGAATCACCGAGCTCTGGCGGCAGTACTCAAGCCGCTTCTTCAGCCTGCTGTGGGACCGTCCCGACGCCCGCAAGCGTTGGGCGCTGCGTTGGCGAAACCAGGCGGCCGCGCTCAAGCTGGCCGACAACCTCGGCTGGGTCGTCGCCTCCGGCCTGGACAACATCGTGCCGATGACCAACCTGGGCATCACCATCCGGCACGCACTGCTCGACGAGCTCGCCACCGGTCAGGAACTCGACCGCGACACGGCGGGCGGGTCGCTGCCCTTCTACGGAATCGTCAACCCCGTGGCGCGGATGCTCGACTGGCTGATCCGCCACGACCCAGCCCTCGCCGCACACGTGATCACCGAGACGATCGGAGAAGCCCGCCGACGTTTGCAGATCGCGCCGCCCGTCACCGAGCGAAGCATCCGCGTCGCGCTCAGCCTCACGGGCAAACTCGACGACAGCGCGCTCAACGACTACCTCACACGCGTCTTTATGCCCGCCGAGAGCTCGTCCGACAGCTCGTCTCACAGCCAACCGGGCGTCGGCGAGTGATCAACTCGACGGCTCGGGAATTTCGCCGACCACAGATCCGGCCGAAAAGCCGCAAGTCCGCTGAACCGAGAGATTCACGCGTGGCGTCTCTCCGTCGCTCCCACGGCTCGCAACCGATCACACGGCACATTTCGTCAACCCAGTAAGGGAACTACCAGATGAGCTCCGCAGATCGATCCGCCGCAGAAGGACCCGACGACATCGACCAACCCGAGGTCTCCCCGTACGGCGATCACACCGCTGAAGCGATCGCGATCACCTCAGCGATCTTCTCCGGCGTGGGACGCGAGCGTGACGAGCTACTCGCCCTCGCCGAGCCCGAGGACTTCCTCAACCCCCGGCACCGCTTGATCTGGCAAGCGATCCGGCGTCTCGTCGCCGCCGGCGGCGGCACCGCAACCACCATGATCCGCGACGAGATCGAAGCCACAAACCCGGCCGTGGCCGTCGACACCGACTACATCAACCGCCTCACCGATCACGCGCAGAAGGCCCTCGGCGGAGAACCGTACAAAGCCGGCAAGCTCGGCGACCGAGAAGTCCGCGACCTCGTGTTCACCAGCACTCGCCGCGTCCACGACCTCGCCACCCGCCGACGAACCAGCCACTGACCAAAGCCGAGGCTGGTGAAACCAGCAGGTCACCCTCACGGCCGCAATTGTCCTGGGCATCCGCTGAGAGTCGGAGGTTGCCGTTATCGTGTCGAGTATGTCTACGGCCTCTGCCCACGAGCCGGCGCCTGCTGGCCCCAGAGCAGACTGGATGCACGCCACACCTGCCCAGTTGCGAGCAGGGCTGCTTCCAGAGTTACTCGAGGCGTTCGACACCGACTGGATCTCCGAAACCACCGACCACAGCCAGTGGACCCGCAATATCACCGACCTCGGCGGAAGCCTCGCCGCCACGGCCAATCAGACAAATGTGGTCACGTGGCAGACCGTTAACATGCACGGTGATGTCACAGCGACCACCGCGGGAACCGGAACCGATCCCGATGCCAGTTACACCACCGACGAGTACGGTGTCTCCTGGGCCCCGCACCGGGTCGTTACGGTTGGCTTGGTGGCAAGCAGCGCTCATCTGAGGCCCTTGGGGGCCTTGTCCTCATGGGTGTCCGTCTCTACGCTCCACAACTCGGTCGCTTCCTTCAGGCCGACCCCGGTTCCCGGCGGTGGCGCGAATACATATTCCTATCCGACGGATCCGGTCAACTCATTTGACATCGACGATAGGCAATGGTGGCGGTGGAGTGGCTACGGGCGCGCATATCGATGGGCCCACGGAAAATGGCGCCGACTGCATAAATGGAGGGCCCGAATGCAGACACGCACATTGGGCTTCGGAGCCCGATTCTATGCACGCCATGTCACCGGCGGAAAGTACACCTGTAAGACACGATATGGGATGATGACCTGCGTGATACCTGACTGGGCCTATCCACGTGGAGGCGTGACCGTCGGCAACACCTACCTGACTGGCAATCGGCGGTCGCGGATCACCCGGGACGTGATGTATCACGAGTCTCGGCACCGCTCGCAATGGAGACGGTATGGCGCTGGTTTCGCCTGGCGCTACTGGCGGGCCGGATCTAACGCGTGTAGAAACAAGTGGGAGCGAAAGGCGGGGTTGCGAAGAGGTGGATACCGTTGCTAGGGGGTCGGCGACGAACACTTATGACGTGGACTGCCCTGATGTCGACTGCGTTGCTGCCGTTGTCGGCGTGCTTCATGGCAGACCCGAAACTTCCAACCATCGGTGTTCGGCAAGATAAAGGAGTCCTTGCAATCTTAGTTCCACTATGCCCAGCGGAAAGGATTGAGTCGATCCAGCTCTATCGCACAACTGGAGACTCGCGAGAGCTGATTTGGAGTGGGACGGACCCAATCCCCGGAGTCGCCGCAGAAGGGATTGTCCACCTGGGAGAATCATCCGAATTTCGCACGCACCTTGGGCAGATGAAGATCTCACCGGAAATGGAGATTGTCGCCCATACAAGTAGTACTGATGTTGGCGCCGGCTTTTCTATGAACGAGATCCCGACCACCATGTCGAAAGACAGCTACCGGACCGGAGGTGATCCGCCTACAGCGTCAGCGGAAAGTCTGAGAAAGACGGCAAAATGCTCGGGTAACTAATTTCCAACCCCGGAACGTTGGAACACTGGAGTCGATCGCAGCGGCCGTCCCCAACCCAAGCGAACCTCCGCCGCACCGAATGAACTCATGGCATCCCTCCCCACCGCCGTTAGGCAACGCGCCGGCAGAAGGGAGGCGCAACTTACTGGATGACTCCCCGTGACAGCCGTGAAACTTCCCGGACCGAACGCGGTCCAACGACGGAAACTGGCGCCGACCCTAAGTGCAAGCACACCACTGTCGGTGGCTAAACCCGATCCGATGACCGGAACTGGATAACCGCGCAGCTCAAAGGATCGGAAGAAGCCTGCTTCTTCTCACGCATGAAGGATGACTACTGTCGACATCAAACTCTTCCGCGACTACTACGGTTGGTCACGATGAGTCGAGGCTGTGCGCGCCTCGGCGATCAGGACTCCTGGACTTGCATCAGGCCTACACCGCGCTCCGCGGCTACGCCCGCGCCCACAGTCAACTGCTGTCCGACGTCGCCACCGGCGACGTTGATGCGAACCACATCCTCGCCACCCAGCCGGGATCTCTACGAAGGAACGGGTCCGCCGCACGACCTCCCCGGCGAGGCTGGCGGACCACATGCGGAAGTGCCGAAAGAGCAGTTCACCTTGATGCACGAAATGGGCCACGTCTTCGGGCTCGGCGACGAGTACGTCAGTACGAAGGCGGGCTACGCGGCAGGAAAACCGACAGCGCACAGCAAGCTGGCGAATGCGCGGCTTTCAGATCCGAAAATAGACCGCGGATCTCGTCTCGTTTCCTGAGGAAAGTTCGGCACTTCACCTTCAAAGGAAGCTTTCCACGTCGGGCATCCGCCTAGCAGGCTTCGTGTCATGGCCCGCTCCACGAAAGGACGTCGAGAATGCAGTACACCCGCCTGGGTTCGTCCGGTCTCAAGGTGTCGCGGATCGCGCTCGGGATGATGAGCTACGGCGATCCCGCCGACGAGCCGTGGTTCCTGTCCGCGGACGCGGCCGAACCGATCTTGCGAAGGGCGGTCGAGGCGGGCGTGACCTTCTTCGACACCGCCGACATGTACTCGAACGGCGTGAGTGAGGAGGTCACTGGACGGCTTCTCCGCGAACTCTTCGTCCGGCGTGACGACTATGTCCTCGCGACCAAGGTCTTCTACCCGATGGGCGACGGCCCCAACGATCGCGGCCTGTCCCGAGCCCACCTCATGAACTCGATCGACGCGTCCCTGCGCAGGTTGGGCACGGACTACGTCGATCTCTACCAGATCCACCGCTGGGACCCTGAAACGCCGATCGAGGAGACGATGCAGGCGCTCGAGGATCTGGTACGGGTCGGCAAGGTCCGGTATCTCGGTGCCTCCCTCATGTACGCGTGGCAGTTCGCGAAGGCCCAGTACACAGCGGCCCAGGCGGGAGGGACCCGGTTCGTGTCCATGCAGACTCGCTACAACCTCCTCTACCGCGAGGAGGAGCGGGAGATGATCCCGCAGTGCGCCGACCAGGGCGTCGGCGTGCTCGCCTACAGTCCCCTTGCCCGCGGGGTCCTCGCGGCGCCGCGCGCCACGGCGCCGACGGTACGTGAACTGGCTGAGCAACCTGGTCGGCTCCGGCCACCGGCTCACCCCAACGACGCCGAGATCCTCGCCGCTGTGGAGAAGGTCGCCGCCGGAAGGTCCGTGCCGCCGGCAACCGTGGCTCTCGCCTGGCTCCTCGCTCAACCGATCGTCGTCGCCCCGATCGTCGGCGCCACGCGACCCGACCATCTCACCGACATCCTCGCCGCCGTGGACCTGAGCCTGAGTACGGACGAGGTCGCCGCCCTTGCAGCCCCCTACCAACCGCGGATGCCGTTCGGCTACTCCTGAGGACCAGCCCTCTTGCCGTGCCCTCTGCACAGTCCTATCTTCGAGGTCAGTTGCGCGACGTTTCCGGAGCATCTCATGCGCACACCTCTCTCCGTCGTCCGGCGGCTCGCGATCCCCCTGGCGCTGCTGCTGCCCGTTCTCGCTGTCGGCGACCCGGCAAGGGCCGAGCCGGCCACTCCCGGCAGCTACCCGATCAACGCCTCTGCCACCCTCACAACTGGCCGCGCGTTCGACACCTGTACGGCACCGCCGATCAGCACGCTGCGCGCCTGGAAGGCAGCCGACTACCACCGCGTGAACATCTACTTCGGCGGCGTCAACCGCGGCTGTGCGCAGCCGAACCTCACCGGCGGCTGGGTGGCCCAGGCGACGGCCCTGGGCTACCTGCTGATCCCCACGTACTTCGGGCGCCAGCCGAGCTGCATCTTCGGCACCAAGCCTTACAGGTACACCGCGAGTACCGCCGCGGCGTACGGAGCGAGCGAGGCCAACGACGCGATCGCGAAGAGCCGTGCCCTTGGCATCATTCCCGGCAGCGCGCTGTACGCCGACGTGGAGCACTACGACCGAACGAACGCCTCCTGCGTCCTCGCGGCCCGGCGCTACGTGTCCGCGTGGACGAAAACACTGCACGCCGGCGGCTTCCTCGCCGGCGTGTACGTCCATCAGGACTCCGGCCTTCTCAACCTTTCCGGCGTCTACACCTCGACGACCTACGCGCGGCCTGACGCCGTCTGGATGGCGCGGTGGGACGGCAACCCGTCCCTGGTCGACTGGCCGACGGCGCCGAACTCGCGGTGGTCGTTCCACCAACGGGCCAAGCAGTATCGAGGCGACCACGACGAGACGTGGGGCGGCGTGACGCTCAACATCGACAGCGACCAGTTCGACGCTCCCGTCGCCACGGTCGCGAGGCCCTACACCGTCACCAGCGCGTCGCCGTTGAACGGCCGCTCCGAGCCGTTCACGAACGCGCCGGTGCGGCGCTCGTACGCGCCCGGGTCGACGATCAAGGTGGTGTGCCAGGGCTACGGGCAACGCGTCGGCACGTCGAACGTCTGGAACCGGGTAGCCGATGGCTCGTGGGTGTCGGACTCCTATGTCTCCACGCCCTCGCAGACGACGTTCTCCCCGCCACTGCAGCGCTGCATCTATCCCGGGCAGGTCACCAGCGGCGCGGCCCTGACGGCGCGCACCGGTCCGAGCGCGTCCCATCCCCCGTCGGGACCGCCGCTGCCGCCGGGCGCCCTCGCGTACGTCATGTGCCAGCGAAGCGGCTCAGCGATCGGCACCTCCACGGTGTGGAACCGCCTCGTCGACTCCCGCTGGGTGCCCGACTATCACGTCGCCAACCGCTCGAACACCACGTGGAGCGCACCCGTCCCGCGCTGTCCCTGACCGACGGCTCAGTCGATGTGCCTGATCAGCTCGTGGATCTGCTCTGTGGTTGGGTGATGCGGGCGGTTGACGAGGACGATGTGGAGCAGGCCGTCGGCGTCGGCCTTGAAGAACTCCTCACGGATCGAGGGGGTCGGCGCCGCGTTAGGTGGGGACGCATTTCAGACAGCCGCGGCGATTGAACGGTTGGACTGCCCGGACGTGAGCTCCCTTGCCGTACGTACGAAACGGGCTCCCCAGGCGGTCTGGTTGCCGACCCGCCACGCGATCATCGTCTCGTAGGGACTCGCGTCGTGGACCGGACGGTACGCGATGTCTCCGCGAACGTTCCGGCTGGCGAGCGATGCAGGAATCAGCGCGACTGCTTGGCCGAGGGCGACGGCTTCCATGACCTCGGAGGCATCGTGGACCGGTGGGCCGGTCACGGCGGTGCCTTGGCCCCGGTGTGGGTTCCGATCCTGTCCTGCCCAGTAGGCCCGTTGGGTGGGGTTGGATCCGGCCCACTGCGGCATCAGCAGGCCCGCGAAGTCGCGGCATCAGAGCCCGGGCCGGCCGGCGAGCTCGTGCCCGATCGGCAGCGCGGCCACTCGCGGCCCGGAGATCAGGGGTTCCAGCTCCAGTCCTTCCTCCTCGTGCGGAGAACCGAGTAGGGCGAGGTCGGCGCGGCCGTCGCGGAGCATAGCCTCTTGCTGCCCGTAGCCGCTGACGACGACCTGGACCAGCGGCGCGCCCGGCAGGTCGCGGAACGCCGTTACGATCTCGCGCAGAAGGTCCGTCGCCACGGCAGGTTTGGCGGTGATCGTCAACTGGTCGGGCATGCCTGCTTGGCGAGTCCGGGCGACCGCCACGGCTACCGCGGCGAAGACGCGTTCGGCCTCGGGCATCAGGGCGAGGCCGGCGTCGGTCAGCGCGACATGCCGGTTGCTCCGCTCGAACAGCTCGACGCCGGGCCGACGTTCGAGCTGCCGGATCGCCCGTGACAGTGGCGGTTGAGCCATCCCCAGGCGTTCTGCCGCACGGGAGAAGTTGAGCTCTTCGGCCACGGCGTGGAAGAAGCGCAGCTCTCGCAGCTCCAAGTCGGTCATATCTGCACGGTATAGCACCAGATCAAGTCGATCCTTCCGTCGCTGATCACGGTCTGGTGGAGTCGAACACGAGGGTCACGACGACGAAGGGCGCGAGATGGCGGACCTCGAACAGAACAAGCAGCTGGTGGCGAGCTACCTGCACCAGGTCTTCAACGAGAAGGGGCCGGCCGAGGCTTTCGCGAAGTACATCGGCGACAAGTACGTGCAGCACAACCCGATGGCGCCGGACGGAGCAGAGGCTTCCCTGCGGTTTCTGACGGGGTTCGTCGCCCAGTTTCCCGAGCTCCGCTTGGAGATCAGGCGAGTCATCGCCGAGGGAGATCTCGTCGTGACGCACAGCATGATGACGATGAGCCCGTCCGACCGCGGCTCGGCGGTCATGGACAGCGTCCGCCTGGAAGCCGGCCGGATCGTCGAGCACTGGGACGTCGCGCAGGCCATTCCAAAGAGTTCAGCCAACCACAACACGATGTTCTGAGGCTCTGATGAAGGCGAACGTACTCCTCCTCGCTCTGCTCCTGATACCCGTGGCACAGCCCGCGGCCGCCGCGAGCAGAGCAGCGCCGCCAGCCGTGATCGACGGTTCGGCGCCGACCTTGCATCCCGAGGGCGTGGCGTGGGATCCCAGCCGGAAGTCGTTCCTGGTCGGATCGGTACGCCACGGCACGGTCTCGATCGTCAAGACCGACGGAAGCACACGGACGTTGGCGAACGAGCCGCGGATCGTCTTCACGATCGGTGTACACGTCGACGCCCGGCGCAACCGGGTGCTCGCCGCGTACGCCGACTACGGGGTCGGCACCAGGTCGACGCCGGAGACGGTGCAGAAGCAGGCCGGGCTGGCGATCTTCGACCTCGAGACCGGACGAACGAAGCATCTCGTCGATCTCGCCATGGGGCCGGGGCCGCATGTCGCGAACGATTTCGCGATCGACCGGGCCGGCAACGCGTACGTGACCGACTCGACCTCGGACAAGATCTACCGGGTGGACACGCGGGGTAGGGCCTCCGTCCTCGTTCAGAGCCCCCAGCTCGCCAGCCCGATCGGCGACGGCATGAACGGAATCGTCTGGCACCCCGACGGCTACCTGCTCGCGGTGCGCTACGACGCTGGGGTTCTGCTGCGAATCCCGCTCTCGCGCCCACACCGGTTCGAAGAGGTACGCCTCGACTGGCCGCTGGTCGGCGGCGGACTCGTGCTGCGTCCAGACGGCTCGCTGCTGGTGGTGTCCAACGCGCTCGGGCAACGGCTGGACGGTGCCGGGTCGGTCTTGCGAACGCGCGACGGTTGGCGATCGGCCACCACTGTTGGCGAATCAGCACCCTGGGCGGATGCCGTTCCGACCACCGCCGCGGTCAGCCCGTACGGCACCTACGTCGCCAGCGGTCGGCTCGACCTGCTCGTCGCGGGTACGCCGACCGACCGATTCACCCTGCGGCGCTGGTGAATCCCCACCACTGGAAAGGTCAGCAGATGAGTCCCAGAGATATTCGACGACGTTCGCTGCTCGCTGGAACGGCCGCTCTCGGCGTGGCCGCGGCCCTCCCTGCCACCTTGGCAGCAGCGGCTACGGGTGGGAGCAAGGTCGTCCTGATCACCGGAACGAGCAGCGGCTTCGGACTGCTCACCGCGTTGACCTTGGCTCGCGCCGGCCACCGCGTGTTCGCGTCGATGCGCAACACCCGCAGCGCCAACGCCGGCGTGGCCAAGGAGTTCCGCGCTACCGCTCGTCAGGCGTCGTTGGCGCTCGAGGTGCTCGACATCGACATCCGCGACGACCGTTCCGTTGAGGCTGGCGTTCGACGGGTTGCCGACCGCGCCGGCCGGATCGACGTACTCGTCAAAAACGCCGGGATCTTCTCGCCCGCGGTGATGGAGACGCTCTCAGTCGACGATCTGCGAGACTTCTTCGATACCAACGTGTTCGGGCACGTCCGCATGAACCGCGCCGTCCTCCCGCTGATGCGTCGTCAGTCCGATGGTCTCGTCGTGCAGGTGACGACCGCGCTCGGCCGGCTCGTGCTGCCGTTCATGGGTGCGTACGTGGCCTCGAAGTGGGCGATGGAAGCGATCACCGAGACGAGCCGCTACGAACTCTCCCGATTCGGCGTGGACGTCGTGATCGTTGAACCGGGCGAGTATCAAACCGACCTCGTGGATCCGAACGGCGTTGCCAACTACCGGCGCTACCTTCGACGGCTCACACCGGACAACGCTCGACGGCGGCGTGAGTACGGCGACCTCGCCCGCATGGCCGAGACCCATCTCCTCGAACGACCCGGGCCACCGGACCCACCCCCGCAGCAGGTTGCCGACGCCATCGCCGACCTGGTCCGTACTCCACGCGGACAGCGTCCGATCCGACTCTGGGGTCCGGGCAACTTGCCCGGATGGGCCGCCCTCAACGACACCGCGGCCCGCATCCAGCGCGACTCCTCGACGCCGCCGGCTTCGGCGACCTCGCCACCATCGAATGAGCGACCCCCATCACGCCGGGGGAGGTCGGATGAGGGCCGCCCACTGCTGTCGCGTCCACGCCTGAAGGGATCCGACGACGGGCGTCAGGGGGGTGGCGTCCCCGTCGGCGGCGGGAGCGGTGGACACGATCACACGAACAGTTACCCAGATCGCCTACCCGATCGAGTATCTGCTCATGCTGCCTTTGACAAACTGCCACTGCCACTTTCTCCTCAGGGGACATGGAGACTACTCCCGGCCGGGCGGGTTTGGAAACCCGTTCGGTGTCGCAAGGCTAAAGCAGACCCGCCCTATCCAGCAGCGCACGCAAGACTCCTCTCCTGATACCGGCCTGCTTGAAGCGAATCTCATGCTGACGATGGATGCTCAGTCCGCGGCCGCCGGGGCCGATGCACAGATACCCGGCGCCCTGACCGCACTGGCCGCACGGTATCTGCAGCAACCGCCGACGTTCGGTCTCGGCCTCCTCGTACTCATCGGACTGGTTCATCTGTCCATGCTCCCCACCAGTGCGGCCCCGTTAAAGAGGAAGCGTTGAGCAAGTCAGAAACGTAACGCCCGCCCGGATGAACCCGCATCTGTATACCGGCGCGTATGAGTAGCACGAAATATGGACGGGTCCGCGGATGGAAGCTCATGCTCGTTATGCGTAACGCGTCGAGGGTTCTTGTGGCCGATTAGTACGTCTGGTACTTGGAATGGCGCAGGTTTTGGCATCATCCGACACCCTGATTGAGGGGGCTCGATGCATCTACGTACGGCCGGGCGCCGATTTGCTGGCGTTCTGGCATCCACCCTCGTGGGCGCTGGCACGCTGGTTGCGGTGACCCCTGCCGCCGCCCACGCGGCCGGCCCAGAGATTGGTTTCACGGCGTACGCCTATGGAACCAGCGTCTACAACGCCGACCGGTCGGCTATGTCCGGCCCGACGGCGTACGTCAGCCTTGCTTGCACGACGGCCCCGGGCAAGAAGGCGAAGAACAACTCGGCCGCCGCTGACCTCGGAAGGGTCGGCAAGGCCGGCGCTACGGTCACGACGGTCGACTCTTCCGAATGGGGCGACTCGCGGGCGACGAAGTCGACGTCCACGACCGCTGGCACCTCGTTGCTCGGCGGCATCATCCGCGCCAAGGCCATCACGGCCGAGGCGAAGGTGAAGTCGACGCCGGACGGCTGGAAGGCCGAGAACAAGTCCGTTCTCGCCGACCTCACCATCCTCGGCAAGAAGATCGACGCCGAGGTTGGGCCCAACACCAAGATCAAGGTTGCTCTGCCCGGCGTTGGCAAGATCGCCGAGGTGATCCTCAACGAGCAGCTGACTCGGACCAAGGCCAACGGCACGTTCGAGACGACCACGACGGCTCTGCACGTCAAGGTCCTCCCCAACAGCCAGCTGGGGAACAAGTTCAACGTCGACGTGACCATCGGCCGCGCTAACGCGCAGCTGACCCCGCCGGCGGTGGGCTACCTCGGTGGCCGCGGCTTCGCCACCAAGGTGACGCTGCTCGACAAGACCGTCGAGTCGGGCCCGACCTCCCTGGTCGCGGTTCCCTGCCTCGGTGGCACGTCGTCCAACCGGGTCGCTTCCGGTGACCTGGGCGGCATCGCCAGGGCGAAGGGCGCTGCGACGAAGGCCGAGGGCTCCGCGGGTGACCCCGCGAAGTCGCGGGTCGAAGCAGAGCTCGCCGGAGTGAACCTGCTCGGCGGTCTGATCACGGCAGACGCCATCAAGTCCGTCGCCACGGCGAAGCAGTCCGCCGGCGGACCGGTGGAGCTGTCGGACAGGGGTTCGAAGTTCGTGAACCTGCGGATCGGTGGCAAGCAGGTGCTCGACACCGACATCGGCCCGAACACCCGGATCGACGTGCTCGGTGTCCAGATCACGCTGAACAAGATCCGCAAGACGTCGACGAGCATCACGGTCACCCAGATCGAGGTCGTGATCAAGTCTCCGCGTCACGGACTGCCGGTGAACTCGAAGGTGGAGATCTCCTACGCCTCCGCCAGCATCCTGCCGGCACTGTAGGACCTTGCAGTACCAGTAACACCTCGTGAACGGGGGCGGCACCTTTCGGGGGCCGCCCCTCAACCACGCTGAATAGTGACGAATGAAATGGACGGACCGTTCGACGGCCACATTTGTGACGAAGTAAGAGAACGTTTGGCATATGCCTGCCACTTCAGTCAGGCTGTCCAGCGGGATGTGAGCATATGTACTTCGGTGCGAATCATCCCAAGAGAGGGGCTCCAAAGTGGCAATCGCTTTACGTATCAGGCGGTTTCTCGCCGTCCTACTTTTCGCATTCTCCGTGGTCGCGTTGGGTACAGGAGTGGCGGCTGCAAAGCCCATTGGCTCCGAGTCGAAGGCTGAGAAGTTCGCTACTCAGGCGACGCGGGCGGGCCTGAATGCGGTGCAGGCCAAGGTCCTTCAGGCGAAGGTCGACAAAGAGGTCGCCAAGCGCGGTGGGAAGCAGATCTCCGCCAACGAGGTGCTCTGGAAGGGCGGGGTCGGCAAGACCGTCATCGCGGCGCCGGGCCAGAAGCAGGCCGTCAGCATGGCGGGTGGCAAGGCTGCGAGCGCGGCCTGCGAGTTCTACTACATCTGCTTCTATTCGGGCACCTACCGCACGGGCGACAAGTTCGAGTTGTTCTATTGCGACCTCCAGTACGTTCCGATGGCCAACTTCAGGTCGTATGACAACAACCAGACTGGTGGCACTCAGGCCGCCTTCTATAACGGCGCATACGAATTCATTGGATTGTCCGAGCCCGCTCATTCCATCGTCGATGAATACTATGAGGGCTACAAGGTTTGGTACGTGGATCCCTGCTAGTCGCTTGACCTAGCGGACGTCCACGGGGCTCGCAGCCCCGTGGACGTCCGAGCGAGATGCCTAGATGTCCGCGCCGGCGGTGGCACCGGGATGCAAGGCGTCGCGCATCGTGCCGAGGGTGTCGAGGAAACCGTCGAGCTGTTCGGTGGTGAGCAACCCCACGAAGGCCTCGTCGATCGCGTGCACCAGGCCCGGCAGATGGGCGTCGAGTAGGTGCTGGCCGCTGTCGGTGAGCGAGGCCCACGAGCTGCGGCGGTCGTCCATACATGGCTGGCGCGCCACGAGGCTCCGGGACTCGAGCCGGTCGACGATTCGGGTGATGCCGCTCGTCGACAGCGCCGTTTGGGTCGCGAGGTCGGTCATCCGCAACCGCTTGGCTGGCGAGCGAACGAGGCGAATCAGCACGTCGAAGTCGGTGCCGGTGAGCCCGTTGGCGGCGTGTACGGCGTCGAGCCGGCGGATGAGGCCTCCGTACACCTCCACGAGGAGGCCGACCGCCGTGAGCCGCGGGTCGTCGACGAAGCGTGTGTGCACGCTCTCAAGATATCAGATAGTTGACGCGCGGAATATCCTCATGTCAATCTCCTGGCATGACACGATTCACCAAGGCCGAACTGAGGTTCCTGACCGACGGCGATCGGAGGCTGGGCCGGCTCGCCACGATCGACGCATACGGCCGGCCGCACGTGGTGCCGCTCGGCTGGACGTACAACGCGGCGCTGGGCACGATCGACGTCTCCGGCCGAGACTTCGCGGCGACCCGGAAGTTCCGGAACGCCCAGAAGAATCCGAACGTGGCGCTCGTCATCGACGACGTCCTCGCTCCGTGGCGCCCGCGCTGCATCATGGTCCAAGGCACCGCGGAGACGATCGAGCATCCCGCGGACGGCGGCGAGGCGATCATCCGCATCACCGCCGACAAGGTCGTCTCCTGGGGTCTCGACGAGGGAATCCGATGACGGCCTGGACCACGTGCAGACGTTCGAGCATGCGTGGAACGACCCCGGCGAACACGCGCTATGCGCTGCCGCCCGGCGCTGACCTGCCCTATCCGAGCGAGAGTTGGGTTGCCAGGAGGGCCAGTCCAAGCAGAACGGGCCAGTACAGCAGCTTCGGTGCGAGGTTGTCGCGCCAGAGGATCCAGCGGAGCGGTTTCCGGCTTCGGACCAGGATCGCGTTGAGCGTGACGAGCAGGATCACCGCGTACAGAACAAACATCAGGTAGTCGAGGTAGGACAGCGCGCTTCCTCCGACCGCGCTCCGGATGGAGCTGTGCTGGACCACGACCACAAGCAGCATGGTGACCGTGAACGCCATCACGCCCATCGTGCTGAACCCGGTGTCCTCTGCTCGGTCGGGGTGGACGGACCCAGGGAACAGCGAGGCGAACATGATCAACGAGACGAAGATCATCGGGATCAGGTTTCCGACGAACGCACCGAAGATCCCTCGCTTGAACCCCATGTTGAAGTACAGCTCCGGCCTACCTGCGCTCTTGACGAACTTGCCGTATCCGAAGGACGAGCTGTACGGGATCTTGTGGTAGGCGAAGAACGTGTAGTTCGGCACCCACTCGTCGAACACCGTTTCCTTGTCGACGCCGTTGAAGTCCTTGTCGACCCACGGTGGGTAGCCGTCGAGGTCTGGGACGAGCAGCGCTCCGTTGCTGTCGAAGTCGGCATGCCACATCCGAAGCCAGACGCTCTGCCGGTCGAGCGGGTAGATCGAGTAGTCAAATCCTTGCCTGGTCTGGATCTCGAAGTGCCATCCGACCACCGCGTAGCCGTTGACGTCCTTCTCCCGATAGACCTCGTCGAGGCCATAGGTGTTGGACGCCTCGGGGAACGCCACGCCGGGGGTGACTCCCTTGGGGATCCCGCCCTCGTACCGCTGCCAGATGTAGCCGGACAGCGTCACGGAGTTCGAGTCGTCGAAACGCACCGACTTGATGTACAGACCGGTATAGACGAAGAGGAGCTTCACGTCCTCGGGGTACTCCTTGGCGAGATAGGCCTTGGTCTCGGCCATGGTGCCCATACGTACCCCTGTCGCCTCCGGGCGGTCGGTCGAGGTGATGTACAAGGTCAGGAGGGCCAGCAGGGCCGCCACGAAGGCGAGCGACACCAAGATGGCGGCAAGCTTGAGGATCCCCGCATTCGAGAACGTCCGTCGTGTGCGCCGCCGCCGTGGAGGGTGTGTCTCCGGGGAAGGGGTTCGGACATGCGCGAACGGCGGAGGCGTGGGCGCCACGTAGTCGTCTTCGTTCGGTGACCGCGAGGTCGGGCCGGCCGAGTACATAGCATCGCTTTCCGTTGAGAGATCCCTGCGGAGTGCAGGATGCTAAGGCGACCGATGGGCCGCGTCTAGAGCGCGCCAATCAGGCGCCGACGAGTTCGACTGCCTCTCTGGTCAGTCGAACCCCAGCCCTTGGAGGGCGCGATTGTCGCAGACGCCTTGCCCGTGCGGGAGTCAGGAATGTTACTGACTTGGGCGTCCCGGTCCTGAGGGATCTGATGGACGCTTTCGAGGCTCGAGAGGGGGTGGTCCGGTGGCCGTTGTCGCTGTGGTCGGTGCGTCCGGGACGGTGGGAAGCGTCGCGGCTCGCGCCCTGCTCGGCCGCGGCCACGAGGTGCGCGTCCTGGGCCGCTGTAGACAACGGCTCCAGCCTCTGGTTGACGCGGGCGCGCAGGCCCTCGTCGGCAACCTGACCGATGTCGACTATCTGACCGCCGCTTTTGCCGGCGTCAATCGAGTGTTGACGATGTTGCCTATCGAGGGCTTGGCGCGCGAGCATCGTTCCTGGCAGGACCTCATCGGTATCGCCATGATCGACGCCATCGCCGCGAACTCGATCGAGCATGGCGTGTTCCTGAGCGGTCTGTGCGCGGATGGCGAGGGCGACCTCGGACTCATCGAAGCGCTCGAAGCACAGGAGCGGCGGCTGCGCGAACTCGAGGGCGTCAACGTCCTGGTCCTTCGGATCGGCACGTACTTCGAGAACCTCGCCGCGGGCATTCACGGTCTGAGACGGGACGGTGTCCTCGTCGACGCGATCGAACCCGACCTGCCCATGGCGATGGTGTCGGCCAAGGACGTGGGGTCGATCGCCGCACGAGCCTTGGATCGCCCGGGCTACCGCGGCTTCGTCGTACGCGAGGTGCTGGGCGAGCGCAGGCTGACCCTCCGCGAGGTCGTCGGGATCGTCGGAGCGCGGATCGGGATGCCGTGGGCTTCGTACGAGCAGGCTTCGCCCGAGTCCTACGTGGACGGGCTGATGGCCGGCAACTTCTCGCGCGACGTCGCTGTGCTGCTCGCCGACCTGGCGGTCGCGTTCAACGAGGGCAGGGTCAGAAGCGATCCGTCGAGTGCGCGAGTCGACTGGCCGTGGACGACGTTCGAGGACTTCGCGGACGAGCTGACCGCTCGCTACCGAGCCGCCGCCACATGAGGCGAGCGCTCGAGGGGAGGGGTGCGGCGAAGTGACTGTCGAGTTTCGTCTGCTCGGTCCGCTCGAGGTCGAGATCGATGGCCGCGTCCTGCCGATCTCGTCGGGAAGGCAGCGCGTCGTACTCGCCGCGTTGCTCCTGCGGCGGAACCACACGGTGTCCATGTCGGACCTCGAGGACAAGTTGTGGGAGGGCGAGCCGCCTGACGGGGCTCGCGGAGTGATCCAGAAGTACGTGATGCGACTGCGAAACCTCTTGGGCCACGAACTGATCCACACCGATTCCATCGGCTACCGGATCTCAGCGCAGCACGGGTCGGTCGATCTCGACCTCTTCGCCGACCTCGTCAGGTCCGCGGACAAGGCCAGAGAGGCGGGCGACCAGGTCGGTGAGGCGGTCGGACTCCGCGACGCCTTGGCGCTGTGGCGCGACGCCTCGCCGTTGTCGAACGTCGAGTCGACCTCGCTTCACCGGCACGAGGTGGCACAGCTGGTCGAGCAGTATTTGCAGATGGTGGAGCGCCGGATCGAGGTCGACCTGCGGCTCGGCCAACACGCCACCCTGGTGGGGGATCTTCGGATGCTGGCTCGCAGGTTCTCGCTGCGTGAGCGGTTCTGGGGTCAGCTGATGATCGCGTTGGACGGCTCGGGTCGGCGCGGGGACGCTCTCGAGGCCTATCAGGAGGCGGCCCGGTATCTCGCGGACGAACTCGGTGTGGAGCCGGGCGCGGAGCTGCGCGGTCTGTACTCGGAGATCCTGACCAAGGACGACAGATCATCGGGTCGTACGGGTGGTTCCCGGAGCGCGCCCTTGAAGCCCATCCCTCACCAGCTGCCCATGGCAGGTGCGGTCTTCGTCGGCCGACGCGAGCAGGTTGCCGAGATCTCCGCCGTACTGACGGCCCGCGGCGGGACCGATGTCCCCGTCGTCCTCGTGAGCGGACCCGCGGGCATCGGAAAGACCGCTCTAGCCGTCCATGTCGCACACCAGGTCGCCACGGAGTTCGAGCACGGACAGCTGTACGTCGACCTTGGTGCCTTCGCGGAAGGGTCGGCGCCCTCGGTTTCTGAGGTGCTCGGCCAGTTCTTGCATGCCTTGGGAGTGACCCCGGACGCGATCCCCTTGCGAGTCGATGAGCAGGTGACGGCGTTCCGTTCCCTGGTCGCGGGCAAGCACATCCTGGTCGTCTTGGACAACGCCGGACCGAAGTACGACGTGAGCTCCCTCCTCCCCGGCGCGCCGGGATGCGCTGTCCTCATCACGAGCAGGAACGAGCTCGAGGGGCTGCTCGTCGCGACCGGGGCTCGACATGTCTCCCTGGGTTCGCTGAGTAGCGGCGAGTCGCGTGTCCTCCTGATGAACGCGGTGGGAGGGGAGCGCCTGGCCGCGGAGCCCGATGCGGTCGACGAGCTCGTCGCGCTGTGCGGTGGGTTCGCGCTCGCGCTTCGTATCGCGGGTGTTCACCTCCTGCTGCGGCCGGGCCTCATCGTGAGCCAGTACGTCGAGCAGCTGCGTGAGCAGGGCGCAGTCTCGGGCCTCAGCGCAGATGCCGACGAGACGAGCCTCTCCACCGCGTTCGACTGGTCGTACCGAGTCCTGAGCCCGTCCCACCAACGCCTGCTGAGACTGCTCAGCCTGGTGCCCGGGCCTGACGTCACGCCCCAGGCTGTCGCCGCGCTCGTCGACGTGAGCGAGGCTGACGCGGCCGTTCTTCTCGACGGGTTGTCGAGTGCGAGCCTGTTGGCGCGACGATCCGGTCGTCGCTATGCGTTCCACGACCTCATCCGCGCCTATGCGCGCGACCGTTGCGAGAAAGAGGAACTCGCTACGGCCCGCGAGGAGGCTCGCGCACGGCTCTTCGACTATTACATCGCCGCCGCTGATGCGGCAGTGACGCCCGCGATCGTCGTGGCGACCCTCGAGCGTCCGAGCTCATCCCGCCCAGCCGTGGTGGGTCCTCGAAGCATCGCAAGCCTGGACGACGAGCGCGCTGCCATGGTGGCAGCGGTCCAGGACGCGGAGAGCAGAGGGCTGAACGAGAAGGCGTTCCATCTGGCCGATGCGTTGCGCGGCTACTTCATGCTGCGCGGACACAATGTCGACTGGTTGGTGTGCAACGAGGCAGGCCTCAGGGCCGCACGCGCTTCGGGCAACGAGCTCGCTGTCGCGGCGATGCTCAACGCTCGTGGGGTTCTCAGGTACCACACCGGCGACACGGCAGGCGCCGGCACCGACGCGGCGGCGGCGCTGGCCATCTTCGAGAGCATGAGCTCGCCCATGGCCCCTGTCGCCCGCGGGAACCTCGGCCTCATCGCGATGGCGAGCGGCAGCGCGGCCACGGCGGTCAAGCATCTGTCGCGGGCACTCGAGGCGCAGGAACGTCGCGGCGACCTGCGCCTCGCCTACCGCACGTTGGAGAACCTGACCGTGGCACTGCTCGGCTTGGGCGACCTGCAGCGGGCGAACGCCGCGGGAGAGCGGGTCCAGGAGCTCGCCGCGGCGGGGGACTACCGCGCCCTCGGGGTGATGGCGTTGCTCGCCAGGTACTCCGGCGACCTCCGGCGGGCCGAGGTCGGCCTCGCCCAGGCGACCGCTCTGGCGCTGGACCACGACGACCAGCGCGCAGCGGTGTGTCTGGTCGACGAGTTGACGCTTTCCCGGCTGGACCTCGGCATGCTCGGTGACTGCCATCGCGCCGCCCAGGGCAACGTACGACGTGCGATGCGGTACGACCCCCGCCGGGTGGCCTCCACACAATGCACGCTGGGCCTCGTCCTCGCCCGGCTGAACGAGGACACCGAGGCTCGGATCCACTATGAGGAAGCACTCACCGCGGCGCGGTCGTTCGGTGACAGGGATTCCGAGTGCGTCACGCTGATCGGGCTCAGCGACCTCAGTCTCGCGCGCGGATTCGTCGACGAGGCCCGCCGCCGGGCGAGTGCCGCGGTGCGGATCGCCACTCGTGACGCGCGCCGCTTGCGGCTGGTCGAGGCTCGCCTCGCGCTTGCCACGACCTCGCTGCGCGCCGGCCGCGTACAGGCGGCGATGACAGAAGGCGAACGCGCGCTGCGGCTCGCCCTGACGTGTGGGTTCACGCTGGGCGCGGCTCGTGCGCGAGACGTGCTCGGTCAGGTCTGGTTGTCCCACGGTGGGGTGGCGAAGACGCTGACGTACTGGTCCGAGGCGGAGAGAACGCTGCGCGCCGCGGGCTCGTTCCAGGCGAAGCTCATCGCCAGGCGACTGGTGTCCTTGCGGTCGGAGCTCCCGCCGAAGACTGAGTGAGCGGCTCGTCAGGACGCGGATCGAGGGGTGCTCGACGGGGGAGAAGGCTTCGCTGACGTTTCCTGCTGGCGTTCGAGCTGCTGGATGAGATCCTGCCAAGCGCGGCTGTTCTCGCGAGCGAGCGCGATGACGGTGTCGAGCCAGTGCTCGGGAACGTTTCCCACCACGCGCCTGACCTTGTCGGGGTCGATCGGGACCGCGTCGAGCCACTGCAGCAGGGCGCGGCCTGCATCGTTGAACCGAAGCGATGGATCCTTGCGCAGGCTCTGGAGTGCGGACTGTCGATCGACGGTAGTGGTTCGACGTTCGGCTCGAAGGTTTCCATTCTCGGGCGGCTGATTCTCGGGCGGCGTGACCTGTCCGCGCCGGTCGAGCTGGCGTCGCTGGTGGTCTGTCACCGCGTCCAGTCCCGCCCGCATGCGTTCGCGGACCAACTTCACCGTCGATGGGGCGACGCCAGCTTCCCGAGCGACTTCCCGTAGCGAGGCGTGCGGGCTCGCGGCGAGCAGGGACTCGGCGGCCCGTCGCCTAGCGGCGCTGTCGAGTGGGCGGACCCGGCCGTCGCGCCCGAGGCGCGAGGTCATGGTCTCCCCGTCGTTGATCCGAAGCCGGATGGTGGTGACAGTGCGCGGAGCGAGTCCCGTGGTGACGGCGATCCGGCGGTCCGACCACTCGGGATGCGTCCCCATGATCTGTTCGGCAGCGGCCGTGCGATCGGCCAAGGACAACGGCAGACCATGGGCGACGTTGGCCTGCACCGCCACCACCACGACGTCCCTGTCGGGACCGTCGTAGAACCTGACCGCGATGTGGGGGTGACCGCGGAGCACCGCGGCCCGCAGCCGATGCATCCCGTCGATGACCCGCATGGTCGAGCGCTGCACGATGATCGGCGGGAGAACCGCGGTCGAGTCCGCCAAGAGCCGGACGTGATCGTCGCTCGTTCCGTTCACGCGGGTGGACAGTCCAGTCACCAGCGCTTCGACGGGAACGCTGGCGATGACACCATCCAGGAGGGCATCGTAGGTTCCTGACTCCAGCTCAGCGGAACGTCCGCCGGGTTCCATCGACCCTCCGTGGGTTCGAGATCGCTGACAGGCAATTGATCTCCTCACTTTTCCGAGAGTCGATGCCATCTCGATGCCACTTCGCTTGTCGACAGTCGACAAGCGGCGTTCACCACGATGAAAACCCTACCTACAGGTCCCTCTCCCACGTCTCGTTGCTGTCCGGCGCCCGGCAGGACGACCAGCCGTACGCCTTCGCGTCGCACGTCGAGTCCGACCGCCCGGAGGATGCGTTCCGCCACCAGAGCGTTGTGGTCGTTGTTCAGGACCAACCGGACCGCTGTCCGCAAGCTATGTCTGCCCACACCTCGTCGCTCATCGCCAACCCCTCCGTTCGTTGCTGTGTAGGGGATTCGCTGTGAGCGTGATCGGGTTGACAGCAGGCGGGCGGACAGGTTCTTCTCTGCCTCGTGACGAACCTCACGACCCGAGGGAGAGTGCGTTGAGTCCGCGTGAATTCGCCATGGACGTTGACGATTTCGACCCGACAGACCCAGCGGTTCTAGCAGATCCCTATCCCACGTACCGTCGGCTGCGGCTCGACGATCCGGTCCATTTCAACGCACCAGGTGGTTGGCTTCTCACCCGATACGCCGACGTGGCTTCGCTGCTCCGCGACCCCAGGCTCAGTTCCGATCGCCGGACGGCTACGGAGGCGGCGCCGGCGTTGCGGGCGCTTACCGAGAACCCCTCCATGGTGTCGTTGGACCTGCCCGATCACACGCGGCTGCGCCGGATCGTCAACAAGGCTTTCACTCCTCGCCAGGTCGAGGGGCTGCGCCCCCGCATCGAAGCGATCGTCGACGGCCTGCTCGAACGGGTGGACGGTCGATTCGAGCTGATGGAGAGCCTGGCGCGGCCCTTGCCGGTCGAGGTGATCTGCGAAATGTTGGCGGTGCCAGCGGGCGACCGTCAGTTCATTCGAGCGTGCTCGGCCGAGCTGACCTACCTGTTCGAGTTGGTGACGAGCGTCGAGAGACGTCAGACCGGCTTGCGCGGCTGGGTCGCGTTGACCACCTACTTCGAGGAGCTGTCGGTCGAACGAAGCGCGAAGCCTGGCGATGATCTGCTGAGCATGCTGCTGGTCGTCGAGGAAGCAGGGGATCGGCTCACGAGGTCCGAGGTGGTCTCGATGGCGAACCTGCTCCTGTTCGCCGGTCACGACACGACGATCAACCTCATCGGCAACGGCGTTCTCGCGCTGCTCCAGCATCCGAACGAGCTCGCCCGTTTGCGCGAGGACCCCGGCATCGTGGGGTCCGCCGTCGAGGAGCTGCTGCGATTCGACTCGCCCGTCCAGTTCGTTTCGCGCGTGACCAAGACCGACCTCGACATCGGCAACCGGCACCTGCGCCCTCACGACGTGGTCCTTCTCTGCTTGGGCGCGGCCAACCGCGATCCGGACCAGTTCGCCGACCCCGATCGCCTCGATCTCGGCCGCGCCGACAACCGGCACGTGGCGTTCGGCGGAGGACCACACTTCTGCCTCGGTACGCCGCTGGCCCGCATCGAGGGCGCGGTTCTGGTGTCCAGACTCTTCGACCGGTTCCCCCGCCTCGGGCTCGCCGGAGAGCCGCGATGGCGGGACACGTCGACCATTCGCGGGCTGTCGACCCTTCCCCTCGCCGCCGAGGGCTGAGGGAGAGTACGGACCGCTTCCGGTGTCCTGGAAGACCCATTCGGGTGACATGATCCAGATCGAACATGAAATGTCTTCCAGGTAGCTGCAAGAACCGTCAAGCTGGTGGAGCGTCGGCCTACGAACGCGTCCACCAGGAGGATCTGTGGGATTGACGGAGATCGAGTCCAACCACCTGCTGGACCGAGATGACGAGCTCGCCATGCTGCAGAAGGCGATCCACGAACTCGGCTCGACCCAACCCGCGGGTGTCGTTCAGCTCGTCGGTGATGGCGGGATCGGAAAGACCCAGCTCCTCCACCGCGTCCACGAGCTCGCGACTATCGCCGGCATGACGTTTCTCGAGGGGACCTGCACTCAGCCAGGGGCGGAACGTCCACTCGAGCTGTTCGCTGACGCCTTCGGGAGTCTCGGAGCGTCTCGAACGACGGATGCGGTCGCGGAGATGGACGGCGCGACTGCCGCGCTGCTGGCTGGAGTGTTTCCGTCCTTGCGCGGCTACGCGTCCGGACAGCTCGACGATCCGCGCGGAGTGAGACTCCACCTCGTTCGAAGCGCTGTTCGTGAGCTGTTCGAACGCTTGGCGAAGCCGCCTGGGCTCGTGGTGACCATCGATGATCTCCACTGGGCCGACGCTACCTCGGTGGAGGTTCTCGAGTACCTCCTTCGGCACCCACCGCACGCGCCAGTTCTGTTGGTCGTCGCGTATCGGCCGCGGCAGCTCGCGACTCGGCTCGTGACGGCGTTCGCCGAGGCCGAGAAGTCCGCCGCGACGACCGTGATCACGGTTCGCCCGCTCACGAGGGCGTCCGCCGAGGTGATGTTGGGGCCGGAGCTCGGTCGCGTGCGACTTGCCGACATCTACCGCCGTGCCAGGGGAAACCCGCTCTACCTGCGGGTGCTGGCGGCCTACGCGGAAGCGTCTTCGAGCGGGCGCCCGGCGCCGTACGACGAGCCCAGCGTTCCCCCGCAGGTGGCCGCGTCGTTGCTCAGCGAGTTCGAGTCCCTGTCCCTCGAAGGACAGCGAGTGGCTCGTGCTGGCGCTGTCGTGGGCGACCCGTTCGACCCCGATCTGGCTGCCGAGGTCGCGGCGGTCGATCTGGACGAGGCACTGACGGCCATCGACGAGTTGCAGGCAGCGGACATGATTCGCCCCCGAGCGGGCGGGTTCACGTATCGGCACCCTGTTCTCGGTCGGCTCGTCTACGAGTCCACGGATGCGGGCTGGCGGATGGCGGCGCACCGGCGGGCCGCGGCCGCGCTCGCCCGACGTGGGGCAGACCTGCCCGACCAGGCGCATCATGTCCATCGAACGGGACGGCAGGGCGACCGTCAGGGCGCTGAGTTGCTCGCGCGTGCCGCCGAGCAGGTCCTCGATCGCGCGCCCGACTCCGCCGCGAGCTGGTGGGAGAAGGCGATCGTCATGCTCGCCGGGTCGGAAGCCGATGCCACCACCCGCCTCGAGCTGAGCGTTCGACTGGCTGGAGCGTTGGCCCGGTCGGGCGAGCTGCTCCGCAGCCGCGTCGTTCTGCACCGGCTCCTGCGGACCAGCTCGATGCCGCGTGCGATGCGATGGGAGATCGTGACCCTCTGCTCCACGGTGCAACGACACCTTGGCATGTTCGAGGAGACCCGGGCCATGCTGATGCGCGAGCTCGAGCCGGACGACGGGCGGTCGTCGCGGGCGAGCGTGGACCTGATGCTCGAGCTCGCGCAATGCGGGTACATGTTCTCGGCCAACACCGACCCGAGGTGGAGCTCCGGTGCGCTCGAACTGGCGCGACAGATCGACGACCCGATGCGGCTCGTCCGTGCGCTCACCGCGCGTGCCGACTCGTTGGTGACCGAGGGCCGCATCGACCTGGCGATCGAACACGCGAATGCCGCGTCCGCGTTGCTGGACAGTAGGACGGACGGCGAGCTCGCCGAGCACTTGCTCGCGGTCTCGTCGCTCGGCTGGATCGAGGACCTGCTCGATCTCACCGCGAACGCGCTCCGGCACTTCGCCCGCGGCGCCAGGATCGCGCGGGAGACCGGACAGCTCCACGCCCTCGCGCGGCTGCTCGCTGGCATAGTCCACGCCCGGGCGCAACTCGGCCAGCTCGCCGCCCAGGACGACGTGGCGGATCTCGACGATGTCGTTCGCCGGCTCGACAATGACGAGATTCGTCGGATCTCGCTCGTCTGCCAAGCGTTGTTCGCCGCGCGGTCGGGCGATGACCTTGCCGCCCTGTCGTTGAGTGAGCAGGTCATCGAGCTGAGCGGAGCCGAGTCGCCGATGAGCAGGCACGCCCAGATCATGGCGGCGAACGCTCGGGGCAAGGCTTCACCCTGGTACGTCCAGACCATGCTCCGAATCTGCGGCGGCCCGTCGCTCGACAGGTTGTACGTGATGAGCCGGACGTGGGTCTACCTCGGGCTCGCGGGTGCCGAACTCGCCCAGGGCCGCGTGGCCGACGCGAGGGAGTGGATCCGATGCGCGGAAGCCGTCAGCGGCGGACTTGGCCAGCGACGCATGATCGCTATGGCGAAGCTCGGTCGGGCGATGGTGACCGCCGTGGACGAACCGGCGAGTGCCTCCGACCTGGCCCGCGAGGCCGGTGTCGACCTCGAGGCCGCGGGCTACCCGCTCGATGCGGCACATGCTTTCCTGAGCGCGGGAATCTCCTTCGCGGAAGCCGGCCAGGATCACGAGAGCACCCTCTTCTTCGACCACGCTTGGATGCTGTTCCAGCGCTGCAACGCCCCGAGGCTGCAGGAACGGGTCGACCAGATTCGCAAGCGGTGGATGCGGGATCGTGGGTCGAACGCGCTGACGGGTCTCAGCTCTCGGGAGCGGCAGATCGCCGACCTCGTGAGCGATGGACGTACGAACCGGCAGATCGGGACCAGCCTGAAGCTTAGCCCGCGGACTGTGGAGACCTACTTGGAACGGATCTTCGCCAAGCTCGAGGTGTCGTCCAGGAGCGAGGTCGCGGCGGCCGTCGCGAGGGCGTCGACTCGTTCGGTCGAGTTGGGGGATGAGCGGGTCGCGTCGCCGTGACCTCGCTCGGTCGCTCGGTTGCCGCTAGGCGGAGATCGGCCCGTAGCCCCGACCCGCTGGGGCGAGGAGCATCGGGGCCGTGGACATCCAGGCCTCGACCTCCATGGTCGCGGTGAGCTCGACCTCCCAGCGGGTCCGGCGACGGGTGACATAGAGGCAGAAGTCCTCGGCGGTCCCTCTCAGTCGCGCGGCCGCGGTCGGATCGCCCCAGATCCAAAGGGCTCCGATCGGACTGGCGAGCTCGATGCGGCACTCCATTTGGCCAAGGGGGAGGACCCCGTGCGCGGTGAACCGCGGGTCGTCCATACCGATGCCGAGATCGGCGACGTACCAAAGACGTTCGCTAGGCATTCGCGGCCGGTCCAACGCGTCGAAGATGTCCTGCGCGTGAGCCCACGTTCGCATCAGGCCGTACGCGGTCGCGATCGTGACGAGACGTTCGCTTCCCGCACCAGGTAACGATGAAATGTCGCCTTCGAGGATTCCGTGGCTCGTGCTCTCGAACTGTTCACGGGCTTCGCGCCATTGCGTCAGCAGCGTCTCCGGATGGCGATTGGCCAGCGCGAGCCCGCCGTAGTCGGCGTCATGGTGTGGGCTTGGCGAAGCACGCTCTACTGTCAGCAGAAGGCGGCGGCGGTCCGTCATCGCCTCGATCGCATCCTGTGCGCGCAGGGTCAGATGGGCGACCTGGCGTGCGATCGTCCATCCCTCCGAGGGGGTTGGCGTCGACCAGACGTCGTAGGAGAGGCTCGCCAGGAGTTTGTCGAGCTCTTCGTTCTCGGCTGTGAACGCGTCCAGGGTGCGGTACGCGACGTCGCGTGGGTCGTCCTCGACAGGCAACATCGTGGCCTACGTTTCATGGCGGGCAGTGGAACTCTGCCTTGATCGTCCATCGACTTCCTGTTCGCCAGCAGTCCGGAATGTTCCGGACGACGCCGCGTTCGACTGCCGAACTGCCTCATTCGAACGGCCTCCGGTCTCCGTCACCTGTAGGTGGTTTTCCGGACTATGTCCGCGCAATCCGGGCCAAGTAACTTGCCCATCGGAGGGGATGGACTGCGTTGGACCCAGAGGAGGTGATCGGCTTGTTCATCGAGGCGACGTTGGCCCGGCTGCGAGCTCTGCACGACGAGGCCGTCGCCAGTATGAGGCGAGCCGACACTCTGGAGGAGATGCTCGCGATCTCGAACACCTTGCTGCAAGCGTACGTGCGGCTGTCCGCGGAACTGTCGGACCTTCGCGCTTCGACCGCTGTGCAGCTGCGCGAGTCGAACGCCGGGTCGGTCGACGAGCTCGCGACACTCCTGTCGGCGTCGCCCGCGGATGTGGAACGGATGATCCGCGCGTACGAGCAGCTCGAGGCTCGACGTGCCAAGGACGCGAGGACGCCCGCCCGCCGGCGGGGACGTCCACGGAAGCTCGGCGTGGAGGATCGGGCAGCCGCGCAAGCTGCGCTTGACGACGGGCAGTCGGTTCAGAAGGTCGCGTCGATGTTCCTGGTGTCGCGCGCCACGATCTACCGCGTGCTCGAGCCCAGGCGCCAGCGTCGTCGATCGAAGCGCCACCCGGGACCGAGTCCGATGGCGGCGACCCAGACCACCATGTCGGCCTGACGATTCCGCGGATTCACCACCGGCCGTCGTCATCCAGCCGCGGTGGCAGACGTCCCGTCACGAGCGTGACCAGCGCGTCGTCGATCGTGGCGCCGAGGAACCACTCTCCAGCGTGGTCGATGCTGAACACTCGCCCCGTCTCGTCGATGACGAGGATCGCGTCGTGATCGCCTTCCATGCCCAGCGGGAAGACTCGATGACCGAGCAGGCCTTTCAGCTCGGCGAGCGTCTTCGTGCTGGTGGCGTCGAGGGCGGGGTCGAGAGCGAACGGCCGGCGGCGTACGTGGCGGCCGGGGCCGTCTTGGATCACGTACAGGCCACCGAACTCGAGCAGTGCGTCGACCACCGCCGAGAAGGCGGCGACTCGGGACTCCGCTCTCCTGCCCTCCGACCAGCCGGCCTCTCGCAGCACGGATTCCACCTCGGGCGCGAACCGCTCGACCGTCGTCACACGTCCTCCTCTGGGAGGCTGAGCTGGAAGCCGAGATGCGCGCCGAGCAGAGCGCACGTCACGCAAGGTGGTGCGGACTTCCCACCCATCGGATCGCCCAGCTCCCTGAGTCGAACGGTGACGACGGCCGCTCCCGCGAACAGGACCGCTCGGGCTTCTTCCAGCGTGATGGGAGGCGACTCGTCGGCTGCCCGCCGGGCATCCTCGGCGTGCAGGGCATCGGAGAGGACGGCGGCCTCGGAGCAACGGGTGTAGCCGCGTTCGAAGAACTCCCCTGGCAGTGCGGCGTAGAACCCTCGCACCAGCCTGTGGTGGTTCGGTTGGACGTCGCACTTCGCGCTGCGAGCGGTGAGAACGCGACCGTCGGAGAACAGCAGCTCCGACAGGTTCGCCGGCGCCGCGAGACGACGGAGATCCCGCTTGGTTCGGGCCCCTGGATCCCAGGTGAGGGGAGCGGGCGAACGTTGGACACGGCGCTCCTGGAACGCGGCGACCACCTGATCCACGGGCAACGCCGGCCAGACGGACAACTCCCCGGTCTCGCGGTCGATGACCCCGCGGCGGTCCGTGAAGCTGGACTCTCCTGCCCAGACGACGAATCCGAGCTCGAACTCGTGGACAACGGCGGTTGCCGCGGGGTGGCTTGGCGTGCTCGCCGCGACCCATCGACTCGCGATCCTGGCAGCTTCCTCACGGTCGATCATCCTGGCGACTCTAATCGCGGCTCGAGCCTGGGAAAGCCCGCACGGCATAGACCTGCCATCGTCGGCTCAGGGGCGAACTTCGCGGTTAGCTTCGCGGAATGACCATCCGCGCGGCTGCCGGACAGCCCACGGGCGTCGATGCCGCCGTACCGCTGCTGTTTCCGCTCGGCCACGACATCGGCGCCTACTACCAGGCGGGCACCTCGACCGACCCGAGTCGGCGTGTCCGGCTCGGCCCGCACTACCACGAGCTGACGCGGCAGCAGTTCGTTGTGTGGAGGCTGGCGCATGGATCGCAGGAGGCCATCCAGAGCGAAACCCCGTGGGGTCGCCAGTCCGTAGAGACTCTCGCGAAGGCGACGGGCATCGTGGACGCGGTCGACCTCGTCGACGAGCTGACCGAGAAAGGGCTGCTGGTGGGGGTCGCGCCTGGGTCGCGAGACGCCCGTTCATTCGCCATCGGCCATCGACTCCTGCCGTCGATGCTGGGATTGGGCAACTCGCCGAAGGAGCCGTGGCTGTTCGGCATTGGCCTCGTCGACATGCCGATCGTGAAGGTGACCTTTCCGGTCTTCGATCTGTGGCAGTGGTCGTCGATGGACGAGACCTTGTGGGACGCCTGCCGCAGCGCGGCGGAGATCGCCGAACGTCATGGCGTGGACGATCCCGAGTCCACCGACCCGAAACGTCTGCTCACCGGCTTCCTCGGCGCGTTGCACGGGATCCTGGCGGCCGGCGCCGCCCATCTCGACATCGCGTTCCGGCTTCAGCACCCTCACCCGAAGGCGGCAGCATGACCTCGTCTCTCATCTTCCCGATCGGCCACTACCTCGGCGCCTTCTACCCGTCAGAGGGAGCGCCGCTGGACGCCCACATCGTCCGTGTGGGTTGGCGAACGTTCAAACTGAACGCGGCCGAGCAGCTCGTCGTCTGGGCCCTCTCGCACGGCTTGGGCGGAGGTGCGGGCATGGAACCGTGGACCCGCGTCGATGTCGAGAACACCGCCCGCGCATCCGGGATCGGCGACGCCCCGACCGCACTGGACCAGCTCATCGATCGCGAGCTGGTCGTCGAAGTCGATCCCGAGGGAGACGACGCGATCCACTTCGCCAAGTCGTTCCGGACGCGTTCTTTGCTGGCGGGCTTGGGAAACGCGCCCGAAGACCCGCTGAGTTTCGGTCTCGGGATCCCGGACGGTCGGCCGACTGTGACGGTGCCGTACCTGATGTACGAACTGTGGAACTGGGGTTCGGCCTGCGACAGTCTCTGGCACGCTTGCGAGATCTTCGCCGCGGTGGGCCGGTTGAATCCGGACGTCCAGGAGACGTTCGAGGCCGAGCCACACCTGGTCCTCGTTCGCTTCCTCCATGCGGTCCAGGTCCTCGTCGCCCATGGTGCGGTCTATCTGGACGAAGCCCGCCAGGAGCACGTCGCCGGATCCTTGTCCGAGACGCTCGTTGACCAGTGATCGTGTGTGGACACAAAAGAAACTGGGCCGCAGCAGGGGGATGCGGCCCAGCTCTGTCGCCACTACACGGGTCGCCCGATACCTGATGACCACCTCCCTCTCTGGATAGCGACGTTCCCTAGGTTGAAGCGAGTCAGCCGAACCGTGCTGCGCAGCGCTGCACGCACGCGAGGTTCTCCGCGACTGCCTGCTCGCCTCGACCGGTCAGGTCGGAGTGCGTCGAGTTGTTCGAGTCCTCGTGGACGCGGAACGCGTGGTTGACCTGGCCGAAGACCTCGCCGGCTCCGTCGTTCCAGTCCGGCAAGGTGGCGTTGACGTTCGCGGCCAGGATCTCCGTGTCCTCACGCATGGCAGCGTTGGCCTGGCGGCTGCCCGCAAGCATCGACTCGACCGCGCCAGCGTCCATCCTCAAGTACGGCATCTCACCATCTCTCCTTCGGGTGTTTCGCGGTGCCCGGGCTCACCGGAGCGCGCCACCAAACGGGGTGACCTGTGTAGCGAGCACGGTCGTCTGACCGGCGTCCTGAGTGGCCAGGTAGTCCTGCACACTGGCGCCGGTGTCGACCGAGATCTTCTCCAGCGCTCGGTTGAGCACGTTCGCGGTGCTGCAGAAGTCACCGTTGACTCCCCCGTACGCCACAGCCTGGCCCATCTGCCACGCGGGGCTGCCGACTACGGCCGACACTTCGGAGTCGACCGTGCGCACCTGACCGTCCAGCGAGTCGACAGTGCTTGCCGCAACGACGCGTGCACGCTCGACGAGCTCGGTGTCCATGTTCAACATGCCTGGCATGAAGCGCTCCTTTCCTCAATCGCGCTTGAACCTGCCGCAACGGTACGGAGGAGATCGGGACGAACCCGGCGACGGCACGTTCCTGCCATCCGACGAGGGGAGCAGCTCGGGCCTCTACGGTGGCGCGGGAGTGCGAGGAGGAGCTGACGGTGGCAGTCGTGATCGTGAAGCGCCCGGCTCGCCGGCCAGCACCCGACCTCCCGTCGGGCGAGCTCGTGCTCGAAGCGCCACCGGAGATCCCCGTACCTGGCGGGCGTCAGTGGATGCAGGCGCTGATGGTGCTTCCCATGGCGGCGATGATGGGCGCGATGCTCATCAGCTTCTCTGGAGCTTTGACCGGCGGGCTGCGCATCGTCGTCTACGGCCTGTTCGGCGCGGCCATGCTGGGCATGGTGGTGCTCGCGATTCTCCAGGGTAGCGGGACACCCGGCCGGCGCGAGATGGCGCAAGCCCGGCGGGGATACCTGCGGCAGCTCGCTCAGCATCGGGTACGGATGGTGCGCGCCATTGAGCGGCAGCGGACGGCGATGGCGTACCTGCACCCCGATCCCGCGGCGTTGTGGAACCTGGTGGCGAGCTATCGCCTCTGGGAACGGCGCCGCGACGACCAGGACTTCGGTGTCGCGCGCATCGGAACGGCGAAACAGAGCGCCGCGATCACCCTCGTTCCACCCGATACGAAGCCGCTCGAAGGTCTGGAGCCGCTTGCCGCGATGGCCTTGCGGCGCTTCATCTCCACCTACAGCACCGTGCCCGGCCTCCCGCTCGCCATCGCCGTCAACGGGTTCAGCCGGATCTACGTGCGAGGCGACCGGACGCGGTCCACCAGCCTGGTCCGCGCGCTGCTTGCGCAGCTCGCGAGTCTGCACGCACCGGACGACCTTCGCATCGCCGCCTGCGTCGCGCCGGAGTCGAGATCATCGTGGGAGTGGATGAAATGGCTACCACACGCGTTGCATCCCACCAGGATGGACGCGCTGGGTTCGCTGCGGTTGGTGGCGCCCGCGATCACGGGCATCGAGGCGATGCTGGACGACCTGCTCGCGAACCGTCCTCGCTTCGACCCAGAACGCGTCGCGCCGACGTCTGGCCCGTACCTCGTGGTCGTCATCGACGGCGGGGAGGTCGGTGGTTCGGACCACCTGATGACCGGTGGCGGTGTCGAGGGGGTGAGCGTGATCGATCTGACGACGCAGCCTCCCCGATCCCTGGACACCACCGCGATCGTGCTCGACATCGACGAGGACGGCAACGTGGTCGGCGAGACGACGGAGGGCGACGCCGAGTTGGGCAACGCGGACGACCTCTCTCTCGCCGGGGTGGAAGCGCTCGCCCGCGAGCTGGCGCCACTGCGGCTCACCGTTGGCGCCGCGGCGGAGCAACCTCTGAGTGCCGAGCTCGGGCTCGAAGACCTGCTGGAGTTGGGGGATCCGTACTCGTTCGATCCCACCAGGACCTGGGTGCAACGTCCCAACCGTGACCGGCTCCGCGTCCGGATCGGGATCCGTGCCGACGGGGCGCCGACCGAGCTGGACCTCAAGGAGTCCGCGCAGGAAGGCATGGGTCCACATGGACTGCTCATCGGCGCGACGGGCTCGGGCAAGAGCGAGATGCTTCGTACGTTGGTGCTCGGTCTCGCGGTCACGCACTCTCCGGCGTCGCTGAACTTCGTCCTGGTCGACTTCAAGGGCGGTGCGACGTTCTCGCGGATGGACCGCCTCCCGCACACCAGCGCGATGATCACGAACCTCGCCGACGAGCTGCACCTCGTCGACCGCATGACGGACGCGTTGAACGGCGAACTCGTGCGGAGGCAGGAGATGCTGCGTGCCGCCGGGAACTATGCGTCGCTCCGCGACTACGAGAAGGCCCGTGCGGCGGGGGCTCCGCTGCCCGAGGTGCCGACTCTGCTCGTGATCGTCGACGAGTTCAGTGAGCTGTTGAGCGCGAAACCCGACTTCATCGACACGTTCGTCCAGATCGGTCGGGTCGGCCGTTCGCTCGGCGTGCACCTTCTGCTCGCGAGCCAGCGGCTCGAGGAAGGACGTCTCCGCGGCCTGGACGCGCACTTGTCGTACCGCATCGCCCTGCGCACGTTCTCCGACAACGACAGTCGCGCGGTTCTGGGAACGGGCGACGCGTTCAAGCTGCCGCGGCCACCCGGGCATGGGTTCGTCAAGTCCGGCACGGAGCCGCTGGTGCGGTTCCGGTCGGCGTACGTGTCCGGCGTTCATCAACGCGCGCAACAGAGTTCGACCAGCCCGGCGTGGGAGAGCGCCCCGTCGTTGATGACCTACTCGACAGACTATCGGGCACCCGACGTCGACGAGGACGACCAGCTCGACGAGGTGGTCGCCACGACGAACGCCGACGACGCAGTCGGAGAGAGCCTGCTCGACATCCTCGTGGGCAGGCTGGCCGGGCGAGGAACGCCGGCTCACCAGGTCTGGCTTCCACCGCTGGCGGAGTCGCCGACCGTGGGTCAGGTTCTCGGAGAGCTCGTCCTGGATCCCGAACGCGGGCTCACCACTGTCAACGCCAGGTTGCATGGCCGGTTCTGCGCTGTCGCGGGCATCGTCGACCGGCCGTTCGACCAGCGCCGCGACCCCTTGGTGCTCGACTTGTCCGCGGGCGCCGGCCACGTCGTCATCGTGGGTGCTCCGCACTCCGGGCGGAGCACCACCGTGCAGTCGATCGTCACGAGCCTCGCCCTCACCCACACCCCGGCGGAGGTGCAGTTCTACTGCTTGGACTTCGGCGGCGGAGCGCTCGCCTCGGTGAAGGGACTCCCGCACGTCGGTGGTGTCGCGTTTCGTCAAGCGGTGGGGGCCGTTCGGCGTACCGTCGCCGAGCTGGTGGGGCTGCTGGCGCGCCGGGAGCGGTCGTTCGCCGAACACGAGATAGAGGGCATGGCGAGCTATCGCCGGCTGCGTGCCGCGGGCCAGTTCGCCGAGGATCCGTACGGCGACGTGTTCTTGGTCGTCGATGGTTGGGGGACGTTGAAGTCGGACTTCGAGGACCTCGAGGCCGCGGTCGTCGATCTCGCCGCGCGCGGGTTGTCGTACGGGATCCACATCATGCTGACGTGCGTCCGGCCGTATGAGCTCCGCATGAACATCCGAGATCTGCTCGGTAGCCGTGTCGAGCTGCGGCTGGGGGACCCGATCGACTCGATGGTGGATCGGCTTGCCGCGTTGAGCGTTCCGGAGGACCAGCCGGGGCGGGGTATCACGGGCACCAAGCACCAGATGCTCATCGCGCTACCCGAGCTCGAGCCAGCTGGGACGGCGGACCTGGTCGCCGCGGTCGCGGACGCCTGGGCGGGGCCGGCCGCGCCGGACGTGCGGCTGCTCCCGGCGCAGTTCCCGTACGCCGACCTGCCGCCGCGTGACCGGAGCGACGACACCGGTCACCGGCTCACCGTGGGCATCGCCGAACGCGACCTGGCGCCCGTCGCGTTGGACTTCGCGGCCGAGCCACACGTGATCCTGCTCGGCGACGCGGAGTCGGGCAAGACGACGTTCCTGCGGGTGCTGGCGCGGCGGATCGCCACGAGTTACGAGCCCGAGCGAGCGCGCATCATCCTGGTCGACCATCGGCGGGCGCTGTTGGGGGACATCACGTCGGATCACCTCATCGGGTACGGGACCGACCTGACGTCCACTACACAGCTGATGCAGGAAGCGATGCGTGGGATGGCCGAACGGATGCCGCCGGTCGATGTGACCCCCGAGCAACTCCGGCAGCGCAGTTGGTGGGACGGGCCGGAGCTGTACCTGCTGATCGACGACTACGACCTCATCGTCAGCCAGACCAACCACCCGTTCCTCCCGTTGCTCGACTATCTGCAACACGGACGCGACATCGGGCTCCACGTCGTGGTGACGCGCAGGATGAACGGCGCCGGGCGCGCGTTGTTCGAGCCGTTCCTCGCGCGCCTTCGAGATGTGGGCTCGCCGGGGCTGATGATGTCCGGCGACCGGCTGGAGGGGCCGCTGCTCGGTGGCCTCAAGCCCGAGCTCCTGCCGCCCGGCCGGGCCCACCTCGTACGACACCGCGGGGCTCCGCAGCTCGTCCAGCTCGCCTTGCTTTCACCCGCCGAGACGGAGGGCGCGGAGTGAGGCATGGCCGGAACATGTCGTCGCCGGTTGCGCGCCTTTTCCGATGGTTTGCTGACGGCCGGAGCTGTTATGAACTTCGAAACCCGTCGGAGTGGACATGGCTGAGAACTTGAATGTCGTGACCGAGGACCTGGTCACGTTCGCGCAGCGTTTGACCAATCCCAACCCCCGAGTCGCGACACCGGGCGACGCCATGCCTGGCATGTGCGGGATGGGGGAGTCTTCCTATCTCTGGATGGCTGGAGACAAGCTGGTCGCCGACGGTGTGGCTTGCCTGGGCAAGGTCGACGCGGGATTCCAGGGCTACAAGGCCAAGGTCTTGGAGTGCCATGACGACATCCTGACGACGGATGGTCGGAACACCGCGGCGATCTTGAGCTCGTTCCAGGGTGGAGGGGCGTGAGATGGACTACGCGGCGCTGACCATCGAGCAGCAGCTCGCACTCGTACGGACGGAGCTCGCGAACAGCGGGTCATACCAGATGATCATCGACCAATGGCTCGCGATCCGAAACGAGTTCAGCCTGGCCGAGGCGAGCCTGCAAACGGAGGCCGGTGGTCTGGCGAACCAGTGGACGGACGATGGTGGCAAGGCACTGCAAGCGGGTGTGGCGGAAAGCCTCAAGTCGCTGAAGCCGTGGGTGACTGCCCCCGACGTCGCGATCGTCCTCGGGCCGCTGCGTCAGCAGATCATCGACACTGAGCGGGTCATCTCCGCACTCGACGCCGAGCGTGTCGCGTTGGAGGTGTACGACGGGGAACTCCCCGTCACCCCCACCTTGATCGCGGCGCGGCTGCACGCCTGGTACCGCAAAGGCGCGATCCAACGTGACGGTGGCGCGGCGATGAACGCCCTCGCGCAGAGCTTCCAGAACGCGACGGCCGAGCTAACGAAGGCCACCCCGACGACCACGTGGTACGGCCCGGAGGGCGGCGATCCGGCCGCCGCCGTTCCGCCAGCTGACGGGACCTCGCCGGGTGCCGGTGGCAGGGGCGGAGCACCTGGTGGCGGCGGAACGTCCGGCTCCTTCGACGGACTGGACAGCGAGACAGCCGCTCTTGCTGGGAGCGAACCTTACGGCGGGGCGCTGCCCGCGAGCTACGCGGCGAGCCCTGGGAGCCTGGGTAGCCCGTCCGCCGCCCCGGGTTTGCCCGGCGCTGGCGGCTTCGGCGGGAGCGATCCCGTGCTGGATGGTGCGCCCGTTCCTGCCCCGCCACTGCCCACTGTGCCTGGGATTCCGACCGTTCCCGGGGGGCCGACGGTTCCGGGGGCGCCGACGTTCCCTGGCCCACCTCCGCCTTGGACGGGCATGCCGCCTCCCCAGCCGAGACCGAGGCTGCCGCAGGTTCCGACCGGCCCGTACATCCCGCGAAGCATTCCCGACCCGGGCGGACCGATCGTCCCTCCGCCGGCTCCGGGGACACTCGGTGGTCGGGCGGCGCGTGGTGGTCAAGGTGGCTTCCGGCTGCCCGCTATCGGCGGCGCTGGCGGAGTTGGGGGCCTTCCGGGAATCCCCGGTGGATCTGGCGCGGTCGACGCGGCCGCGGGCTCGACCCAGCCCGGACGAGGAGTCGTCGCACGGGCCACGGTGGGACCGACCGCGGGCAACATCCCTGGTACAGCCATCCCCGGAACGGCAGCCGCGGGGATGGCAACGGGAGCAGCGACCGCGGGATCCGCGGCTGGTTCCGCTGTTCCGCCGCCGATGATGCCGCCGATGGCACCGGGCCAGGGCGGAGAGAAGCCGAAGCCTGGGAATGCCGAACGCGCCAAGCAGATCCGCCGTCCACCCGCGACGTTCCCCGGCGTGCCGGTGAGACTGCGTGGGCGGGTTGATGGAACCGAGTCGAACGGCTTCGGCTCGGTGGCAGCCGCATCCCAGCAGACGGCCCGTCGTCGTGAGCGTGAAGCTCCGGAGCCCGAAACCCTGCGACTGCTCGACGAAGAGCTGTGGGACGTGACCTCGCAACCGCAGCGGAACAGGCAGACCGCAGTCTGACGAGACTTTGCCCGATCGGCACGGCCCAAGGCCGCGCGGGCGAAGGCGCCTCCCTCGCCGGTACTCCTCCCTGACCAAGAGGCCGGCGAGTAGAGGTGACCATCCTCACGAGGATGGGAGAGACGGCCTTCCCGACCCCCTGCTGAAAGTGGAAGGCCGTCTTCTCCTGCCCTCAATCCGTGACCTGCCGCATCGCCGCGGCGGGGTCCAAACCTCTGGCCGCGGGGATGCGAGCGACCAAGCTCGCCGGCATCCGGACGGGCGTCACGCCGTCGAAGCCGAGCGTCGCCAGCACGCCAGGTCCCGCCAGGGGGTGCTGGACGCCGAGGTCGGTCACCACACTCAACGCTCCCGCGGGAGCGTTGAGACTCGGCATGGATTCGACCAAGGCTGCCCGGCCGGGCGGGACCACGACGCGGTCGGCGAGTGGCGTGCCACGGATCGTGCGGCCCGCCGTCGACGTCATCGGATCTCGCGCGGGGAGCGCCGCATCCACCGTCAAGGTGGGTACGGGTTGCGCGGGAGCGAACGTGGCACACAGCGTGGAGCCTGTCTCGCGCGCGCCGAGGAAGGCCGGCCGAACGAGCGGTGGCGCGCCCGGCGTCGTTGCCACCTTGGGTCCCTGCCTGCTCTGTGCCGCGTCGACCGTGTCGAGGGGGAGCGCCACGGGTTGCTCGCCGTCGTACGCCTGGGCCGACTCGGGGAAGGCCACCTGGATGTCGTACTGCAGCGCGCTGATGGGCCGGAGCCGGGACGCCTCGACGAGGTAGTACTGGCGAAAACCGCCCGCGGTCTCGAGCAGCATGAGCTGGCCGATGCGAAGATCCGAACGTTCCTCGACCGCGCTCGACGTGGCACCGAGGTCGGGCAACGCCACTGGCGTGAGCGGTGCGCCTTCGGGCAGCGCGCTGATCAGCTCGACTCCGATCCGCGCCCATGGCTCCGACTGGAGGGCGAGGCTCACGACCACCTTGTCCACGGCGCGGATCCGGTGCCTGAACCCGCGCCAGAGCAGGTACTCCTCGCCGGTCTCCGGCACCGCGACCAGCAGGGCGGAGTCGCCGAGCCGTTGGCCACTGGCAGGTTCCTGGCCGACCATCAGGACGGATTCGTCGACCTCCGCGCCGGTGTAGTCGACAACCGGTTGCGAGCACATCGACCAGCTTCCCGCCAGCAGCTGGCGCCGATCGGGGAGCGAGTCGGGCGCATCCGGGATCCCGATGCGGGCGCCGCGCGGAACGTCCACGAGCGAGCGGCGGGACACCGAGCGGATCGGGGCGTACCGCTGAAGCACGAGGAGCGCGGACACGTAGTTGGCGACCGGATGCAGACGACCCGCCACGTAGACGTACCGCGTGCCCGTCTCCTTCTCCACGATGACGACGTCGCCGCTTCGCCAAGAATCCTTGCCTCCTGGGACGATCAGCCCGTACACGCCGAAGCCGGTGAGCACGAGCACGGCGAGGACGATGCTTCCGATCGCCCCCATCGTGGCGCGGCGGAACGGTGCCTGCTCAGGGTCGGTCTCCCGCGTGACCAGCGCGGTCACGAGCCGTTGGACGAGGAACTGGTACGACTGCAGCTGGTCGCGCTTCGTCGCCATGTCAGCCGCCCAGCCCGCGGAACACGGCGTAGAGCCCGAGCACGGAGCAGCACAGCGGGACCACGGCGATGACGACGCCGAGCTCGAGGAGCTCCGCGTACCGCCCAAGGTACGGGCTCATCGGCCGGGCACTGAGCAGGAGCCCCGCCAGTACGGCGAGTCCGGCGATCGCGAGCAGTACGGCGACGACCAGGAGAAACATCGTCGGCCGCGAGGCCATCGTGCCGACGAGCAGGCACGCCGCGCCGACGGCGCCGATCACGAGGATCGGAACGCGGTGTCGCACCGCTGGATAGAGCCGCGCGCGCAGCAGGAAGCCGGCGGCGAGCACGGCGGCGTACCACCCGGTCGCCGACTGTCCGCTGCCGACCACTACGACGAGCCCGACGGTCGCGACGACGCACGTGCCGAGCAGCATTCCGCTGAGCATGGCGTCGGCTCGGAGGACGGCGTGGTGGATCGTCGAACGGGGCGGCTGCGGATCATCGCGTACGAGGTCCGCGGTGGTTCGCGGGAGCATCGGCATCGGCACCCTGCCCATCGACACCGACAGCCGCCCGAGACCGGGCGAAAAGATGAGCAGTGCGCCGACGACGATCGCCGCGACCTCGTACGGCTCCATCGCGTCGCTCGTCGTGAGCCAGCCCGCGCCGATGCCGAGCATTCCGGTGAAGAGCGCGCCGAAGAACAGGGCCGGCCGGTCGGAGACGCCGAGCAGCCCGAACACTCCCGCGAGCACGACCGCCACCGAAGCGATGAGCAGCTGGGGAACGCCCAGGTCGAACAGGTTCCGGTCGGTGAGGAGGAACACGCCACCCGCCGCCGCGAACGGCAACGCCGTCGCTCCGAGGACGGCGCCCGCGGACGAGTCGCCGGCGGCTCGAGACACGACGGTTCCGACGATCAGCAGCAGGGCCGCGATTCCCCAGGACCACAAGGCCGCGCGGGTCCACGGCGGCCCCGTCCCGACGAGCGCGGTCAAGATGAGCAGCACCGAGACGGCACCGAACGTCAGCCCGGCGAAGCGTGTGTGCCGCGCCGACCACATGCTGGCAACCCCGCCCGCGCTCGTAGCGATGGCCTCGACCACGTCGTCGTACTCGAGCTCCGGCCACTCGATCGACCGCGGCGCGAGATAGAGGATCTCGCCGTCCCGGAGCCGGTACGAACCGAGCGACCGTTCGAGCGCGAGGGCGCCACCGTCGATCCGCCGCAGGGTCCAGCCGCCGCCACCCGCGGTCTCGTCCGCCAGGCCTTCGCCCGCGTGCCGGAGCAGGCTGGGCAGCAGCTCCGCAACGAGGGACCCCTCGGGCAAGGCCATGTCGATGCGCCGTCTCGGCGCGGCGATGGTCACGCGGACCAGGCCGCTCGTTCTCATCCTCAGCCCTCTCGTTCCGCAGATCGTGATCTCAGAATGGCCGCAGGCGGACGATCGGACGGGTCGCGGCAGGATGCTGACACGTGCGGTCCACCCGGCTCGCAACGGTGCACAGTGCAGGAGTGCTGCCCACGACCGGAGCCATCTCCGAGGCCGCGTTGGCCTTGCGTGGGTACGGACCTGCCGCCCAGGTCTACGACCTGACCGGTCCAGACGGTGAAGGTACGGCAGTCGTCAAGGTCTACTCCCAAGCACCGGATCCGACCACCGAGGCGGCGTTCCAGGGCGAGCAGTCCGCTGTCGCCGAGCTCCCGACCGCTCCGTCGATCGTCCGAGCGAACGCCGTGGCGAGGTGGCCCGATGGTCGATGGGGTCTGGTGATGGACCGCTGCGATCGCTCGCTCGCCGAGCTCGTCGCGGCCGGGCCGCTGCCGATCCACGAGATCCTGGGCATCGCCGAAGCCGTCGCCCTCGTACTCGCCGACGCCCACCGCGCTGGGCTGGCGCACGGCGGGCTGACGCCGTCCAACGTGCTCATCGGCGCCGGCGGCCGCGTGATGCTTTCCGACTTCGGCCTGGTGCTGCGGCGGCACTTCCCGCGCAACCTCCGCGTCGACGCCGCGTACGCGGCGCCGGAACGACTGAGCGGAGGATCGCTCGGGCCGCCGTCGGACCTGTACGGGCTTGGCTGCTTGCTCCACGCCTGCCTGACCGGGAGGCCGCCGTTTCCGCCGCTGCGTGGAGAGCCGCTCGACCAGCACGTTCGGCGAGTGATAGGCGTTCCGGCCCCGCCCCTCGTCCGGACTGACGCGCCGCCCGGGCTCGGTCCGTTGGTGGCGCAGCTCCTCGAGAAGGATCCGGCTCGGCGCCCCGGTGACGCGACGGCGGTCGCCGAGCTGCTCACCAGGTGGCGAAACGCGCCACCGTCTCGCCCGGTCAGGCACGAGTTCGACGACTTCCTCGGCGCTGTGTTGGACCGACCCCAAGCTGTGCTGACGGTTCCGCCGCCTGTTCGCAAAGGTGCGGCTCGGCTCCGGTACGCGCCGGTGGCGATCGCCTTCGCCGGCGCGATAGTCGCCGGAGCCGCGGCAGCGTTCGTTCCGGTCGCGATTGGCCCTCCACCGAGTGAGGCGACCAGCCCCTTGCCCGTGCTGCCGACGTCGACCACCGTTGCCCCCAAGGTGAAGCCAGCGGTGCCAAGCCCGACCGTCCGGCCGACGACCGGCGTCGGAGGAGTGACCGTGGTGGACCGGCGCACCACCGTACGGCTGAGTTGGAATCGGCTGGGGAAGTACGACTACGCGGTGGTCGTCGCCGAGCAAGGTCGGAAAAGTCCCGACGTCCATTTCGTCCAACGCAACACCTCGATCGACCTACCGGTCGACCCTGCCCTCAGCTACTGCTTCCAGGTCCAGGCGACCGACGGTCGCCACGTCTTGGTGAGCCAACCGCACCCCATCCGCGGTGCGACCTGTCACGGTTGACCGCGAAGACATTCGTCAAGTTCTGGTCCGGCGACGGACTCGCCCTGGCGCCGCCGGACCAGAACGCCTCGTCACGAGCTCGGCTGGCCGTAGACCTCGGCGGGCGGCCCCGTCCGGATATGTCCGTCCGGTGCCCTCGTCACGGCTCTGACGGAGAAGCGGAACCGCGCGTCGTCGCTCTTGCCGAGGCCCGTCCAGGTCTTGTGCCGCTCTGTCGTCGTGTCCTCCAGCCGAACGTCCCACGGCTCGACGACCATCGCGACCTCGTAGCGAAGGAACTCGCCACCGTTCAGCGCGGGACGCTCCCAGTAGAGATCGACCCGCTTCTCGCCTGGCACCGCGACCAGATTCCGTGGCTTGCCCGGAACGCCATCCGGAGTCACGACGCGGCCCGATCGAGCCTCAGGACCGATGCCGACGCGGTTTCGAGCCCGGACGGAGAAGACGTACTCCCTCCCGCTCGCGAGCCCCTCGACCGTCGTGCTCCGGGCACCGCCGGCGAGGGTCGCGCTGCCACCCGACCAGGAGACGAGGTACGAGGTGACCGGCGCGCCGTGGGCAGGAGCGGCGCGCCACGTGACGGTGGCGGAGCTACCGGACGCCCGCGCCGCGACGTTGCCGGGCGCGCCAGGCTTCGAGGCTGTGGGCTTCGGCGCCGGAGGCGGTGGTGCCGACGGAGATGGCGGCGGCTGGGGTGCCTTGGTGGGTTGGGGTTCCGGCTCGGGGCTTCTCGGTTCGGGGTTCCTTGGCCGTGGCCTTCTCGATCGCTCGGGCGCGGGCTCCCGCGTCGGTTCGACCACCGGTTCCTTCGGGGGCGCCGGGTCGCTCACTGCAGCCACGGACTTGGTCGGCCGAGGGGTGCTCGCGGGCGGACGGGTGACACCTACTCCGATGATCCGGCCTTCGGGATCGACGACGAGGACGTGGTCGCCCGTGCTGCTGTCCACGTAGAGCCGGGAGTCCTCGCCCACCACGACCGCGGGTGGCCGGACCTCCGCAGACGCTTGCGGGTCGACCGGAATCACCGCCGTGGCGACCTGGCGACCTTCGCGGTCGAGCGTGACCAACGTGTTCGTCGCCTCGTCGATCAACGCGAGCACCGTGCCGGACGACTCCATGCGTTGGTAGTTGCCTGGCCGAACCTGCGTCGTGATCGGCGGCGCGGGCGGACGGGTGCCGAACAGGCCGGCCACATCGATGAGGTTCAGCTCATCCCGCTGGGTCTCCAGGATCGCGAGTCGCTCGCCGACCGCCGCTCGCGCCAGGATCGACGTCTCCGAAACGGAGACCTGGCCGAGCGGGCGCCGCGGACCGAACCCCTCCGCGCTGACCAACGACATCGTCGCCGACGTGAGGTCGACGAACACAGGCCTTCCCGACGCCATCGTCAACGCTCCCTGGTGTCCTGAGGCGACGCGCGCCGGGCAGGAGAGTCGTTCGGCGTGGAGGGGGAGATTGCAGAGCTGTCCCGTACCGTGGCGATGCAGCCACAGCGTCCCCTCGGCGGTCACGACGGGTTCACCGATCTGTCCGCCCACCTCGACGGTGGTCCGCCGCTCACCGAACCGCGTGACGAGTCCGGCCCGAAGGTGGGCCGCGTACGCGACGCTGCCGGCCTCCAGTCCCAGCGGCCATTCGTTCGTCCGCACCTCGACGGGATCCGCGACAGCGAGATCGGACTTCCCGAACTCGTAGACACGTCCTTTCCCGAGGATGTAACCGCTCTCGTCCGACTGGACGATTCGACTCCCAGGCTCGACGCCGGGCACCGCGATCTCGGCGTCGATCGACTTGGATCCACCGTTCACATGGAAGGCGGCGCCCAGCGTGGAGTTGTAGGTCCAGTGACCGGATTGGACGGTCTCCCGCTCCGGTGAAAACGTCTCCACGCCCACGACCACAATGGACGTGAGTGCGAGGCCTCCCGCCACTGATATTGCGAGCCCTGCCCACCTATTCTCAAAAATGCCGGAGTGATTGTCTCGAAAGAGGTCGCGAAGAGAACGAATCGTGCGCATCACGGAGGCAATGGTAGGTAGGTGCTGTCTCCATGGGATCCACGATTGCTGCGAACAGTGGACCCTTTCTGGACAGCGCGCACCTACCCTTTGGAGGGTGCGAGGTCGAGTCCTTCGCGGAGCGCTAATCGTCGTGACGCTAGCTTGCCTGGTGTTCGTTGGCTATCAGCTAACGCAGCCCAAGCTCATCGCCGTTCCTGAGAGTGATATCGCTGGCGCCATTCCGCTGATCGTTGGACGCATCGACGCCACGCCCGAGGTGCCGTCAGCCGGCGAACGAGTCACCCTGCACGTGCAGATCTCGGCAGATCGGGCGATGACCCTCCGCCGCATCGCTGTGCGCCTCCAGGATCCCGCTGGACAGACGCGCGACCTCCAAGGTCCACCCAGCTATGTCGTGGGCACGACTTCGCAAGACTTCGAGGTGGTGACGCAGCCGCTCGGCGCCGGCGTCTACCGCTACTGGCTCGTCTACGAGCAGACGGACGAATGGGTGTCGATGGAGCCGTTCTTCGCGCTCTACGTCCGGTGAACGGGCAGCGTCAGCTCGAAGATCGCCCCACCTTCGTCGGCGTTGGCGATGGTCAACGTGCCGCCGTGCGACTCGGCCACCCATCGCACGATCGACAGTCCGAGACCGGCGGAGCGGCCGGAACTGGTGAACCGTTCGAGTACGTCACCCGACTCGAGGTCGACGCCAGGGCCGCGGTCCGCGACGATCAGCCGGCCGTTCGTCACCGTCAGCGTGACCACCGCGGTACCGTCCTCCGGCCTGCCGTACCTGAGCGCGTTGTCGAGCAGGTTGGACACGGCCCGTTGGACGAGGATCGGGTCGGCGTCGACCTTCGTCGGTGCCGCGATCAACGTCACCCGGGCGCCGTTCGACGGGGTGTCCTCGACGACACCGGCCACGAGTTGGTCAAGCCACACCGGCTGGATCGCGAGCTGTTCCACACCCGCCGCGAGCCGCGCGCGGATGAGGAGGCCGTCGATGATGTCGCCCATCCGTGCAGCCAGCCGGACGGTGCGCGGGAGCAACTCCGTCCGCTGCGTCGGGTCGTTCGCGGCGGCTTCGGCAAGAGCGCGCAAGGCGGCAACGGGTGTGCGCAGGTCGTGAGCGGTGTCGGCCAGCAACATCTCCTGCTGGTCCAGCGCGTTCGTTGCCGGGCGGATCATCCGCCCCGCCAGCACATACCCGGCAAGAGCCACGCTAGCGATGAGTCCGATGCATCCGGCGACGATCGTCAGGAGAACGCGCTCGTGCCGATCTCGCTCGACGTCGGCGTCGCTGGCGGCCACAACCGCCCCGGCGTACTGCCCACCCTCGGCATCGATGAACGGCTCGACTCCGACCCGGACGAGCCCGTTGTCGGGCCCTCGCACATACCCGGCCAGTCGCGTCCCGGAGCGGACGGACTCCTGTGTCAACGCGTTGAGAGTCGTGAGGTCGACGTCCACGCAGTCGCGTTTGCTTGGCCTTCCTTGGAACGGACGGTCACTGCTCGCGAGGATCATGAACTCGGGGCAGGCGGCGTCCAACTGATCGTCGCCGACCGCGGCGAAGTCGATCGCGCCCGACTCGTAGCGGATCAGGCGAAGGACCGAAGAGGTGACCCGACGGAGGTCGGCGTCCAACCGCTCCTCGCTGCGTTGGTTGTCGACCGCGACCATGGACCCGGCGAAGAAGAGCAGGCCGATCGTGTTCATGCCGGTGAACAGAGCCGTCAGCGACCACCGAAGCCTACGGAGCCGATCGCCAGCCGAGCCGGTCATACCGCCGCTGTCAGTCGGTAGCCACTGCCTCGCACCGACGTGATGAGCTCGGGCTCGCGAAGCTTGAGGCGCAGCCGTCGGATGATGACGTCCACGACGTTCGACGCCGGGTCGGCCATGGAGTCCCAGCAGTGCTCGACGAGGTCGGCGCGAGAGACCGCGGTGTCCGGGTGGGTCATGAGGTGCTCGAGGACCGCGAACTCCTTGGCGGTCAGGGTGAGCAGGACGCCCGCCCTTCGCACCTCGCGGCGACCACAGTCGACCTCCAGGTCCGCGAATCGAAGAATAGAGGGGCGCGTTGTTTCGGCCCTGCGACAAAGGCTGAGCACTCGAACGGTCAACTCGCTCGTCGCAAAAGGCTTCATCACATAATCGTCGCCGCCGAACTCGAAACCGTCGACGCGATCGGCGAGTGAGTCGCGCGCTGTGAGAAAAAGCACTGGAACATTCCAGCCCACGCGGCGCTGGTCCCTGACGTAGTCGATCGAGTCTCCCTCTGGAAGCATCCGGTCGAACACGACGCAGTCGTAGGCGTTGACGAAAAGTGCCTCGTCGGCAGTCGTCAAGTCGGCGACGGAGTCGACCGCGAGAGCTGCGGAGCGAAGCGCCGCGGATACGGCCACGCGCAGATCGTCGTTGTCCTCTACCACCAATACGCGCATCGTTCGACCCCTGTCATCGAAACGTCATCTGCTCTCTCGGATCGTATGTCGAGTCGCCCGATTCCGTAAGCGCGCCAACGGTAGTAGAACACCGCTGGGAAGGGGGAGCGTCGTGCAGTTCGCAATTCTCGGGCCACTCGAGGTCCGCGACGACAACGGCAGTCCCGTCGCAATCGGAGACGGAAACATGGCGGTGTTCCTCGACGCTTTGTTGTGCAGGTCGGGCGAATGGGTGCGGTTGCATGACCTCGCTGACGCCGTCTGGCACGACCACGAGGTGCCCCCGTCCGCGTACGGGAACATGCGTACCTACGTCTGGCGACTCCGGCTGCTGTTCGCCGAGCACGGTGCCGGCCAGCGGATCGAAAGCCGCCGTGGCTACTACCGGATTCGCGTGCTTCCTGGCGAGCTGGACCTGGACGAGGCCCGCGAGGCAGTCGAGTCGGCTCAGGCGGCTCTCGGCAATAGCGATCCGGAGCGCGCGGTCGAACTGCTCTCCAAGGCGCTCGTCCTTTGGCGGGGGCGGCCGGCGTCCTCGTTCCGCGAACCGACGGTGCACGGACCGGACGAGCTCTACTGGACGGTCCGTGAGCGGCTCGCCGAGGCGTACATCGCGGCAGGCTGGCTCGACGGGGCGGTCACCGTGCTGCGCGAGCTGTCGACGGACGATCCCTTCCGCGAGGGCGTGTGGGTGTCGCTCGTTCGTCTCCTGCATGGCGCGGGCCGGCGCAGCGAGGCGATTCTCGCTTACCACCAAGCGTGTTCGATCCTCGACGCCGAGCTGGGAACCGAACCTGGCAAGGAGCTGACCCTTGCTTATCGAGCGGTTCTCGTCGACGAGGTCGACCTCGCGCCGGCCCCACGGGAGCCGGTGACGCGGAACGACCTGCCGCGAGTTCTGCCACAGCTCGTCGGCCGCCGTGACGCCGTGGACACGATCGAGAAGGTCGCGCGCGAAGAGAAGACCGCGCCTACTCTGGTCACGCTGGAAGGCCTGCCAGGCGTGGGAAAGACAGCGCTCGCCGTGTATCTCGGCCATCGACTAGGCGCCGACTATCCCGATGGGCAACGCTACGTCGACCTGCGGGCGCATTCATCGCGCGGCGAGGTCTCCACAGCCGACGCGTTGCGGAGGCTCTTGGGGCTGACCCGGCCGCAGAACGAAGTCGCTTCCGCTGATGTCGACCAGCTGGCCTCGCTCTGGCGAGCCACGACGTCCGCGCTCCGGCTCCTGCTGATCCTCGACGACGTGGTCGACGTGGAGCAGGTCCGCCAGCTCGCGCCCGGCGCGGCCGGCTCGCTCGTCGTGGTCACGTCGCGCCACGGCCTCACGGGCCTGGACGCTTCGTTGAGCCTGGTAGTCGAGCCGCTGCGACCTGCCGCCGCCGCCAAGCTGTTGGCGAGCGACGAGTTCGAGGACCCGCCCGATGCGGACCTCGTGGCACGGCAGTGTGGATACCTCCCGGCGGCGCTCCACGTCGCCGGCGAACGGCTCCACCGGCAACCGGGGAGAACCCTGTCCAACCTGGCCGTGCGGCTCGCCGAGCAGGGTGGCAGGCGGATCGAGCTGGCGGAGGTCGTGGATCGGATCCTGACGTCCTACTGGCGCCTTCCCGACGACCACCGTCTCGTCTTCCGCCGGCTCTGCCTCATCCGCGACGCGCGGATCACGGCCGTGGCGGCAGCGGCGTTGGCTGGAACCGAGACTGACCATGCGGAGAAGGTGCTTGATCGGTTGCTCAACGAGCATCTGCTGAGGAGGGTCTCCCCGAACCGGTACGCGTTGCCCGCCCTCGTCGTCGACGCGGCGCGGCAGGCGATGCTCGCCGAGGACTCGCCGAACGAGATCCGTTCCGTGCGTGAGCGCCTGGACGCGACCGCCTCGGCGTCGAGTGTGGCATGAACAGCCCAGCGCACTCGCAGCCGCCGGAGCCGTCCGACCAGGCTGCCGTCGCGCCCAACCCGCCTGGGTGGACCGTGCCACGTCCCGCACCCGCACCGCCGCCGGCTTCGCACTCGGTCATCGCACATCCTGCCGTACCGCAAAAGCATTCCGGGCGCGCTGCCTGGCCCGAGGCCCAACAGCTCGCTCGTCCAGTCGCGGACGCGGTGGCCGTTCCCCTATCCGTTCCCCTCGGACGACACGTCGAGCCGCAAGGGGCCAGTCAGGTCGAACTGCCGCGCCCGGAGGTCCCACCGAGAACTCCTCCGGACGCGAGCGTCCCGCTCCGTGCGAACGGGACGTCGGGACGCCGTCGGCTCGTGCCGTGGCTGGTCTGGCAGCTCGCGCTCGTGACCGCTGGTGTCGGCCTCCAGGCACCGACGGCGCTTCGGTGGTCGCTGCTGGCGCTCGCGTTGGCGTCCCTCGTCATGTCCGTCGTGCGCGTCCGGTCCGCATGGCTCTATCAGTGGGTGGGGTGGTTGCTGCGCTACCTGATGCGTTCCCACCGCACGGTGCTGCCGGACTCCGACGACAAGGCAGAGGCGTTGATCGAGTCCCTTGTGGGGAAAACAATTCTCCGCTCCGTCGACGTCCGAGGCGAACCGGCCGCGGTGCTGGGCACCGAGGACGGTGTCGCGATGATCCTGCGCCCGCGGACCACGGACCTCGTACGTCACGTGCCCGGGCCGATGGATCTGCTCCGCGCGGTCGACGACCAGCCGACGGGGGTGGTCGCTCAGACCGTGCTGCATACCGGCACCCGACGCGGCGAGCCTCGGGTCTGGTTCGTGATCCGGGTAGTCCGCAGCCCGGAAGTCGCTCGCGACAGCGACGTGGAACAAGTGCTCGGCAACGCGGTGCGTCGGGTCGTGAAGGAGCTGACCCGCCACGCCACGGAGCCCGTGCTGGTCGATGCGAACGACGCCCGCAGTGCGCTCTCGTCGCTCGCCCATGTCAACGCCGGCCGCGGTGACCTCCGCGAGTCGTGGCGGACGTGGTCCGCGGGTCCGGTCCTGCAGGCGACGTTCCGGCTGCACGGGCTGGACCGGCTCGAACCCACAGCCGTCGATTCCGCGGTGAGTGCGCTGCTGCAGGGATCCATCGCGGTCGCCACCACGGTGGCTCTCACCGCTCGACGCGACCACAGTCAGCGTGTCGACGGCCCGGCCGCGGGCGGAGTCCTCCGGGTCGCCGCCGGGAGCTGGATCGCCCTCGAGAAGGCCGCCATCGAGCTCTCCTCGCTGGGAGCTGCTCGCGGAGTCCGCCTGGAGCGGCTCGACGGACGTCACCGCGCCGGAGTCACCGCCTCGCTACCACTGGGGATCCCATCGCCATGACCAATCTCTTCGTTGTCCAGCAGGCGGTTCAGCCGTCGGAGTTCTACGAGGAACCCCTCGGCCAGGACGGCCAGCCGAGCTTGTCCGCGCTTCTGGACCGGGCGCGCGAACAGGTGATCGTCATGAGCACGCTGAGCTTGTCCAGCACGTTCTTCCGGCAGTTCGACCCCAGTCAGCTACGCGGGGGGATCTCGTACCGCGCGGTCTTCCCCGACAGGGCACGCACAGCGACGGGCCTGGGCTCGTACTTGGGCCGGCTCTCGTCCGCCGGTGCGAAGATCCGGACGGTCGACCTGCCCCCCATGGACGCTGTCGTCATCGACGGGTCTCTCGCCGTTCTGCCCGCCGACCGGAAGGCCGCTTCGGTCATCGTGATGCGCCTGCCGAGTGTCGTCACCGCGACGATCGCCCTGTTCGACCGGGTGTGGGCCACCGCCGTTCCGTTCACCGACGTCGAGCTGCCCGACGACGCGGACATCACCGATCGCGAACGTGCATTGCTCATTCACCTGTCGAACGGTGGGACCGACGACACCGCGGCAGCTCAGCTCGGCATCTCGGTTCGGACCGTTCGCCGCACGGTCGCCGACATCATGAACCGGCTCGGAGCGCGGAGTCGCTTCCAGGCCGGGGTCAAGGCCGCGGACAAGGGTTGGCTGATGGAGAGGGCTGGATGATGCCGAGCGACGACCGCAGACTTCTCGTGGCCGAGCGGATGCGTGGCGCGTATCCGACGATCGGAGCGGCGTTGCTCGACTGCCCGGACGATGCTGTGGTGGAGATCGCGGATGGCGTCTACGCGGAGACGTTCGAGTTCGTCGAACGTCGACTCACTCTCGCCGCGCTTCCGGGAGCCACTGTGGTGATCGACGGAGCTCTGGCCGACAGGCCCGTTTTGCACAGCAGGGATGGCGATCTGACGCTGCGCGGTCTGCAGGTCCGCGCCGGTGACGGTTCCGGTGTGATCGTCGAAGGCGGGTCGTTCACGATGTCCAACTGCGTGATCCAGGGTGGCGCGGAGGCGACCGTTCTCGTCCGGAGCAGCTTGATGGTGGCGATCGAGCGTTGTCAGATCCTTGGCGAGATCACCGGCCTCGTCTTGGAGGGCGTGTCGGGAACGGTCAGCGAGACCACGGTGAAGGACGTACTCGGCGACGGCATCGTGATGGCGTTCGGCAGCGATATCGTCCTCCGGGACTGCGTGGTCGACGGCTGTGGGGGACGCGGCATCTACGTCTATCAGTACGGACGCCCAGAGCTCGAGCGCTGCGCGATCTCGCGCGTCGGCCTGGAGGGGATCGAGGTCGCCCATCGAAGCGCGCCGCGGCTGATCGATTGCTCCGTCCGCGACACGCGAGGTCCGGCCATCCGCTTCGGCAAGGACTGCGCCGGCTCGATCGCGGGCATCGCCTTGGCCAACAACGCTCAACCAGCGATCGTGATCCCGCCGGGAGCGTCGACCGAGGTTGCGGAGGGTGGTCCTCCTCCCGCGGCCACCCGCGGCGTCGTCGACGACCTGCTTGGTGGACTCGATACGATGGTCGGCCTCGCGGCCGTGAAGTCCGAGGTCCGCGCGATGGTCGACGAGATCCAGGTCAACGAATGGCGTCGCGAGGCCGGACTGAACGTCGGTTCGGTCAGCCATCACCTGATCTTCGCTGGCGCGCCCGGCACGGGAAAGACGACCGTCGCGCGGATGTACGGAAAGCTCCTGAAGGCACTCGGCGTCCTCCCACACGGCGACTTTCGCGAAGTGTCGCGGCGCGATCTCGTCGGCCAGTACATCGGGCACACGGCGGAGAAGACGTCGGTGGTGTTCGAGAAGGCCAAAGGAGGCGTGCTGTTTATCGACGAGGCGTACACGCTCTCGCGTTCCGCCGGTAGCGGCGCGGACTTCGGGCAGGAGGCTATCGACACGCTCGTCAAGCTGATGGAAGACCATCGCGACAAGATCGCGATCATCGTGGCCGGATACACCAGCGAGATGAGGCAGTTCCTCGACGCGAACCCGGGTCTCGCCTCACGCTTCACGAAGACCATCGAGTTCGAGAACTACAGCCCAGACGAGCTCCTGCTCATCACCGATCGCATGGTGAAGGCGGGCGACTACCAGCTCGACCCAGCCGCCGGCACGACGCTGACCGAGTACTTCGCCCGGATGTCCGACGACCCCAACTTCGGCAACGCCCGCGAAGCCCGCCGCCTCTTCGAAGCCGCACGCAAGTCCCAGTCCCGACGCCTGCGGACCCTCGAACGCATGCCCACTTCCGACGAGCTCCGCGTACTCAGCGACACGGACTTCACCGAGGCCGCTGGCTTCTGACCGCGGGCCTTAGGACCTGCGGTAGATCACGCTGTAGTGCTTGATGATCTGCGACCACAGGTGGTCGAGTCCCAGAGCCTTGGATCGTGCCGCGGCGGCCCGTTCCCGCTCGCGACTGGATCGGTCAGGGCGGCGTGAACGGCGCTGGCGAGCGCGTCCGGGTTGCCGCGGGGGATGCGTAGCGCCAGGTCGTCGCTCTCGGCGAACTCGGACGACGTCGTGAGAACCATGAGAAGTCCCGCCGCGGCGAACTCGACGGCGGTCGGGTCGGAGGCTTCGGAGAGGCTCGGTAGGAGACCTAGGTCGGCGACACCGGCGAGCCTGGACGCCTGCTCCGGTGGAAGGAATCCGGGGAACAGGACGTTGCCGGTGGCGAGCGGCCTGATCGGTTCGTCGCCAACGAAGACGAGTTTGACCCGTCCGTCTCCGCCATCGGACATCAACGCCGCCCGTACGCTCTCTTGGATCTGCGGCAAGGCCTCGAGCGCGTCCTCGGATCCGTTGGCCACCGCGATGTGGCGCGACGCCGCGACCATGACAATCTTGTCGCCATCGGTGATCCCGTGGTCAGTTCTGAGAACGTCGTCCAGCACGGGGCAGCCCAGCGTCCGCCAACCCACAACGCTCAAAGCCAGTCAGCGAACCCAAACTCATCCTCCGGCCGCTGCGCAGACACGACTCACCGTTCCCCGACTTTGGCTGGTATCCGCGCGAGCTAAGGCGCGTCCTTCTCGGGGACGGATCTCGGCTCATTCCAAGCACGTAAGCCGAGAATGCATGGACGCCCATTCGGGTTCCAGCCATCTTTCGGGTCTTATCTGAACGTTCGCCTGCCGGAAACAACCCGCACGAACGCCCGCAACCAAGAATGTCTCACAATATCGCCTCGAATTCATGCATTAATGAGGCGCACGGCAAACCCGGCGCTTGCCCGCCGAGGTCGACCGCCAGGAACCTAGGCTCCCTAGGATTCCGCCTTCGGCGGCGGGAAGAGGAAGAGTTGGTCGGGTGGTTCGTCCTTGTCTCGTTGGGCGGACGGCTCGACAGCTCGCGACGCGACCCACTGTTGCCGCCGGCCGCGGCGGATAACGACGCTGGCGACCAGGACGAGGGTGGCGAGGAGGAGAACGATGGAGATCGATACGAAGGCGGTGGAGATTCGCTTTTCCTGGAATGCGATTCGCGCTTGTTCGACCGGATCCGGAGTCGGGCGGACCATCGGCCGCAATGGAACGGGTGGTGCGGCGTCGAGGTCTTCGGTCACCGCTCGGTAGGGGTCCACGACGCCGGCGCCGTACTCGAGCTCGTCACTGCCCCCTCGCGCCGGGCTCGCGGTGGCGACGAGCCTGCGGGCGACCTGATCCGCGGTGAGTCCTGGGTATGCCGCACGCACGAGCGCCGCCGTTCCGGCGACGAACGGGGTAGCGAAGCTCGTCCCGCTGAAGTAGGTGTGGCCGGCCCGTCTCGTCGCTCCGACGACCGCGCCACCGGGCGCGCTGAGGTCGACGTAGGTGCCGAGCTGAGAGCTGGACACCCTGACGCCGCTGGCGTCGATCGCGCCAACGCCGAGAACTCCCTTGTAGGCAGCGGGATACGAGCGCAGGGGAGTGCTGCGGTCGTCCTGGTCGTTGCCAACCGACGCCACGATGACGACGTCCTGGGACTGGGCGTAAACGATTGCCTCGCGGATAACGGTGTGGTCCCGGTGGCTGGACAGCGACAGGTTGATCACCGACGCCCCTTGTTCGGTGGCGTAGCGGATCGCCGTAGCGACGGTGGTCGGCTCGATCTGCTCGGCCTGGCCGTCGACGACCGCGCGCTCGGCGATGCGGACGGGCAGGACGACGGCGTCCGGAGCGACGCCGCGGAACCCCACACCCTTGGTCGCGCGGGCGGCGACGATGCTCGCCACCGCTGTGCCGTGCGAGTCACAGTCGAACGTGGCGGGGAGGTCGCCAGGCTCGACGAGGTTCCTTCCAGGCATGATCTTTCCGCCCGCGCGCAGCTGGGGATGGTCGGAGTCGACACCGCTGTCGATGACCGCCACCACGACACCGGCACCGGTGCTGTGTCGCCACGTCCGCGGCAGGTCGAGCGTTTGCTGCGCCCACGGGAGCTGACGGACGACCGGTCGTGCTGGGTCGGCGTTCTGGCAGAGACCGGCCGGTGGTGCCCCGTAGGCGGACGTGACCACACATGCCACGGCCGCGGCCACAGTTCCTGCGATGGTGGCCACTCGAAGGACGGTCATCCTTCTATGGTGCGGATACGCCTCCGTAGGGCGGCGGCCGATGGCCGGAAGATGTCAACAACGGTGCACGTCCTCAGTTCGTCAGAAACTGCCGCCATGGACGTCGACGAGATCATGACCCAGCTTCGTTCAGCGCAGGCCGCGATCCAGCAGATCGAGGGTCAGGCGGAGTCGGACGACGGCTGGGTACGGGTCTCAGTCGGCCTCGGCGGTGAGCTGAAGGGGCTGGAGCTGGATCCCCGGATCTACCGCACCCAGGATGCGCGGGCGTTGGCCAAGTCGATCGTCGAGACAGCTGGCCGGGCACTTCAGGACGCCGAACGGCAGGGCTTCGTCGCGGTGAAGCCGTTCCTGAACGAGGACGCCGAGCTCGAGACGACCGATGTTGCGTTCGATCCGGCGCTCACGCAGCTCTCGAAGACGTTGGGGGAGTGATGCCGTGGGCATCAACATCGGTGGCGGCCGGCTCGAGATGGACACCCACGTCGTTGGCGCCGCGATGACCGAGCTGAGGTCGGCCGGTGAGGCGTTCAAGTCCGCCTGGGCGACCGCCGACGCCGCGATCCGCGCCAACGAGTGGGGGCTGGGATCCGACGACCTCGCCCAGCAGTTCGTGCCGAACTACCAGGCGAGCGCGGAAGCGCTGCGGCCCTGTGCTGAGGGAATCGAGCCGACCTGTACCGCGTACGCCGATGGCGGCGACTTGGCGGTCAAGGACTACTGCGACGTCAATGAGCGGCTCGCCGCCCAGATCCGCGGCGCGGGTGTCGTCTAGTCGTGTCTGCGCAGCGGCCGGAGGATGAGTGGGAGTTCGCTGATCGGCTTTTGAGCATTGTGGGTTGGCCGGACGCGGAGGACGCGACGGTGCGTGCGTTGGCTGATTGTTGGGATCGGGGCGCGGATTGTGTGGCGGCGACCCGTGACCAGGGTGGTGGTGTGAACGGCCGGGTCGCCGAGGGGTGGCCGGACTATGCGGGTGGTGCGTTCGCGACGCAGTTCGCGCGGTTGTTGGACGGTGCGCCGGGGAACATGGGCGAGCTGGAACAGTCGATGCGGGACCAGGCGACCAGTGTGCGGGCGTATGCCGACATGGTCGAGTACGCCAAGGCGCAGATCGTGATGGAGTGGGCGGTGAACCTGGCCGCGTTCGCGGCGACGTTCTTCCTGCCCGCCGGTATCGGGCTGGTGGTGGGTCCGTGGCTTCGCGGGAAGATCGTGGGGATGGTGTCGAAGCGTCTTCTCGCCATGCTCGCCTTGGTGGGTGGACGGGTGGGGAGTATGGCGCTGCCGCGGATCGTGGGGTTGTTGGCGCAGAAGCCGTTGGCGAAGTTCGTTCTGGGTGGTGGGGTGCTCTCCCCGGTGGGGGAGCATGTCAAAGAGCAGATGGAGGAGCTGTTCATCACCGCTGGCGCGTTGACGAAGTCGGGTCGGTGGGGCGACGACGAGTTCGCCGAGCAGCAGTTGGAACACACGGCGTTGGCGACCGGGATCGGGACGGCGGCGAACCCGACGGTGCGCAACACGATGGGCCGGTTCTTCGGTGGTGCGGTGGACTGGTTGGGGTCGAGGCTGCATGTTCCCGACGGTGTCCGTAAGCATTTGGTGATCGCGGCGACGTCGGGTTCGACGAACGGTGTGACCTCACCGATCGGCTCCTACTACGCCAGCACGATCCTGACACCGGAGCAGGTGTATGACCGCAGCCTGGCGTCGGCGATCGGCGACGGGTTCGTCGATTCCGCGATCGGTGCGGTATCGCGGAGCAACCCCCAGGTCGCCGCCGGCGACGCCGGTTCCGCTCTGCGACGCCTCACCACCACACCACCTACACCACCCCACATCCCACCCCCCACACCACAAGCACCACCCGCCCCGGCACCCGCGCCACCCGCACCCGCGCCCGCGCCCACACCAGACGGCCGGGCACCATCGACACCCCCACCAGGACGCGCACCAACACCCACCCCGGGCACACCCATCCCCGGAAGCCCACCGGCACCCGCGCCAGCACCCACACCCGGCCCCGCGCCCACACCGGCACCCACACCGGCACCCACACCGGCACCCACACCGGCACCCACACCGGCACCCGCGCCCACACCGGCACCCGACGGACGCGCCCCCACCAACCCCACACCAGGACGCACCCCCACCCCCACACCAGACAGCGAAACCGCCCCGGCCCCACGCCACACCCCCACACCGGACGGCGAAACAGCGCCCGCCCCCGGCGACACCACAACACCAGCACCAAACGACCAGACCGCGCCCACACCAGACCACGCACCTACCCCGCCACCAGCCCCAGACGGCGACACCACACCCACCCCCACACCGGCCGACGGCAGCCTCGCCCCATCCGACGGCCAACCCACACCCGAGCAGCAGCCGGCTCCGGCCGAGGCCGCGGTCGAACCGATCGTCGCGGAAGGGGGCGGCGCCTCCGGCGAAACGGACGTCGTCGACCAACCAGTAGTCGATGCGGAGAACGAGACGGGCGCCGACACGGCCCCGGTGGGCGGGACTGAGACGGCGGCGAAGGGAGCGCAGACCGCCGACACGTCGACGCCGGCCACCGCGCACCAGACCACCTCCGAGACCACCTCCGAGACGGGCGCGACTGGGGATCCCACGGCCGAGACCACCACCCGAACGACCGTCATGCCCTCCGCGGCCACCGGCTCGGGTCACACGACCGTTGCGGCCACCCCGACCCCGACCCCGAACACCGGCACCACCGTCCCGGCCTCAGGCACTCCAGACGCCGGTGCCGTTCCCGCCGCAGCCTCGGGCAAGCAGCCGGCCTCGGAGGAGACCACCGACGAGAACACTGACGAGGCTGAAGGGATGGCTGCCGCCACCATCCTTGGTGCCACCGTCGACTTCGTTCCCGACACGTCGACGTCGCAGGACAAGCGGCTCGGCAGCCCATCCAGCAACGGTTTGGTGGAGGTCAACCCGCTCAACGGTGGCCTCTACCTCAGCGATCAGGCCGAGATCGCCGCGACCGTCCGCCAGAACGCCCCGGAGCTGGGCGGCCTGCTCGGCCAGTGCGCGATACTCCCGCTGACTCCGGAGCTCCTCGGCCAGGTCGACCCAGACGACTATCTTCAGCTCCAAGCGGTCCTCGACGACCCCACTGTCGCGGCCGGGTACGTGCCGTCGCTGGGCGTCGTGGTCCGTCCTGGCCGCGCACTCGCCGAAGTCGTTCCCGCCGTCACCGCAGCACTCACCCTGGCGACCGACTCCCATGGGAGAACCGATGCAACCAACGCCGACACCGACACCCACGAGGTTTCTGGTCACGCAGGTATTCGACCTGGAGGGGCGGAGGGGCCTGCTGGCGAGCGGCAAGACCCTGGAAGGGAAGGTCCGAGCGGGCATGGTCCTGCAGGACGAAGCGGGTCGTCGGGTACAGATCCTGGCGCTCGAGTTCCTATCCCCGCGGGACGTGGCGACCGGCGAGGTGACGATCCTGCTGGAGCGAACGAACCCGAGCCCAGTGCGTCCCGACGTGGTGCTGGAGTCGGTGGATCCCGCGAGCTAGCACCCGTCCTGCCGTACCGGCGGGAGGGCAGGGCGGAACGGACGAACGCCGAGGTGCTTGCCCGGCCCGGCAACACACGGGTTCCAGCGACTCCACAGGTCGCGCAAAGGCTCGCTACGTACCTGCTACTGCACGTCGATCTGCAGGGAACTGTGCTGGCTGACATGACTCCGGCCCACATCGCCGACGTGGAATGGATCATCGTCACCGATCCCGCGGAGCTCGCGGTCTTCGACGCGGAAGGCCGTTCGGCGGTCACCACCATCACCGATGATGGCAGGATCCAGGTCCGGCTCGGGCCGGCCGCGTTCGACAACCTCGCCCTGTTGGCCAGGATCGTGCTCCACGAGCTCGCTCGCGGCCATCAGATCCGCGTCTGGCCCGCTGACGAGCTCGACCCCCACAGCCCTGATCTGCTCGTCCAGGCCGAGGCCGCCCGCCGCACGGCCGGCACCGTCAACTGGGACAGCCACACCATCACCGCTGACGGCACCATCACCAACTGGCGGGCACCAGGCGGCGACCAGGTCGTGGCCGAGGTGGAAGAACGGGTGGGTGCTCCGTTCCAAACTCTCGCGGATCACCGAGCAGCCGATCTGCCGCGGCTGGTCGCGGCAAAGGAGGCGGCCGACCAGGAGTTCGCACGAGCGTTCGAGGCGAGAGCTGGCCAGGCAACACTCGAACACCTGCGGGACCTGGCGATCATCGCCGAGGGTGACCTGAACGCCGCACTGACCCAAGCCAACGCCGCGTGCGACGCCCAAGTCCGCGCGGTCGCGGATGTTGTCGCCAATACGGCTGCGATCGACGCGGCTCAACAGGCGCTCAATGCGGCGAGAGAACAGTTTGACGAGGCAGCACGGCAGGCTCGCGAGGCCCGAGTCGCTGGGGATCGGCCGCCCGCCGAGGTCGCCGCGGCAAAAGCTGCCGTACGCAACGCCAAAGCGCAGCTCGCGGCAGCCGACAAACACCTCGCCGACGCGGTTCGAGCCGCGGACGGGCGCCAGGCGACGTTGATCTTGACCGGCGCCGACGGCATCAGCCGCATGGTGAGCATCTCCAACCTCAGCGGCACCCTCATGTCTCTTGATGCAGCTCCCGAAAGCGTTCGGGAAAGCCCGATCGTTGCCGTGCAGGCGGTTGTCGTCAGCCGAGACGGAACCTGGGTGCCGTTCACAGGACGGCCGTTGGGCCTGCATAGCAGCTGCCACGACGTTGGCGCCCTGTCACCCGAACACCTGGCGCAGCTGCCCGAACAGCAGCAGGCCGAGATCCGCGACCGGCTCGTCTTGGAACGTCCCGCGCCGCGCACCCCGGGCGATGCCGGTATGCGTCAGATCCAGGAGAACCTCGAGGAGATCCGCCGCGACCTGCCACCGGGCACGGCGATCGAGGCCGTGGGCAACTCCTGGTACCTCATCACCACACCGGGCGGATCGCAGGTGCTGCTGGGCGCGCAGCGCGGCGAACTGAACGGTGACAGCGCGGGCACCGCGCCGATGCTGGACAGCGCGGGCACAGCGCTGACCGCGGCGGGAGGCCGCCCCTGCCTCACGACCACGATGACGCGGGCATCGGGCAGCGCGGTGATCGACGAGTTCTTCGACGGACCCGCGAACGCGAGACTCGCGGCCGACCGTGACGAAGCGCTGTTCGCCGGTCAGGTCGCCGGCCTGGTCGTCCGCATCGACGAAGGCGTTGCAGCGGCCGGTGAGCCGCTGGGGCGCGCCTTCGGTGTCGAGGACGTGCTGGCGATCGAGGGCCATGTCGCCGCGACCGAGGTGCGGGTCAAAATCCGACAGCTCCTGAAGTGGCGAGCAGCCCGCGACGACGCGGAGGTCAGCCCGTGGACGTGGTGGCGAGCGGAGCTGGCCATGCAGCGGTGGCTCAAGGAACGCGCCCGTGAGCTCGGGCTATCGAGCAAGAAGCGCGCCGGTGAGTTCGGGCTGACGAGCGACGCGCCGGGGTTGGTCGCTCGCCGAGAGCTGCTGACGCGGTACGGCTACGGCGACGTGGCCACCATCGCTGACACGTTCGGGGCGACGTGGGCAGCGAGACCACGGTTGCCGATGACGGCGGACCGGTTCTGGGTCGCCGAGACCCTGCCGCGCCTGGCCGTTGGGGCGGGCGCGAGGTCGATCGAACATGTCAGCGACGACCTGTTCATCGTGCACCTCCGGGACGGCAGGACACGCACGATGGCGGTCGCAATCAACGGAAAGGTGAGCCTGGCCGGCAGGACTGCTGACGTCGTGATGCGTTACCCCTCGGCGATCGAGGTGTCGGAGGGTGAACGGATCCTGTCCGCCCAGACCTCGCGACTAGTGGCAATGGACGCGCTGGCGCTGCGGACCGGGCTCACCCTGCAAGAGACGGCCGAGCAGGCCATGGCCGGCCGGTTCGGTCCCGACCTCCTGGTGATGCACGCGCTGAGCGAGCAGGTGACCGACAACTCGCAGCCGTCCCCGAACGACTACGACTCGGTCGGCTGGTGGTCTGCGCATCGTCAGCAATACGCCCGAGCCTCATGGCGCGAGAAGCTGCTCTTGCGCAGGCGCGCGAGGGAGCGCGCGCACGACGAGGGGCTGCTTCGGGCAGCCTGGCGGATGGCCGGCAGTCCGGACTACGACACGAAGATGATGGCGTTCTTCTACGTCACCGACGAGCTCGGCTGTTCAGACCTGGTCGAGTATGTCGAACGGATGAATGGCGCACGACGGAGCGTCCGGCCGCTCGCTGAGGTCGGTGCCGATCGGCGACGGCTGTACCAGCCGCGCTTCGATGCGGCTGCCACACGGAATCTGGAGCAATGGCTGGACCCGCTGCTGAGACCGCTCGGTCTGGGCGTCATCTTCGACGGCACGCAGCTCAGTGTGATCAACCTGAGCGGTGGCAGTCGCAGCACCCTGCTGTCGATGACGATCGAACAGGCAGAGCTGGAAGGCCTACACTGGGAGCTGTTGCATGGGCGCGGACCCAGCGAGTACGTCACAGCGATCCAAGACGGCCTCGACTACTGGCGCGGGAAACAGGCGCTGTTGACGGCCGTCTGTGTCGCGATCGAGCAACACACTCCCCCCAGGGCTGATCCGGTGCCAATGCGCGTAATGCTCGCGTTGGCGCTATGGCAGCACCACGTGGGTGAGGCGCAGGGACCGGACTCCATTGTGCTGAGGTCGGACCTGCGCGCGTTCCTGCGCGAGCTGGTCGACGACCCCAACATCGACCTGACCGCGTTGCCAGCCGAGGTCACGCAGTTCCTCAACGAGGCGACCAGAACGCGCGGGGGTCCCAAGCACAGCGTGTCGATCGGCGCCCAAGAGCAGGAGTTCCTGGCGAACATCCGGGACGCTCGGCCCGTTCCCTCCCGTATCCCCTCGTTGCGACGTTACGGGATCTCGGAGGGCTTGCAGTGGATTCCGATCTCGTTCGTCATGGGTACGCTCGGCGTGGCTGCCTTCGATGTCGCTGTGTGGCAAGCCCTGCTCGGTATCGCCTTGTCACTGCCGCTCGCCTACGCGCAGATGATCCAGAAGTACCGCACGGACCTGGGATTCGAGATCGAGCACCTCGAGACGATCGAAGCCAAGTCCGCGGACGAGGTACGAGCGAGCAGGCAGCACGCGGACGCGGTCGGCCGCCAGATCGAGGCCGAGCTGCTCCCGATCCTCCAGGCGCTCGACGTCACCCTGCCGGAGGCCGCGCAGAGCCGGCGCACCGACACCGACTTGTGGGTGCGCCGGGCCGCCGACCCGCCGACCGGAAAGACGTCGTTCAAGTACCAGCTGATCAAGACCAACATTCCGTTGCTGTTCTGGGGTTCCTTCCAGGCACTCATCAATGCTGGCTTGGCCGCCGGTCAGTGGACATTGGCGGCCGCGATGGTCCTGATGTTCGTGTTGCAGTTCCTGACTCTGGCGAAGGCCGAGTCGGCACGCGGCGGTTTCACCATCGCGCGCTGGAACCGGCAGCTCGCCTTCAAGGCCTACCTCCGCAAGGAGCGTCTCGCCGCCGTTACGACCGCGTTCCGCCTGCGAGCCAGTGTCGCCGCGGTGTGCGAGTCGTTCGGCGTGGACGTACCGGCCGCACGGTTTGCCCCCGGTCGCCGCCCGGTCGACTACTTCGTCAGCAGGCCGAGGCACCCACACAACCTGTCCCGTACCACGACCTTCGTCAACAAGGTCATCAACCGAGGGCTGGGCTGGGGCGTACCGAACATGCTGTCGGCGGGAGCGTTCGCTCCGTTCGACGCCCCGGTGGCGTTCGCCACGCTCTGCGCCGGCGTCGGCAACGCCCTCGTGTGGCCGATCCTCGAGGTGGACATCGAGCGCAACACCGAACACCAGATGGTCCTGCTCGCCAACCAGCAGACTGGACATGCGGAGGCTGGCAGCAGACAGGCGACCGACGAACAGCTCCAGCGACTCGCCGCGGTGTTCCAGACGCTGCTGACGACGCTTCGGCCGCAGTCGGACGCCGCCGGCGACCAGACCTCGCGTATCCCTGGCACGAGAGTCGTTCCGGGTGGCATCTCACCCGAGCAGCTGGTCCCGTACCTGCCGCCACTCCTGCGGGTGATGGCGTCAGGAGCCGGGCCGGGCTTCGCCGAGGCCGGGATGATGTCCGCCGGCCTGCTCACCTCGCTCGCCGCGACTCGCGAGGGCGCGCAAGCGATCATCAGCGCCGCCGTCTACACGGTCCTCACCAGCGGTGTCGGCGTCGCCGCGAGCCTTGGGTACCTGATGCAAGGTCCCGAAGGATCACAGGCGCTGACCGCCGCACAGGCTTTGTATCTCCACCTGCGCGAGCTCGCGCGAGGCAATGCGGCCTTCGAGAGCTACGTCGAGGAGTTCATCGGCCGGCTCGAGCGCGGATTCGCTGCCGCGGCCGATGCTTCTTCGGGCCCGGCGTTGCCGTACGTGCTGGGGCCTGGGGAACTGTCGAACGCTGAGGCGGCCGTGGCGTTCTGGGCCACGGGTGAGCATGTACCGGCGTTGGGATTGGGCACCGTGGGCGCGGTCGCTGGCGGTGCGGTGGGTGTGCGCGCCTTGTGCGGGCAGATGTTTGCGGGGGGTTTGACGGGGGTCGATCTGAGTGATCCGGCGTTTGCGAACGTGCGGATCGTGGTGAACGGCAAGCCGGATCAGCTGACCTACCTCGACGCGAAGGGGCGGTTGGCGGAGACCACGGTGATCAATGGTTGTCCGACGATTGTCTTGGGCTTGGGTGCGTTCGCGACACCGCGGCGGTTGATGCGGGTGCTGGCGCATGAGTTGGAACGGGTCAACCAGGTGATGTGGTTGCAGCAGAATCCTGGTCTTCAGGTCGATGAGCATGATGAGGGTCTCTTGGCATGCGCGGTTGCGGCGGAATCTCCGGTTGGGCAGTTGGACGCTGTCGAGCAGCGACTGACCGGCCGTGATCTTGCCGAGATCGCCGCCAGCGACGACTGGCAGGCCGTGACGCTTGGCGACGACGGTGTTGTGCGGGTGGTGGACCCGGACACGGGAGATGTGACCGCGACGTTGGTGCGGTCGATGATGGGACGCGACTGGTCGGCCGATCCGGGCGCTCTGGAGCAAGCCGTCGGCGCCGGCCGGTGGCAAGAGCTGCTCGACCTTTCCAAGGGTCGGGTCGCCAGCGAGGAACAGGCTGCTGGGGTGTGGGAGGCGGTCGAAGCCGGAGTGCGCGCCGCGGGAGAGGGCGCGACAGCCTGTGTAGCGGTACGGACGGCCAACGGCGGTGCGCAGACGGTGGCCGTGGAGTTCGACAACGGCGTCATGCGATATGCGCAGCCGCAGCGGAGTGCGATCGAGCACCTCCTCGCGGACGGGCAGGTCACCGCGGTGGACGTCATGGTGATGAACCGAGCTGGTGAGCCGGTGCCGCTACCCGGGGTACGGCGTCGCGGCGTGTTCAGTACGGAACAGATGTCCGACCCGTATCTCGCGGCGCTGAAGGTGGCGTTGCGGGCGGCGCAAGTGGCGGCGGGGCAGAGGACAGGGCAAGACCGAGCCGGCGACGACGTGCTGAACCTCACGGTGTGCTCGTGGGAAAACGAGAAGGTGGGCGTGCACGTCGGAGGATTGAGCGGGGTCGTCATCAGGCATCTCGAAGGGTTCGCCAAGGACGGTCACAACGTGGTGGGAGTCACCCGGCACGAGTTCTCCGAGCCGGGTGTCCCGCAGCCGCCGACCAGGGTGGTGCAGGTGGAGGTGGAGCACGAGGAGGGGGAGCAGGTCGGTACGGTGCGGGTTGTCCAGGTTGCCATGCCGCCGGGATTCACGACGTGGGACGATCTCCACCGCGGCAGTGAGACCTGGGCCTTGACGGTCGGTGAGTCCTTCGTCAACCCGTTCTTCGACTTCATGGTCGAGCACGGCTATCTGCCGGACGCGGTGATGACCCACGACCAGGTCAACACCAATGGTCTGGCCAGGGTGGCGAAGGCGATGGGTGTGCCGCTGGTGGCGGAGACCCATTTCCCGGAGTTCGTCGAGACCAAGGGCAAGGTCGGAGTCTGGCAGTTCGTCTCGGAGTCCTTTGCGACGCGGGTCGCGGATGCTCGGATCGCGGTCTCGGAGATCGTCGGGAAATCGTTGACATTCGTTCACAACCTTGCTGCCGGCGCGATCCACGTGATCGGCAACGGTGCCAACCTCGCGGCGTGGGACCGCGACAACGTCGACACCCGTCCCGAGACGATCGAGCAGGTCCGGGCGGGGATTCCCGCCAGCGCGGCCGGCGCCCCGGTGGCTTATCTGCACCAGCGACTCGGACCAGCGGAGCAGGCCGTCGCGGCACTGGGCATCACGACCGGGGATCCGGCTGGCGCCGACTCCACGATCGTCGCGGTGGCGGAGCGAGCCGAGCAGGTCCTGGCCGCTCTGGGCGCGTTCACGGCGCGCGACGACGTCGACAGCGACGCCGTACGTGCGGCCACCTCCCTGTGGAGGCACGTGGCGGTGGCGGCGGACCAGGCGTCACAGGCCCAGGCGGTTGCGGTGGACGGACTGCCTGAAGACGCCGAGCTGATCTTCTTCATCGGGCGGCTGGAAGAGCGCAAGGGTCTGCATGATCTGTTCACAGCGTTGTGCGCTCTCCATACCGAGCGCCCGAACGCCCACGTGGTCCTCATCGGTGAGGGTACCTATAAACCCACCCTGGTGGACCTAAAGCACCACCTGGAGACCACTGGCGATGAGCAAGGTCGTCGGCTGCGGCCCGGACAGGTGCACTGGCTCGGGAAGAAGTCCCCTGAGGAGGCCGCGCAGATAGCGGTCGCGTGCGACGTCGCGGCCACGCCCAGTTCCGCCGAGGGGGACCCCTTGGTGGTCAAGGAGTACGCTGCCGCCGGCTTGGCTCAGGTAGCCACCGCGGACGTCGTCCCGTTCGTCGTGGACCGCGTGACCGGCCTGTCAGTGCCAGTCGGAGCGCCCCCCGCGCTCGCTGTCGCGCTCGGCACGCTGCTGCGGGACAGAACGTTGGCCGCCCTGGTCGCGGCGAACGCCCGTGCTGAGCTTCTCGCGAGGCACACCTGGCCCGCCATCGTCGAGCAGATCATCCAGATCCTGCGGGACGCGATCCGCCTAGGCCCCACCCACACCCCGGTCACCCCGTATGTGCCGGCCACCCGCAACGTCACCGACGTCGCCCGGATCCACATCGCCACTACCGACCCGACCGGCTGGACCCTGAACTCGCCCGACGGCGAAGGGCTGGCTCCTCGCATCTCCGACCGTGGCATCTATTGGAACCTCCCGCTCGCTCCCGGCACCACCGATGTGGGCTACATGCTTTACCACCATGGCCAGCCGGTCACGATCAACGGCACCTCCCGCCAGACCCTCGCTGTCACCACGGGCACTGGCACTCCCGGCCACGAGGTCCACTACACCCTCACCGCGGATCCGCACACGCTCACGAAGACACGACCCGCGTTGCCGTACGTAAGGGAGGACGGCGAGCTCTCCAACCAGGAGGTCTTCGATCGTCGCAACGACCCGACCGTCGATTCCAGTGAGCAGGTCGTGCTGGACGAAGACGGACTCCGCAACCTCGCGCGGCAAGCCTACGAACACGGGCTCACCACGTTCGACATCGACGACCCCGCGAACGCCGATGTCGACTTCGTCATGGCCATCACGCCGGAAGCCTTCGCCTACCTCGACGCACAGGGGCGGCTGGCCGAGAGCACCACCTCGGTAACCCCCGGCCGGCGAACGGTCGTCTTCGGCATTGGTGCCTGCCAGGATCCCCGGCTTGCGCTCAAGGTCATGCTGCATGAGCTCAAACGTCTCGACCAACTCGCGGTGCTTCACCAAGAGCACGAGAATCTGGCCGACCTCGACGAGCACGACCTTGCTCTCTACGCCGAAGCCGTCGTGGCCCACAACCGCGTCGACGAGCTGGACTGGGACTCCACCGCCTTCACCGTCAGGATCAACTCCGAAGGCATCATCATCACCAGCTGGACACCCGCGGTTCCGCTTGCGGACCTCGAGTACGACGCCGTCAAGTTGAGCGACGACGTGGTGGCGGTGGCGGCGGACGCCGCGGCGTGGCTGAGACCGGGCGACCCTCCTCCTAGCGTTCCGAACCAGCTCGTCGACACGGGACACCTGGAGCGGACGATCGGCACCGGGGACGCACGGTTCCAGACAGTGAAGAAGCGGGACGACATCGCCACCGTCTACAGCGCGATCGAGGAGAAGGTGCGTCACGGGTCGTACGCCGTCATCGCCGTGCGGTCAACCGACGGGACCCTCGGGGTGACGGCCATGACGCGCAACGGCTCCGCTGTCGAACACTTCGACCCGCGTACCGGGACGACGGTGCTGGAGCCGATCGTGCCCGTCGAGGACATCGAGCAGGTGGGGTTCCTCGTCGTCGACGGCGAGGGCGAGCCGGTGCCGTTCGCCGACTTGCCACGCGAGAGGACGTTCAGCACCGAGCCGATGACTGCGCCATACTTCGCGGCTCTGCCTGGTCGGGCGAGTCTCGACTCTGTCCTGCAGGTCGCCTGGGAGTACGTAGCGATCGAAGGCGGCCTCGGCATCGTCTTGAAGAATCTCCTGCCGAAGCTCGCCAGTCGCGGATGCAAGGTGACGATCTTGACCCGGCAACCCGTGGTCGAAGAGACCGGGCGGCCTGCTCCTGGGACGGAGGAGCGGACGGTCGATGGAGTACATGCCATCGCGACCGGGCTGCGGAAGGGATCCCAATACCGAGAGGACTATCTCCGCGATGACGTGATCTGGTGCGCGTCCACCGAGGACGAGATGGTCAACGCCTTGTACGACTACATGCAACGGACGGGAAAACGTTTCGCGTTGGTGCAGGGCCATGACTGGGTCACCACTCGGGCCGCACAGGTGCTCAAGGAGGCCTTCGGCGATGCCATCCGGTTCGTGCTCCACATTCACGACGTAGTGGTGGCGCGGTGGTTGGGTTCGGTGCGCAACCCGCTCGTGGCGCTGAAGTACCCGTTGGAGTGGATACGCGCGCGATTCGCCGATGCCGTCATCGTCAACTCCCCCCACAACAAGGCGATGGCGGGGTGGGTCGACGAGATCCCACTCGACAGGATCAAGGTCATCCCCAACGGTGTCGATATCAGCAAGCAGGTCGTCGACCGCGGCAGCATGAATCACGCCCAGGCTCTCGCCGACCTCGGATACCCCCCGGAAACGATCCTGATGTTCGCCTGGGGACGGATGATGGCGATCGATCCGCCGCTGTCGGGGCACCTGCCTGTGTACGACCCGAAGGGCTACACGTACCTCATCGAGGCGATGCCGGCGATCAAGATCGCCGTCGACCACGTTCGACTGCTGCAATCGGGCGCTGACTTCGGTGGAGAGCGGGACCTGCGGGATCAGGTCGACCAGCTCGTCCGTGACGGACGGCTGGCCGAGGACGACGTGCGCCTTGCCGGTTTTCTCTCCAACGAGAATCGGGACAATGCGAAGGGCGTGGCCGATCTTGTCGTCGCGGCTTCCCCCTACGAGGGCTTCGGGCTCACCCTCCTCGAGGCGGGGGCCGCCCGCGCGCCGGTGGTCGGCACCGCAGTATTCGCCTCGATGGAGGACAAGGTGACCGGGCGGGTCGTGCCGGCGATGGATCCGGTGGCCCTGGCCATCCATGTGATCGCCGCGCTCCTCAACCCGGACGTGACCGCGCGGTGGGCCGAGAACGCGTTCGCGCAGGCGATCAGCGACAGGTTCGACTGGAACACCATCGCGCAGCGAACGGTCGAGGAGGTCTACATTCCCACCCTGGCGGCCGATTCCCGACCCATCAGGGTCGGCACTCCACCTGCGATCCCAAGCAACGGCAACGTCTTCGACGTCGCCGAGGTGTCCCTTAACGTCCCCGACGGCGACGCCGCAGGTTGGACGCTCAGCAACGCCGCTGGCTCGGATGAACCCTCGCTGGAGGGCCGCCCACCCGACCGCATCGAAGACGGGGTCGCCTACTGGAGGGTGCCACTCGCCGGCGGCGCGACTGAACTGCACTACCGCCTCCACCACGGCGAGGAAACGCTCGTCGTCCATGGGCGAACGGATCTCGTGCTCGAGGTCGACACTGGCAGAGGCACGCCTGGGCATAAGGTGCGGCACGACACGGCCGACCCTGATACCACGACCACGACCGAACAGCAGGAGCCGCTACCGACCGAACAGCGGGCGACGGCGACACGGCGGGCGCTCACCGATGCCGAGATCGCCGCCAAGGGCATAGCGATGGCGCAGTTGCTCAGGCTCCTCCCCGTGCCGTTGCCAGCGGGCATGAGACCCAACGCGGCGCTCCTGTTCGCGATCGAGACCGCCGCGCGAGCCACGTACGGTCTCCCGCCAGACTTGACGAGGCTCGCCGAGCTCGCTCGCGAGACTGCCGTCGAGGGCCAGCTGTGGCCGAGCCTTGCCGGTGGGGAACGGTTTACCGCCGCGTTCTACCCCACCAGCTCGACCGAGCTGAACGTGAGCGGGGGGCGCGCTGGCACCCGCCTGACCATGGAGCAGCTGCAGGAACGCGGTCAGGACTGCGTCACGACCGCAAAGGACGTCATCCGGGACATCTATGCGGTGGAGGCGAACCACGAGGCGACTGTCGTCGTACGGACGACGACGTACGACCCGCTCACCGACTCGTTCGCCACGAACGATTGGCCGGTCCGCAGCGGCCACCGCGGCATGATTTGCTACCTCGACGTTCATCCTGCCGTGCAGGCCGCCGAGCCCGAGTGGCTCTATAAGCCGGGCTGGGAACCTGGCGAGGCCGGCGTGGTCGACGTCCACTTGTGCGCAGTCGCACCCGACCCGACGAACCCCGACGCGATCCGCGCGGTGCCAGTGCTGCCGTACGTACGGGAAAGCGCGGATGAGCGCACGAACGTCGCTGTGCTTGCGCGTCCCAGCGACACGGCAGTTCCACCTACGACGCAGGTCGCCGCGGGACTGGCGGCGTACCTGCTTGAGCACCTCGCCCTACGTGGGACGGTGCTGGAGGGTATGACACCGGCCGATCTCGCCAACGTGGATTGGGTCGTGGTCGCCGATCCCGACGAGCTCGCAGCCCTCGACGCCGAGGGCCGTTCGGCGGTCACCACCACGAACGAGCGTGGCCAGATCCAGGTACGGATGGGACCGGCCGCGTTCGACAGCGGCTCCTTGCTGGCCAAGATCACGCTCCATGAGCTCGCTCGGGTCCGCCAGTTCCAGACGCGGCCGGCGGACGAGCTCGACCCCCACAGCAAGCAGCTGCTCGCCGAAGCTGTCACAGCCCGCCAACGAGCCACTAGCGTCGACTGGGGCCGCCGCACCATCAACGCCGACGGCACGATCACCTCGCCTGCCGAGGCGATGATGAGAGTGGTGACGGAGCACACGACACAGGTCGCTCGTGCCAACGACGTCATGCTCAACTGGACAGCACCGCAGACACTCCGAATGGTCGGAGGCGCACCGGAGAAGTGCTGGGAGATTCGGATCGTCATCGGCGATCCGCCCGACTCGATCGGGCGACGCGAGACGCCGGGAACTATGCAGCGGCAGTACATCCAGCCGACGGTGGGCGCGCCCTACGTCCAGATCACGCTCGACGAGACCTTGCCGCCGGAGATCGCAGCCATCATGTTCTGGGGACAGATCATCCTTCTGGCTCGTGGGATCGATCTGCCCGGAGAACCTCGTCGGCGGGGTGGTGACGCGCTCATCGACGCGGTGACGGCCGAGATCGACCGGCAGGTGGAGCTCATGCTGGTCGTCCGCGAGTCCGCGCCCGAGATCGCCGATCGCCTCTTCGGATTCGAGGTGCTGAGGGATCTCCTGGAGACGATCCGCCGGTCCGTCGACGCGCTCCGGAGGGAGGCTTCCGGATGGGTCGGGATCCGCCCGCTGATGGTGTTGGTCGGACAGTTCGACGGGATCTTGCGCGGCCTTCAGCGCTACGACGCTGAACACCTCTTGCCTGCTGAGGTCGATGGACAGCAGGCAGGCTGGGGGGTCATCGCCGACTTCCAGCTCCTCGACCCCGGAGCGATGACCGACGTCGCGGCAACGACCGAACCGATCGCCTTCTGGGAGCTCCATCCGCTCGACCTGGCGATAGTGACGAGGACGGTCGAGGATGTTCTAGGGCGCGAGCTCGTGGACAGCATCCTCGGTGAGGTGTCGCTTCAGATCTTGCTGGACACCCTGGTGATGAATGACTCGACCACCGGCGCCAAGGTCACGACGCCGGTCGGTCGATCCCTGGCCGGTCTTGCCGTCGCGCTGGTCTATGGATGCCGTTACATCCATGCGCAGCGTGGGGTGGCCTTCGACTTCCTCCGGCTGGGGGAGGATCATGCAACGTTCGCACGCATCAACCACGGCGAGCTGCATCGAATGCTCGCGCTGGCATCGACCCGCGAGATGCTGGTGGAACTGTTCGGGGCTCCTGGTGATCCAGCTGCCGGTGCGGTGCCAGTTGGTGACGTGCCCTGGGATTGGTTGTTGAGTCCGGACGCCGGAGACATCGCGGTCGAACGGTGCCGGAGAACCAGAGGGCTTCTCGGGAACCGTGGCGCCCAGGTCCCCGAGGCGTACTCGACGTCGTGGTTGGGTGACCGTGCTGTGGCTGTCGAAGGGTCCCGGTACTTGACCGAGAGCTGGCATACCCTCGACCGAGCCTGGCGCAGGCCGTACCCCGCTGACACCTCGGTCGAGACGAGGTTCGCGCGGTGGGAAGCACTATCAGGAGTCTTCCAGAAGCAGTACGAGATTCATCTGCTGATGGTCGACCTAACAGCTGATCCCACCGTCGATCCCCTCGACAACAGCGGGGCCTTCGCGTCGCTCGTGACCGCGATCGGGCAGCTGCACGACCTCGTAGTTGCGTTCAACGCCGTGCACGATCCCTCGGGCGAGGATCTACGCGGTATCGACCTCCTCGGCTTCGCGGAACTGCAGCGGCTCGAAGGACTGTCCGATCACCGGCACCTGATCGACATCCTGCACCACGCCGCGATCGTGAAGCTTATGCAGATCGCGTTGCAACAGGCCGCCGCCGACGGCGTCCTCGGTCAGTCGGACCTGGGAGCAGGGGACATCGAGACGTTGACGGCGCCCGCGCTCAGGTATCGCCACCTGGTGTTGGACCTCACCCGCGAAGCATTGGCCGACCATCTCAACGACGAGGAGGTCCTCGGTCGGCTCGATCTGGCCCAGCTGCTCCGCGGCGACGGTCTCTACGTGGACATCCGGCCACCGGGGGAGTCCAATCCGCTCCTGCGGGGAGGGGCGGCGTTCGTCAAGTGTGGACCGTTCGTGACGATGGCGGCGGCGATGGCCCATGAGCTCGTCCACCTGATGCAGGCGCCCTGGTGGGCTGAGCTGGAACGGATGGAAGCCCAAGATCCGGATGCAAGTCCCGACGAACAGCGTGGGGCGCTCGTCCGACTGCGCGCGGACCAGGCGTCTCGGTATCAGTGGGTCTTCCTGCAAGGCTTGGTCCGGCACTACTTCGGTCTTCCCAGCGGCGAGCGGACGAACCCGATGGACGTCGTTCCGCCGCATCTTCGACCCCTGGTAGGCACCTGGCCCAACGCCGAACGGTACCTCGCTACCAGCATGCGGACCTATGTCGAGATCCTGGCAGACGGCACCGTGTGGGTAGAGGGTGAGTTGGCGTCGACCAGCCCGCCGGACGACTCGCCGATCCTCCAAGCGCTGCGCGCGTCCGGGCCGTCGCCGTCAGGCCCGAGCACCCCGGCCACCCAGTCGGGACTGGCCGATCCGTCCGCGATCGCCGACTACGCCGCGGCCATGCGGGCGCTGGAAGGCGACTGGCCAAGCCAGCCTGTGGCGGTTCGGGTCCAGCGGGTCGAAGAGGCGCTCAACGTGCAACTGGCCAAGAGCGGCGTCCCGCCGGTTCGGCTTCTGCCCCGGAAACTGCCTCGGAAGGTCGACGGGCGGTTCAACGCCGCTACCTGGACGGTCAAGATCGACGAATCGATGATCCAGGCAGATGATCCCACATGGTTCGCCGGGCTGGTCCAGTGCGTTTACCACGAGGGACGGCATGCGGAGCAGGCATATCTGATGGCTCGCCTGCTGGCCGCCCGAGGCGCCAGCATCGGGACGATCCTCAAGACGTTGTTCATCACGAACACCGACGTGTTGGCAACGGCGGTGGACAATCCGCTGGTCGCCGGCTCCGCCGAACTCGAAGCGGCCAAGAGCTGGCTGACGAGTGTCGTCGGTGAAGGTCTCGAGGCCACGAACAGGCTTGTGGGGAAGGAGCTCCCGGCTGCCAGCAAGAAGTACGCCCGGGCGAAGGAGAGATACCTGAAGAAGAGGGCGGACAAGTCCATCGACTATGCGGACCGGATGAGCCTCTACCAGGATGTGCTCGACGCCAAACAGGAGTTCGAGGACCTCTACGAGCAATATCGCCGGCTTCCAGAGGAGGCAGACGGTTGGGCCGTCGGAGAAGCGGCGTCGCGTGCCTTTGGCCGTCCTGTTGTGCCGCCGCCCGTCGACGTCCCGCCTCCTCCTGTCCCGTGAACGTTGCGGAGCGCGCCCAGGCTTGGGCACAAGCAGTGGCTCAGCTGTCCGACCGCACCGTGGCGGCGGTTGCTGAGGCGCTCGACATCGACCCCGCGACGCTGGTCGACTGCGGATACCAGCTCGAGACCTCCACGCTGCCGCCGGGGGTTGAGGACGTGGTGTTCGTCCCGGCACGAACGCCTGGGGAGATCGCCTACGTCGAGCTCGCCGTGGATCTGAGCATCGACGAGCTGGCCGGGGCGTTCGGTCCGGCCGAGCAACTCCCCGCCAGGTTGCATGGCGGAGGTCAGGTGGCGTTCGACGGCATCCCTGGGCTCGCCGTCGTCGCGGACACCGACGAGGACCGCGTGCGGTCCCTCACGTTCATCCTGCTGGGCGCCGGCACATAGGACCGGCGCCGCGCGGCATTGGGACGGCATCGAGACGGCATTGGGGGCAATCACACTGATTGCCGGCGCGCACGAACGTTCCGTTGTAGGGAGATCCACCATGACATACGAGGCGACATCGGATGCCGCTAGCGAGGGGGGTGCGACAGCCAACTGGTCGGAGCACCAACTTGCCGGAAGCCCAGTCGTCCAGCTAGCTGTGCGCAAGGTGCGGCCGGCTCGTTCGCCGCGCGCGGGTGGCGAGAACGAGGAGCACATCCGCGTCCTGGCCGAGTCGGTCGGCCACCTTCCTCCGATCACCGTGCACAGTCCGTCCATGCGGGTCATCGACGGCATGCATCGCCTGCGCGCCGCCATTATGCGTGGGCAGACGACGATCGCCGCGCGGATGTTCGAGGGGAGTGACAGCGATGCGTTCGTCCTTGCTGTGCAGTCGAATGTCGCCCATGGGTTGCCGTTGTCGTTGGCGGACCGGACGTCCGCGGCGCGACGCATCGTACGGTCACATCCGCAGTGGTCGGACCGGATGATCGGCGCGGTTGCCGGCGTCGCGCCGGGGACGGTACGAAAAGTCCGTACCCGGCTGAGCCAACCAGCGGATCTGCCGGACGCACGTGTGGGACGCGACGGGCGAGTCCGTCCCATCAACGGAGCGACTGGCCGTCAGATCGCGAGCGAGCTCATGCGCGACGACCCGACCGCGTCCCTGCGCGACATCGCCCGGGCCGCAGGGGTATCCGCGTCGACTGCCCACGACGTTCGCCGGCGACTGCTGGCCGGTCTCGACCCCGTTCGGCCGACCCAGCGCACCGCCACGACGGAAGGCAAGGCGGAGGAGGTGCGGTCCAGTTCCGCGCCCGCCGTCCAGGCGGGTCTGACCGCGGTCCCCGCGCAGCGACGGCCGGTCGCCATGGCGGACAGCAGGGCAGGCGTCCTCCAGGCATTGCACCGCGATCCGAGCCTCCGCTACACCGACTCCGGACGGATCCTGCTGCGCTGGCTCACCTCGGAGATCTCCGATCGTACGGAGCGCAACAGGGTCCTCGACGCGGTGCCCGAACACCTTGTCGGCAGGGTGATAGCGCTCGCCGAGATCGAGTCGGAGGCCTGGCAAGCCGCTGTTGACAGGCTGCGCCAGCACAGACCGGCCGTCGCCTCCGGGTAGCTCAACCGGTCGACGTCCGGAACCGGACACGACGAGTACCATGGCAGGGCAACTCCTACTGTGCCTATCGGTCAGTAGACGCCGTGCTAGGGGTGGTCGTGACGGAGCTCCACTTTCGTGTCCTCGGTCCGCTGGAAGTAGCCGTCAACGGGGTACCAGTGGAGATTGGCGCGGGCAAGCAACGCGTCCTCCTCGCCGCCTTGCTACTGCATCGCAACAGGGTGGTATCGGTCGAGAAGCTGATCGACCTGCTCTGGGACGAGTCGATGCCTGCCGATGCGTCCGCTGTGGTGCAGAAGTACGTGATGCGGTTGCGGCGGCTGCTTCCGGGTCAGGTGATCGTCACCGACGGCGGTGGCTATCGCCTCGTCGCGCCCCCCGGCAGCGTCGACCTCGACCGCTTCGAGAAGTCGGTGCGGCTGGCCGCCGAGGCGGCCAGCTCGGGCCAGCTCGAGGTCCAGGCGGACGACCTTCGGGCCGGACTGGAACTGTGGCGCGGCGTCCCAGCGTTGTCGAACATCCCTTCCGACATGTTGCAGCGCAACGAAGTGTCGAAGCTCAACGAGAAGTATCTCGACGCCCTGGAACGTCGAATCGATGCCGATCTCGCGCTCGCCAAGCACGACGACCTGGTGAGCGAACTGACCGCTCTCGTGCACGAACACCCGCTGCGCGAACGGTTCTGGGTGTTACTGATGTCCGCGTTGCTCGCCGCGGGCCGGCGGAGCGAGGCGCTCGCCGCGTACCAGCAGGTCACGGCGGTGCTGTCGGACGAGCTCGGCATCGCGCCAGGTCCGGACCTGCGAGAGATCCACGACGAGGCCCTGCATAGCGACGAGGCTGGCCGTTTCGCTAAGCCCGCTTCGGATTCGCTCGCTAGGCAACGGATCCCTCGTCAACTTCCCATTGCGCACGCCGCCTTCGTCGGCCGGGTAGCCGAGCTGGAGTGGATGACCGAAGCGCTCCAGGCCGCCGCTGATGGCCGGGCTGCCCCGGTCGTCCTGCTGACGGGAATCGCTGGCATCGGAAAGACCGCTTTGGCCTTGCAGGGCGCGCATCGTGCGGCCGAACGGTTCCCAGACGGGCAGGTCTATGTCGATCTGCAGGCCTACTCCGACTCGACCCCGCTGCGGGTAGAAGAGGTACTCGGGCAGTTCGTCCGGGCGCTCGGTCAGCCGTCGGAGACGATGCCGCTGCTGCGCGGCGAGCTGATCGAGACGTTCCGTACTCTCGTTGCTGGCAAGCGGATCCTCGTCGTGCTCGACAACGTCGGCACCGAGTCGCAGGTCCGTGATCTGCTTCCCGGCACACCGGGCTGCGCGGTCGTGGTCACCAGCCGCAACGAGCTCGCGGGGCTCGTCGTGTCGCCTGGCGTGAAGCGCATCGACGTGCCCACGCTGTCCGCGCCGGAGTCGTTCGAGTTGCTGAACGAAACCTTGGGCGACGCTCGTGCGGCTGCCGACGAGGAAGCGATGGACGCGCTGATAGCGCGCTGCGGTGGGCTCGCGTTGGCGTTGCGGGTGGCGGCGGCGCACCTGTCCATCCGGCCGCAGCTGCCCGTTCGGCAGTACGTCGATCACCTGCGGAGCAAGGGCGCGATCGTGGCGCTCGGCGTCGAGGGGGACGAGCAGGCGAGCCTCTCCGCCGCGTTCGACCGGTCGTATCGTTGGCTGTCCGGCGATCAGCAACGGCTGTTTCGCCTGCTCTGCTTCGTTCCTGGGCTCGACTTCAGCGCTGGGGCGGCCGCCGCGATGACTGGCACGCCCGCGTCGGTCGTGGACGACCGGCTCGAGGGGCTGGCCTCCGCGAGCCTGTTGTTGCGGATGACTCCAGGGCGCTACCAGCTGCACGATCTCATCCGCGCGTACGGGCGGGCCCGCGGCATGGAGGAGGAGAGTCCGGAGAGCCGGCTTGCCGCGCGTACGCGGCTGTTCGAGTACTACACGGCGCTCGCGGACGCCGCGGCAGGCTCGACGATCAATCTGAGCAGGATGCATCGACCAGAGTCGGCCTACGCCGTCGAAGTGGCGAACGCGACCCTCGCGGACCTGGACGACGAACGTTCGGCGATCGTCGCCGCGGTTCGCGACGCAGCAGAGGAGGGGCCGGTCGAGGCGGCCTTCCATCTCGCGGATGCCTTCCGGGCGTACCTGATGCTTCGCAGGCACGCGGTCGACTGGAAGATCACGGTCGAAGCAGGGCTCGCCGCGGCGCAACGAGCTGGGTCCGACGAAGCGATCGCCGCGATGCTGAACAGTCGCGGCGCCTTGCACTATCTGGTGGGCGACCTGCGGCGCGGGTACGACGACTGGAGGGCTGCGCTGGACCGGTGCGAGCGATCCGGTACCGGCCCGGTCGGCACGATCCAGGCCAACCTCGGGATCGCCGCGCTAACGTTGGGAGATCGCGAGGCCTCGTTCGTTCACCTTCGCGCCGGGATGGACGAGCACCTCCGCGCTGGCAACCTGACGCTGGTCGAGACCACGAGGGAGAACCTCCTGGTGGCGTTGGTCAGATTCGGAGACCTCGAGGAAGCGGTACGCCAGTCCGACGTTCTGCGCAAGGCGATGGCGGGTTCGCCGAACTGGTACCGCGCGAACGGGTTGGCCGCGTACGTCCTCACCTACGCGGGCAACCTGCGCGACGCGGCGGGCGGCCTCGCCGACGCAGCCGAGGCAGCACGGGATACCGGCGATCCCCGGACGGAGCTGACACTCCGGCAGGATCTCGCGGCGTGCTTTCTCGAGCTCGGCATGGTGAGCACGGGGTTCGACTATGCGCAGTCGAACGTGAGCCGGGCCGAGAGCGGCGGCTTTCGCGAACTACTGAAGGCGGAAGACGTCATCGCGATCGCATTGGTCCGAAGAGGCGACTTGCGCGGTGCTCGGGCGCACTACCTCAAGGCATTGCAGATTGCCCGTGCCATCAGCGATCGATACCGCGAATGCAGCGTGCTGGTTGGCCTCTCCGATCTCGAGATGGCCGACAGCGAGGTGGACGCCGCCGCACGGTGGGCGCGGCAGGCGGTCGACCTCGCGCGTGGGTCCGACTTCAGGCTGCGCATCGTCGACTCGTTGAGCGCGCTGTCTCGTTGTCTGGCAAGGCAAGGCCAGCATGGAACCGCCCGCTCCCATGCTGAGGAAGCGATCGCGATCGCGCGGGAATGCGCGTATCCGTTGGGCGAAGCGCACGGTGTCGCCGCGCTCGCGGGCGCGATCGAGGCGGCCGAAGGCTTCGAGGCAGCAAGGTCTGTCTGGCTGCGATCCCGGCACGCATATAAGGCGATCGAGTCGTTCCGAGCTGGGGAGGTCGCCCGCCACCTCGCCAAGGCCGCCGCACCTCACCACGACATCGGCGCATAGCGGCGTCGCCGCGAACGCGCCCCGGCGGGAACGCGCGATCCGACAGGATCCGATCCGAGAACCGGTCAATCGGATCGCGACGTCGTTCAAGCCCCTTTGATGCGGTGCGGCCACGCTTCGCCTAATCCGTCAGAGCTTGGACTGGACGATCTTGGCGAACGGCACCTCCAACTCGTCGCGCAACCGGCGCTTCGACGCCATGTAGTCGTCCTCGCCGGCGATGCTGCCCGAAGCGCCGAGTTGGAAGGTGCCGCCGACGGATCCGTTGCCCACGTAGACCTGGGAGCTCGAGCCGGTCCAGTAGGAGTCCTTGCCGAGATCCATCCACTGGTCTGGGTACTTTGTGCCGGCCTTCTTCTGGCTAGCCTTGCTGCTGTCGAATCGATCTCTGGCTTCGTCGCGGGAGAGGAAGCCAGAGAACGAAACGAACAGTCGCAGAGGTTGATCGTCGTAGGCCTGCAGGTCGCTGGTGATCTCGTAGTAGCAGCTGACGTTGCGCGGGGTCTGCTTGCCACTGTTCGGGCCGAAGAGGAACTTGCCCTTCTGACATTCGGTCACGTTCACGTCAGTGGTGGACGGGATGACGGAGGTGATCTCGGCTTCGCTGAATACCTCGCCGGCGTCGGGCCACGTCTTCGGATCGGTGTTGGCGCCATCGCTGGCGAGGTTGATCTTCCATCGGTTGCCATCGGGTTTCGGGTTGCCGACCGGCGCCTTCCCAGCACTCTCGGTGAGCGCTGGCGCACTGGGGGTCGGCTGTTCGGCGCTCGGACTCTCAGCCGGCGAGCTCGGTGCGTTCGACCTCGGTGCGTCCGAGCTCTCGCTGTCCGAACGGGTGGGCTCGATGGCGCCACCACACCCGGTGAGCGACGCCGCGGCGATCAGGGCGATGCCGGTGAGAAGGAGTTGTCGGATCGGAGGCATGGTGAGGTTCAGCCCTCTCAGTTTCGGATGGCTGCGAACGGATTCCGCAGATCCGCCAGGATTCAAGACCGGCCGCCGGTAATCGGCGGGATGTCCTGAAGATGCCAAGCGCGAGCTAGCTCGCGCTGACGAACTCTTCGCGCGCTTCGTCGAGGTAGATCGCACCGTTCGCGATGAGCGTTTGGGCCGCACGCAGGCAGCGGGCGAGGACGCGTTCGGGATCGCTCTGATCCGGATCGGCTGGGACGACGCGTCGGCCGGCTTGGGCGAAGATCTCACTCACGTGCCACAGGCTGTCGCAGGTATGTCCCCATCGCCAAAGCTCGTACGTGAAGAGTGGCACGTTCACGACCGCCTGAGCTCCGGGTAGCCCGATGCCGTAGCGCGACGGTTCGTCGCGGGTGTTGCCGATGCCGCTCAACAGAGACCTGGTCCGGACCACCTTGGCGAACTCCAATGCCCCAGCGGTGCCGGGTGTGACCTCGACGACCAGGTCCTTGCCGATCAGCTCGTCGAGCACCCGCGTGGCGTCCGGAATCCCGCCCATCCGGGCGGCGCCACCGACTGCCTGCAACGTCCATGGCGCCGTGTCGTGCTCCCCGGGCAGGCCGTGCGCCAGTGCCCAGATACCGAGCTGGTCGTTGCCGCCGAGCGGGTAGATCTCCCACCCGATGCGGAGCAGGTGGGACTCCAACTCGGCTCCGGCGAAGGGGTAGTTCGCGCCGACGTAGTGGCCGATCGGGAAGACCAGCGGCTCTTGGTTGCCGTTGCTGGCTGCAGCCATGGCGTCAGTCCTCACGACCATCGTCAAGGGATTGGGCTGCACCGATTCGGAAGCCGATGTCGAGACAAGCGGCCTTGCCGAGGAGCAGGGCATGGATCGACCCGAGGAAGCCGGTGAAGAGCTTGGTTGGGTCCGTACTCTCCGGGTCCGTCGACTTGGCGCGAGAGGCGACATCGACCGCGCTCAGGCAGGTCGCCCAGAGCGTGTCGTCCATCGACGACCACTGCCAGACGTCATAGATCGGATGGGTGACCTGAAGGATCGGTTGCCCGAGGAAGCCGATGCCGAACAACCACGGCTCGTCCGCGGTGTTGCCGAGGCCGAGCATGAGCGGTACGACACGGTGGGCCTTGGCGAAGGCGAGCGCCTCGTCCGTCGCCGGCCTGACCTCGACCAGCAAACCTGTCTCCATCAACTTGTCGACGACCTCGTAGACCGCTGTGAGACCCGCGACCCTGGCGAGTTCTTCGACCGCCTGTCGCGTCCATGGCACCTCATTCTTCACCGCCTCGGGCGAGCCGTGGGCGAGGGTCCAGACGGCGTACTCCTGGCTGGTCAGATCGTGGAACGTCGCGCCTCGGCGTACCTGTTCCACGACCTCGTCGGACTCGACGCGGTGCTGCGCGCCTACGTGGTGACCGACAGGGAAGAGCAGTCGTTCGCCGCCCTCGCCTCCGCTGGCGTGGGGCGCCGGCTGGACCGCCTGCCGCGGTCGGTCAGCTGTCTCGGTGGCCACCTTGTGAGGCTAACCACGAGGAGGTCGGCTGCCCGTTCACGTCCCCTTCCTGCCATGGCGGGGACAGGTCGACGTTGCCGTCTACATTCACGCTATGTCGTGGACCGAAGCGGGAGGACGGGGATGATCACCCGAGATGAGGCTGGGCTGATCGCCGAGAAGTGGGTGGCTGACAGTGCGCCGCCCGATGTGCGGCTGATCCCGATGGTGCACGAGTTCGACCTTGGGTACGTCGTCTGGGGAGGGCATCCACCCGGCACTCCTCCGTTGGTCGGGGCGGGGCGGGGGATCATCGACAAGGAGACCGGGGACCTGTCGGTCTGGCCCTCCTTGCCGGTGGAGTTGGTGATCGGGCAGTTTCGGGAGCGACGAACCGATCAACCTCGGGCGCCCCGGACCAGTGACCCGGCCGACCAGGTCCGCCGCGATCTGCGACGATTGGCCACACCGGCGAAGGTCACCCACCTGACGCTTGCCGACCGGGTGCTGGTGGTGCGGAGTGTGAAGGGCGATGCCGAACCCCAGCACCATCGCCTGGTGCGGGAGTTCTACGCCGGCGGGATGGGGCCGGAGTATCGGGAGCGGGGGTACGACCGTTGCTCGGAGGCGGCCGCGTTCTCCGACGCGCTCCACGCGGAAGACGCTCGTCGGACCGTCGCGGACGCCCCGGCGATCACGGTGAAGCAAGCCCGCGAGGAGCTCTTCGCCGGTGCCCGGATGTCGACCTATCTGGTGCGCGAGGGTGGGGATGCGGTGGCAGGTCAGGTCGCGCTGCCCTGCTTCTCCTGCGTGCTCCTGGGCCGGTCCTTTGGGTTCGAGTTGAACCCACCACGGAGCCCGAGCCTGTCCGAGGTACCGCTTTCCGCCGAAGCCGCTGAGATGCTCGGCGCCCCGGGTTGGTCGCGGGTACGAGGCACCGACGAGCAGACCGCGCGAACGGTCCGCCTGATCTGTGACCAGGTCGGGCGGCATGGTGCCCGCATCGAGTCCTTCGAGGCGGCCAACGCGGTCCTGACCGCGTTCGGTGGCATGTCCGTCGCCCAGCACGGCCCCGGACGCGACCTACGGCGCCGCCCGTTCACCCTAGACCCCCTCCTGGCCGCCGCCACCGCGGAGACGCTCGCCGACTTCGGCGGTCTGCTCGGCACCAGGCTGTTCCCGCTCGGGATGGAGGGCGACCACGACGCGATGCTCGCCATCGACGAGTCCGGCAGGATCTTCGCGCTCGACCACGCCGGCGAGTGGTTCCTGGGCGACTCGATCGAGCCTGCACTCGCCGTACTGATGAGCGGCACTCAACCGCTTCGCATCGACGACCACGGCCACTGGTGAACGAGAGAACGAGTGGCGGGCTCTCACGAAGCGTTACCTACGAAACTGTGACCTGCGGGCATGGCTCTTGCGCTTGGCGCGCAAGCCGGCCCTCGGCGACATGCAGCCAGGCTAGACCGCGCAGCGACAGGCTGCGGGCGCCGGCGAGCTCGGCCGCCTCGCCAGCGAGCGCGATGCCCTTGGTCGGGTCGACATCGGCGCACTGGACGGCAATGATCGGGATGGCGAGCAGGTCAGCGTTCGAGTTCCTCCCTGGTCCGTTTGACCGGGTAACACCTAGGGATGCGCTGATCAAAGCGCCATCCTCGGCGTGCCCGGCCCCGGTCGACCGTGAGGGGCGGTCGCAGCGCCGTGGAGTCCGCTTTACCCCGCCTGCTGGGCCCCGGTTCGTGCCCTGCTGGGTGGTTTCGGGCAGGCTGCCGCCGGGCCGTCACCGCGCGAGGGTGACGGCTCTGGCGTGCATCAGCCAGTTCGCCGATGCGAACAGCACGTGGAGGTGGTTGAGGTTCTTCGCGATCCCGCGCAAGCGGGTCTTGGTGAACCCGAAGTCGCGTTTGACGATCAGAAACGGATGCTCGACCTTGGCCCGCACCGACGCCTTGCGGGTCTCGATCGCCCGGTCGTGCTCGGTCATGGTCTTCAACACGCCCTTGCGCGCCGCAACTCGCCACTCGACCTTCGACAGATGCTCATCGGCAACGATCTCGGGTCGCTTCTCCACGCCCTGATATCCGGCGTCTGTGCAGACGAACTCGTCATCGTCACGCACCAGGTTGGCCGTCTCGTCCAGGTCATGGACGTTCGCAGCTGTCGCAGTCAACGAGTGGACATACCCGGTGCCCGCGTCCGAGCCGATGTGGGCCTTCATCCCGAAGTACCACTGGTTGCCCTTCTTCGTCTGGTGCATCTCCGGATCCCGCTGCCCGGTGGCGTTCTTCGTCGACGACGGCGCGACGACGGCGCGGCGATGATCGTGGCGTCCACGATGCTGCCCCCACGCATGATCCAGCCCTGCTCATCGAAGATCTGGTTCTGGGACTCAAACAGCTTCTCACCCAACCGGTGCTCTTCGAGCAGGCGGCGGAAGTGCAGCAGCGTGGTCGCGTCGGGAACCTGCTCCACAGCGAAGTCCAGGCCCATGAACCTGCGCATCGCATAGGAGTCGTAGATCGCCTCCTCCACGCCCTCATCAGAAAGCGAGAACCACACCTGCAGCAGGTACATCCGCAGCATCGTCTCGATCGGCTTGGCCTTACGACCGCGCTTCCCCGGCCTGTCGGAGTAGTAGTAGGGCTCGATCAACTCCACCCACCACACCCACGGGATCGCGGCGTTCATCGTCTCCAAGAACTGCTCCCGGCGGGAGACCCGTCGCCGGTTGCCGTACTCGATGTCGGTGAAGCTGGGCTGCTCGATGTCCACACCCCAAGCATTTCGTGGTCCCACGCCGACGAGCCACACACCGCACCGGACTACCGAGAAAATCAGCGCATCCCTAGGCTCGCTGCGTGATCCCGCTCGCCGATGGTCCAGCCGGACCGGCGTCCGTGCCGGGGGTGGTGTTGGCCTCCTGGGGACGCCGCGCCGGCGCGCTACTCATTGACTCCCTCATCTTCGCTGTGCTCCTCACGATCGGCATCACGTTCGTCGCGCTCGGCGCCATCCGTGATGACCAGACCAGCGGAGCGGACGGCCTGGCAACGATCCTGGCCGTGGTAGGCCTCGTGCTGTGCCTGGCCGCGCTGGGGTTCCATCTCTGGCAGCTAGGCTGGCGGCAGGGCGCCTGCGGTCAGTCCTTCGGCAAGCAGGTGGTCGGAATCCGGCTGGTCCGGGTCGCCGACGGCCGCCCGCTGGGTGGCGGCACCGGTCTCGGCCGGCTCCTGCTGCGCGCCCTCCTTGGCGGCGTCACCAGTGGGATCTACACGATCCTGACCTACCTATGGCCGCTCTGGGACGATCATCGGCAGACCCTCGACGACAAGATTTTCTCCACCGTGGTGATCCGCTCCTGATCCGGCTCAGAGGCGAACCAACAGCGCGGGAGCACCGCGCGCCGCAAGCCCGGTCTGGGGTGCGCCGCTGCTAGAGGGGAAGGGGATCAACGGGGTAGAGGTTCCGTTCTCCGCATCGGCGGCTGAGCATCATCGGGTCGGCTTCGCGAAAGGTCGGAGGAAGTTGTCTCATCGTGGGAACCCACTCACGTGCTCAGCTGGGACGATCGGTCCTCGGACGTTAGGCCGGGCTGACGTGGCGGTGTTGTCGCCAATCTGTCGCCGTTCTGTCACGCCCCAGCACGCTCGACGTGGGTAGACGTCAATCGTCGGGAATCGACTCCTTGTACGGTGATGCATATGACCGGCTTCGAGCGGCTCGCACCAGATTCGCGGTGGGAACTCGCCCTGCTTGGTCCGTTGGAGGTACGGCGGGACGAGCAGACGGTCGCGGTGCCACCCGGTAGGCCTTCAGTCCTGCTGGCCGCCTTGGCGATGTCGGCCGGAAGCGCCGTCGACGGCGCGGTCTTGGTGCGCTGTCTCTGGCCGGAAGACGAAAGCCTGCCGGAGAATCCCCGCGGCGCGGTCCACACCTACGTCGGCCGCCTGAGGGCGATCTTGGGCAAACATGCGATCACCTCTTCCGGCGGCAGCTACCGCCTCGAGGTCGACGCCGAGGCCGTAGACCTTCACCGCTTTCGCAAGCTCACCGCCGACCGCGACTCGGGTGACCCGATCGCCGAGCTTGCGAACCTGCAACGAGCGTTGACCTTGTGGCGAGGTAAGCCCTTCAGTGGTCTGGTGCCAGATGCGTTGGCGCGCGAGTACGGACCCGGGTTGACCGACGAGTTACTCGCGGCGTTGGAACGCGCGAACGAGCTGCGACTCGGGGCCGGACTCGTCGGCGCGGACATGGTGTCGTCGTTGCGTCGGCTGGTCCAGGAGTACCCGGCGCGGGAACGGTTGTGGATGCAGCTGATGGAGGCGCTGCATCGTCAGGACCGTCGCGCCGAGGCGCTCGATACGTTCCGCGAGCTCACCGACGCGCTGCGGGAGGGTTTCGGTCTCGACCCCGGACCAGCCGCCGTCGCGTTGCATCGTCGTCTGCTGGCGCTCGACGACACGGCCGACGGCCCGTGGCAAGACTCGATGCCCGCTGAACCATCGGACAGCCGGCCGCCAGCACAGCTGCCCTCGGTGTCGACGGTCCTGGTCGGGAGAAACAGAGCGCTCGACCAGGTCGTCGGCTCGATTCTCGGCACCAGGACACCACGGCCGGCGGGGGTGGTACCGGTGGTGGTGATCAACGGGTTGGCTGGCGCCGGGAAGACCTCGCTGGCGCTGCTTGCCGCGCACCAGATGACGGAACGGTTCGGCGATGGCCAGCTCTTCGCCGATCTTCGTGGTCACTCCGCGTCGGCGCCAGAGAGCGTCGAGCGCGTTCTAGGCAAGTTCCTCCGGGGCCTGGGCATGACGCCGGCGATGGTCCCTGCGGAGCTGGACGACCTCGCCGCGGCCTTCCGATCGCTCGTCGCCGGGCGACGCATTCTGGTGGTCCTGGACAACGTCAGCAACGAGGAGCAGGTCCGCCACCTGCTGCCCGGATCCACCACCTGCGCGGTCCTGGTGACCAGCAGGCACGACCTGGCCGGCTTGGAGGTGTCGCCAGGTGCGCGGCGGATCTCCGTTGGCACGCTCGACGTGGCGCAGTCATACGAGTTGCTGACCGGCTTGCTGGGTGCGGAACGAACCGCGGTCGAAGCCGATGCAGTGGCGGAGCTGGCCCACATCTGTGGGGGCCTGCCCCTGGCGTTGCGCGTCGCCGCAGCCCACCTTACGTTGAGTCCCCGTCTGGGGGTGGCCGACTACGTTCGTCAGCTACTCGCCCGGGGTACGGTCTCGGGGCTGCGGGTGGTCGGCGACGAGCAAGCAAACCTGTCCGCGGCTTTCGATTGGTCGTACCGGACGCTTCCCCCCACGCAGCAGCGGCTGTTGCGGTTGTGCGGTCTCATCCCGGGCACGGACTTCGCTGCGGTGAACGCGGCTGCCGCGGCCGGGCTGGACCTCCCAACCGCGGCTGGCTGGCTGGAGGAACTGGCCTCGGCGGGACTGGTCGAACGTCGAGAGGACGAACGCTTCGGGCTGCACGATCTGATCAGGGCGTACGCGGTGCAACGCTCACGTACCGAAGACTCCGAGAACGAACGCACCGAGGCCCGGCGTCGCCTGATGCAGGCGTACATCCGCCAAGCTGATCGCGTGCTCGTCCCGAGAATCGGGCTTCGCCGGCTCGTTCGTCCCACGTCCGTTGACGATCTGGGGCTTCAGGAGATCCGGGCTGGGAGCTCATTGTCCGGCGGGGACGATCCGGATGAGGAGCTGGCCGAGCTCGATCGCGACTGCGCGGCGATGGTGGAGGCGGTCATCGATGCGGCAGACAACGGCCCGTACGACGCCGCGTACCATCTGGCGGACGCGTTGCGTGGTTATCCCATTTTGCGAGGCTACGCGGGCAACTGGCTCGCCTGCGTCGACGCTGGGCTCCGCGCCGCCGAACGGGACAGGTCGGATGAGGCCATCGCCGCCATGCTCAACAGCAGAGGCTTGCTGTGGTGGCACCTGGCGGACGACAAGCCGCGCGCCTTCGCCGACCTGACGGCCGCTCTCGAGCTCTGTGAGCGGATCAGATCCGACACCGCGTACGCGATCCGCGCCAACCTAGGCAACCTGGCGCTGTTCAGCGGTCAGCCGTGGTTGGCTCTCGAGCACAACCAAGCAGCGCTCGAGGGCTATGGCTCAGCCGCGAGTGCGCCCCTGCGGACGATCGCCCGTCGCAACCTGATCATGTCCCTGATATCTCTGGGTGAGCTCGAACGGGCGCGGACGGAGCTCCACCTCCTGGTGGCCACGGTCGCCTCACTGACCTACCGCGACTATGGGCTCGTCGCTTTGATGGCCGCTACGACGGGGGACCTGACCGAAGCCATCGCGCAGTATCAGGTCGCGGTCGACGACGCGGTGCGCCGCGGCGACCGGCGCGGCGAGCTCGCCTCGCACATCGACCTGGTGGTGTGCCAGCTGGAACGAGACGACGACATCGCTGCCGCCGAACGCACCGCTGAACGGATCGCCGAACGAGTCCAGCGTGAAGAACCCCGCCTCATGGCGGAGACCGACCTGATGCTGGCCCACGTGGCGTACCGCGCCGGCCGGCTGACCGAAGCGCGACTTCGGTTCACCCGGGCCTCCGAAGCCACCGAGCTCGGACAAGAGCAGCAATGCGCTGCGCTCATCGGCCACGCAGAGCTGGAGCTCGCCGAGGCCAACGTCGCGGCAGGCATCGAGCTGGCCGAGAGAGCGACCGAGCTCGCCCGTCGAGCGTCGTTCCAAATCCGACTCGTCCACTCGCTCTCGGTCTTGGGCGCAGGATGCCGGCTCAACGCGGACCTGCGGACGGCGCGGAAGTACGTCGAGCAAGCCCGCTCCATCGCGACCTCCAGCGGGTATCGCTTGGGGCTCGGCGTCGCGCTCACCGAGCTCGCGGACATCGAGCAGGCCGATGGACGCCCAGCTGCCGCCCTGGACCTCCGGCGAGAAGCCCACGAGCTGCTCCGACTGGTTCACTCCCGCCGAGCCCCCGTGCTGGCAGCGATGATCGCCCAACTCCCGTAGCGTCGACGGGCTCTGCTGACGGCGGCGGCGATGTTGGTGAGGTCCTATCGACGGCCGAAGCGAGAGGTCGCAATCTCCAGCCCACGTTCGACTGAGAACTCTCCATCAGTCGAACACGAGACTCATGCCCAGATCAGGGTCACGAAGGTGCCTGGACACGGACGAGGCTGCCGCGATGCGGTACTTCGCGATCTGCGGTGGCGCGTACGCGGGAGCCTGGTTCGGAAACCCGTGGTGGCGCGCGGCGATCAATGCCTGGGCGGAGGAGACTCCTCCGCCGCCGGCCGAGCACCTGGACCTGGCACTCGACGCCCCGAACCTGTTGGACGAGGATGGCATCGACTGGCTGATGGAGGCGAACTACGCCCAGCCCTTCAGCGCGGCGATCCGTCGATGGCAGCTCGAACACGGCGCCGAAGAAGGCCATCTCGGCGGCGGCCTCTGGTTTCCCCCTGGCGTTCCCGAGCTTCCGCGACGCCTTCGCTAGTCAGCGCCTCGACATCTCCGAAGGGGCTCGATTCTCTGAGCAGTCCCAAGCACACACCCCCTTGGAGGCGCTCAGCTTGCGAGAAGCCATCGAGGTATGGAGAGTGAGCAGACCCGTTCAGGCGATCGAACGATGACCCGCCCGCGGACTGACGTTGGTCGCATCGCCGAGGAAGCTGTCTAGCGTGTCACGTCGGCCGGCCAGATGATCGTGACGGGGAGCCCGAGGTCCTGAGCTAGGTGGACGACGTCGGCGGTTGCGCCGTAGCCGCGGGCGGGTTCTCCGTCCCATACGGCGATGAGTTGGTCGGCGCGTTCGAGCATGGCGCGGCTAGCGTCCATGTGGGATTCGGAGGTCGATTCTTGATGGTCGAGCGTGACCACTTCGGCCGCGTTGGCGAGGAGTTCGTCGTAGGTGGCGCGGCTGTCCTCGGGTAGTGCGTCTCGATACTGGGCTGCCGGGACGATGACGTTGAGGTGGCCGCCGGCGTCGATCACTGCTCGCGCGAAGATCTGGTCTGCGCCGTCGGCGAGGCAGCTGATCCCGACGAGGTGGGCAGGGGTCAGCTGGACGAAGTACGAACGGATCGCGTTGTTGACGTACTGTTCCACGTCGCGTCTGAGGCCACGGTGTCCACTGATCGCAATGCGCATCACGCGTCAGTGTAGGAGGTCATCAGCCGATCATCGAGCGCGGCAGCGGCCGGTATAGAGACCGCCCCGAGTTGGGCTCGGAGGTCGCGGACCGCTACCCGGACACGCTCGGAACCGAACTTGCGGCCCGTGTCATAGGCCGTTGCTGCGACCTCGCAGGCCTGTTCGAGGTCGCCACCGGCAGCGAGCGCCCGGGCGTACTCGACGGAAGTCAGCGCGGCCTGTTTGGGGCTGGTCGGACTCGCTGCGCGGTCGAACGCCGCCGACGCAACGGCAGGGAGACCAAGACGGGACGCGATCACTGCGCGGTGGGCGGCGACCTTGGAGGCGTCGAACCGGAAGACCCATGGCCATGCGGGCTCCTGGTGCGCACCGGCGTCTAGATGGCGCTCGGCGTGATCGACGAGTGCGAGCGCGGTCCGGTCGCCAAGGTGAGCGAGGGCGACGCCCTCCAAGCATGCGAGCCAGGCACGTGCGATCGCCGGTGCGCTGCGCGGCAGCCTCGCGTCGGCGTCACGGATGAGGCGGAGGCCCTGCGCTGGGTCACCTGCGGAGAAGGCGTATTGACCGAGGCTTCCTTGCATGTAGGACGCGAGAAGGGGATGCCCGGCTGTGCGGCTTGCCCGTACGGCCATTTGGTAGTGGCTGCGGGCGCCAGGGGCGTCGTTTCGGTCGGCGCAGAGCCAGCCCGCCAACCCGGCGATCTCGGCTAGAGCTGCCAGCAGCCGCGTTCGCTGGCCACCCGTAGCGGGTTCCAGCATCGAACGGGCGAGAGCGAGATGCGCGGTGACGACGGCGAGCAGGGACGCGCTCGGAGTGTGTTGCTCCAAACGTCGGTAGGTGAGAGTACTGACGCGCAGCAGTTCTTCATCGCCGATCTGGCCGCGGGCAGGCAGTGCAGCGGCGCTGGCAGTGCCCAGGGCGCCGGCAAGAAACTGTCTGCGGTACGTGTTGTCCTCCGACCTATCGTCATCGGCTAGACCGACGATGTGCCGCGGGATACCCAGTCCGGCTGCGAGCGCGCCAACCGTGCGCATCCCCGGTTCGCGGTTCTGGCCGTTGACTAGCCGCGAGACCTGCGATTGAGATATCCCGGCGAGAGCAGCGATCTGGGTCTGGCTCAGCCCGGCGTCGAAGAACCGCGCGGAGTGGCACAACCCAGTCCCCAGTGCCGAGTGCGCGCCGCACCTCTGGACGCGTCCACACCTCGCTGACGTCGGGCAATCCGTGCGTCATAGGTGCCTCTCATCGACCGTACCGGGCCTATGCAACGACGCAAGTCTTCGCATGAGCCTATGCGTGCGCGGGTATCCACGTCGACTACCCGTCGTCAGGATCTGGATACGGCGCGGCGGCCGGATGCCGCAGGAACTCCTTCCCGGCCGCCGCCCGGACCAAAACGGCCACCCCCGGATGCCACCGCTCGAGCGGGCGGCCTGGGCGGGTGGTCCTGGCGGCGGGGAATGAGGATGCATGGACGAGTACGAGGAAGCCGAGCTGAGGCGGAAGAAGCTTCTGGCGACGCCGTGCGGTTTCTGTGGTCAGACTGCAGGCGTCTGGTGTGTTGACGCGGGTGGTCGGGCGGTCCGCAACGTGAATCGGCAGCACGGCATCCGTTACAGCCAGTCCGGAGTCAGGAGGGGTCTGCTGCGTGCCCTGTGGGTGAAGGCGCGGCTGGTCTAGGTGTCGCGTCCCTTTCCTGCCCTCCGCGCGCCGGTCACCCAGGCCGGTCGTGGAGGGAACCCCTTACCGGCCTCTTCCTTTCATTGGAGGTCGGGGACGCGATTCGGGCGGCCCTCCATCCATCAGTATGGGAAGGCCTGGGGGGATGGAGGGCATTCGCCCTGCCGCCGCGCATGCGGCCATTCGGCGGCTCGTGTTCGTCACTGTCTGCACGAAAGGACGGGTGATGGACCGTCTGCGTTTGGAGGTGCGGCAGCGGTTGTTCAGCGCGGATGGCACGAGGGAGGTCCTGGCAGTGCGGCCTGTGGGAACTGAGGCGGAGACGACTCGGTTGAAGAGCCTGGATCTGGACCTGAGCCTCCTACTGCGGTACGCGGAGCCTTTGCAGAGGCAGGCCGCTGCGGCCGCTGGAGCTGTGCTCGTCGTGCCTGAGACGAGGCTGTCTGGCGAGGACATGGAAGCGGGGATGGAGGCGGTGCGGAACCACCGCTCGGACCCTGAGCTTTCAGCGTCTCTGGCTTCACTGGCGTCAAGGCTGGATAGGGAAGCGTTCGCCCTGCGGGAGCGATGCGAACACGAGACAGCTAGCAGATCGGACGACGGGCCAGCCGACCAGGGTCGCTGCCGACGGGAGCGCGCGAGCAGCCTGGCGATCCTGCTGCGGTTGGCGATCGCCGGCCTCATGGCGACCGACGGCAGCGGTGTGCCGGTGGTCCTCGACGACGCGCTGGGCTGGTCCGACCAGAGCCGGCTGAAGGCGATGGGCACGTTGCCCGCGAAGGTGGGCGAGACGGTCGCAGGTCCTGCCGCTGACCTCGCTGCCCGTCTGGTTGACGTCGGGCGTGCGCGAGCTTGTCCGAGTGTTCAATCTGCGTTCTCGAACGCGGCGGGCGCCCCGCTGGACCGCGACAGCTCAGGCTGCCGCTTGCTGGTCGAACGTCGCCGTCGCCTCAACGTAGTCGACGATGCTGGCATGGCGGACGAACAGCTCCTGGTCGGAGTGCAGGCGAAGCCCTGGAAGGAGCCGGAGGGCCATCGTCACGGCCGCGGGAACGACCACCCGAGCGAGCGGAGCGCCTGTGCAGTAGTGGATTCCGTGGCCGAAGGCGAGGTGCGGATTGGGCGAACGCGTGGCGACGAACCGGTCAGGCTCATCGAACACAGCGGGGTCACGATTGGCCGCCGCGTAGCAGGTCATCACGAGGCTGGAAGGAGGGATCCGGGTGCCGTCGGGCATCGTCACCTCCTGAACGGCGACCGTCGGACCCTGGCTGAACGACGGCATGTACCGCATCACTTCTTCTATTTCCCTTTCAATCCACTCCTGATCGTCGATTTTGGCGCGTGTCTCGTCGAGCAGGTCGAATTGATCCAGGAGAGCGATCGTGTTGACGATCGTCGTCCCGGTGTCGTTGTAGGCCGTGAGGATCATCCAGATATAGCCTTGGAGCTCCTCCTCGGTGATCTGTTCGTCGCGCCATGCCGTCACCAGCGTGTCAAGAACGTCCGTTCCCGGTCTGTCGAGTCGACGACGCGCGACGTCACGTATATATGAACGCAGCTCGGGGGATTCCGGCGTGTTGTCCCAGCGGTCGAACGTCTCCCTGATGGCCGCCCGCAATGCAGTCTCGTTCTCGTCAGGAAAACCCAAGAAGGAACACATGATCCTGAACGTGAGCGAGTACGCCATTTCTGCCAGGTCGAACGTGTCGTCGCCCTTTCTGACGACGTCACCGATGAGCCCGGCGAGATGCCGCTCGGCGACCTGAGCCATGCCGTCGACGGCACGCTTTCGGAAGGCCGGCGCGGTGATGCGGTGCAGGTGAGCGTGGCGACCAGGGCTGCCGTCCGCCCGCAAGCTCTCGGTCAGCCAATATCCCTTGGCGACGCTGTGGATGTCCTGACCAGGCTCGAACAAGTACGAGTAGTCCTTGGAGAAAAGGCTACCGGCGTTCAACTCGACGAACTGCACGTCCCGGTACTCACGCACGTACCACCCCGGCGTGATCGACACGGCCTGGCGGTCACACCACGCCTGGTCCACGAGAAGAGGTGGACCGGCCGTCTGCAGGTCCTGTGGCCACGCGAAGTCGGACGGCTTCATGTCGTCGCCTCCCTTGGCGAGCTGACAAAGGAATGTCTCGAATAGCTTCGCAAAACCCGTGTCCCCGAGGGTCGCTTGTCGGGATGGTTTCCCACCCCGCGGTGCGTGTCAAGAGTGAAATGATCGGCCGTTCGCGCACTCGATTGTGTGGCGCGATCCGCGTCAAGGCCGTATTAGTGGAGGGCGGTATGGCCGAAGAGGTTCCACGGCGAACGGAGGCGCGAGCATGGAGACAGCAGGACGTCGCCGTCCGGGTCCGACCGGTCAGTCGTTGAGCTTCGAACGGGTCGGTATCGACCGCATCAAGGAGGAATCCAGGACGAGTACACCCTGGACCTTCTTCGTCATCATCGTTGGTAACAGCGCGACCTTGGCCAGCATGATCTACGGCTGGATCCCGATCACGTTCGGCCTCGATGTGTGGGGAGCCGTGAGCTCGATCGTCGTCGGGACCACGGTGGGGATCGCCGCGCTGCTTCCATTGATCCTCATGGGCTCGCGGACCGCGACCAACAACGCGACGTCGAGCGGGGCGCACTTCGGGGTGCGTGGCCGTATCATCGGCTCCACCGTCGGTCTGGTCATCACGGCCGTCTCGACCGCAGTGGTGATCTGGACCAGTGGCAGCGCGACCGTCGGCTTATCGAGCCGCCTCCTCGACACGGCGACCACGGATGCGGCGCTCGCGGTCACGTACGGCCTCATCGCGTTGCTGACCGCGCTAGTTGCCATCTACGGGTACCACCTCCTGGTGCGGGTGGCGTGGGTCCTGATGATCGCCGGCGGACTCGTCGTCCTCGCGATGCCCATCGCGTTCTCGGGCGACATCGACCTCGGCTACCAGGGTGGCGACTATCTGCTCGGCAGATACGGAAGCACGTGGCTACTGGCGGCGATCACCGTCGGTGTGTCGGGAGTGTTGCAAATCGGCACCTTGGTCGGAGACTGGACCCGCTACATCTCGGCGCAGCGCCATTCCACCGCGAAGCTGGCATCGGTCGCCTCGCTCGGCGTCTTCGTCGGGTACGTCGTCCCCATGTCGATCGGGGCGGTGGTCGCGACCGCGTTCGTCGATCCGACTGCGTCGTTCCCCGAGAATCTCGCGGGCAACGCCCCGATCTGGTACGCGATGATGCTGCTGCCATTCGCCCTGCTCGGCGGGCTCGCCTGGGCGGCGTCCGGTATGTACAGCAGCGGACTCGATCTGGAGAGCCTGGTCCCTCGACTTTCCCGTGCTGGAGCAACCATTCTTGCCGGCACCGTCTCGGTGGGGCTGGTCTTCCTCGGATCCCTCGTCTGGGACGCCGCGGACTCGATCGCGACGGCGTCGCTGGTCGTGCTGGCGGTGATCGCGCCCTGGGCGGCGATCATGGCGATCGGCTTCCTGCGCCAGCGAGGCACGTACCTGCCGGACGATCTCCAGATGTTCAACCGCGGGCAACGCGGTGGGGCCTACTGGTTCAGCGGAGGCTGGAACTGGCGCGCGGTCGCCGCGTGGTGCGGCGGCTCTCTGTTCGGCCTCCTGGCCCTGCAGACCGCCCACTACGTCGGACCGTTGGCGAACCTGGCCGGCGGCGTCGACGTGAGCTTCGTCGGCTCGTACCTGATCGCCGGGATTCTCTTCCTGGTCTTCGACGTCCTCGCTCCCGCTCCGGCCGGCGCACTGGCCAGAGCCGTCGAAGGCGCGTCGTCCTCGCCGACTCAGGGCGCCACGCGCTCGGGGTGGGAGTAGAGGACGAAGCGCTCGTCGCAGACGAAGCCGGCAAGCGTCATGCCGAAGCGCTTAGCGAGGTCGACCACCGTTCGCCGCTGCCGCCGAGCTGCTCGCCGCCGCTGACGACTGGAACGCCCTGCGCGACCTCGATCGTCTTGCGAACAACGAGGGTCCCATCGTCGCCGCCGTCTATGTCGAGGATGTGTACGCCGCGTCACAGCAACAGCAGGACACGCTCGCGCAGCTCGGCAACGCCCAGGTAGACGACGAACGAGCACGAGCACGGCGTCCGCGATCGGCTCGTACTCTCCCGCCTGATGGATATGGCAGCCGGCCGCTACTAGGCCGGACGGACGCCGCACTATGCGCACAACAGCTAGGTCTTGGTGGTTTCCAGGGTCTGAACGGGCCGCCATCGACCACGGTCCAGACGAGCCGGCGATGGGTCTCGCTCAAGCCCACCTGACGTTCGCGGACTACCAGGTCGTTGAAGAACGCGAGGACGCGGTCGGCGCCGTCCATCCGTACGTCGACGACGAATCCTGGTACGAGGCGCTCGCGCAGCCCGCTCCAGTCGCTGAGCGCAGCCCAGGCCACTGCTGGTTCGACGTCGATCGATCGTTGCTCGCGGAGGGATACCACGCTCAGGTCGCCTTCTTGACGAGAAGATCGAACTCGTTGCCCTCGAGATCGGCGAGCGTCGTCCACTTCTCACCGTCCTCGTCGAAGTCGTCCAGTCGCTTTGCGCCCAATGCGACCAGCCGGTCGAGCTCCGCGGCGTCGGACGACATCAGGTCGACATGGATGCGGTTCTTTCCCGATTTCGGCACAGGCACTCTGACGAACATCCAGCGTGGCGATTACGACTCGTCGTCACCGAGTCCGATGCTGGCGAACTCCACGTGGCTCACCGTCCATCCGCCGTCCGAGAACGGTTGCCCAGAACGCAGCTACCCGCGCCGCGTCGGCGCAGTCGATGACGACGGAATGAAGTGCGATAGTCATGAGTGCGGCTCCTTGGGGAGATGGCGGATGGGCCAGCAGAATTCGATTTTGATCGACGGCTCATCTCCGCCGACCACGTGATCGTTCTCGCGGATCGGACCTGGCGAGCCGAGAACGCGTTCGGTCACGAAGGTCCCGAGCGCGGCGTATGCCTGGTCTACTTCGGCGAACGGTCCCTTGTGTACGGCTACCGCGATCGGGGCCGCGGGGATCTCGATCTCGGCACGTCCCGCGGGGTCGCGCTTCTTGTGATCGGAAGGAACGCGACGACCTGTCCCGCGTGTGGGCCTCGAAGAACTCCGGGCTGTACAGGGCAGCGTCAGCACCACCGACGACCGGAGGATCGACGTCGTCCACAAGTGGTGAAGCTCGCCGAACGCGGACTCCAGCCATCTCTCGATGTCGTCCCACTCGACGTTTCCGGTGATGGCGAGCGCCGAGACGGCTTCGACTCGGCGACACTCGACAGACAGAGCAGCTGAGCGTCCTTCGAGCAATGACTTCAAGGACTCCACCGCCGCCTGAGTGTGTTCCAGCGTCTGCTGCATGCGCTGGAGGTGACGGACGATCACCTCGTTCCTGCTGTCGATGTCCGGTGCGTCGAGAACCAGCTGAATCTGGTCAAGCGACATGTCGAGCTCTCGAAACCGGCGGATCACTTGAGCGGCGGGCACTTGGGCGCTGGAGTACCGCCGGCGCCCCCACCATGGATCGACGTTCGCGGGTTTCAGCTGTCCGATCTCGTCGTAGTGCCGCAACGCCTTCACGCTCACGTGGGACACCCGCGCGAACTCGCCAATGCTCAACAACGCCGTCATTGCCCCACCTCCTCGCCCCTTCATAGCCCGGCTACCAGGTCGCGTGGTTGGCAGCGAGCATTCATCCTCCCCCTACGTTGGTGAGAGGCCCGTCGGCCGTCGAACACCTCGGCCATGAGTGCGGTGATCTGGACTCGGGCGGGGCGCTCCAGTCGGTCAGGTTGGTGACGAGCTGGCCGGATGAGACCGGGCGGTTATGCCGTTCCGGAGTGTTCCAGCGGCACGAGCAGAGTGCGTAGCCCGTCGGCGACGGCGGTGCGGGAGGCAGCGTCCATGGGCGCGAGCACTGACTCGTCGGCGTCGAGGACTGCGGCCAGTGCGCGGGTGGCGAGCGCTTCCCCGTCGGCGGTCAGGCTCACCTGGACTGCCCGTCGGTCGCCGTCGTCGCCTGTGCGGGTTATGAGCCCGCGGTTCTGTAGCCGGCCCATCCGGGCTGTCATCGCGCCGCTGGAGATAAGGGCGGCGCGGGCAAGCGCGCTGGGACGGACTGGCCCTCCGCCCTCGCGCCGCAGGGTGTTGAGGACGTCGAAGTCCTCGAAGCTCAGCCCGAGCGGTGTCAGACCGCGCGCGATGGCGATGTCGAGGAACCGCGCCAGTCGTAGGATCCGCCCCGCGACCGCAAGCGGTTCTGTCGCAAGCTGCGGGTCACGGTCGGTCCATGCCTGCAGCATTCGATCGACGTGGTCGCGTTCCATGCCAGCAATCTAGCTTGTCGCGGAATAGTTCCATGGCAAGCTATGTTGGCGTCGACATGACTATAGAGAGCAAGTTCACCGCTGTTATCTACGAGGGAACCCCCGGGGTCCGCGTCGTCCGCGACCACCTGCGGATCGTAGGGACCGGCCGTGAGGAACTCGTCGATGTCGTCCTGGCGCAGGTGGAGCAGGGCGCTGGACGGATCGAGCTCTGCGGCGGGCTTGGCGCCGAGGAGGCCGCGAGCGTCCGGGCGGCCGTAGCCCTCGACGTCCGGATCGGCCTCAACCGGTACGCCTTCGAGTCGCTGGAGCGGATCGCCGACTACAAGCGCGCCGCCATCGGGGGCGTACTGAGGCCCGCTGCGTTCCTCTACCTCGCGCCCGGACTCGACCCGGATCGTGACCGCGACACCCATGCCGACGCCGTCTTCGTCCCGGTGCCGGACGCGGCCGCCGTGGAGGCGGTCGTCGCGTCCCTGGCGGGCCTCGACCTAGGTCTGGTCGAGCTGTACGGCGGGCTTGGAGTCGACGCCGCGGCCGCCGCTGTGCGCGGGAGCGGCGGGAGGATCCCCGTCGGGTTCGTTGGGTACGACGACTGACAAACGGCAACCGTCCCGGCTGCTGCGTCGCAGCGCGGTGGGAGCGGTGGGTTCGCCACACCAATCACAGCGCTCGCGCTGCACCCACGCGGTCAGGGCTGTAGAGGGCCCGGTAGTTCGTCTCGATCGCCAGGTGCCGGCCATGCACGACGGCCAGCTCGCGCGCGATCTGTTCAGCGCTCCACCGCTGGCCGAGCCGACCCTGCACGATCTCGCGCAGCTTTGCATCCTTGGTCAGGATCCGCGGGGTCGAGATCGGCCCAGCTCCGCGGCGATCGCCCGAGCGGACTTCCCCGCCAGGGGTGACCGCAGTGACCAGACGTTGCTGCCGTCGCGCCGGCGGATCGGGCAGTCAGGCGGCTGGTCACGACGTGGCCGTGGTGCAGAGGCCGGTCGAGGGTGGTCAGACCTAGGTCGATCGATCCAGTTCCCGGCCGTCGGCGGCCAAGGGCGGTGTGGTTGACCGCGGTCGTTCGACGAAGAAACCAACGGCTGGCTGAGACTCGATCTCACCCTCTGCGCCTGCCTTGATGGTAGGGACACCGAAGTGGCCTTCGACGCCGCCGAGGAGCGACTGGACGCGGAAGCCGAGCAACTCGCGCAGCCTAGGGCTGGCCGCGGCGAGTGCTTCCGGTGAGACTTGCAGGGAGAAGTTCTCGACCTGGCGCACGAAGTACGGCACGTAGGTGGCGCCGATCACGCGACGAGGCCGGTCGGTCCGGTTGGCCCCGGCACCGTGGAGGAGTCGCGAATCCATGACCAGAACGCTCCCCGCTGGTCCGATCGCCGGGATCGTTTCAAGGGCTCCCCGACGCGCGAGGTCGTCCTCGTTCCATTCATGGCTTCCCGAGATCAGCCGCGTTGCGCCGTTTTGCTCGGTGAAGTCGTCCAGCATCCACAGGAGCGTCAAACACCAGCACCGATCCGCCATCGACTCGGGCAAGTAGCGCTGATCATTGTGGATCGCCTGCGCGGAACGTTCCGTTCGGGAGATGTTCGCGCCGAGGAACGAGAGAAGGTACGGCGACCCGATCATGGCGGGTGCGATGCTGTCGACGAACGGGTGTGAAGCGAGCTCACGGAAGACCGCACCCTTGTTGACGAGGTTGCTGACCCGCTGATCGTCGGTCCCTCCGATTTCGAAGCCGGTGCCGTCGACCTCGACGATGCTGCCGTCCAGGGTGAACTCGGGCACCAGCCGATCGGGATCTGCGTGCGGCGGCTCCACGCGCCGGATCTGCTCGCCTGCGGCCTGCTCGTCCAGCCGGCGTCCCAAGGCAGCCACCTGTTGATCGGAAAGCACGTTCCGGACGAGGCAGTAGCCATCTGCGTTGAGGGCCGCGAGGATGTCGGAGTTTTCCATGGGTTTCCCGTCTCGTGTGGTGGGTGATTTCACCAGGTGTCAATCCGGCCAGGCCGGGATGGTCGAGGATGCGCGCACGAGCCGGCGGGTCACCTCGTGTCGAGGTGAGCGGAGCACCGTGAGGACTGGGCCGAGTTCGACCGCCCGCCCCCGTGAGAGGACGAGGACGTGGTCGGCGTAACGGGCAGCGACACCGAGATCGTGGGTGATCAGCAGGACCGTGAGACCGCGTTGTCGGCGTAGTTCGGAGAGCAGGTCAAGCACTGCGGTGGCGGTGTCTTCGTCGAGTCCCGAGGTGATCTCGTCACACACGAGCAGCTCCGGGTCAGCCGCCAGCGCCCGCGCAATGCTGATCCGCTGCCGTTCACCGCCGGACAACGATCCCGGCAGCCGCTCGCTGAGCACGGACTCGAGCTGCACCTGAGCCAGCAGGGCAGCCGTATGTGCGGCCGCGTCCAGATCGTTCAGGTCGCGCATGGGTCTGCGCAACGCCGTGCCTACCCGCTCCTTGGGGTTGAGCGCCCCGAGAGGGTCTTGGGTGACCAGAGCGGTGGAGCGGCGTTGTGCGTGGCTGCGCGCGCGAAGTGACGGGGCGAGGTCCTGGCCTGCCAGTCGGATCGAGCCCACGGTCGAACGGTGCAGGCCGACCAGACAGCGCGCGGTCGTCGTCTTGCCTGATCCCGACGGCCCGACCAGGGCGAGGCATCCACCTACCGGAATGGTGAAGCTGACGCCGTCGACCACTGTGCGGCGTGCGTAGGTGGCGGTCAGCCCCTCGACAACGAGCTGCGGCAATCTTGCCGGTCGCGAGTCGATGCTCGGCACGGCGAGCGGCGGTCGCTCTGCCAGGACTGTCCGGGACGTACCTGGTTCCGCGATGTGCCCAGCCTCAAGTCGTACCGAGCGGTGTGCCAGCTCGGCCACCAGGCGCGCGTCGTGACTGATCAGCAGTGCCGCGGATCCTGTGGCTGCGAGCGCCCGAGCCAGTACGGCTCGCACCTCGGCGGCCACGATCGTGTCGAGGCCGCTCGTCGGCTCGTCCAGGACGAGGAGCCTCGGCGATCCGGCCAACGCCAGGGCCAGAGCAACGCGCTGTGCCTGACCGCCGGAGACCTGCCAGGGACGGCGGCGCAGGAACTCCCGGCCGGTGGGAAGGTCGACCGCAGCGAGCAGTCGCGTCGCGTCGGCCGTACTCGAGGCGCGCAGTCGAAGCATCTCGGCGAGCAGCGCGCCGACCCGTCGAGCCGGGTTCAGCGCGGACATCGGGTCCTGCGCGAGATAGGACAGCGTGTGTCGCCAAGCCCTCGATCCGCGACCGAACGGGTCTGCGCCTGCGACCCGCACACGTCCCGTGCGCATGGTCAAGCCGGGCCGCACCCGGCCGAAGAGGCTGAGTGCTGTCGTCGTCTTCCCAGATCCAGACCGCCCGACCACACCCACCACCTCGCCTTCGTCGACGGACAGGCTCACGTGGTCGACAACGGGTGCACCAGTTCCGTCATCCGGGACGATCACCAGGTCGGTGATCTCGGCGAGGGCGGTCATGCCAGCCGTCCGATCCGGGAGGCGAGCTCGTCGGCGAGCAGATTGACCACCAGCACGAAGAGCACGAGGACCAGGGCAGGTGCCAGGACCGGCAACACAGCCAGCTCGGAGCCGGGGAGGTTCTCGGCGACCATCCGGCCCCAGTTTGGCGCGCCGGACCGGCTGCCCAAGCCCAGGAACCCGGCGGTGGCGGTCAGCGACACAGCGCCTGCGAAGCGGACCCCGGCGTCGGCGAACACCACGCCAGCGATGTTGGGGGCGATATCGCGCCGGACGACGTGCCACGTCGAGTCGCCGCGCGCACGAGCGGTCTCTGTGTAGCTCTGCACGATCACTCGTCTGGCTGCTGAGCGCACCACCCGTGCCGAGAAAGGCACCGTGGTCACCGTCACGGCGGCCAGCACGGCTAGATCGCTGCCCGGAAAGCTCGCGGCGAGCAGCAGGACGACCAGCAGGGCGGGCAGCACGGCAACCGTATCGGTCATGCGGGTCGCCAGCTCGCCCATCCATTTGGCAGACAGCGCGACGAGCACACCGAAAGCCGCGCTCAACGCCGTCGCCAGCAAGGTCGCACCGACGGCGACACCGACAACGAGCCTGCCGCCGTGCAGCAGCCGGGCCAGCACGTCCCGGCCCAGTACGTCGGTGCCGAGTGGATACGCGGACGTCGACGCGCTGAAGGGTGTCCCGACGGTGGCGGAGGGCAGACGGTCGGTCAGCCCTGGTCCCAGGACAGCGGTCAACACGATCATGGCCGCGACGGTCGCCGCTGTGGCGATCATAATCCGTCTCATGGCGTCAGGCTCTCGACGATCGGGGATCGATCAACAGGGCGACGAGATCCCCGACCAAGAGGGCGAGTAGCGCAACGGCGGCCAGGGTCAACGCGATTCCCTGCACCAGGGGGAGATCATGGACGGAGACGGCGCGGACCAGCTCGGTGCCGATGCCTGGGTAGCTGAAGACGGTCTCGGCGACGATCGCGGCCCCAACGATGTAGCCTCCCGCGGCACCCAGCGCCTGGACGGCTGGGCCCGCAGCGTTCGGGAGGACATGCGCCACAACCAGTCGCACCCCGCGGATGCCGTTCAACCGCGCCGCTTCGATGTAGGGCGAGCCCGCCGCGTCGGCGACCGCCGCGCGTAGCAGGCGCACGGCGAAGGCGGACAGGACGATGGCCAAGGTCGCGGTGGGGAGCACGAGCACCTCAGGCACGTCGAGCGGCGAAGCCCCGACGGGCACAAGTGAGACGCGCGGCACGACGCCGAGAACGATCGCGAGCACGACGAGCAGCAGCGTCGCCGTGAGAAACTCGGGCACCGCGACACCGCCGACCGCGCAGGCCGAGATCACCCGGTCGGCGAACCGCGGTAGCCGCCGCCTGCTGATCGAACCGAGGCCTGCCACCGCCCCGAGCAGCGCGCCCAGCGGCAGCACGACGGCGTAGACAAGCCCGGCCAGCAGTACGCTGCTGGGCATTCGCTCGATGATGATCTCCGCGACCGGACGGCCACCGACGTAGGCCGACCCGAGATCGCCGCGCAGGGCGCCGCCGAGCCAGTCCGCGTACCGCTCCACCGCGGGGCGATCGAGTTCCAACTCCGCCCGGACGCGGTCCCGTTGCTCGGCGGTCGCCGCCGGTCCGGCTATCACGCCGGCGGCGTCGCCGGGGAGCACCTCCGTGGCGACGAAGATCACCAATGACAGCACGGGGAGCGTCAGCGCCCCGGCTGCCAAGCGACGACCAAGAAGGGCCAGCCAGGTCACCGCAGCGACGCTTCCAGGAAGCTGGGGTGCGTCTCGAACAGCCCGTCCTTGATCCCGGTAAGACCCGGCACCTGCCCGGACAGCACGGGCTTGAACAGAGGAACGATGAGATTGCCGCTCTCCCACAGCTCCCGCTGTGCGCTGACGAGTGCCCGGCGAGCCTCGTCGCTGGAGCGCGATGCGCGGCCCCGCGCCACCACACTGTCCACGTCCGGGCGGTTCCAGCCCTTGGCGAACGGGTTGCCTGCGGCGAAGACAGCCAGGTAGAGGACCACGAGCGGGATCCCGGGAAAGACCCCGCCAACAATCGGCGCCGCCGCATAGGCCTCGAAGTCCGCGAGCAGCTGGCCGCGCGGCTTCTGCTCAACGGTGACAATGATGCCGACCGCCCGCATCTGCTCAGCGAACAGCTGCGCGATCTCGATCATGCCCGCGCTCTCCGGACCGGTCAGAAGCGTCGTCGCGAAGCCCTCCACTCCCGCTTCCCGCAGGAGAGCGCGCGCACGGCCCGGGTCGTAGGGACGTTGCTCGATCTCGCTGGCATACTCGCGAAAGCCGACGCACAGCATGTCGTTCCCGATCATGCCGCGGCCGTACAGCACCGTCTCGAGCATCGCCTCACGGTCGATCGCCAACTTGATGGCCTGCCTGACGCGCACGTCGGTGAACGGCGGCATCGCCATGTTGAGCTGGAAGTAGAGTCCGTACACGTCAGGAGGGACGGTGTGCGCGATCCGCAGCCGAGGATCGCCCTCCAGAGTCCGTGCCCCGACCGGGCTCAGGTCGTGAGCAAAGTCGACCTGGCCGCCCCGAAGCGCGTTGAGTCGGGCGTCAGGATCGGTGATCCAGTTGATTTCAACGCCGTCCAGGTACGGGCCACCGTTGCCTGCGGCCGTCCCGAACCCGTCGTGCGCGACCAGCTGTGCGCCCCGCCCGGGTTCGAAGGCAATGAGCCGGAACGGACCGCAGCTCGGCGTCCGCACCGTGAACTCCTTGGTGCCGTCCTTCACGATGAAGGCCGTCCCCGAGCAGAGCAGTGCACGGCCGTCGGAAAACGGCTGCTTGGTGGGGATCACCAAGGTGCGGTCGCCGTCCACCCGCGCGTTGGCAAGGTCGAACCCGCCGAACAGCTCGGCGTACGTGGGGTTCTTTGCTAGTGCGCGCGGCAGCGAATAGGCGACATCTTGCGCCGTGACCGGTGAGCCGTCAGTGAACCGCTCGCCGGCGCGGAGCCGAATGGTGTAGCTCGACAGATCGGGCGCCAACTCGATCGTCTCCGCCAGTCGGTATCGCACTCCGTCCGGCGCGTTCGGATCGATGTCACCCAGCGTGCCGTGCGCGGCTCGAGCGAGGACGAAGTTCGTCGGCACCTGATGGACGTCGAGTGACCCAGCACCCAGATCGACAAGTGCTGCCCGTAGCGTCCCACCACGTCCAGCCCTACTCGTTGCGCCTTCGCCACCGGTCCGGCGGCCGAAACCGCACCCACTCAGGGCGGCCGCGACGCTCGCCGTCGCGCCGGCCTGAAGCAACTGCCGACGGTCCATAGATCGCACTGAGCGCCTCCTCGCAGGTCGAGTGGCCTCGCCCCGGGATCGTAGGTGAAGGAGGCACACGCCACAACGTCGAACGCTCTCGTAAGCTGGCGAAACGTTTGGCCGACGATGCAGCGGTTCAGCCTCGTCCGAAGCTGAGTGCATCTGCACTCGCCGCCATCAGCCAGGAACAAGCTGCCGAGTCGATCTCTCAGGCGTGTCGGGACTTCACGTTGCCAGCGCTTTTACGGCAGGTGGCTTCCAACTCGCCCAGCCCGCGTGCAGGCACCTTCGTGACCGTGATCTGGGCATGAGTCTCGTGTTCGACTGATGGAGAGTTCTCAGTCGAACGTAGGCTGGAGATTGCGGCCTCTCGCTTCGGCAGTCGATGGCGGCTGCATCCTGACGAGCAGCCGGCATTCGTCCGGTGGGCAGTCGCGTCGCTCGGCCCTCGGGGGTTCGGCGCGGCCCGTTCGTACCCCTGGAGTTCGCTCACCCGCGTCCACGCGATCCTGATCCAGCGCTCGGGGGCCCGATGCGGCGGACGTTTCCCTTCGGCGACGGGTATTGCCGGTGCTCATACTCACAACCGTTTGGCCGCAAGTCAGGCAAACGGCGTGCCAACCCGCGAGCGGAAGCCGATCGGGCGACCGCAGCCGTGCCGGGACCAGGACAGGCGCAGTCGTGAAGGATCCTCGTCGAGGTCGTAATGCCTGCCAACCGCGGAACCCCTTACGTCCCGCATTGTGGGTTCTTGTCCAGACTCTTCTCACCGACCGTGCCTCGTGGTAAAACCACTTCGCAGGTGCTTCGGATGCCTTGCAGCCCAACCCGGCCCGTCACCGCGACGGAGCAGGGTACCAAGGACGGTGGCTGTCACTGGTGGGTACTCTCCCCACCCTCCCGCCCGCCATCCTGTTCGGCGCAAACCTGGGCGCCGTCGGTTGAACGGCACGGCCAATGGCCCGGAGGTGGGAAGGAGCCGACGCATGGATGCAGCCAAACGTGCTTCTGACGGGGCGGCACCATCATCTGAGGACTGGGTTCGCTCGGTGGTTCGACGCGCTATCGCGATCCGCCTGTTTCCGACCGGAAAGGTGAACTGGTTAGCTGTCGATGCTGCCATCCTGACCGTGGAGGCTGCATTCTTCGACCGCGCCGCCATCAATCCAGTCGTGGTGCGGGTTGTCCTGGACTCCGACCACAACGCCATCGCCGCCGAGCGGTCCTTACTGGCTGCTGGGACGCAGGTCACCCGAGATCCGGAGCATCGTCTATATCAGTCCGATCTCCGCGGTGTTCGACTCATCGTTCAACCGGCAGCCGACAGCAACGGTATCTGGGAACGGGATCTGTGAACATCTTCGGACCCAACCCAAAGGCAGTCATAGGTCTCGCGGACAGGTTGCTAGAGGTTGCCTAGGTCGGCTTGATGGCGTCGGCGATGGTGTGACACCCGTCAGTACGCCCCGCGACTGCCAGGAAGGCGAGTGAGAGGACGAGAAGTCGGCTATCACGATCGAGATCCTTGAGCGCGGCGGCGAAATGCCAGCCCCTCCCAAGCGGACTTGAAGGTCGGACCTGCCTGCGGTACGAGGCCGCCCTGCGTATCGGCCTTGTTCTTGGTCTCTTCTGCGACTTTGCCGATCGCCGCCTTAGCGTCGCATCTGGCTGCGCCCGGACGGGCTTGCCTCGGGTGCATTGGCCAGTACGATCCGGGGCTCGTACAAGCGGAGCGGACGGGCCCGCTCGACAACCCGTCCTACCGCCTAGACATCACCAGTCGGCACGTGATCGCCGGACGAGCACGGGCCGATCGTCGACGGGCCGGGAAACCGTGCGGCGTCACAAGTAGGCAGGTGGGCGGACAACCTGTTGTGGAAGCTCCTGTCGACTCAACCGAATCACCAACGCCAGCCCCCTGACCGTGTCATGGAGTCAAGGTCGTCCGACCCCGCCCGCGGCGTGACGGCTTGGAGGACACGTGTGGCAGCCCGCATGAGGATCCGTACGGCATCGATGAGATCGACGGCGCGCGATCCTTTGCAAATCGCGACAACGGGCCGCAGGAGACTTCCCGCGGAAGATTCGTCGCTTTATGTCTCAGCGCGCCCCCGCGTAGTCGTTTGACACGGTCACTCGAGTCCTGGCCAACGTCCTGGACGTGAAAGTGCGGGCCGCGTTACCGTAAGCGAAGTTGGTTGATGTGATCTTTGAGCTCGTCGATGCGTACCGCGATCTTGGCGCCCTCGCCAGCGGCGGATGCGGACCTGGACGTCCAGCACTGCCCATGCCCGGATCTCGGTCAGGACTGAAATGTACGGACCGTTCGACGACCCCGCCATTTGTGACCAACTAAGAGAACGTTTGGCATATGCCTGCCACTTCAATCAGGAGCTATCCAGAGGATGTGACCATACGTACTCCGGTGCGAAAATCATCCCAAGCGAGAGGGCTCCAGAGTGGCAATCGCTTTAGCTATCAGGCGGTTCTCGCCGTCCTACTGCTCGCATTCTCCGTGGTCGCAGTTGGCGCAGGAGTCGCGACTGCGAAGCCCGTGGCTTCAAACCGAAGGCTGAGAAGTTCGCCGCTCAGGCATCGCGGGTGGGCCTGAATGCGGTGCAGGCAAAGGTGCTTCAAGCGCAGGTCGACAAGGAGGTCGCCAAGCGCGGTGGGACGCAGATCTCGGCGAACGAGGTGCTCTGCGCCAGAGTGGGTCCAGCGTTGCAGCAGGAACGAATCCATGGTGGTGTGCCGCACTCTTGAGCAAGATGCGGCCTGCGTGGCGCCCTGTTCCCGCGGCCCGCGGGAGCTTCGGTGCGCACGAGCGGCATGTCCCACCCGAACGTCCCTATTCCCTGGTCGAGGGTTTCGGCCGGGCGGCATCGGCCGCGCCACCAAGCGGTCCGGCAAGTTTCCCATGATGAAAAGGAGCACACCAATGTCGATCCTTCGATCGAAGACCGGCATCGTCGGCGCGGTGACGGTCGCACTCGTAGGGGCGGTGGTCCTCGGCTCGATGCTCGGACCGAGCCCCTCGGTCGCCTCGATCTCGCAATCGGACACCGCGGCGGCGGTGATGACGCTGAGCATGGCCGAGGCGCAGAGCAAGGCGATCGACGTTGCGCCCGGCGGGATCAGCGTCGCCGACCGTTACATCGCCTCCGGGGACCTGAAGCGATCCGGCATCCGGGTCGGGAACTACCTCGGTGAGTGCTACGTCGCGCACGCCACCGCCGCCAAAACAACCAACTGGTGCGAGATCACCGCCCGCCTCAGCGGCGGTTCGCTGGTGATGGCCGGCGGGGTGGACCAGGCCACGGGCCGCCTCGCCAGCGGCCGGCTCGCCGTCGTCGGCGGCACCGGTTTCTACCAGAAGGCCCGCGGTACCGGTGTCATATCCCAGACCAGCGGCGGCGGCGGACGCCTCGCCATCACCACGACCAGCTGAGCCCGTTTCCTCTCAGGCGTATATCAAGGGGTGTTGCGGGCGTGCAGCGCTCCGCTGCGTCCGCCTGACCGGTAACGGACGGAGGCCGCGCGAGCTGACAACTAACAGTGTCGACGATCAGAGATAGTTCCCCGCCGCGTTGGTTTGGCAGTCAGGTAATTTCCCGGGGCCGCGATCGCGGCCCCGGGAAATTACCTGATCGCTCCACATACAGGCGTAACTCCGGCGACGATCGCGCCCGCCGCCCCGGCCAGGGCACCGGCGGCAGCCGTCCTCGACGCGCTCACCCCAACTAGGTCGCAACAACAGGTTCCCAGAGGTGGAGATCCAACGGCAGGCGCTACGGCAATCAGGATGATCTGGTTGACGTCCTAGACGGCCGATGTTCACTCCCATCGGGCGCGGATACGCGACTCAACCGCCGACCGCTTGGTTGGCGTTGGATCCCAGAGGATGGTCTCATCGCGTGACTACACGACCTGCTCACGGCAGGGCGATCCAATGAAGCAGGCCCGAGGGATCAGTTCGATGACCTCCTCTCCACGATCGGGAACGCGGCCCGGCAGCCCTCGCACTCGAAGTCCAGGAACTCCACGAACGCGACCTTGCCGCCGGCCGGGCGACGGGCTGCTTGTCACCGTGGTTCGCCACGGCGATGGCGATGATCCCGTCACCACTACCCGAGCCCGACCAGCAGCACGGCGGACAGGTCCACACACAGCAGTGTCTGTTTGGAGTCGGCGACCGCGCTGGCGGAGCCGAGCTGGCTCCCGGCCCGAGCATGACCGCCAGCGAGAGCGCCGCCAGCGCCAGGTCCACGGTGGAGTGCTCCGCATCGACGATGACGGCCACTGGTGACTTCACTGTGCGACGATGATCTGTCTCGCGAGGCGAGCGACCGGCTCGGCACCAGGCGGCTCGTAGTTGCAGAGCACGACGACGGTCCAGCCACCGTCCGGGAAGACCTCGAGGCTGGTCGAGGCTCCTAGCGTGCTCCCACCACCATGGCCGTGCACCCACTGCCCGCCTTCCAACGCCGACACCGCGCCGTAGCCGACGAACGCCGCCCCGCTCAGCGGGACCTTCGCGCCCAGCATGAGCGCCGCGTACGGCGGCGTCAGCAGCTTGCCACTCATCAAGGCGTGGACGAACCGCTCGAGGTCGGCGCAGGTGGCGAACGCGTCGCCGGCCGGAAGGCCGACGTAGAGGTGCTCGTCGAGGTTGTCGGTGCGCTCCGACACACCAGGCAACCTGGCGTACGGGCGAGCGATCCGTGAGTCGGATCGCCAACGTGGCTTGGTGAAGAAGCCGCTGTCTCGCATGCCGGCTGCGTCGAAGACAGACTCGGCGACGTAGTCGTAGTACGACCGACCCGACGCGGCCGCGACGATCGCACCCAGGAGGCAATAGCCGGAGTTGCTGTAGAGGTTGCCCGTTCCGGGCGCGAACGCCAGCTCGGACCGCCGGATGAACCCCACGGTGCCGTCTAGCACCTCCGCATGGCTCGACCAGTGCCTGGAAGCCTCGCGAAAGCCTGGCAGCAAGCGGAAGTCGCCGAGCCCTGAGGTGTGCGTGAGCAGGTGGTGGATCGTCACCATCTCGGTGATGGGCGCCGGGAAGCCGTCGAGGTGGGCGCCGATCCGGTCGCCATACCTCAGCCTGCCTCGCTGGGCCAGGTGGTGGATCGCCACCGCGGTGAACAGCTTCGTGACCGACGCCAAGCCGAAGCTCGTCCGCGGACCATTGCGTACGCCGGTCTGCCTGTTCGCCATCCCGTACGAACGACGCAGCACCGTCCACCCCCGCCGGATCACCGCCATGGAGCCAGAGAACTGGTCCTTGGCCGCCAGTTCGGCGGCGAGCCTGTCGAGAGCACCACCCGGTCGAAGATCCTCGGGAACCTGCCGGGCTGTCTCGCCCCCGAACGCCGGTGAGGTGGAGGTCGTCGCCATCGCCACCGCGCCAACGGCGCCGAAGAGCCTGAGAGCAGAACGCCGCGATGAAGTCGTCATGGGCGAATCAAACGCCAGAGCCGGTTTCAGCACGGTTTCGCTGCCCCGACCCGCTGGTCAGGGCGGAGGTTGGCGCAACGCGGAGGACGGGATGCCGGTCCGTCTGCGGATCAGCTGGCCCAACGTTCTGCCGCTTTCGTAGCCGACTCGGTGAGCGATGCTGTAGAGGGACTGGTCCGTGGTACGGAGCAGATGCATGGCCTGTTCGACTCGGACGGCTTGAACGAAACGCACCGGCGACGTGCCCAACGTTCGGCGGAGCACACGTTGCAGGGTGCGTTCGCTGACGCCGATGTCGCGGACGGCGTTGGTCAGCTCGAGTGGCTGGTCCAGGTGCTTTCGGACCCAGGTTTCGAACGCCGAGACGGTCGGGTCGCTCTCGGCGAGCGCGCTGGAGATGATGTAGGCGGCTTCTGAGGGCCGATGATCGACAACGAGGTAACGGGAAACCAGCTCGGCGAATGCCGGACTGGTCTGGCGGACTATCGCCAACGCGAGGTCGACGTGGCCGAACGCGGCGCCGGCAGTGGTCACCGATTCCGACCGGACGACCATCTTCGACATGTCCACCCGCACGGAGGGGTAGCGGCGGCGGAACAGCGGCGCGAGCCACCAGCTGGTGGTGGCGTGGCGACAATCCAGCACGCCGGATTCGGCGAGGAGGAACGTACCTGTGCAGGCGGAGGCGATGGCCTTCTCGCGTTGGCCGGCCGCGGCGATCAGCCTGCGCGCGGAGGCGCAGCCCGCGCCGGAGATGCGCTCGAGGAGCCTCTCTGGGCGACGCTCGGCGAGCGCGGGGACGACGAGAAGGTCGGCATCCCCGGCACCGGATGCCGGCTCGGCGGCGACAAGATGGCCCGCACCGGTGCGTACCCGCTGGAACGCAAGCCGCAGCAGCTGTCCGGTGGCGAACGCCAACGAGTGGCGCTGTCCCGCGCAATGGTGCGGGACGCCGAGCTCTACCTGTACGACGAACCGCTATCCAACCTCGACGCGCAACTTCGGCACCAAGCCCGGGAAGATATCCTCACGTTGCATCGGGAGAAGCGGAAGCCGACCGTCTACGTCACGCACGACCAGTCCGAGGCGATGGCGCTCGGTGACAGGATCGCGGTCATGCAGGCAGGTCGGATCCAGCAGATCGGCACCGAGCTCTACGAGCAGCTGGTGAGCGAGTTCGTCGCTTACTTCATCGGAACGCCGAGCATGAACCTGTTCGACGTCGTGCTGCGCGAAGACTCCGGCCAGCTGGTCGCCGAGCATGACGGTCTGACCTTGGTCATCGTCCCCCGCATGTCTGCGGTCGCGAGTGCGCAGCTCGGTCGCGTGGTTCGGTTGGGGATCCGGCCGGAACATCTGCACGTGCCGCGGATGGCAACGTTCCCGGTCTCTGACGAGAACACGATCCGCGGTGTGGTCACGCTGATCGAGCCGACTTCGTCGGGAAGCACGGTCTACCTCACCATCACCGACAGGTCCGAGACGGACTTCGTCGCGACGTTCAATGTGCGGGTACCCGCAAGCTACCTCGACCAAGAGAATCCCGTCGGCCGCTGATATGGACAAGGTGAACCTGTTCGACGCGTCGACCGGCGTCTCACTTTCCCAGCGGAGCTGACATGCCGTTCCTGCAGGACCTCAGCCCGACGGACGAGGCGCGCTCGCCGCTGTGGGCTTCGTTCGCGACGCTGGCCGATCAGGTGGAGCGGCTGGTGCTCGTCAACGTGGGCTGGGCACTGCAGCTCATGCCTGGACTGGTGGCGCTCGCGTTTCCTGAGCTGCCTACCTGGCTCCGCGTCGCCCTTGCCCTGTATAGCGCCACCGCACTTCCCATCGCGACAGCGGTGTTGTACGCGCTCGCCGCTGAAGCCTGTCGCGGCCAGCACGTCGACCTCGGCTTAGCGATGGAGCTGTGCCGCTCATTCGCCGCACCAGCCTTACGTGTGCTGGCGCCCCTGTACGGCACCTTCGGCGTACTCGTGTGGCTGCTCGTCGTTGTTCGCGGGATCACACCCCTTACAACGGCCTTGACGCTCGCCTTGCTGCTGTGATCCGTGTGCGCCACCTGGTGGACGGCGACGTTCGTCACGACGCCGAGCACGTCGCTCACCGGCCTGCTGCGCGAGTCCACCCGTCGCGCCTGGCAACAGCCAGAACGCACCCTCCTGACATGGCTGCTGACACTCCTCGCCGCATTGGTAGGCGCGATCTCGATCGGCGGGCTGATCCTGATTGTCCCCGTCTTCATTGCGATCCTGCACACCCATCAGGTCCACGCCTGCGGGCGTCCTTAGCCGACTCACGCCTACGCTGCTTTGACTCCCGTCGCCCCATCGACCCTCTAAACTGCAACCTCCTCAACAGATACGCGGCAGCTGTTCGCCGATGGGTGTGTCGACCACCCGCGTCCCGCCCAGTCCTGTGCGCGTCACGACCATGCCCGCGTGCGCCTCCACGCACGTTCCGATCGCAACGGCCTCGGCTCCGTATGGATGGGTGCGCATCGCGGCGAGCGTGGCGTCCGCGTCGGACGGTGCGACGATCGCCACGAGCTTGCCCTCGTTCGCCACGTACAGCGGGTCGAGGCCGAGCACGGAGCACCCGTTCGCCACCGCTTCTGGGACGGGCAGCAAACGCTCGGTCAGCTCGATTCCTACCCCCGATGCCTGCGCTATCTCGTTCAACGAGGTCGCCAAACCGCCTCGCGTCGGGTCGCGCAGGACGTGGACATCTGGCGCCACGGCAAGCATGGTCTGGACGAGACCGTTGAGTGGCGCGCAGTCGCTCTGGATCTCGATCCCGAACTCCAAACCTTCCCGCACGCTCATGATTGCGATCCCGTGCACCGCGATCGCGCCGCTCACGATCACCACGTCGCCCGGTTGCGCTCGCTGCGGGCGGATGTCGATGCCGTCGGGGATGAGGCCGATCCCCGCGGTGTTGACGAACACTCCGTCGCCGTGGCCGGCGTCGACGACCTTGGTGTCACCGGTCAGGACGCTCACGCCGGCTCGCTTGGCCGCGCGGCCGAGGCGTTGGGCGATCTCGCCGACCACCTGAAGCTCGGTGCCCTCTTCGAGGATGAAGCCGCACGACAGGTACGCCGCCTGCGCGCCGCTCATCGCGAGGTCGTTCACCGTTCCGTTGACCGCGAGGTCTCCGATGCTCCCACCAGGGAAGAACAACGGCCGCACGACGAACGAGTCCGTCGAGAACGCCAGTTTCGCACCACCGAGCGACACCACCGCCGAGTCCGCGAGCCCGGAGAGCACAGTGTTGGCGAACGCCGGAACGAAGATGTGCTCGACGAGCTCCGCCGACATCTGTCCGCCGCCACCGTGGCCCATCACCACCGTGGGCGAGTCGCGCAGCGGCAACGGGAGGTCCAGGCTTCGAAGTCCAATGCCGCGGCAGGGTTAGCGGCTACGTCAACCAACGGAGCTCACCTCCCGCTTCGCCGGCGCATCCAGCCGACGGTAGAGGTAGTACGCCGCGCACGCGCCCTCGCTCGACACCATCGTCGCGCCCAACGGGTTGCGTGGCGTGCAAAGGGTCCCGAACGCCGAACAGTCGTGGGGCTTGATCAAACCTTGCAAGACCTCACCGCTCCGGCACACCGTCGACTCCTGTGTCGTGATGTCCGCGACGTCGAAACGGTGCTCCGCGTCGTACTCGCGATACCGCTCCGACAGCCGCCAACCGCTCTGCGGGATCATCCCGATGCCCCGCCACGAACGGTCCGTCACCTCGAAGACGTCGGCCAACATCGCCTTGGCCGCCGGGTTGCCCTCCGCCGGAACCGCCCGCTGGTAGGCGTTCTCGACTCGATGTTCGCCCTTCTCCAGTTGGTGAACGGTCAGTCTGATTCCCTCCAGGATGTCCAGCGGCTCGAAGCCCGTCACCACGATCGGCACCTTGAACGCCTCCGCCAACGCGGGGTACTCCTCGGTGCCCATCACGCTGCACACGTGCCCCGCCGCGAGGAAGCCCTGCACCCGGCACGTCGGCGACTGCATGATCGCCTCGATCGCCGGTGGCACCCGCACATGCGATACCAGCAGGCTGAAGTTGTCGATGCCGAGCTTCTGCGCCTGGTACACCGTCATCGCGTTCGGCGGTGCCGTCGTCTCGAAGCCGATGCCGAAGAACACTACCTGCCGATCGGGGTTCTCCCTTGCCAGCTTGAGCGCATCGAGCGGTGAGTACACCACTCGCACGTCGCCACCGGCACTCTTGATACGGAACAGGTCCTTGTCGCTGCCGGGAACGCGCAGCATGTCGCCGAACGAGCAGAACGTCACGTCCGGCCGGGACGCGATCTCCATTGCCTTGTCGATGATCTCCAACGGGGTCACACAGACCGGGCAACCTGGGCCGTGGATCATCTCGATCTCGTCCGGCAGGAGCTGATCTATCCCGTGCCGGATGATCGAGTGCGTCTGCCCGCCGCAGACCTCCATCATCGCCCACGGTCGGGTGACCGTCGCGCGGATCTCTTCGACCAGCCGGCGGGCGAGGTCGGGGTCGCTGAATTCGTCGAGATACTTCATGTGGACTTCTCCTCACCGTTCGTGGTGCCAGCTGGACGTGGCATGCCCGCCTCGGCCGCGGCACGACCCCAGGCGTCGCCGAACTCCAGCTCGAGCTCGCCCATCGCGCGGAAGTTCGCCAACGTCTGCTGGGCGGACTCCTCGTCGAGCCGCTGCAACGCGAAGCCCACATGGACGATCGTGTAGTCACCGACCTCGATGTCTGGTACGTACTGCAGGCACACGTCCTTCAGCACCCCGCCGAAGTCGACCGTGGCCATCAAGGTCTCGTCCTGCTCCCTGATGTCGAGCACCCTTCCCGGTACGGCCAGGCACATGCGACCCTCACCTCTCCTTCTGTCGAGCGGCGATGAGGAGTTGGCCGAGAGCCAGTCCCGCGTCGCTCGGTGGCACCTTGCATGGACGTAGCACTGTGAAGCCTTCAGCTGCGAGCCGGTTCGCGCACAGCGAGACGAGCAGTCGGTTGAGGAACACCCCGCCGGACATCGCGACCGTGTCCAACCCCGTGCGTTCGCGTAGGAGCAAGGCAACATTGACAACGGCGTCGACGATCGCGCGATGGAACCTCGCACCGATCACGCCGGCCAGTACACCCGCGCGTACGTCGCGGACCACGGTGTGGAGCATTGGCGCTGGGTCGAGGACGAGCGGGCTGCCGCTGACGATGCCCAGCTCGTACGCGTCGCCGCATGTCTCTACGTGGTCGACCGATCGCCCTTCCAGTTCGATCGCCGCCTGCGCCTCGTAGCCGACTCGATGGCATACTCCTGCGAGTGAGGCGACCGAGTCGAACAGCCGACCCATGCTCGAGGTCGGGACGCACGCGATGCCTCGCTCTAGTTGACGATCGAGCAGGCCGAGCTCGGTCGGTGTGCACGCTGCCACGCTCGGCAGGTCCGCTGTCCACCCGATGCCGGCCGAGCGCAGGTGGGACAACGCCATCCGGCACGGGTTGCGTACGCCGGCATCCCCGCCGGGCAGCGCGACGTAGCTCAAGTGGGCCGCGCGGGTGAATCCGTCGTAGTCCGCGAGCAGCACTTCACCACCCCAGACCGCGCCGTCGTCGCCGTATCCCGTTCCGTCGAAAGCGAAACCGATGACCTGGTCGCTACCGAGGTGCTCGTGCTCGGCCATCACCGAGGCGATATGCGCATGGTGGTGCTGCACGCGGACCACCTCGCGGCCGCGGGCTACGCGCGTCGCCCACTGCCCGCAGCGGTACCGCGGGTGCCGGTCGGTGACGATGAGCTCCGGACGAACGCCCGTTAACTCCGCCGCATGGCTGGTCGCCCGATCGAACGCCTCGATCGTCGCGAGATCGTCCATGTCGCCGATATGCGCGGACAGCCATGCGTAGCGCTCTTCGCCTATGCAGAAGGTGTTCTTCAGGTCGCCACCCGTCGCCAGTGCTGGCCGCACGGTGAGCGGCAGCGAGATCGGGAACGGCGCGTACCCACGCGACCGACGGATTGGCAGCTCGATCCCGTCGACGACCCGGACCACCGAGTCGTCGCACGGTACGTGGATTGGCCGATCGTGTCCGAGCCAACCATCGACCAACGGGGCAAGGCGAATCGCCGCCTCGGCATCGTCGATGACGATCGGCTCGCCAGATACGTTGCCGCTTGTCATCACCAACGCCTCGAGCCCGGGGGCATCGGACGGCAGCCCCAGCAGCAGCCGGTGCAACGGCGTGTACGGCAGCATGATGCCTACGTCCGGACTTCCTGGCGCGACCAAATCCGCAAGCCCAATTGACGATTCGAGCCGTCTCATGAGGACGATTGGCCGCCGAGGACCAGACAGTAGTTCGCGCTCAGCCGCGTCGATCGCGACATAGCGCCGGGCAGCGTCGAGGTCGGTAACCATTAGCGCGAGCGGCTTGTCGCCACGGTCCTTGCGTTTACGCAGCGTCGTCACCGCGTCGGTGTTCGTTGCGTCACATGCGAGGTGGTAGCCGCCGAGGCCCTTGACCGCCACGATCCCACCTGCCGCGAGCAGCTCCCGCGCTTCGGACAATGCCACCGCACCGGTCAGCTCGGGTCGTTCGAGCTGCCGCCACCACAGCCGCGGACCGCAACGGGGGCACGCGATCGGCTGGGCGTGGAAGCGCCGGTCGGCCGGGTCTGCATACTCCCGCGCACAGTTCTCACACATCGGAAAGCCGGTCATCGTGGTCGTCGCGCGGTCGTGGGGGAGACCGGTGATGATCGTGAACCGCGGACCGCAGTTCACGCAGCTGATGAACGGGTGCCGATAGCGCCGGTCGCTGGGATCGGCCAGCTCACGCAGGCAGTCGGTGCATGTCGCGACGTCTGGTGACACGAGCGTACGTCCGGAGCCCGCCGACGAGCCGTGGATGACGAACTCGGTGCCACCGCGAACCGCCACCTTGTTGCTCAGCACCGACTCGACGACCGCGAGCGGTGGCGCGTCTGCGGCGATTCGCACGCAGAACGCCGCGACCGCCGCAGGCTCGCCCTCGACCTCAACGTGCACTCCCGAGGCGTCGTTGCCGACCCAGCCACTCAGACCGTGCTCGCGGGCGAGCGCATAAACGAACGGGCGAAACCCGACACCCTGGACGACTCCGGACACGAGCACACGACGACGTTCGCGACTGGCGGCGCCAGCAGCCGACGCGCCCATGAGGCTCACCCCCAGGACTACGCGGTGGCCAGTCGGCAGCACCGCCAATGTCCGATTCGGGTACTCGCAGACTACCCCTCACACAGCCGCGGAATCTCTCTTCTGCGGCGGTAAAAGTCCAGGATTCCGGGATGTAGGAAAGGCTTGCGTCATTGACGCATAACTACACTGTGAACATGCGCGATGAGGTGCCCGGACCGGTGCTGTTCGCGCGTGTTTTGCCTACCCTCCCAACCAGCTCGGCTACTGCGGTCCCGCGGATGATGGGTCGGTCTTCGACTACGGCGTCAACGGCACCGATCTTGCGTCACTCGCTAAGAGCTTTACCGGTGCATGGCCGTACCTTGAGCTGATCGCCGAGGCCACGGGCCGCGACCCGCTCAGCCGTGAGGTCGTCGAGGCCTACTGGGTTGGGGATTCGCTGCTCGAGGCGGCGAGCGTTCGAGCGCTTGGCGGCTCGTTGGACGACCGCCTCCGCCGGCTCGTCGTCGGCCAGCTCGGCATCGCCGCGCGGGGCGCTGGGCTCGGTGGCGTTCCCCATCACAGCTTCCACGTGTTCTGTGTGTATCCCTGGGCGAGCCTCCTTCCGCCGGCTTCCGGCCTGGGCCAGGCGCTGACCGTGCTTGACCGCTGCCGGATCCGCTGGGGGCGGGTGCTGTCGGAGACGAACGGGAGGGTCCAGGTCGAAGGCCAGCGGCTGACCTGGGACGGCCGGAAGCTTGCGCTCGGCGAGCCGGCGGCCGAGCCTGCCACCTGCGCCGTCGGCGGGCGTGGGTTCCGTACCGACGTGAGACCGGGAGAGTGGGTCGCGCTGCACTGGGATTGGGTCTGCGAGCGCCTGTCAGAGGCGCAGCTGGACGCGTTGCGTGACTACAGCGCGCGCGGCCTGGCGATCGTCAACGTGACGCTGACAGAGGCCGCCGATACGCGCTAGCGTCCGGGGATGAAGTTCCTCGTGCTCTGGCAGATCGAGCTCGGCCTGCTCTCACCGGAGATGGCACGGGCCGTCGGCGGGATGCCGGCGTATGGAAAACGGATGGAAGAGCAGGGCAAGGTGCTCGCCCGCTACCACGTGGTCGGCTCGCACGGCGGTGCCTGGATCTACCAGGTCGACTCGCACGAGGAGTTCGAACGTCTGCTTGCAATGGCGCCGGTTTTCAACTTCGCGCATTACACGATTCACGCACTCGCGGAGATGACCCCTCCGAGCGATTGACGTGCCGCCGGTGGCGCGGGATCGTGGTACGGGCTGGAGGTGACCATGTTCAGCAACGGCGGCGACCCGGTGCCGACCGGCACCTCATTGTGACCCAGCGGCTGCGCGACCGGCGGCACCAGCTAGGGATGCGCTGATTTTCTCGGTAGTCCGGTGCGGTGTGTGGCTCGTCGGCGTGGGACCACGAAATGCTTGGGGTGTGGACATCGAGCAGCCCAGCTTCACCGACATCGAGTACGGCAACCGGCGACGGGTCTCCCGCCGGGAGCAGTTCTTGGAGACGATGAACGCCGCGATCCCGTGGGTGTGGTGGGTGGAGTTGATCGAGCCCTACTACTACTCCGACAGGCCGGGGAAGCGCGGTCGTAAGGCCAAGCCGATCGAGACGATGCTGCGGATGTACCTGCTGCAGGTGTGGTTCTCGCTTTCTGATGAGGGCGTGGAGGAGGCGATCTACGACTCCTATGCGATGCGCAGGTTCATGGGCCTGGACTTCGCTGTGGAGCAGGTTCCCGACGCGACCACGCTGCTGCACTTCCGCCGCCTGCTCGAAGAGCACCGGTTGGGTGAGAAGCTGTTTGAGTCCCAGAACCAGATCTTCGATGAGCAGGGCTGGATCATGCGTGGGGGCAGCATCGTGGACGCCACGATCATCGCCGCGCCGTCGTCGCGCCGTCGTCGACGAAGAACGCCACCGGGCAGCGGGATCCGGAGATGCACCAGACGAAGAAGGGCAACCAGTGGTACTTCGGGATGAAGGCCCACATCGGCTCGGACGCGGGCACCGGGTATGTCCACTCGTTGACTGCGACAGCTGCGAACGTCCATGACCTGGACGAGACGGCCAACCTGGTGCGTGACGATGACGAGTTCGTCTGCACAGACGCCGGATATCAGGGCGTGGAGAAGCGACCCGAGATCGTTGCCGATGAGCATCTGTCGAAGGTCGAGTGGCGAGTTGCGGCGCGCAAGGGCGTGTTGAAGACCATGACCGAGCACGACCGGGCGATCGAGACCCGCAAGGCGTCGGTGCGGGCCAAGGTCGAGCATCCGTTTCTGATCGTCAAACGCGACTTCGGGTTCACCAAGACCCGCTTGCGCGGGATCGCGAAGAACCTCAACCACCTCCACGTGCTGTTCGCATCGGCGAACTGGCTGATGCACGCCAGAGCCGTCACCCTCGCGCGGTGACGGCCCGGCGGCAGCCTGCCCGAAACCACCCAGCAGGGCACGAACCGGGGCCCAGCAGGCGGGGTAAAGCGGACTCCACGGCGCTGCGACCGCCCCTCACGGTCGACCGGGGCCGGGCACGCCGAGGATGGCGCTTTGATCAGCGCATCCCTAGGGCTCACGCAGAAGCAAGTGGTCACGCGACTCGCTCGCCACGGGGTGCAGACCACCAACAAGACGCTCTCCAGCTTTGAGCACGGTGCCGGTGTGGACGTCGTTCGCCTGCCGGAGCTCGCGGCCGCGCTCGACTGCACGGTCACGTACCTGCTGGGTCTGACCTCGGACCCGGCCAGCTGGGAACCCGCACGGCAAACCCAACCTGTACCGCCCGTGCCTGCGCGCGCGGTACGTTCCGAGCTCACCGACTCCGTGGGCCAACCAGCTCAGGCAGATCGCGAGACCTGGATCCTCGGCCCCGACGTGCCCGAGCGGAGAGTCCGCCACCAGTAGGCATCTGGAGGTCGGCATGCGCGAACGACTCCTCGTACCTGTGCTAGCGGTGTCCCTGTTGGCGGTCGGCTGCGCCAGCTCGCCGGAAGCCGATCGGGTTGGGCTGGCTGTGCTCTGCTTGCCACGTTCCTGGTGACGATGGATTTCTCCGTGCTGTATCTGGCCGTTCCGCACTTGACCGCCGACCTGACGGCGAGCGGCGTCCAGCAGCTGTGGATCGTGGACATCTACGGATTCCTGATCGCGGGGTTCCTGGTCACCATGGGCACCATCGGTGACCGGATCGGCCGGAAGAAGGTGCTGCTCCTCGGGGCCGCGCTGTTCGGTATCGCCTCGGTGTTGGCGGCGTTGTCCACCAGCCCGGCGATGCTCATCGCCAGCCGTGCGCTGCTCGGCGTGGCGGGTGCCGCGGTGATGCCGTCGGTGCTGGCGCTGGTCACCGGCATGTTCCCCGACCAGAGCAACGCGGACGCGCCCTCGCGATCTATCTACCTGCTTCATGGCCGGGCTGACGCTGGGCCCGCTGGTCGGTGGCGCGCTGCTGGAGTATTTCTGGTGGGGTTCGGTGTTCTTGGTGTCAGTGCCGGGGATCGTGCTGCTGCTGGTGTTCGGTCCCTCTCTGCGCGCCGACCAGAAGGCACCTCGGCCGGGCAAGCTCGACCCGGTCAGCGTCGTGCTGTCCCTCGCGACGATCCTGCCGTTCGTCTACGGACTCAAGGAACTGGCCCGCTACGGCTTCGAGTGGTTCCCGGCTGTCGCGCCGGTGTTCGGCCTCGCGGCGGGGGTGGCGTTCGTCCAGCGGCAGCGGCACCTGACCCACCCGCTGCTCGACCTGCGCATGTTCGGCAACCGCACGTTCAGCTCCGCGCTGACGTTGATGTTCCTAGCCAGCGTGGTCGGCACCGGCACCGCCCTGCTCGTCAACCTGTACCCTGCAGAACGTCACCGGCCTCACCCCGCTGGCCGCCGGCATGCTCCTGCTGGTGCCCAACGTGGTGATGATCATCGGCAACCTGTCCACCCCACCACTGGCGAACCACATCCGTCAGGCGTACGTGATCGCTGGCGGGCTGTTCGTCGCGGCCCTCGGGTACACGATCTACACGTGGGCCGACTCGACATCCGGCCCCGAGACGATCTTCGTCGCGATGTGTGTCGTCATGCTCGGCACCGGACCGCTGGCCGCGCTCTGCAACCACCTCGCGATGGGGGGGCGGTGCCACCGGACAAGGCCGGCTCCGGGGCGTCGATCGTGCAGACGACCAACGAGTTCGGGCTCGGGCTCGGCGTTGCCACCCTCGGCACGCTCGGCACTGCTGTGTACCGGATCAACGTGGAAAGAGCGCTCGGCGCCGTACCAGCCGATGCGGCGACCGCCGCCCGCGAGAGCATCGATCGCGCAGTCGCCGCGGCCGCTCAGCTGCCCGCCGGGCAGGGCGCCGACCTGCTGGCCGCGGCCCGCGACGCGTTCACCTCAGGTCTGCACAAGGTGGGCATCGTCAGCGCCATCTTCTACACCGGCTCGGCAGTCCTCGCCGTGTGGGCGTTCAAACACGTGCGGAACTCACACGGCGGCGACGACACCACCAAGGACGACACCATGACGAAGGACCAAGCAGCCGACCCGGAACCCGAGGCCACGCCAGCCTGAGTCTGTCAACACGGGAGGGCCCGAAAGAAGTCCGGGAGGCGGTGTCGGATCGGAACAGAGGTGTTCGTAGCAAGGGTGAGCGGCCGCCCACTAGGGGCGGCGCTGCCCGAAGATTCGTTCAATAGACAGGAGTGTCGGTGTCCAAGGTGTGGTTCGTGACGGGAAGTTCGCGCGGCCTGGGTCGCGCGCTCGTCAAGGTCGCGCTCGAAGCGGGTGATCGCGTGGCGGCGACGGCGCGTAACCCTGAGCGGTTGCGGGACCTCCTCGACAAGTACGGCGACGCGGTGCTTGCCCTGCGGCTGGACGTGACCGACTACGCCGCGGCTGCGCACGTGGTTGCTCAGGCCGCGGAGACGTTCGGGCGCATCGATGTCGTCGTCAACAACGCCGGATATGGTGACCTGGGATCGTTTGAGGACACGACGATCGCCTCGTTCCGGGCGCAGATCGATACCGACTTCTACGGTGTCGTGAACGTTTCGAAGGCGGTTGTGCCCATCCTGCGCGAGCAGGGCAGTGGTCACATTTTCCAGGTCGCCTCGCTCATTGTCCGCTTGTCCGGCGCGGGTCTGACCGCCTATCAGGCGGCGAAGTGGGCCGTCACCGGGTTCTCCCTCGGCCTGGCCCAGGAGATCGCGCCGTTCGGGGTGAAGGTCACCGTTCTTGAGCCGGGCGCCATACGCACCGACTGGGGTGGCTCGTCGATGACGATCCCGCAGCCAAGCGCGCTGTACCAGCCGACGATCGGAGCGTTCGCCGAGGCGCTGCGCGCCTTCTCTGGTCACGAGCCGGGGGACACGCGTCGTGTCGCCCAAGTGGTGCGAGACCTCGCCGGCCGGGACGACGCACCCGTGCGTCTGCTGCTCGGCACCGATGCTGTGCCGCTGGCGCAGGAGGCGGAGCAGAAACTCGCCGCCAGCGACGAGGCCTGGCGAGAAGTCAGTCTGAGCGTCTCCTACGAGACGCCTCTGACTGCCGATGCCCCGAAGAACCAGGGCACTAGCAACAACGCGTAGCAACCTCCCACCCCTGGGGGCTCCCGACCGCATTGCGGCACGCGGTCACAGGGCTAGGCCCGAAGCGCTCCCACCCGTACCGGCCAAGAAGGAGATCGCATGGCGAAGTCCGTCCTGTACATGTCGATGTCGCTCGACGGGTTCATCACCGGCCTGGACGACGGGCCGGGCAACGGGCTCGGGACCGGCGGCAATCGGCTGCATGAGTGGCTCGGCGAGCCCACCTCCGAGCTGCCGCACTTTGACCCGCCGGGGCTGAGCGGGCAGGTGTTCGCCGAGGGGATGGCTACGGGTGCGGTCGTCGTCGGCCGCAAGACCTTCGACTACGCCAATCACTGGGGTGGCGACCACCACGGCGTGCCGATCTTCGTGCCCACGCGCGGTAACCCGCCGCCGGCGCCGCAGAGCGGCTGGGTCCACTATGTGCCTGACGTCGCGACCGCGATGCGCGAGGCCAAGGCGGCCGCCGGCGAAAAGGACGTGATGGTGCACGGCGCGAGCCTCGCGCAGTCGCTTCTGCGCGAGGCCTGCTCGACGAGCTGGAGATCCACCTGATCCCGGTCGTGCTCGGCGACGGGCGGCGGCTGTTCGGCGCGGACCGCATCGAGGTCGAGCTGACGCGCGTGCTCGACGCGCCCGGCGTCACGCACCTGCGCTACCGGGTGGGAGGCTGAGGCCGACCGCGAGCCGGCGTGCATCGGTTATCGGCCCACTCTCGTTCGACGCCCGCGCACGAAACGCCCGAAGGAACCGTCGCTGGTCGATGCCATTGCGATACGTCCTCGCCTGCGCTTGGTCGGATGGTGCTCGCCGTCACGCCGCCGTTCGTTCGGATCTGCTGCTGTGGGCCTGGATCGGCCGGCTCGAGCGGCTCGTACGCGTCCGGTGCCGGAAGCTTCGCAGTGTCGACGACCTTGAACCACTGCCGAGTCTTCTCCATCACCGAATCTCCTTCTAGCGTGGCGATTTCGGTGCGAGGTCAAGACGCGCGGTGGCGGCGGGCCAGGTGACGCCGCCCACGGCGAGGGTGATCCACGTCGGCAGGTCGTCCGGGCGCACGATGAAGGCGACGACCGGCAGCGCGGCCGCGATGATCACGCGGACGAGCAGCCAGAGCGGCCGCCCGTACCGGAGGCGGACCCAGCCTCGCCGAAGCACATTCGGGCGCCGAACGACTCCCGGCCGCGCGCCTGAACGCTCGGCACGTTCCCACACGGCGCCCGGATCGACACCGGCCACCGTGCCCCGCTCGATGATGGGCGCGTAGCTGCGTTAGACGGTGCTGCGCACCTATCTCGACGAGCGCCGCCGACCGTGGCGCCGGGAGTCCCCGGTCGGAGCTACCCGAACGAGAGGAGGAGCGCAGTGGACTGCCGTTCGAGGACCTCGACGAGCTCCGCGAGGCCGTTCGTAGCCTGCCTGGGCGGCAGCGGGCAGCGGTCGTCCTCCGGTACTGGTGGGGCCTGTCACTCGAGGAAACCGCCACTGACCTGGGCATTTCCGTGGGAGGAGTCAAGAGCCAGACGGCTCGTGCTGTCCACAGGCTGCGCCGCGGCCTGGCCGACGTCACAAGAACGGAACGCACACCATGACCATGCTCCCAGACCACAGCCCCGGCGACGGGGACATCCGCCAGCTTCTCGAGCACACCGTGACAGGCGAACCGGGCACCTCACCACCGGTGCAGGACGATCTGGCCCGCGGCCGCAGGGCTCTCCGCCGGCGCAATGGGGCCGTCATCGCCGGAGCGGTCGCCGGGATCGGCCTCGTGGCGGCCGGGATCGCGTACGTGCCCAACCTGGTCGGCCTCGCCTCCGGTCCCGGCATCGCCGGCAACCCGACGGCGACCATGTATGTCGAGCCCACCCCGCCGCCGAGCCCCACCAGCACCAGCCCGACCGATGCTCCCGACGCGGGCGACGGCTGTTTGGACGAGCCCTGTAGCTCGTTCGGCGACGTGCTCATCGATCGTCTCGGCACCGCGCACTTCAAGGAGGTCAGCGTCATGGGTGGTATCGGCGGCGAAGCCGCGTGGCAGGAGGTGGCCTGGAGTACCTGGACCGCCGGAAAGGCCAAGGGCACGGTCGTCGCCGCGGTGGACGAATTTAAGGACACCGAGGCGTACATCGACGACGGTCCTGACGGCAAGCCCTGCGCGGTGCGGTCGGTGAACGTCGCCCACGACCCCGCCTTCGGGTGGACGACTTGCAGCACCGAGCGGCTCCCCGACGGCGGCACGCTTCGGGTTGCGGAGGGCGGGGACGCATACGCGCCGGCGCGAGCGGCAACGCTGATCACCAAGGGCGGAACGGTCGTCTCGATCGCGGTCAGTACGGCCTACTTCGACCGGGACTCGGGCAACAGCGAGCCGAGCGACCCGGACTTCCCGCCCAAGCTCAGCGAGCTCCCGCTCACCGCCGAGCAGCTAGAAGCGTCGTCACCGACCCGAGGATGCTCGAGGTCGACTAGTGTCCTGTCAGGGCGAAGAGTCGTCTATTTGTTGATGGTGCGGCAATAGTTGGTGAGGCGGTCGAGGATTTGGTCGGCGCTCTTGTGCCAGGTGAAGGGTCGAGGGTTGTCGTTCCAGGTCGCCCAGAACACGCGAGGCATCCGTTCCCGGCCCAGGCTCGCAGACTGTCGACTTTGTCGGTGCTCGAGCGCTGTCGTTGCTGGATGATCGCCGGGGAGCGTGTTCAGCTATTGCCGTTGGGTTCCTGCTCGAGCGCGATGATGTTGCCGTCGGGATCGCGCATCCAGGCGACCTTGAAGCCGCTCGGCGCGGTGTACACGCCGTCGACCGTGGCCAGTTCCGGAGTGTTGTACCCGTCGAACGTGACGCCCTTGGTCCGGAGTTCGGCGACGATTGCGGCGAGGTCGTCGACCACGAACAGCGCCAGCGTGTGATCTGGGGATGGTGAGCTGGCGTTCGTCGGTAGACGTTTACTTGGGTGCCGTCGGCGGCCTCGAACAGAACGCCGCCGAGCGGTACTCGCCAACCGGCCGGGTCGTCGCTAGGGCCGTGGGCGCGCAGCCCCAAGATCCCGCCGTAGAACTTCTGCGCTCGAGCAAGGTCGGAGGTCGGGATACTCGCGCATAGGTGGGCGCCGCCAAGTCCTTGGGGTCTGTTGCTCATCCGACGATCTTCGCGGCCGGTGCCGCCCCAGGTTTCGGTGGTCGGAGCACTGGACGAGAACTATTGTTGGCCGGCAGGTTGCTGCGGCGCCGTCCGTCCCGTTCCCGTCCGTCCCGTTCACTTGACCGCGGGGCCGGCAACACCGATCTGTTGGCCCGTCCCTCGGGGGCTAACTTGGCTGTTGACGGGTCGCTTGAGCGGCCTGCTCGAGCATCTTGGCCACCTCGACCAGTGACCGACCCGCGTCCACCGCAGCGACATACCTCGGATCGACAAGACGATCGTCTGGCTGAGGTTCCCCGCTGCCAGTAGGCGTCGCGAGGTCAGCAGACTCCAAACCTCGCTCTACTTCGGCCAGAACCGCATCTGCCCACAACGACCAGGCGTACGGGGCGACCTCCACGGCTTGTTGTGCCTTCAGCAGCTGGCTCGCGTACTCCTCCCGAACTCGCTCCACTGCCAGCGCTCGTCTGCGCCGCTCGGCCTCGACATGCTCCGAACCAGTCACGGGATCCATCATCGGCGACCACTCGGCGAAGGCTCGAGAGGTTCCTCGGTTGGCTCCGGCGATGGCGTCGATTCGCTGGGCGCCGGAGCCGGCGGGGATGTCTCGGGATTCGGGCCGCTGGGTTCCGGTTCGGAAGGCTCGGTGCTCGGCGTCGGCGTCGCGGGATCGGTGTCGTTGGGTGTGGGGGACGGGTTCGTCGGGACTGGCTTGGGTTCTCTCGGTGTCGGTGCCACTGTCGGTGCTGGCGGGGATGTCTTGGGATTCGGGCCGCTGGGCTCTGGGCTTGGTTCGTCGGGGGGATCGGACGGGCCAGGGTTCGGCTGCCGCTGTACGTCGACGTCCTTGTCATCAACCCTGGCGCCAACCTCGGCTGCCGGCGATGTGTCGGCGCCAGCGTTGTCGCGCTGAAGGGGAGGTCTCGTGTCACCGATCTGTCCGGGCACCGATTCCCCTGGCACCGTTCCTGGTCCCTGCGGCGGGCCTAGTCCCGGCCAGTTGAGGAGCAGGAACGTTCCGCCGGCAAGGGCCAGTGCGGCGGCGGCCGCTGCGACGGCTGCTGTGACGGGGTTGGTCGGTGCCTGCGCTCGGCGCCCGGGCTCGACCGCCGCGACGGTGCCTGCCGTATCAACGGCCTCCATTGACTCCAGGGCCTCTGGTGGCTCCATGGCCGGCAGATCGTGGAGCGCGGACTCGATGTCGGCCCGCATCTGCGCCGCCGTCTGATACCGCTCGGCGGGATCTTTGGCCAATGCACGAAGAACGATCGCCGCGTACAGCTCAGGTACCCTCGGATCGATCGCCTGCGGCGACAGCGCCTCCTCTTGAACGTGCTGGTATGCCACCCCGATGGTGGAGTCGCCGACGAAGGGTGGCCGAGCGGTGAGGAGCTCGTACAGCAGGCACCCGGTCGAGTACACATCGCTCCGGCCATCGACAGGAATGCCGAGAGCCTGTTCCGGCGAGAGATAGCGCGCAGTTCCGAGCACCTGATCGGTCTTGGTCAGATCCGCCGAGTCCGACATCGCCAAGGCGATGCCGAAGTCCATGACCTTCACCAGACCCTCGCTGGTGAGCATCACGTTGCCAGGCTTCACATCGCGATGCACGATGCCGGCCTCGTGGCTGTACTCCAACGCGTCGAGGATCCTCGCGGCGATCTCCATCGCGCGGTCTGGCGTGAGACGCTGACCGTCGCGAAGCAGTTCGCTCAGAGTCTCGCTGAGTGTGCGGCCGGTCACGTACTCCATCACGAGATACGGCAGCTCGGCTCCGTCGAGCGTGTCGACGCCAGCATCGTAGACGTCGACGATGTGGGGGTGGTTCAGCCGTGCGACCGAGCGAGCCTCTCGACGAAGCCGTTCGGGAAAGGTCGGATCCGAGGCGAGGTCCGCGCGCAGCACCTTCACAGCGACGACGCGACCGAGTCGCCGGTCGTGTGCCCGCCACACATCGGCCATCCCGCCATGGCCGACGAGCTTCTCGAGGTCGTACCGCCCACTCAGCCGCCTATGTGCCACGTCGCTAGAGTTCCATGTCCGAGTACCTCAAAACCCTTTCCCACATGAGAAACTTGCCTCGGCGGCAGCGCCAGGTCGAACTCCCCGGTGGAGGCATAGTCGTGCACGGTCGTCCTTCTCGATGAACGCAGCGTGTGGGCATCGTCTTCGGCGATCAGGATCCGGCTCATTGGATGCCGCCTCTTCGGACGCGGTCGGACGAATGTGACCGCCGTTTTCTGGATCATGGCGGGATCATGGCGGGACGCACTGTCGCGTAGCTGCGGGAAAACCAGATGAGACCCCGATGAGAACATCCTCATCTTGTTTCCGGGCGAACCAGCTACAAGTGCAGTACCTGAGCTGGGTCGTCTGTTGGGTCGTCTGTTGGGTCTGGCGCGGCGATCATTGGGAGGACAAGGGTGAAGGTCGCGCCGTGCCCGGGGCTGGAGGCCAGGTCGACACGTCCTCCATGTGCTTGGGTGATGGCGGCCACGATGGACAGACCGAGGCCGGAGCCTTCGAAGCGGCGGCTGCCGGCGCCGCGCTGGAATCGGTGGAAAATGCGTTCGGTGTCTTCGGGGTGGACTCCGGGACCGGTGTCGCGCACCCATAGCCGGATTGTCCCAGCGCTGATGTCGATGCTGGAGCCGAACGCGATGGTGTCGATCCCGACGGTCTGCTTAACGGCATTGGTGGCGAGTTGTAGCAGGGCCTGGGTGAGCCGCTGCGCGTCGAGGAAGACTACGACGTCGGCGCGAGCGTCGATCTGCCACGTTCGGGTTCCTAGCGGCCTCGCCTTGTCCAGGATCTCGTCGACCAGGATTCCCACCTGTACAGGGCGGGGTTGGATGAAATCCGGCCGGTCGGCTTTGGCCAAGGTGGTGAGGTCCCCGACTAGCCGGTTCATCCGGTCCAGCTCGTCCAGCACGATTGCCTTGGTGTCTGCCACCTCGGCGGCGTCGTCGTCGTTGAGCAGTTCAAGATGCCCGCGGACGATGGTGATCGGCGTCCGTAGTTCGTGCCCGGCGTCGTCGAGGAACTGCTGCTGGGTGATGAACGCGGCCTTGAGCCGGTCCAGCATGGCATTGAAGGTGCGGGCGAGCTCGGAGACGTCGTCGTCGCCGGTGACTTCGATCCGTTGCGTCAGATCGGTCTCGGAGATCTGTTGCGCTGCGCGACGGACATGCCGGACCGGTCGGAGCAGCCGCCCGGCGGCGAACCAGGCAACCGCCCCGACCAGGACAAGCCCGACTGCGGCCACTAACGCGTAGGTGTGGATGACGTCGTTGAACTCCGCCTTGACCCGCCCCACTTCATGGGTGACCACCCACCCGTCGGTCTGCACACCGGTGCGCTGGTCGTTTTGCCGGTCGCCTGCCCGGTCGTGGTCGATGGGAAGCACCGCGAACCGCACCACACGGTCGGGGGAGTCGAGGTCACCGTACGCCGGCGCTCCCCGTTCCAAGACTGCCGAGACGCCGCGCAGAAATCGTGGATCGTCATGGAGACGATCGGCATTCTCACTCTGCGAGAAGTAGCGAACCCGCCCGTTCACGAGGCCGAACATCGCCTCATAACGATCCGGGACGTTTCGCTCCAGAGCCACGAACATCAGGCGATCAACCGTCGCGAAGCGGCGCCCGGTCACCGGATCGATTCCCTGCGCAACCAATGCCCGGAACTCTTCGATCTCCTGTGCCAGCGACTGATCGATCCGGGCCCGCTCGACCAGAAGGACGGCAGCGCCAGCGAACAACATGCCTAGAGCAGTCAACACGACCACCCAGGCAAGGATCCGCGTTCTCACCGAACGGAGCGCCTCAGCCACACCAGCAGCCACGCCGCCAGCCCGACCAGCAGCCCAAACCCAGGCCAGACCGAACCTACTACTCGTCGGCGCCACAGCTGGACTCAGTCATCGTCGTCACCGTCATCGTCGTCGTCGGAGTCGTCGTCACCGTCGTCACCGCCGTCGGAGTCGTCGTCGGGATCGCCGCCTTCGTTGCCTGGTCGCCCATCGTCGCTCGGCCGGCCACTGTCGTCATCCTCATCGGCTCGCTGCGGCGCCGGAGCCACTGGTACCGCTTCGCGTGAAGTAGGTGGGACCGAAGGCGCCGCCGGCGGCTCATCGGTGGGCTGCAACGCAGCGGGCGGCGACCCTGCGGGCGGCGACACCGCGGGTGCGACGGTCGGTACCTCAAACCGCACAGGGCCGCCCAGGTCAGGTGTTCGGTCACCCCCTCCCAGCAACATCCCAGTGACGAGCCAGAGCAGCCCGACAGCGCCTAGGACCGCCGCCAACGCGGACACAACCGTCGATCGGATCAGCATGACGTCGATCCTCCACTCGTAGCCAGACCCCAGAATGAGAGCCAGATGAGAATGCCGTGGGCCACTCGCATGAAAGCAGAACGCGTTCGGCTCGGAACCTCCGTACGGCGGCCTAAGGTCGGCAACCATCCGAGGATGCACGTCATGGCCTTGTGCACCCTGACGGGCCAGATCCCACACACACGAGGTCTCGGGCTCGGCGACGCCAGAGCGTGACATGACCGAATGAGACCATACTCACCTCGCTCTCATAGCTGTCTCATATCCGTTCCCGAGCCTTTCTTGTGGGGCAAGGAGGCCGTTCGGCAGACCGACCCCCCACCACGTCTGCCGAGCCCTTCTCCGGAAGGGCGCTAGGCACACCCCCGTTGTTCTGCCTAGCGCCCTTCTCCGGCTTTGTCTCGCCATGCAATGCCAGACCAAGGGTCGCGGCGTTGCGCCACGGTTGTCCGACCGCAGTCACCCCGACCGGTTGGAGGGAACGGAGCTTTCGCTGCCGCGAGACCTCGGCCACGGCCTCGCTCACAGCGCCTCAGCGCGGAGAGCCGTGAAGTGACCGAACTGCCGCGGGGCAGCCAGCACGATCGAAGGGAGTGCGTTCAGGTGGTTCGGTTCCTTGCCTCTCCAATTCCGCCCCGACGGACGCCTCGACGGCCACTTGAGCGGCCTCGTCATATCGGTCGCCGAGCGGGCAGGCGAGCATCAAGGTGGTGGCAATGGCAGCGGGCCCGTTGACTGTCGCCAGCGGCCGGCCTGTTTCGCATGAAGACGACCGAGCAAGGCGCTGCGAGCTCAGTGTTCCTGGCCACCTCCCGGCGGGTAGCGTGCATCGGCGGCCGCTACTTCGAGGACTGCCACGAGGCCGAGCTCGTCGATGAGCTGCGCGGTGGCATCTTCGGCGTGCTGCCCCATGCCTTCGACCTCATGCCCCGCGGCGGCTGCGGCACGTATCCGATCAGCTGCTCGCCGCGGCGCGCAGCTGACGGCCAGCCCTCCACAACGAAGGCACGCTCAGTTGAGGTGCTGTGCCGGCGTGTGGTCGGGGTTGGACGTTCGAACGGCGGGTGAGGGTTGGTCACCCACCCGGCGGGTAGGCAGCCTGCGCAGCACTCCCAGCTGCTGACACAGAGGTGGTGTTCGTGATGACGAACAGCATGTTCGACCCGTGGAGCTACCGACCAGAGTCTGGCTACACCGAAGGCGCCGACCTGGTTGGGTACAAGATCGCCGCTACCGACGGCGACATCGGCAAAGTCGACGGGGCCACCCACGACCCCGGTGCCGCCGGGCTCGTCGTGGACACCGGGCCGTGGATTTTCGGCCGCAAGGTGCTGCTCCCCGCCGGGGTGATCGACCGGATCGACCCCGACGAGCAGAAGGTCTACGTCGATCGCACCAAAGACCAGATCAAGGACTCCCCACCGTACGATCCCGATCCCGAACGCGGCGTCGATGATGACTACCGCACCCGGCTCGGCGACTACTACGACACCACCTACCGCGGACCCGGCGGACCCGGCGGTCCCGGCGGCACCATGTAACCCCGCACCACCCGTCACTGGCCCGCTACGGCACGTGCGGACTACTACGGTTGACGGCGGCGCCCTCGACCTGACCCCATTCCTGACCGGGTCGAGGGCGTCGCGCATTTGCTCTCAGGCAGCGCGGCTGGGTGTGCCGGAACGAAGTCGCTTCGCGGCCTACTCCGAGGACAGCTTTCTCTCCGGGTGAGGCTTCACCACCCGCGTCGGCGATCTTGCCAGCGCCGACAGCCTGGTTGAGGTTGCCGTCGAACGAGGTCGCGTTGCCGTGTCGTCAAGGATTCGCCGAGACGTCATATCGATTTCGCCGGGAGGCTGAGGGGTCGTTCCGTCGTCGTCGCAGCGTCTACGAGAAGTAGGCACCGTCTGGTGGTGGCTGCCAGATGCAGCTCCGAGGCACCGCTATGGGCACGAGCTTCTGGATTTGGGATAATCCGCCGCGATCATCTTTTCCGCAACCGCTGCGGGCGTCTGGTTCGTCTGGCGTAGCACCAACCGCCGGCGCGGGTCGTGAGCGACCACTTCGCCGACAGGTGTGAAGGCGGCCCCACCGACCGGATGGTCGTGCCGGCTGGCGTTCATCGCGATGCGGTACGCGGCGTCGAACTGTCCGGCGCAGTTGCAGAATCCAGCCAGTGCCGGGGATGGCGAGCTATGTCACAGGTACGACTCTCGCTAGAGGATTCCGACGCTGGCCGGTTCCCCAGACTGGGTGGAGATGCGCAAGAACGAGGTCATGTCGGCCGTGATGCACGTGAACTGGATGAGGCGGCACGTGGCCGGGCCTTGTGACTTTGTCGGCGAACGCTGACAGGTCTTTCCCCGAATTCGAACGGCAGTTTGGGCTGGGCTGCAGTACGTGTCTGAAAATTTGACGCCAGTTGCCGCCATCACCGGTCACCAGCGCGTGGAGACAACGTGTCGGCTTTGGGCTGGTGGGTTGTCGTTGAGGCAGGTGCGCAGGCGGCGGAGGCCGTCGCGGATGCGGGTTTTGATCGTGGAGGGGTGGGTGTCGAGCAGTCTGGCTACCTCGGCGTAGGTGTGGCCGTGGTAGTAGGCGAGCACTATCGCCTGCCGCTGCAGGATGGTGAGGCGGGTCAGGATGCAGCGGCGTAGCCGGGCCGCGTCGGCGGCAATCTGGGCGTGGTCGCCGACGGGATCCCAGGCGTCGGCCTCGAAGCGGTCGATCGGGCTCGAGGCCGCGGCTTCGTGGGAGCGTCGTGTCCGGACGGCGCGGACCTTGTCCACGGCCCGTCGATGGGTGATGGTCATGACCCAACTGTGCACGCTCCCGCGTGCCGGGTCGTAACGTGGCGCGGTTTGCCACAGCTGGACGAAGACTTCTTGGGCGATGTCTTCGGCGTCCGTGTCGTCACCGACCACCCGTCGGGCCAGCCCGTATACCCGGTCCGCCAACACCTCATAAAGCTCCGCGAACGCCTTCTCGTCCCCGGTGCCGACACCGCTCAGCAGCTGTTCCGGGCTCGACCGCATCCACGTCACCGCACCGGCCCTTGGTTGTGGCTCCACCGGAGTTCAACGCCGAGCGCACTGGCAGGTCACGGGTGGCCAGCTAGTTGTACTGACTACGATCGTTGTTGACGCGGTCGATGGGGCGTTGGCCTGCGATGGCGAGGTGGGGTCGTTCTAGGTTGTAGTAGTTGAGCCAGGTGGGCAAGAGCCGGGAGCGTTGGTCGTTGGTGGTGAAGGGCTGGGAGTAGGCCCATTTGGTGGCGAGGGTGCGGTTGAGTCTTCACAGGCTTTGCCGTTGGTCCAGGGGCAGTGGGGTCGGATCGCCTTCAGCGTGATGCCCAGCTGGTCGGCGGTGGTGAGGAAGGCGTGGGAGCGGCGGTAGTTCTTGGCGTTGTCGGTCAGGACGCGCTGCACGCGGATGCCGACCGAGGCGTAGAACGCGGCCGCGCGGGACAGGAACGCGGCGCAGGTCGGGCCTTTCTCGTCGTCGTGGATCTCGGCGTAGGCGAGTCGGGAGTGGTCGGTCGATCGCGGTGTGGACATGGCGGTGTGTGCGTAGTCGTAGTCGAGTCCGCGTTTGTGGCTGGGACGTGTGGCTGGGACGTGCGGCGCGGCCGTGGGCCTTCCACCCGCCACCGGGCGGGATCCGGCGAAGTTTCTTCACGTCGAGGTGGATCAGCGAGCCTGGGGTGTCGTGTTCGTAGCGGTTGGCCGAGCGAGGTGTGGCGCGGATCGGCGTGCCGGTGATCGGATCGCATTCACGCAGCAGCGGGACACCGTGCCGGGTGAGAACCCTGCCGACCGTGGACGCTGCGATGCCGAGCTGGTGTCCGAGGAACACCGGGCCTCGCCGGGTCAGCAGCCGAGCGATCCGGACCTTTGTCTCCACACACGCAGGTGCGACGTGGATGGGACCGCGCGACGCTGGGCCGATCAACCAGCCCCGCTACGCCCTCGACCTGGAACCGGCGCCACCACCGCCACGCCGTGGTCCGGGACACCCCCATCTCCGCCGCCACATGGGCGACCGCACGACCCGCGGCGATCCGCTTCACCATGATCAACCTGCCGGCCGGCGTCAACCGAGCGTTACCGTGAGACACAAGAGACCTCCGAGCCTCGAGCGGAAGACCTAGACAGCTCCCACTCGACCCCCGGAGGTCTCTCTCACGTCAACAACGGTCCTGGTCAGTACAGTTAGTCGAAGGCCGGGCGCGCGGACATTGTCTGACGTCAGGGCCTGCGAAGAGGGCGGGTACGCGAAATGGGCACCCGGTCGGAGGTCCAGGTGCCCATCTGCACGGTGCCGTTGGCACCGGTGATGCTAGTGATGCAGGTGGTGTCAGTCGTTGTGCTGCTCGGAGAACTGCTCGCAGTTGTTGACCAGGATCGCCTTGTTGCCGTCGCTGCCGATGACCTTGAGGATGGTGATGTGGTCGTTCTCGTACCAGCCGGTCGGCAGCAGCATGCCCTGGTTGGCCGCGCGGACGCCGCCGCGATCAGCAGACTCATGGGTCATCCTGGGCGTGACCTGTGCCGCCAGCCGACGTTAAGTTGCCGTGGAGTGGGGAGGTGCGCTATGGGTTGGGCGCCGCCCGCCGGGAATCAGCCTGGCGAGCACCCGAGTGAACATGGCGATGAGTCGCGGCCGGTGGAATGGGTGCGGTCGCTGGTGCGGCATGCGTTGGCGGCCCGGCTGTATCCGGTCGGCTCACCCAACTGGGAGATCGTCGACGCCGCCATCATGACGATAGAGCCGATCGTCACCTACCTCACCATCAACCCCGACACCGGCGCACCACTCACGGTGACCTATGCCGCAGAGCCGAGTGAGGCGACCGCGGTCCGGCTACTGGTGGATTCCGACCACAACGCTGTCACCGCCGAACGGGCCCTCGAAGCCGCCGGAACCCGCGTGATCCGCGACCCCAGCTACAACCCCTACGCACCCGGCAACCACGGCATCCGCCTCATCGTGCAACCCGCACCCGACAGCCACGGCAGATGGGAACGCGACCTCTGAGCCCCGCCCCGGACGCGCGCGCCGGACGCAGGCAAGAGCGGTCGCCGGGGCGGGAGTGGTTTTGGGTTTCGGGCCGGTCAAGACGGGGGTGGTGGCGGCTCCGGGCCCGCCGTTTCGTCCCGCATGGCGTCGCCGAGGCTTGGCTGACCGCTCGGTGGCCGGGCTCCGCGTTGAGCGTTACCGGTTCACGAACACCCGGGGTGTGAACCGAACATCCGACGGGCGAAGTGCTAACCCGAAGCGTGCCCGCGACGTTCTCCGTGCGTCACCTTTGTTCCGAACGGATGCCCTGGGACCCCCCCGTTGCCCAGGCGCCAGCTTGCGTTCGTGCGAATCCACGACTACAGGATAATGACTGGTATCGGCTCCGGCTCCGTACCGCATTTCGCCTTTGTCTACAGGGCTTTCTAGCTCGGGCATGGCGCGTGGGACGTTGCTCGGCGTCGTCCACGTCCGCGACATCCGCAACCACCTCGCACTCATCGACCACAACCAACAGCTTCTGGGGATCCTCACCCTGCAAGACCTTGTCAACCAGCTCCTGCCCGCGGCAGCGACATCAGCCGGCACGTACAACTGACTGCGAATTCCACAGGGGTTGGCCCAGCATGGACTTGCCCGACGAGCGGGGGCGTCCGACGCTGAAGACGCCATCCGCGGCGAGTGGAACCTACGTCGAGCCGACGATCGGCCGAGGCAGCCAGACCACCCGCGGCCGCGCAGAAGCAGCCTGAGCGGGTCTTGACAATCGCGCTCACCAGCCTTTTCCTATCTTCATAGGAAGACAGATATGGAGGCGCTGATGTTCGCGTTCCGTCTAGACAGCCGCTCCGGGGTGCCGCCGTACCTGCAGCTCGTTCACCAGGTCAGACAGGCGCTGCTCCTGGGCTATCTGCAGCAGGGTGATCAGCTGCCGTTGATTCGCGAGGCGGTCGAGCAGCTCGCCATCAATCCGAACACCGTCTCCAAGGCGTACCGGCAACTGGAGCAGGACGGCCTGGTCGGCTCTCGGCCGGGCGTCGGCACCTTCGTGACCGGTGCGCCGGCGGTGACCGTGGCGCCCGCGACGTACACCACGCTGCGTCGGGCACTGGAGAAGTGGCTGCGCGGGGCGTACGCGGCGGGGTTGGACGAGGAGGCGATCACCGCTCTTTTTGCGGTCGCCAACCGCGAGCTGGTTCAGGAGGGCGTGGCATGAGCGGCAATGTGCTCGAGACATCGGGCCTGGGCAAACGGTACGGATCGAAGTGGGCTCTTCGCGACTGCGATCTCGCTGTGCCTGCCGGCCGGGTCATCGCTCTGGTCGGACCGAACGGCGCGGGCAAGACAACTCTCCTGCGGCTGACTACCGGGCTGCTGCGGCCAACCGAAGGAACCGTGACAGTTTTCGGATCACCCGCAAGGACCGATTCTCCGGAGTCCCTCGCCCAGATCGGCTTTGTCGCCCAGGACCATCCGCTCTATAGACGGTTTCGGGTACGTGACCTACTGCGGATGGGAAGGGCCCTCAACCTCCACTGGGATCAGGACCTCGCCGAACAGCGGCTCGCAAGCCTCGACATTCCACTCGGTCAACGCACTGGGTCACTTTCCGGCGGACAGAACGCCCAGGTCGCGCTGACCATAGCGCTAGCGAAGCGACCGAAGCTGCTGGTCCTCGATGAACCGGTCGCCGATCTCGATCCCCTTGCACGACGCACGTTCCTCCAGACCCTTATGGCAGCCGTCGCCGACGACGACCTCACGGTTCTGCTCTCATCGCACATCCTCGCCGAGTTGGAACGCGTCTGTGACTACCTCATCGTGCTCACTGGCGGTCACATCCAGATCGCGGGCGAGATCGACGACCTGTTGTCCGCGCATCGGCAACTGACCGGACCTGCAGACGGACCCATGGAGGGAGCACCGGGTGTGATCCACGTGAGGCGGGGCGATCGGCACGCCGACGCCATCGTGCGTACCGACGGAGGTCCGGTCATGGCCGGCTGGGAATCCCGACCTATCGGCCTGGAAGAACTCGTCCTGGCCTACCTCCACCGGGCCACTCCCACCTCGAACACCCACTCACGGCAGGAGACATTGACATGATCTGGCTCACCTGGCATCAGCATCGAAGCGAAGCAATCGGTCTCGCCGCCTTGTTGACGGTCCTCGGTGTCCTCGCGTTGATAGCCGGGCTTCCGATGTACGCCGCATACCAAGGCGATGGTGTGGCAGCGTGCCACGAAGCCGCGACCGAAACTGCGGCCTGTTCGCAGATCGTCGATTCCTTCCGCGACACGTTCGGAGGACTCCCGATGTTGGCCGCGGGCCAGCTGAATCTGCTGCCTCTGATCATCGGGGTTCTGATCGGCGCACCTCTGCTCGCCCGAGAATACGAGCAAGGAACCTGGCAGCTGGCGTGGACGCAGGCCGTGCCCCGTACCCGCTGGATCATCACCAAGCTCGCCCTCGTACTGACGGCCGTAGCCTCGGTCGCGATAGCGCTCAGCGCCATGCTGAGCTGGTGGTTGAGCCCTTTCGTCAGGTCGCCGTTCAGCGTGGAGAGGTTCAACTACGGGGTGCTGGTACTGCCGGGCTACTTCCTGCTGGCGGTCGCCATCGGCATCCTCGCGGGCGCGGTCATCAAGCGCGCCATTCCCGCGATGGTCGCGACCCTCGCCGTGTTCCTTCCCATCCGGATCCTGGTCGAGTTCTGGTTACGTCCCCGGTTCATGACACCCGTCACCACGGTCGACCCCGTGCCCGGCAGCAGTGCTCTTACCCACCAGCTAACGTCCGGCAAGAACTGGGTGCTCGAGACGTTCCTTGTCGGCCCCTCAGGCGACCGGCTCACCGATTCGCAGGAATACCACCTCCTCGGTGGTGGCCAAGTCGACCAGGCGACCCTCGCCGAGCACGGACTCAAAGAGGGGGTCATCTACCATCCGGCCTCCCGCTTCTGGGAATTCCAGCTCATCGAGAGCGCGATCTACGGCGGACTGGCGCTCGTCGTCCTGCTCCTCGCGGTGTGGCGCATCCGCCGGTGGTGACACCAGCTGAGGAACGGCCTCCGAGAAAGTTTCGTTCACGCCAAGCAACCGCCGCCGCGTGTTGGCCAGTGGCCCACACGCGGCGGTACGTCGCTCCCTGAGCGACCTCTTGTTGAGCTACTTCTTGTTGTCGCGGTCGAGGGCGTTCTTGACCGCGTCCTTGGCCTTGTCGGTGGCGTCGCCGATTTTGTCGCCGCCCTGTTGGATCTTGGACTTGGCCTTCTCACCGCGTCCCTCGGCCTCGAGGTCTTCGTCATCGGTGGCCCTGCCGAGAGTCTCCTTGGCTTGGCCCACCACTTGGTCCTTCTTGTGATCGAACTTGTCGCTGCCGCTCATTGCGCCACTCCTGTTCAGCCGGGGCGCCGGCACCATCGGAGCTGCCTGCCTACCGGTGGTCGCGCCCGAACTGTCGACAGTCGTCGACGACCGACTCCTACCCAGTCCGGGCCCCGCCACCCGTCACAAGTTCAGAGGTCTCGCTCCCATGCTCGGTGGCTGTCGGCGGCGGGTTGCACGATGAGCCGTACTCCGCGGTTTCCGGGCTGATGTGGGTCGTAGCTGGCGTCCCGTCTGACGTGGGTGCCGGCGGCCATCAGCGCCCGTTCGGCGGTCAGGGCGTTGTGGTCGGAGTCCACGAGCAGCCGGACCGTGGTCGCCGTGGTCGCCGTGGTCGCCGTGGTCGCCTCTGCGGGGTCGGTAGCGGGCTCGGCAGCCGTGGTGGCTTCACCGGTGGTGGTCGGTTCGGTGGTGATGTAGTCAGGCCGGTTGGGTACAGCCGGACTGCCAAGGGCCGGACCAGCGACAGCACCCACTCCTCTGGCTGCCCGGCCGGTGCGTGGTCCCTTGATGGCTTCGCCCAACTCATGGCGTCACCTCCCCCTCCCGCAGGGAACAACGCCCGTGATCGCGTTGGGTCAAGTCGCGCTGCCGCCGGCTGGGGCACGAGCTCGTTGGTGCGGGTGGCAGTCAGGCGATGCAGCTCTCAGGCGGACCGGATGGCTGTTCCATCGTGATCGGGACAAGGTGGAGGTTGTCCGCGCGAGCGATCCGACGTGCAACCCGCAGCGCCTGTGCGCGGTCCGTGCAGACCTGGCGGATCTGGTCGGTGCCGGGATCGGTGCCGGCGCGGCGGACCACCCACCCTCCCGTGCGGGCCGGTTCGACCCAGATCCGGTCGACCGGTGCCGACGGCGACCGCTGCGGCCGTGATTGCCGGGACTTCCGGTTGGGTCGTTGTGTACTGGGTGGTTGTGCGCCGCTGCTGTTCTTCATCTCCGCCACCTCCCGGTGGTCGGTACTCCTTGATGAGAGGACAGTTCTACACCCGGTGAGCGATGTGTCACCAGCGAGCAAGGGCGAGGTTGAGGAGCCACAGCGTCGGGGCAAGGGGCCGGCGGACAGCGGATCCGGCCTGGTGGGGGTGTTCGTAGATACTGGTAACCCTGTTGCCGGCTGGTTGGTCTCGCTCTCGGTGAGAGGATCATGGATTCGCCCCGAACTACCGGCAGCGCCCTGCTCGGGTGCTGCGCTCCTTGCGATGACCTGCCCTCACCAGCCGCGGCGGCGGTGTCATAGTGGTTGGGTGGAGCGTTCTGCTGGGTGTCGTCGTGGTGCTGGCGCTGACCGCGTTGACCGGGTAATTCGTGGCCCAGGAGTTCGGCTACATCACGGTGGACCGGTCCCGGTTGAAGGCGGCCGCGGCCACAGGTGACGCCGGCGCGGTCCGTGCACTGGGCATCACTGGCCGGACCTCGTTCATGTTGTTCGGTGCCCAGCTCGGGATCACGGTTACGGGGCTGCTGGTCGGCTATGTGGCTGAACCGTTGATCGGCGCCGGTCTCGGCGAGTTGCTCGGCGGGGTCGGCATCCCGCAGGCGTCCAGTGTGGCCATTGGCACGATCGTGGCGTTGCTGTTCGCCACCGTGGTGCAGATGGTGCTCGGGGAGCTATTCCCGAAGAACCTGGCCATCGCCCGCCCGGAGCCGGTCGCCCGCGCGCTGGCCGGGTCCACTGCCCCTGAAGGGGGTTGGGCTGGCTGATCTGGTTGTTCGACCAGGCCGCCAACCTGTTGCTGCGGCTGGTCCGGATCGAACCCGTCCACGACGTCGAGCACGGCTGCCACCCCCGCGACTTGGAACACATCATCGACGAGTCCCGGGGGTCGGGGGACCTGCCCGCCGACCCATCGAGTCTGTTGGACCGGGTGCTCGACTTTCACGACAGCACCGCCGAACACGCAATGATCGCCCGGCCCCACGTGACCACAATCGCCGGACACGAACCGGCCCGCCAGGCGCTGGAGGGGATGGCGGGCGGTCACTCCTGGCTCCCGGTGACCGGCGAAAGCGTCGACGGCCTGGTCGGCGTGCTCAGCCTGCACGACGTGCTGACCGCCGAACAGGCCCGCGACCTGGCCGCCGGTTCGGCTCGTGAGCTGGCACGCCCGGCGGTGCTGGTGCCGGAGACCAGTCCGCTGCCAGGAGTGTTGGCCCGGTTGAGCCAGTCCCGGGTGGAGTTCGCCTGTGTCATAGACGAATTCGGCGGCCTGGCCGGAGTGCTCACCGTCGAAGACATCGCCGAGGAACTCGTCGGAGAGATCGTCGACGAACACGAACCCGCCGGTGACAACCAGGTACAGACCGGGAACAACCGCGAGTTGACGGTGCCCGGCACGCTGCACATCGACGAGGCCGAACGGCTACTCGGACACGACCTCCCGGCCGGGGACTACCTAAGTGGGCTGATCATCACCCGGCTGCAACGGCTGCCCGAACCCGGCGACAGCCTCACCCTGACACTCCCGGCCGGCTCCGCCCACCAGGTCTGCGACAGCGCCCACGGCGACCGGCCGCCCGTCAGCTCATCCTGACCGTCCTCACCATCGCTCGACACGTCCGGTGAGGCTTGAGCTCACCGACCCAGCAAGCGATCCTGCACACTCCGCCGCTGGTCCGGCCGCTGACCCGGGGGCTGCACGAACGGCTGAGCAGGATGCCGACAAGAACGTGGACAAGAACGCTGACAGGAACGGCGATGCCGGAACGGGGCCGGTTCGATGAGTGGGATCTCCGGCTGGGCGGCGCTTTTGATATCGGCAGGGATCATCGGGTTGAGCTCGTTCTTCGTCGCAATCGAGTTCGCCCTGGTCGCGGCGCGGCGGCACCGGCTGGCCGAGGCCGCCAACACTAGTGTCGCGGCGCGGGCCGCGGTGAAAAGTGCACGGGAGCTGTCGCTACTGCTGGCCGGGTCTCAGCTCGGCATCACGATGTGCACGCTGGCACTCGGCGCGATCGCCAAGCCTGCGGTGCACCATCTGATGACACCAGTGATGGAGGGATGGGGGCTGCCCGATACCACCGCTGATGTGGTCGCGTTCATCTTGTCGCTGCTGGTGGTGACGTTCCTGCACCTGGTGGTCGGGGAGATGGCACCGAAGTCGTGGGCAATCTCCCACCCGGAGTGTCCGCCCTCCCTGGTCGCAGAGGCACTCGGCTACAGCACGCAGGTCGCGTTCCTCCATGCGGGCAAAGCCGCCGAGCCGTGGGCGCGGTACGCCGGACGCCGAATCTCAAGTTCCTAGCAGGTTGTCTCGCATGGGATCCATGGCCGGGCACTCGCAGATGTTCGGCCAGCAGGCACTCGGCAGCCGCCCTGGTGGCGACAGAGGCTCTTCAGGTGCCTCAGTCGGTTGCTCTAGCCTGATTCATCAGCCGTAGGTGGATTGCACGGAGTTGCTGCACCACCGACCAGCCGAAAACAACGGGAGACTACATGCCGATAACCGCTATGCTCGACGTGCACTTCGCTGCCGACCACTTGGTCGACGGGCCAGCCATGTTCACCGAGGTCCTCAAGGAAACTCGGAACTTCGCAGGTTGCATGCGTGTCGACTTACTCGCAGACATTGCCGACCCTGCACATTACGTTGCCTATGAACTCTGGGAGTCGAACGAGCACGATCTCGCCTACCGTGCGTGGCGACAGGGCGAAGGGGCGACAAAGTTACGCGACGTCCTGGACCGTATTCCTGTTCTCACGAAGTTTGAGACTGCCGTGCAGTCATAGCCCCACCCCGGTCTGATCGAGCCTTCCGCGACTACCTCAGATCCCACCCCGACGCCGCCCGCCGCCCCAGCGACGCGAAGAGGCAGCCTCGAGGGCACCCGACAGTCGCGGCGTTAGGGTCGAATACGACCGATCTTGATACGCAGAGATGCCAGCAAGCCTTGACAAGGCTACTTCGCACTCTCAGCCTGGGCTGCAGCACTAGCCGGGCTCGACACGCCAAGGTCGGCCAAGCGTCCGATGAGAGCTGGGTCTGTCTTGCCGACCCAGAGGGGAACGAGTTCTGCGTCCTCTGCGGACCGCCGCCCCCTGATCGAAGGCCGCACACCGCGCCAGACCTCCTTCCGGTCGCCTACCCACGCTCACGCGAACTCGATGACGAACCGTTCCAAAGATGGAGAACCTCGACCGGAGCAAGATCAAACTCCGCCAACGTCATGACTCATGACAGACGCATGCTTAGAGCGGACCCTTCGAGCGCGGGCCTGGACCTCATCATTCGTGGCATGCGTACCTCGTGACCGTGGACGCCTCGGATGTGGCTGGCCTTCTGGCGGCCGAGTACGGGTATGCGTACGACGTGCCCGTGTCGGTCCCTATGACGCACGGAGTGGGGGCCGAAGACTTGTTCCGGGGAGGGGACGCGGCGCGCGGAAGGCAGAACTCGGGGTTCAGGGTAAGGGTGCGCGTGGGGTCGAGCAGAGGTTTGGTTAGTGACGCGACGGCATGGTCCGTGACCCCGACATGGGCGAAGCTGATCGACTTCGAGACGACTCTGCCGAGCGCGGTCGAGGAACTGATCCGGCAGCGGGAGAGGGCGTCAGCAACCGCCGAGCGGCGCGCGGTCGCTCGCGTTGGGTGGATCACCCACCGATGAGCTTCCAGGTGTCGGCGTGGCTCGCCGAGCCACCCGAGCCACCCGAGGGAGGCGCGGAAGCTCCGATAGAGCCGCGCCTGCTCCAGGCGAGCAGCCATCTCTCGTGATCTATGGTTCAGGCTAGGGCGATGAGCACCGCGATCGTCGCTGCGCCGGTCAGCACGGCGCGGGCCACGTGGCCGCGCTCCCATTGCCGGCGGGAACGGACGAAAGTTGCCTCGTCGAGGTCGACGCGCGGGCCTGCCCCGAAGAATGCTGAACCGGCTGCCGTGAGCCGCTCGTCCCGGAGCCAAACCTGATTGATCCGATGCACGCGAATCCAGTAGACCGCGTGGGCAGCGCCGACCGCGAGCAAGGCGAACCAGCGGAGCCGGTTGTCTGTCCCCGCTGGTGTCACCAAGGCCGACACCAGCATCGCCACGATCGCGAGCGGCTCGGCCGCACCGATCACGGTGAAGCCCGGGTAGTAGATCCGCTGGACACTGACGTACTCGCCGGGCTCGAGCCGCCGCTTTCCCGGCAGCTCCAACGCGTGGGCGAGCGCGGGCACCAGCGCGAGGATGACGAGCAGTGCGCCGAGAATGTGGATGACCGGTTCCATGGCCTCCACACTTGCACTTGCAGCTGGCTGTAGATCAAATTGCGCGGGTGAGACCCATCGGTGAAGCTGCGCGTACCGTCGGACTGAGCCCGTCAGCGCTGCGCTACTACGAGCAACGCGGGCTGGTGTCCCCGGCCGCGCGGCGGGCGGGCCGGCGGTGGTACGACACCGCGGAGCTGCGGCGGCTCGCGTTCATCCAGCTCATCCACCAGCTCGGGCTACCGTTGACCACCGCCGCGGCGATGCTGGACGAGCCCGACGTCCGGTGGCGAGAAGAAGCCGAGGCCCAGATTGCCCGCTTAGACGCACTCATCGCCCGCGCCCGCGGCGCACAGGCATTCCTCCGGCACACGGTCACCTGCCCGAGTGAGCATCCCGTCACCGAGTGCCCGGATCTCGTGGCCACACTCGATCAGCTGCTCGCGGGCCGGACCGTCGACGACCTCGCCGACGAACACCGGGCTCGGTGACCACTCTCGCCACCCGAGCGGCCGTGTTCGCTTGCCCGACGGCGCAGGCAGGGTTCACGTCCGTCATCGATCAGAGGCAGGAGGGGACGATCACGGCGCTCGTTGGGTCGCGGCTCATCTATTCTCAATCGCCGACGGCATGGAGACCTCAGGTGTCTGGAGCGTTGTGTCATGCCGCTCAGACAGAAAGCGTCTGCCGGCTCGCGTTCACTGGGGTGTGTGGTTACTGACCGGCAGTTCGCGCATGGTGCGCATGGGTGACAGAAGCACCCAGAGGAAGGACAGGGAGATCCCGGTGGCGCAGATCCACAGGGTCTCTCTGACCCCGATGGCATCGCCAAGCAGGCCGCTCAGGAGGCCGCCCAGTGGCATCGTGCCCCAGACCAGGAAGCGCAGGGTGGCGTTCATTCGGCCCAGCAGCGGCTCCGGCGTGATCGCCTGGCGGAAGCTCAGCTGGGTGATGTTGTAGACGACGATGCCCACGCCGAAGGTGAACTGGGAGAGCCCCACCAGCCCCAGGCGCCAGTCCGCGCCCGCCCAGGGCAGTAGGAAGCTGAAGGGCGCCGAGGCCGCTGTGGAGATCCAGATGGTCGGGCCCTGGCCGATGAGTGCCACGATGCGCTTCGTCAGCATGGCGCCCACCAGACCGCCTAGCCCGCCGACGGCGAAGATCAGGCCGATCGCCCAGGCGGGAAGCGCCAGCTCGCGGGCGAGCAGGAGGATGATCATCGGGTTGGCCATCGACCAGAACAGGTTGAAAGGTGCTCGTGCTGCCGGCGATCCGGCGCAGCAGCGGGTGCTTCAGCACGAAGCGCAGGCCTTCGGCGATCTCCTTGCCCAGGTGCCTTTCTGCGACGTCGGGCCGTTCCTCGCCCTTACGGATGGTGTTGAGGCACAGCGCCGACCAGGCGAAGCCGACGGTCGTGGCGATCAGCGCGAAGGGCGCGGTGACCAGTTGCACCAGGTAGCCGCCGACGCTCGGCCCGCCGAGCTGGGCGACGGTGCGGACCATCTCCAGTGCGGAGTTGCCTTGCACGAGCTGCTCGCGGCCGACCAGGTGCGGCAGGTAGCTCTGGTACGAGACATCGAAAAAGACGGTGAAGACGCCCAGGACCACGGCTACTCCGTACAGCAGGTAGATCGTCAGCACGTCGAGCCACCAGGCCAGCGGCACGCTGGCCAGCGCCAGCGCGCGTCCCCAGTCGCTGACGATCATCACGTTGCGCCGGCGCAACCGATCGACGATGGCCCCGGCCGGCAGACCGATCACCGCGAAGGCGAGGGTCTGGCAGATGGCCAGCAGGCCCACCTCGAATGGCGAGGCGTTGATGGTGCTCACCGCCACGAGGGGAAGGGCCAGCACCAGCACCTGAGTGCCCACCTGGCTCGCGGTGTCGGCGAGGAAAAGGGCTCGGAAATCATGGTCACGGAGGACACCCACGGACAGCAGCGTCGCCGACTGATTGAGAATTGTCAATCGGTTAGAGTTGGCTTCGCCATGGCAGGAACGAACCGCCGACCGGCGACCCAGGAAGAGGCACGCGCGCTGGCCTCCTCTATACGGCTGCGCATCCTGCGGCAGTGCCTCGACAACGCGCTGACCAACAAAGAGATCGCCGCCCGGCTCCAGGCGAACCCGGCGACCGTCCTGCACCACGTGCGCAAGCTGGTGAAGACCGGCTTCCTGGCCGCCGAGCCCACCCGGCCCGGCCCGCGCGGCTCCACCGAGATCCCCTACCGGGCCACGGGCAAGTCGTGGGAGATGGACATCCGCGACGCGGGCGTCACCGGCGGACGGGCCGCCATGATCGACGCCTTCCTCGAGGAGATCCGCCTCGGCGATCCGGAGGACGCCCACCTCACGCGGATGGGCCTACGGCTGTCCGAGGAGGACAAAGCGGAGCTCCTCGGCCGCCTCCAAGAGATCTTCGCGGAATTCAAGGAACGCGGCGGCACGCCGGGCGGCGTGCCGTACTCCCTCTTCCTTGCGCTGCACCAGGACCACTCGCGGTGACCAGGACCTGCTCGGCAGCTCCCGGCACTCGACATCGGCGCACCCGGCTGCGGCCAGCCGGACCGAGATCGTCCCGGTGGTCGGTATCCCGCAGCCCTTGGTCTGCCAGAGGTTGAGGTCGAACCCGGCGATCAACGCTCCGCAGCTCGGTCCCCTCGGACTCGACGGCGACGACATCATCTGCGGGGGCGACGGCAACGACATCCTCGACGGCCGGGCGGGCAACGACAAGATCGCCGGCAACACCGGTGACGACACCCTGGAAGGCGGCGACGGGAACGACCAGCTCGAGGGCTTCGCCGGCTACGACCGGGTCTTCGGTGAGAACGGCGACGACCGGCTCGACGCCGGTGACGGCAAGGACTTCGTCACGAACTGGGGCAACTCCGACATGTACGGCGGAGCGGGCAACGACCAGGTCCGCGGCAGCGGCGGCCTGGACGATCTCCGTGGCGACTCGGGCAACGACCGGCTCGAGGGCATGGGCAACAGCGACCGGCTTCTCGATCCGGACGGTCGGAACACGCTGGTTGGCGGCTCCGGGAACGACAAGCTCGACACCTTCAACTCAACGCCGTTCCCGGCACCAGACGACACTGCGCGTGGTGACTCCGGCACAGACCAATGCGACGTCGACAGGCATGACGAGGCGCTGAGCTGCGAGATCCTCGCACCCTGGTCCTTCTGACCGCTGAGCGAGATGTGGGCCGCGCCTCCCGACAGGGGGCCGGCCCACACGACTTGAGTAACGAGGACTCACGACGCCCCGCCAACGGACTGCGCCAATTCGTCCGCTGGCTCTGGTCCCGGACAGGGCGACCGCGTGGACGTCGAGATAACCGTCAGGTTCGACCGATCGCACTCCGGTGCGATATCCGGCTCATCGCGGTTTGGGAGTGGAGGTTAGCGGCGCGTCGGTGGCCGGGTAGGGGTCGAGGTCTCCCCAAGATGGAGGTTCCTACACCGCCCATCTGGAAGACCTCGACGTGCCTGACGCTACCGTCGCCGGCCCTGACCTGACGACTTTCACTCGGCTGGACGAGCTCGGCCTCGAAGTCGTCGGCAGCGGCTCGAGTCTGATTGTGCGGTCCTGGCGTGTCGTGTCGTCGAGCCGGACCAGTGGTGCCGTCGATGCGGATGCGAAGGCTCGGCGAGGGACACGGTGATCCGGCGGTTGGCGCACGAGCCACTGGGCTGGCATCCCACGACGCTGGTGGTCACGGTCCGCCGGTACCGGTGTGGCGGGTGCGGGCACGTGTGGCGCCAAGACACCAGCCGGGTCGCCGAGCTGCGGGCGAAGCTGTCGCGCCGAGGTCTGCGGTGGGCGTTGGAAGGGATCGTATGTCAGCACCTGACCGTGGCTCGGGTCGCTCGGGTCGCTCGGGTCGCTCGGGTCGCGCGGGCTTGGCCGACGGCAAGCGTGTCCTGATCGACGACCCGGGCCGGTTCGATGGCGTGCGGGTGATCGGGGTCGACGAGCACGTCGGGAGGCACACTCGGCGTGGCGACAAGTACGTCACCGTGATCATCGACCTGACCGACATCCGCGAGGGCACCGGGCCAACACGGCTGCTGGACATGGTCGAGGGCCGCTCCAAGCAGTGGCTGACGGAACGCGAGACATCCTGGCGCGACGGGGTCGAGGTCGTCGCGATGGACGGCTTCACCGGGTTCAAGACCGCCACCGCCGAGGAACTGTCCGACGCCGTGGCGGTCATGGATCCTTTTCCACGTCGTCCGCTGGCTGGCGACGCATTGGACCAGTGCCGACGCCGGGTGCAGCAAGACACCCACGGGCACCGGGGCCCCGTGGCGCGGCGCCCCTCGTCTTGGCATGGGGGACTGGGGGCTCGGGACGCCGCTTCCCACTTCGGTCAAGCGGGAGTAATCTCGCGGGTCCTGGGGGAACATGTACAACGCTGAACAAGACGGCACGAGCAGCTGCTCACCAGGTGCGCCTGGGGCGGCTGTCCGTGTGGGTCGCGTCCATCGCCCAGTCTCCGCCGGCGGGTCCCCCACCCCCGTTCCTGCCGTCGGAGCGACCCTGACACGGGCGTAGACGCGACCATAGTGAGGCGACCCCCATCACATCCCCCCTGAGCGATGGGGGTCGCTTCCCGATCATCGCAGCACAAGGGAGCGCCCGTTAAGCGATTCGCGTAACGGGCGCTCGTTGCCGCCGTCCGGTTTCCCGGCCGGTCGGGCGGCCGGCTCATGCTACTCGTACGGCAGGGAATGCCTGAGCTTGCTGTCGACCATAGTCACGTAAGTCGGCTGCCGCTTCGCACCAAGCAAGACCCCGAGCCACGGCCAGCGCGCCTCGATCAGGCGCAAGGCCGTGTGGTACGTCACGGTGTCAACCCGGTACGCCGACGATCAGACCGGTAGCCGACTCGTTGTCGAGGATCAGCCCGAGCTTCGACCCCAGATAGGCGGGCACGGCGCCTCCAGCCGCACGATCACCTTCTACACAGCGAGAACGGCGTCAACTGGGCAACCCTTGGCATCCAGGTCGTACGGACCGGCACGACATCGATCTTCGCCGGCACCAGCACCCTGAGGTAGGCAGCCGCGGCGACAGCGGCGGCTACTGCCTGGTCAGGAACATCCACGGCACCCTGGTCACCCGGCATGCGAACCATGGTCCGCATGTAACCGCGGGAGCCCGCCACCGTCAGGTAGACATGGTGTGAACGCCAGATGCGGCGGGGGGAAGGCTGTCGTAGGGATGACGGCGGCCGCCGGCGGATACGTCGGCCCGAGTGGGTCGCTAGGCGCGGAGGTCAAACGCACCAGTGCTGTGGGAGCCGACCGCATCCCGTCATCGGCCGGCTTCCCTGCACATCGTCGGCACGCTCTTCCCCGGTCGACGCCGTCAGCCTGCCGAACGTATCCGCGGACCGCAGCACGAGTGCCGCGTGGTCGAGAAGCTGGGCGAGATCGCGGCTCGCGGTGCTTCTTGGTCCGTCGACTCACGCATAGCGATCAGCTCGCGCAGCGCCGAGGGATGCGCGGGCGACCTCGGTTCGAGCGTTGGTCAGGGAGGCAATCAGCTACTGCCGCTGATGGACTGCCTCTTTCGCGCTCCTGTACCGCTCCGCACCGCGGGCGTTTGTCGAGGAGGACCGAGGGCACCGTGGCCGTGAAGAAGGTCGACGGAGGATGACCCTGGCACTGGAGGTTCTGGAATGGCTCGCGACGAGAACATTGCAGCCGCCGAGCGGCTCGGGGCGGCGATCAACGCGCATGATCTCGACGGCATCGAGAACGGTTTCGCGGAGGATGCCCTGGACCATGATCCGGGACCCGACCAGTCGCCCGGAGCGAACGGCTTCCGCGCGTTCTTTGCCACCATGTTCGAAGCGTTCCCGGACCTGCGCATCGACACCGAGTCAGTGGTCGCCGACGGGGAGCAGGTGGCCATCGCGTACACACTGACCGGGACTCACGCTGGTGACTTTCATGGCGTGCCCGCGACTAGCCAGGGCGTCCAGGTCCGCGGGGTGCAGATCGCTCGCTACCACCAGGGACAGATCGTGGAGCGGTGGGGGAGCACAGACGAGCTCGGCTTGCTCACCAACTTGGCTATGGTCCACCGGACGACGAGGTCGACTGAGAGGACGGAAGCCTGCCGCCGGCCGACCCCTCAGCCCTGGGCGAGAACCGGGACGGGCCGAGATACCCGAGTCGACGTCCGGCCGCTTCGGGTCGTGCTGCTGGACAGAACGCGCAGTGGCAAAGCGTGGACCCGACAGCGCGGACGGATGCGGTGGCGTGCGTCCAGCCGGCAGATCGCTGAGCAGCGTGGCCTGGCCAACTCCACCGTCCGCAAACCTCTCCCGCGCGGAGGCCGCTGGGCGTGGGCGTGGCAGGGAGCGTTGGGCTCCGTGTCGTCGTCCAGGTCCCGGGGGACTCGCAGTCCTCTGAACCACCTTCCTGATCAGTTCAGGATCGTGCTCGATCCAGCAGGATCCTGAGGCCTGACCAGTCGGCGATGTAGGAGGGCCACCAGACGAGGGCGAGCTCATCGAACTGTCGGCTGGCGCCGTCGACCACTTCGAGAATGCTGTCCAGGCCGTTGTCTTGGCAGTGAACGAGGCTGAGGGCGCGGCCGGCCACCTCGTTCCACGGACCCCCGGAACCGGTGGATCGTCGTGCCCGCCTCGCGATCGCGAAGCGCCATGGCCATGGTCTGGCAGCGCCGTGGCAGCTCAAAAACGACATGGCCGCCGATCAGCAGATCGCGCCTGGCGGCCTTCGCCGCGGCCTGCGCTGCGAGGAATCGGAGCTCGTTGACCGCCTCCGGTATGTCCGGCATCGAGGCGGGATCGGGGGACCGTACGCCCCTGCGCCTGGATCCTACGGCGCGCGGTACCGGGGATGGCGGCCTCGTTCGGCACGGCGACAGGTCGACCTCGTGGTCGGTCACCAGGGCCACGTCGAGATCGCTCAACCGATCGAGGTCGTTGCCGGCTGCGGACCCGAGCGCCCACACAGAGCTGACCCCGTCCTCGGCTGCCGTGGCGTCGGCGATCGCCTCCAGCGCGGCATCCTGCGAGGTTGACTTCATCATCTCCGCCCAGTAACTCAGCTGATCGATCGCAACGAGACGACACCGGGAAGATCGCGGCCTGCTCAGAGGGACCGGACACGTGCGCGCGAGACGCAGGCTCAGTTGGTCGGCGGAGTTGCCAGCTTCCGCTCGATCCAGTCGATGCCGAACCTCACGACAGCAGCGGCGTCGAAAAGGTAGCTCTCGGCGGCGCCGACCATTTCCCGGATGCCCACTCCAGAGGCGAACAGGTCTTCGCCGATGACGGCGAATGGCCATCGGCCCTTCGGTACCACGTCCGAGTAGTCGAAGGCGCCCTCGGAGGTGTCGACGTCACGGAACCGCTTCCACACGCGTCCACCATCGACGAGGAGCGGCAGCTCGTACGTGACGAACCGCTTCCCCGGCGCGACGGCAAGCGCCTAGGCGTGGTGGAGGAGCGTGATGCTGTCGAGCGGAGCGCCCAGCAGGAGGACCTTTCCCTTCCGCTCGACGAGCCGAGCCAAGGGGCTGTCGGGACCATGGGGGTCGTCCCAGGGATGATCCCTCATGAGGTCGTCCGCAGCCGCGCCCAGCGCTGCGAAACTTGCGTCAGGGTGGCGACTCCGGACGGCGCCCGGCCACCGGCGCAGAGCCTCCGGGAGACGGCCGTAGCTGTGGTCCGCCTCGCTCGTCGCGGGGTCGAACGCCGGATGCTCGGCGCGTACCGCGCTCTGCCAAGCGAAAGGCCAGTCGGCGAACTCGTACGGCAAGGCGTCGTTCCACCCGCAGGTGACCATGAGGGTCCCACTGTCGCCGACGACGTCGCGCAGTGCGTCGATGACCGTTCGGGTCCCGCCCGCCACGTAGCCCGATGGCCGACATCTGGGTGTGGACCATGACCACGTCGCCGTCGGCAAGCCCGAGCGCTCCGAGGTCTTGAGCGAGCCGGCTGCGAGTGACCGAGCCATCGGAGCGAGCGAGCAGTTCTCTCTCGTCCATGGGATGAATCTAGCCAGAGCTCATGTCGAGCACCGGCTAGAACCCGGCCGCGTGACGCTCGACGTGGTCGACGAACGTACGCGGCTGGCGGCCCGTCGCCCGCTCGAGGTCGAGGTCGAGGTGACGAACGCTCGCTCACCAGCCTTGACAAGCGAGTAGAACTCGAGCAGATCCTCGACCAGCGTCGGCGGGACGCTGTCCCGGAGCGTGGCCTGCCTGGCTGCGTCCTCGCTGACGTCGACGTAGCGGATCGTCTTTCCCACGGACTCCGCGTGCCGTTCGGCCTGTTCGGCATGGGACAGCGCCTCGGGCCCGGTCAGAACGTACGGCGCGCCCTCGTGGCCATCGGTGGTCAGTGCCGCGACCGCGACTGCGGCGATGTCGTCGGGATCGACGCCGAGATCATGCCTTCGCCCGCTGGCGTGTAGAAGGCGCTCGGTACGGATCGACTCCAGACTCAGCAGCACGTTGGACATAAAGGCGATCGGCCGGAGGTGGGTCCACGCCAACCCAGAGCTCTCGATCCGTCGCTCGGTCTCGCGGTGGAGCCGCGCGATCGCGAAGTCCGGCTCCCGCCCCGGTCTGGGGCCGACAGGTACACGCGGTGGCCGACTCCAGCGCGTTTCGCGGCGTCCACCAGGTTGCCCTCGAGTAGAGCATCTCGGGGCCCTGTCCGTCGGAACCGCGAGGAAGAGGTGCCGTGTTCCTACGAGCGCCGCGTCCAACGCCTCGGGCCGTGCGTAGTCGCCGGTCGTGATCTCTTGCCCCGGCCCCAAAATCGTCAAAGCCTTGAGGGATTCCCGTGGAGCGGTTCATTACCTGGTCCAGATCGATGGCGGAATCTTCGACCGCTTTCGGCCCGGGGGCTCACTCGCGGCGCAAATCGTGCGCGCCCTGCGCTTTGCCGCGCGAGGTCGCCTCGCACTCGACCGCGGCTGCCGTCGACACGGATGTTGGCCGCGGACCTGGGCGTTGAGCGCGGCACGGTCGTCGAGGCCTATCGCCAGCTCGGGCGACTGGTCGCCCCGACCGCCGCCGCTCGTCCGGATCTCTTTGTGCCTCCCGGCTCGGCGCTGGCAGCCGGGGTTCCCACCGGCTTGCGCAGGTTAGGTCCGGTGGCACGCCATGGCAGTGTGAGTAACGGATGGCGGCTCGACGACGCTGACATAGTCAACAGGGGCAGCCGCCCGGGCCGGCACAGTTGAGCGGCTGTTCGTGTGGTCGCGTCTATAGGTCATCTTCGCCGGCGGGTCCCTCGACCCACTTGTTCCGGCCGGCGGAGGGCCTGACCGTTCTGGCCCTTCCCTCGTCTCAACGGGCCGGGGACGCGACAGCAGTAGGCGACCCCCATCGTGCTCGTCCCCCGTTTCGGTGGGGGTCGCTTCTTCGTCGGCACGGCAGCCGTCCGGATGCGGACAGCGGCCGTAACAGGACCCGGGTGCTGTCGTTGGACGTGCGCGATCCACGGGGGGAGGGGAGCGGTAGTCGCGGGTGTGCAAGGGAGGTAGCCGTGAGCGAGTCAGGCCCAGCGTCAGAACCGTCCTCACTTCGGGTGCACTCGCTGATCATGCGGACGCTGGCCATCCGGTTGTTTCCCACCGGCCAGATCAACTGGGATGTTGTCAAGGCAGCCATCCTGGCGGTCGAGCCGGTCGAACCGGCTCACGGGTACGCACCGGTCGGCCGAGCCGCGGTCGTGATGCGTGTGGACATCGAGCGAAACGCCACGGTTGTCGAACGCAGCCTGCGCGCCGCCGGCACCACCGTGCAGCGCGACCCGCTCTACAACCGGTTCGAGCCGGGCAGCCGCAGCGTGCGGCTGATCGTCAAGCCGGCGCCGGACAGCGGTGGGCACTGGCGGCGGGACTTTTAGCCAACGCAGACGGCCCCAGGCGGGGTGCGTGATGATCCTCGAGACCGCCGAGATGTCGCCGGACCAGATCGGCCGCGCGGCCCTGGCAATGACGTGCGCGGACAACCCGCACTACCTCGCCCGCCAGTTGACGATGGTCTTCGTCCTGACGCGCGTTCAGCGGATCGCCCTCGAGCGGCTCGCCGACCTGGAGCTTGAACGACGGAAGGCCGAACAGGTCTGACCGACAGCATGCCGGCCTTCTGGTTCCCACCCCGGCCGCGAGCTTGATTCAGACGGTCTGACACACGAACTCGGCGACCTGCATGGTTGACCATGGCATCATCTCCACCGACCCCGCCGTGGCACTTGGCTGCACCGCTCGACCGCAAAGAGGCGCCACCGGGGAAGGGCGGGCAGCGGTTCGACCGCCTACTTGATCTCAGCCACCAGCCGGATCCCTGTATGGCCAGGAGCGAACGGATCGTAGGACTCGTCACGCCGCACCACCGCACCGAGGGCGGCGAGTACCGTCTCGGCAACGACCGCGTTCCGGTCGCTGTCCACATGGATCACAATATGCCCCTCGCCCTCATCGTGTATGTCGAGGACCGCCGCGTCGACCGCGGGCCAATTGACCGCACCGTACGGGGATAGGCGCTCCCCGATCGCCGCCCGGACCATCGCCTGCGCCCGCCTCACCTCCTCGGGTTGGGCTACCTCGGGTTGGGCTATCTCTGTCGGCTCCATGCAACACCTCCTCAGGCCGCGTCAGTCCGGTACGGCGTGGTGAAACGGCCCATCCCACTGCGAGAACCACCGGTTCGTCAAGACTCGCGACAACCCGTGTCGGGCAGGCCCTGCGGCGGTGCCGGCGACCAGTCCACGGACGGCGGCTGACCGTGGCAGCTTCAGCGCGACCCAGCCGGGCGATCTAACCGGGATCCACCTGTCGGTGTTCGCGGCGTCGAGGGCATTTCGGGCCGGACCCACCCACCGTTGGGTCCTGGATGGAGTTGTTCGCGCGGGCCTTGTGTGGTGCCCGAGTGGAGGGGCTTCGATCCGGGAGCTTGGCGGCCAGGTCGGCCGTGACGTCCAGCTCGTCGGGGCGACGGTGGTCACTGTCTGCAGCAGCGCATACTGGGCTGGGTGAGGGAGTCGTCGCAGGAGCTGACCCGGCTGGTGGCCGCGTTGAGTCCCGAGCAGGCCGAACGCACCCTGATCGTGCTCGAGGCCGCCGCGGACTGGATCCTCACCGGCCGTGACACCGGTCCGGACTCGCATCCACCGGCCCTCGCCAGATCAACCCACCACACCGGCCACATCGATCGCTCGTCCGTCCCCCGCCGGCTGGAGCAGCTGATCTCAAAGGGGAAAGCGGAGCCCGCCAGGGGTGAACCGTGGGTCGAACCTGCACCCCTGTGGGCTCCACCGGCTCTCCAAGCCCCTTCGGCGAGGGCTACCGCCTCCAGAACAGCAACATCGACTTCCTCCACTCGGGTCCGGGCAACGTGATCAATCCCGCTCCGATCTACGACGGCTTCCGAGTCGGGCGGTTCAAGCGCTGCGAGGTACCGCGCCGCTGGCGTCGCTGTCGCAGGTGGTCTGGGATCGGCGAATCCAGTCCCCACCTATGGCGACTTCGCTCCCATCATCGGCCGCACCGGCCGTGCACCGGACACCCGGTGGATGGGCACCGGGACACGCATCCCGGGAACGGCGTACGTGACCGCGACGACCTTCAGCAACACGTCGTCCAGCGCGCCGGATCGCCCGGCGGCGTGTCGCACTGGTGGTACACCGAGGGCGGCGGCCGCGCCACAGACGAGTGGGCGGGCGGCCCGACCAAGGTCAACCGTTGATGTTCGTCCACGGAGTCGAGCAGCACGTCCTCGTGCGAGGCTACGACGACTCCGTTCGCCTTTGGACGTGGTCGCCCGATCTCTTGGGGAGCGTGGCCCCACCTCGACGACTGGGGAGCCGGCCGGGAACCGTGACCTCCGAGCCCGTCGGATATGCCGTGGGGCAACAGCAGCAGGCGTTCTATCGTTCCGCGAACGGCGGGCTGGGGCACCGCTTCGTCAGCAGGCCGGGGCGGCGCCGATCGTGGAGACTGGGGCGGCAGTCTCGCAGGGCGCCCGGCCCATCGCGTACGTCTATGGCGACCAGCAACACGTCCCGCCCGCGCCCGGATGCAGGGGCACAGCCTGCTGCCGCTGTTGCGCGGCGAACGACCGGACGACTGGCGGGCGTCGGTGTACTACCGCTACTGGGAGCATCTCGACACGTCGCACCACGTCTGCTCGCACTACGGCGTACGGACCAAGGAGCACAAGCTCGTCTACTACTACGGCTCCGGCCTCGGCCAGGCGGGCGCGTCGTCGGAGTCGCGGCCGCCCGAGTGGGAGCTGTTCGATCTCGTGCGGGATCCGCGCGAACTCCACAGCAGGTATGACGATCCGGCGTACGCGACTGTGGTGAAGGAGCTCACCGAGGAGCTCGCCCGCGTCCAGGCCGAGGTGGGCGACGTACCCGCCTAGGACGCGAGATCGACGCGCATCAACGGTACTTCGCGCCCGGGGATGGAGCCCGACGGCGCGCTGCCGACCCTGGTCGCACCCATCGCCTTGTAGAACGGCTCGGCGTTGGGGTCGGCGTCGATCGACAGGCTCGCGAAGCCCATCGCGCGAGCGAGCGCGGTGACGTGCCGGTAGAGGCGTTTGCCCAAGCCCTGACCGATGAACGCGGGATCGACGAACAGCGTGCCGAGCTCGCCGTCGGGCGGCGCGCCGTCGAGCGTGGCGACGGCCGCGAGCTCGTCGCCGGCGGTGGCGACGAACATCCGGCGCTGCTCGATGTCCTCCGGACGCACGGTGAGCTCTTCCCGGCAGGCGGCCATGAACGCGTCGTCGTAGCCCCAGTAGGCCTTCGACCTCATGACCAGCTCGGTCAGCTCCCCTGCCTCGTCCGGTCGGGCGGGGCGGAGGGTGATCCACTCGTCGCGGTGCAGGCGGTACTCGACCTCGCCGTGCTCGGTGCCGGGAAGGGGGTCCGGCCAGTCGAGGTGGATCGTCCGGTCGTGGCGTAGGCCGATCTTCTCCATGACGTTGCGGGATCCCTTGTTGACCGCCATCGTCGACGCGACGACCTCGGTGGCGCCGAGGGTGAGGAATGCCCAACGGAGCAAGGCCTTCGCGCCTTCGGTCGCGTAGCCCTTGCCCCACGCGGCTCGGCTGAGGCGGTAGCCGATCGAGACGACGGTGGGGTCGTCCGAGCTGGCCCAGAACTCCATCGGACCGTCGTCGGGCGTCCTGGCGTGCGTCGAGAACCAGCCGACGAACGTTCCGTCCACGGTCTCCGCCGCCCATCGCCCGAGGCCGTTCTCGTTCTGGTCGGCGATCAGCTCTGGCAGCGCCCGTTCCTCGATCTCGGCCCGCGGCTGCGGACCGCCGTCGAGGAAGCGCATGACTTCGGCGTCACCGTTGAGCTGCTCGACGTTGTCGAGATCGGCATTGGTGAACCGCCGGAACGTCAGCCGCTCGGTGTCGGGGAGCCTGCTCATGCGCCCGAGCCTGTCGCATCGCGGCTGGGCGCCGCAAACGGATTCAGCGTCGCCGGATGGTCGCGATCGTGAACGGGGACGTGATCAGGAAGGCGGCCGGATCCTCGTTCACCGTCTCGAGCACCTCCGTCATCCGGCGCCGGATCCGTCCGGCCACCTCGGGCCGCTGCGCGTCGGGGACCGCCGCCAGCCCGGTCAGCGCGGACGGATGTGTTCGCCCGCGGCGTGAACGGCTCGCTCGAGCATTGGTTCTACGTGCCCTGCATGGCCTTCGTTCCGGCCAGCACCCAGTGGCATCCACCGGGAACGGTCACGTCCGAGCTCGCCGGCTACGCCGTCGGCGACTAGTGTGCTCCGTCTGAAATTCGTTGGATATATCGGGCGAGGGAGTTGAGGATCTCGTCGGCGGTCTTGGTCCAGACGAATGGTTTCGGGTCGTTGTTCCAGTTCTTGACCCAGGTGCGGACGTCTTTCTCGAGTGCGTGGACGCTCTTGTGGACGCCGCGGCGGAGCAGTTGTGTGGTGAGGTAGGCGAACCAGCGTTCGACTTGGTTGAGCCAGGACGATCCGGTGGGGGTGAAGTGCATGTGGAACCGCGGGTGCTTGGCGAGCCAGTCGCGGATGGCCGGGGTCTTGTGGGTGGACAGGTTGTCGCACACGACGTGGATGTCGAGTTCGGTCGGGACGGCCTTGTCGATCGCGACGAGGAACGTCTTGAACTCGATCGCGCGGCGGCGTCGATGGGTTTCGGTGAGGACGGTGCCATCGGCGATGTTGAACGCGGTAATCAACATGGCGAACAGGCTTGAGGCGCCGTGCCGGACGTAGTCGTGGCTGCGACGCTCGGGCATGCCGGGCATCATCGGCAGCACCGGCTGGGAGCGGTCCAGTGCTTGCATGCCGGACTTCTCATCGACACACAACACGATCGCCTTGTCCGGCGGATGGCGATACAGGCCGACCACGTCGACGACCTTCTCCACGAACAGCGGGTCGGTAGAGAGCTTGAACCCGTCGGTTCGATGCGGCTTCAGCTCGAACCGGCGCCAGATCCGCCCAACCGTCGACGGCGACAACCCACTGCGGGTGGCCATCGACGTCCGCGACCAGTGCGTTGCGTTCGGCGGCGCCTGCTCCAACGTCGCGGTCAACACCTGTTCCACCTGGTCCAACAGGATCGACGGTGGACGACCCGGCCGCGGCTCGTCCACCAGTCCCTCCAGCCGCCGGTCCACAAACCGCCGCCGCCACTTGTTCACCGTGTTCCCCGACACCCCCAGATCGGCCGCCACCTGCGTGTTCATTGCTCCCGGCACCGCACAGGCCAACACGATCCTCGACCGCAACGCCAACGCCTGAGACGACTTCGCCCGCCGCGACCACCGCACCAACTGCGCACGCTCGTCATCGGTCAACACCAACACAGCCTTCGGCCGACCAGTCCTCGCCACGAACCCATCGTAGACTTACCCAACGAATTTCAGGCGGAGGACACTAGCAGCATGTGTTCTACGGACGGCGAGCGGCTCCCTGGGACTCTCGCTCTGGGACCGCTCGGTCGGACGACTCGGTCACGAGGACTGGGAAGGCACGATCCCACCCGGGTAGCCGGGAGCGGACGGTTCGCATAGGAGTGAACCGTTGGCTCTCGCCTGGAACGTACGGAGTCATCAGGTGAATAGCGTGAGCTACCGCCGAGCAAGCCAGTGCGTAATGATCGGCGTTGATTTCGGCCTGACCGAATCCTTGCGGGCAAAGCCGCGTTCCCCAAGCATGGCTGGGGTGATACGGGTAAGGATGAGCGCGGCCGACGTGGAGCAGGCGCGGCGACGTCGCCCATGGCGGAAGTGGTCGAGAGCCCGTGCACCCTGGCGTCCGGGACGGTTCCGGCCGTCCACCAGTCCTGGTTCGAATCGATCCGTGCCGACCTCCGGAGCCTCGACTTCGCACTCCTGCGGAACCTGGTGTCCGCTCGGCGACGCTTGCCGAGTGTCTTCTTCGGCGGGGCCATCGGAACCGAGGTCTCATTCAGCGCGCAGCTGGACCATCTGCGCAGCCAACCCGTCGACGGCCTGCTGCGCGACGTGAACGCGAGGTGGGGCGAGAACCTCCCCAGAGCGTCCGCGTTGCTCGCTTCGAAGGAGAAGGCGATGCCGCGACTCGCGGACGAGCTGTGGCGGTACTAGACGGTCGCCATCGAGCCGCATTGGGGGACCATCCAGGAGATCTTGGAGGACGACGTCGAGTTTCGCGGCGCTGATGAGAGACGCATCGTCGTGGTGGGGTTGCTGGGGCCGACCGGCAGGCGCCGGGGGATCCGTTGCGGGTCGAAGTTCTTCGCTCGTCGCCCGAGTGGGCGGAGCAGTCGGGCCTGGTGCTGCTGCCGTCGGCGTTCGTCTGGCCGAACTTCGCGTTCGACTGTGACGACCGGCGACCGGCGAGGCTCGTCTACCCGGCGCGTGGGCTGCGGAGGATGTGGAACCTGAAGACTTCATCCCGCCGAGGCGCAACGCCCTGCTCTGCCTGCTGGTGGCTCAACAACTACTGATGTGCTTGCCGCCAGGCGTCGAGTAGCGCCTGCTCCTTGACGGGTGCGAGCCCGATCTCGTCCCGACGCCCGTGCCGCATGAGTTCGTGGTTCCCGAGCCAGGTCCAGGTGTCGGCGATAGTCTCGTCGAGTGGCCGACATCGGAGGCCGGCCTCCCATGCTCGATCGGAGCGAACGTTCCAGGCCCCCGTGGCGGTTCGCCACAGTGGAATCTCAGCCCACTGGCGTACTTGCTGGCGTTCTAGCCAGGCGTCGTCTACCCAGACAAGCTCGGCTTCCCCGCGGGTGCGGACGCGACATTCTTCGAGCATCGCGCCGTAGGTGGCTTGCTCCAACTGTGCTGTGACGTTCATCGTCCCGCTGAGGGACGTAACGATGCAATCAAGGGCGAACTCGGCTAGGTCCCGCACATCGACAGGTTGGATGGTGCGCCCTGGGTTACCCGCCGCGAAGACTCGGCCGCCCTTGGCCATGGGGCGCAAGAGCCAGGGCAGTCTCCCGACATACTCGTACGGGCCCCAGCAGGACGCCAGGTCGCAGGATCCAGACCCGTTCGGGATCCACATGCATACCGACGGCGCGTTCACATCCGGCCTTGAAAGCTCCGTACGTCCGCCGCGCCGGCCAGGCCGGAGATCGCCAACAGGGGCCTGCGCTGGCTGAGCCGTCGGATGTCCACGATACGGCTCCGGTCACCCCTCACGGTGGTGATCCCCGGCCACGTCAGACCCGCCGCGGCCACGATTGAACGCGGTCACGTCCCAACCGCGAGCCAATGCGCTCACAGATCCATCGCCCAAGGAACCAGGTGCCCCCCAAGACCAGCAGTCTCACGGCGCCATTCTGCCTCGCGGCCGCCCGCTGCTTCACGATCGTCTGCCTTCGGCCTGGAGCCGACATGCCCTTGTCGTCGGATCGGTCGCGTCGACAAGCTCTACGCTGGCCGCCCTCCAGCGTCAACGCCGCCCGCAGTCGGTTCGACCCGGAGTCGCTGCCCACACGAGTTCTACGACGCAGCGATAGCTATCCGACGGATGGCGCCTACGCCGGCTGCTAGCCAACGAAGTTGCGCCCCACTTCTATCCGCGAGAATGGGTGGATGGCCGTTGGGCGTTTGCGCGTGGATGGGTTCACCCGCTCCGAACTGGGTGCAGATGGTTTGACGGAGCTATCTCGCAACTTGTGGAGCGGAGCCTGCCAGTCATGCGGTGAACCGATCGGCGTCGACAGTCCGGCCTTGGTCGTCAGCGACGAAGGACATCAGGTGATAGCCAGCCTGCACCATCCGCGTTGCGAGCAGCCGCAGTGGTCCACGCTGAGGGTGCGGTCCACCCGCCAGCGTACGATGCAGACGACGAGCGCCCGACTGATCATGGTTCCTTTCGGCGACCCGGCCACCGCGGAACTCTGGCCGGTTCTCGTGGTAAATCCAAGTCTTGAGGAGGTAGCTCTCACCTGTGGTCCCGACGGCCGCTACAAGGCCATGACTGTCGATCGCTACCGAACCTTCGGCCTGAAGCCGCCGCCGTTCCAGCCAACCGTGAACTCCACCGGGCTGGTCACGTCGTGGCTTTCAGACGAGCGCCTGGTCGTTCGCTGTGGCGATCGTGTTTGGGTGTGCCCGCTGGACCCGGCCGATCGACGTATCGCGGATCGGATTCGACGTTGCCGGGGCGTCGTTCTCGGAGTGTCTACTGCGGTCGAACCAACCATGTTCGAGAACCCCGAGCCGCTGAAGCGAGTCCTGCGTTCAGGTGAGATCGGTCTGACACTCGCCGAGCTGGATCCGTCCGAGCCGCCAGCTGGCGTGACGGCGCACGGTGTAATTGCTGATCCCCACTCGGTCGACGAGGTGGACTGGCTACCGGAGTTCGTACCGTTCGGCGGGGTCACCTACGATTCGGCGACCGGCAGGTTCGAGATCGGCGTAGGCATGGACGGGCCCGCCTATTGGCAACTCCACACTCCCGGGGTCCGTGTAGAGAACGGTCTGATCGCCGGCCCGCGGGGCATCGGAAAGACCATGAACCTGCGGGTGATCGCCGTCGAGGCGATCGCTTCGACGGTCTTCCATTGCATCGTGGCGGATCCCCTCGACGGAGGCCTGGCCGACACCTTCGCCTCCGCTGCCGAGGTCACAAGCTCAGGAACTGCCACTGCGAACCTGCTTGAAGCCTGGGCGGACGAGGTTGATCGTCGGAACTCGCTACCGTCGTTTCGCATCGAGCCGGCCAGCGACGTGACCCAGGGGCGTCCCGGAATCGTGTTTCTGGTCGACGATGCAGGAGCAGTTCTTGCGGATATTCGCGTAGCACGGGCCGCGGAGCGGATCGCCAAGGCCGGGCCGGGGGTGGGGATTGGTCTCGTCCTTGTGGTCGGGTCTGTCCGGCAGGTTGCCGACAGCGGTGCGGATGGCCTGCTCGCGGAGTTGACCCGCGTTAATGTTCTACTCATGAGCCAGGAGGAAGTTGCTCTCCTGGGCGAGCTGCGGAAAGCGACGGGCGGGTCATGATCTACGGGTTAGAGAAGATTTCGTGGGTGCCGATCCGACGCCAGATCACGTGAGGGACGCCGGGGTGGGGACCGCGTCCGAACTCGAAGGTGGCACGACCATCGGGCGCCCAGGTCATCTCCCACACTCCCGCAGTTCCCTGGACCCGCTTGACCCGGAGTCGAGGGGTGAACTGGCCTGTTCCAAGCTCGGCGATGAAGTCCCCTACCGCGCTTGCGAACTGGACGCGCTGCTCCGCAGTGAGCTTGCGGTGTTCCCGGGCGAACCGAGGCGAGATTTCGTACGTCGGCATCCTAAGATTTGTCCGGATCGTGCAGGTATGCGAGGAACTCCTCGTCGGACTCGAAGAAGCGGGTACGGCCCGCAGCGATGTCTGCGCTCGCCTCCCGCTCGCCAGCCTGCCATTCCTCGGTCCAGAACCAGCGTTGATCGGTCGGGATAGTCGTCATCGCACGCAACTTCACGTCCCCATCCGGGGTGACCGTGAACTCGACAACGTCGCCTTGCTCCAGGTGGAGAGCGTCGCGCACTTCGCGAGGGAGCGTGATCTGACTCTTACTGCGCACTTGTGCTCGACCGACAACCCCCTCGTCGTCCCCCTCGGAAGTCTGAGGGTGATCCGTGTTCATGCTGGGGCTACTCCATATCGTCCGGCCAGCCGTCCATGCAGCCGTCAAGCTCTATCATGACCTGAGGTGTCGGAAATTCCAACTGTTGGAAGGTCTGTCGATGCGGAGGACGGTGTGCTGTGGGCAAGGCGAAGCGCATCCGCCAGCTACGAGCGAGGTTCAACTCCCACGCGCCGAGGGTGCCTGACGACTATCCGTTCGAGGTGGACCAGCGCACTGCCCGCGAGCTCGGCGCGAGCGGACTCGAGGAGCTGGCCGCGAACCTTTGGCCACGCGACTGTCAGACCTGCGGGTGGGAGCAGGGATCCGAACGACCCACGGTGCAAGTCATGGACTTCTCACCTGCAGGGTTCGCCGCCGCCTCACTCCACCACCAGCGGTGCCAGCCAGCTGAGTGGACCGCGAGTCTCCGCCTCACCAACGCACCACTCGTGTCGTACTTCACCGTCTGTAGCCTGCTGCCCGGAACAAGGCAGCACGGCCAGCGCGACGACCGTCCCGTCCTGCTAGTTAACCCCACGGTCGAGCATGTGATGCTCCGGCGCCAAAGCAACAAGTGGATGGTCGATTCGACCAGCTATGTCAAATTCGGCCTGAAGGTCCCTAGCGACGGCTACATGAGCGTCGAGCCGGTACCCGCCATCACAGCCGACCTTGACGATCACACTATCAACGTACGCATTCGCGATACGCCGATCCATTGGCAAGCCGAGTGTCCCGACCTGGTCGCTGATCGTGTGCGCCAGCTGCAGGGCATCATCCTCGCCGTCTCCAACGCACTTCCTCCCGACGAGATCCCCACCCTCCAGGACATCGACCGACTGACGCGCGCCGGACGCGTAGCGACCGGCTGGATAAGCACCGAGCCCCAGGCTGGGTTCTCACCTGAAGGATCCCTTGCGACGAAGGAAGAAAGCGGATTAGCCGATCGCAGAAACGATCCGGCCTACAGGGCCCAGCTTAGTCGCAAGATTCACGATCAGACACAGGTCGAGTACACCGTCAGCAAGGAGATCACCGAGTTCGTTGGCACGGATGCGGTACAGCTGGCCATGGTCAACCTATGGCCGGTGTCGTGTCAGACGTGTGGCGACCCGATCGGCGCCAAAGCCGACGTCACCGCTACCGGCCTTGATGGCCCCAAGAAGGTTCTGTTCAGCTTGCATCACTCCGTGTGCCGATCGTCCGGCCTTGCCGGCATCGGCAGCTCGATGTCGTTGCCCACCTACCAAGCCACCGGGATGACAGTGGGGCCATCCAACGATGCTCTAATGCTAGTGGCGGTTAACCCCTCTTGCGAGCAAGTTCTCATCGCCCGCGGCCGCGGTGGCTGCCGCAACGCCACCCTCGACCCCTTTGCCGACGTCGGGTTCGACAAAGGTGTCGACTCAGTACCCCCGGCTGTGGCCAACACCTACGTTGAACTCACCTCCGACGGTTTCACGATCTCGACACCAGTCGCGGCCGGCGACCACAACATCGTGAACGGCGTCTGGAACGTCGAGGCCTCACCCGAACACCGCGCGGCCATCGAGCGCACAGGCGGCCTTGGTCTTGCGCTGCTCACCAAGGCACTCCCGATCAAGTTTGACGTCGACCAGCTGCGCCAGGCCTTCTCTGATCCCGAGGCCCGCCGTGCCTGGGTACGGCCATGGTCCCCACCAGACCACGGTGGTTCTGCCGGCGATCAAACCAGGACGACCACCGAGCAGCGGGCGGGCAACCCAATACAGGGCCTATTCAGGCGCCTCTTTCGCTAGTGCCGCGTCAAGCAACGTTGGGTAGGTAATCGGGTTGGCGGATCTTGGAGCCGATGGCGAAGTGGCGTTTGGGGTGACAGCGCTGGTTGCGCCAGCGGATGTAGCCGGCGATCGCGGCTTGTTGGGCGCTGTGGCTGGGATAGTCGCTGCCGTTGAGCGCGAAGTAGCGGACCGCGGTGAACTCGGACTCGATCCAGTTCAGCCAGGACGCGTTGGTCGGGGTGTAGACGAGTTCGATGCCGTGGTCGGTGCACCAGTCGACGACCTCGGCCTTGCCGTGCGGGCCGTAGTTGTCGCAGATCAGGTACAGCTTTCCGACCGGGAAGCGGGTCGCAGCTGCTTGCAGAAGTCCTTGTTGATGTCGGCGAACTCCATCCAGCGTTTGCGGTCCCGGAACCGGTAGAACATCAGACCGGTAGCCAGATCAAGCGCGGCGAACATGTGCCGCACCCCGCCGCGGCGAGTGTAGGTGGCGCGTCGGCGGTCCGGCCTGCCGAGGGGAAACCAGCCTCGGCCAGGTCGTGGCTGCAGGTTCAGCGGCCCGAATTCGTCCACACAGATCACCCGACCATCGAATCTGTCCGCCGGTGGATGGTCGTATAGATCGAGGATGCGGGCCATCTTCGCGGCGAACTCAGGATCCTTGCTGGCCTTCCACGCTCATGTCGCAGTCTTGGTGGCCTGCCAGCTGATGCCGGCCTTGCGCAGGATCTGCCGGACCGTCTCGGTGCTGACCGTGATCCGCTGGCCGGCCAGATACTCCACCAGCTTGGTCAAACTCCAGGTCGTGAACGGCAGCCTCAGTTCCACCGGCTTGCACGAGGCGATCCGGCAGATCTGTTCACGCACCGCGGGGCCGATCGTCGCCGGTCGACCCCCGCTCCATTTTGGGTTCAACGCCGCGAACCCGGACTCGTTGAACGCGTGGATCACCTCCCGCACATAGCCATCACTCGCGGCGAACATGACCGCGATCTCACTCGCGGACCGGCCTTGAACCGACGCCAGCACGACCCCAGCCCGCCGCAGCCGAACCCGATCCCTCGTCGACCGCGTGATCTTCACCAGCCGCTGCGCCTCCTCCGGCTCCAACGACCGCACAAACACCTCAGGCTGACGCGCCATGACCCACCTCCAGCAGCAAGCCTCCAGACCCACCACCAGACCGGTCAACGCGACACGATTACAACGCCAACGTTTCTTGCTGAGGCACTAGCGGCATACGCCCAACGGATCCAAGCAGGTCACCCGGCCGAGCCCGTCCCCACCCGCGGCGTCGACGGGTGACATCGGATCAGCCGATCCACTGCACCTGAACGAGGACGATTTCCCGTTGCGGTACATCGACAAAGTAGCCGAGTCGCGCCGAGTTGGTGATTTCCCAACTTGGATGCTGTAGTTCGGGAAAGCGACCCTTGTTGTCCGAGGGCTTGTCCGGCGCTGGATCGCCCCGCTCGGCGGACGAGACAAGCATTCCAGAAGGCCTCGCTGTGGGCCCGAGCGAGAGCGTAGGCGTGATGGTGGGAGACGACGGCGGCGACCTCGGCGACGCCGCCCAGCGGCAGCCGTGTGCAGCCCTCCACGCGCCGCAGGAACCACGAGTAGTCCGTATGTGGCCGGGTGCACGTGGCAGCCAGTCGGCCGAAGGAGTTGAACGTCTCGAGCTGGTCGATCCGAGCGTACGCTGGAACACCACCACATACCGGAGCACCATTCTTCGCATGCCTGTTGACAGTCGTGATCGCATGTACCGCCACTGGCTGATCCGGCGTTCGGAGCTCGCACGTCGCAAGGTCAGATACATGCCACCTCTTCTCGCCCAGTCGTGGTGAACGCCGTGCTGGATTCCCGGCCGACACCTCCATCGTCTACAGGCCGAAGCGCGAACGACGAGCCTTTCCACCTGGGCTGGTGGCAAGGGAACCTGGCCGACGAGGACAACGACGCGTTGCGGCGTTGGTCGGCCGGACTCGGGCCGCGATCCTCCCTGTCGCTCGAGGTGCCGCACTCGACGACGGAGTTGGCGGTCATCGTCGAGCAGAGCAAACCGGCCGTGAACCAGCACCTGTCCATTTCTGCGCAAGTGCGAGATGGTGAACTCGTGGCGCTCCGGACGGTCGTCATGTGCGAGCGGACACCATTCGCGACCGGCATCATCGAGTCGCGCCGACGCCACGCGGCACGAAGCCGAAGTAGACGGAACGGTGCGCACGGGTACACCTAGATTGCTGATCGGCGGAACATGAGAACGTACGAACAATCGCGGGGTCGGAACGGCATCGCCGTGGCGCTTGCCCTTGCGCTGTTGACGATGGCGGTGGCTTGCGGGACGCAGGACTCCGACGTGGCTGGACCGTCGCCGTCGGCGTCGGCGAGCGAAGAGGTCGAGGCGAGCCCAACCGCGTCCTCGTCGCCCACGCCGACGACGCCGCCGGCGGGCGAGGAGCGATGCTCCGGGTACGGCGAGCCCGTCGATGCCGAGCCTGCCTACGTCCACCAGGACGAGAGTCGACGCCTCTACGCCCTCCACGCCGGGACGGGAACGCGCGGTGTGGTGTTGATCCACGGATCCGGATTGCGCGGACTGTGCGTGTGGTACCGCGAGCTCGGCTGGCTGCCGAAGGAAGGCTTTCGCGTTGTCGCGTACGACAGGGACTGCGTCGGCGCGAGCGACTGCGGTGACCCGACCGACGGCCTCGCCGACCTGAACGCGATCATCGCCGACCTGACCGAACGCGGTGCGCGCGACGTCGTCGTCGTGGGGGCGTCGGCGGGTGCGCCGGACGTCATCGTCGCTGCGGCCCGACCCGACAGCCCCCTCCGCGGGACGGTCGCCCTGTCGCCGTTCGGGTTGTCGCAACCGCCGGTCTCGGGGGAGTTCGAGACGTACGAGGCCGCAGCGCGGGAGGCGAAGGTCCCCGTGCTGTACGTCCTCGCGGAGGACGACACGGCGGCGACTGCCGGCGAGCTTCGCGACCTGGCCGCTGTCACGCGACCGGCCGGCAGCAAGGCCATCGTTCTGCCGGCCGGGACGGGCCATGCTCAGCAGGTGCTCTACGCCGACGCTGAGCAGACTGCTCCTTCGGCCTTCAGGACCGAGTTCTTGACATTCCTCCGCACCCACACGTCGTGAGGTCGACATCCGCGAGCTCCTCGACGCCGCGGGTCTGGCCGACCCGGTCCGGCTGACCGCGTACGACACCTTCCGCCGGCTCGCCGAGGCAGAGGCCCGCGTGCACGGCACCACGCCGGAGGCGATTCATTTCCATGAGGTCGGGGCCCTCGACGCGATCGCCGACATCGTCGGCGTGAGCGCGGGCTTCGCCCATCTCGGACTGGCCCGGATCCACGCCACACCCGTCGCGGTCGGCTCCGGGACAGTGCAGGCGGCACACGGTTGGCTCCCGGTGCCGCCGCCCGCGGTCGTCGAACTCCTGGTCGCCGCCGGCGCACCGTCCTACGCCGGCGACACCAGCGACACCGACGGCACGGGTGCTGGGTCGGTCGTAGAATTGTGCACTCCCACCGGGGCGGCCCTGCTCGCGACTCATGTTGACGCCTGGTCCGCGCAGCCTCCCATGCGGGTCACCCGCCAGGGCATCGGTGCCGGGAGCCGGGAGACGCCCGGTCGCGCCAACACGCTCCGTCTCCTGGTGGGCGATGGGTTCGCCGCGGCCGTGTCTGCGGGGTCTGCGGCGTCTGGCGTGACGCAATGACAGGCTCATCGGATCCAGCGAGTGTGCGGGCCGCTGTTCGGGCAAGTGGCCTGGGGTTGTGGGCGCAGCTTCGAGTTGCGACGCGGCCGGTTCGGGTGATCGTGATCAGCGGGTTGTTCATGACCATCGGCTTCTACATGTTGGTGCCGTTCCTGGCGGCCCACCTCCAGCAGGGGCTCGGCTTCACCGCGGGGGTCATCGGTCTGGTCCTTGGGCTGCGGACCTTCTGCCAGCAGGGGCTGTATGTGGTGGGCGGCTCGCTCTCGGACCGCCTTGGCTGCCGTTCCCTCATCGTTGCCGGAGCGCTCGTTCGGGCGATCGGTTTCTTGATGTTCGGGTTCGCCACCACGCTCCCGATCGTGGTGGTCGCCGCGGTGCTGACAGGTCTCGGGGGTGTCTTGTTCGGCCCGGCCTCGCGGTCCTATCTGGCCCAAGAAGCCGTCGGCGCCGACCGTGTCCAAGCCTCGCGCTCGACCTGGCCTGTGCCAAGGTCGGAGAGCTGCTGGGCCCGCTGATCGGCCTTGCCCTGTTGGCGGTGAACTTCGGGCTCGTCACGCTGGTCGCGTCCAGCGTCTTCGCCCTGCTCGCGCTGTTCGTGCTGTGCCTGCTTCCATACCGTCGCGGGCTGGAGGCCACATCGACGGACTCGGTCTGGATGGATTGGCGCCACGTGCTCTGCAACCGGTCGTTCTTGCTCTTCGCGCTGGGCATGGGCGGCGGCTGGCTGGTCCTGGCCAACCAGATCTACGTCGGACTACCGCTGGAGATCCAGCGCCTCACCGGCGGCAACCTTGGTGTCACCGCGATGTTCACGCTCTCATGTCTCCTTGTCATCACGACCCAAACTCGGGTCACCGCCGCGGCCCGGGCACGCTGGTCAGGACCACGCGCGATCGTCATCGGGCTGTCGCTGATGACCGTCTCGTTCCTGCCGCTGATGGTCGGCGGAGCGCTCCTCCCCTAGCCGAATCAGATCGCGGACCGGCCGCAGCGCTGGCGGCAGCGGTCAACCTCGCCCCGATCGTGTTGTGGACGGTCGTGTTCGCCGTCGGTTCCATGATCAGCCAGCCGTTCGCTATGGACTTGATCCCGCTGCTGAGCGGTGAGCGACGCACGGGCACCTACTACGGCGTCTACTTCTCCATCGCCGGGCTCGGCGTCCTGATAGGGAACACAGCCACCGGCCTGTTCGTCGACCTCGCCCGCGCCACGGCGCTCCCAGCCTTCCCTGGCTCTTTCCGGTCATGATCGGACTCGGCTGCACCGGGCTGATGCACCGTCTCCACCGACGCGGGCTACTCCCGACCAGGCCGCGACCGGCCAGTATGCACATGCCGGACACCGAGGTCGGCGGGTGATCAGGTAAGGCAGACGCGCAACAACGCGCCCCCGGCGGGCGACCGCGGCCGACCGGAGGAGCGCAGGATGGTCAGCCGAGCCGAGCGAACTCCAGCTCGACTCCGGGAACAGCGCTGAGCGCGAGCGGCGAGGGTGCCGCGCCCGCCCGGACGAGTAGGTCACCGACCGCGGCGATCATGGCGCCGTTGTCGGTGCACAGCCGTGGCGGCGGGACCCGCAGCTCGATCCCTGCCGCTTCACAGCCCTCCTCGGCCGCGACACGCAGGCTCGCGTTCGCTGCGACGCCGCCGACGATGACCAGTGCGTCCACGCTCTGGTCTTCGCATGCGCGGATCGCCTTGCGGACAAGGACGTCGACGACCGCTCGCTGGAAAGATGCAGCGACGTCAGCTACCGGGACCGGACCGCCGTCGAGCGCCGTCCGCTCCACCCACCGCGCGACCGCGGATTTCACACCGGAGAAGGAGAACGCGTACGGCGGATCCTGCGGCCTGGTGAGGCCGCGAGGAAAGGCGATCGCCTCGGGATCGCCGCCCTGGGCCGCGGCGGAGATCGCCGGTCCGCCGGGGTAGGACAGCCCGAGCAACCGAGCGACCTTGTCGAAGCTCTCCCGGCGGCGTCGTCCAGGGTGTCGCCGAGGTGGACGATCCGGTCCGTCGCGAGGTCCTCGACCAGGAGCAGCGACGTGTGCCCCCGGAGACGATCAGCACGACGCACCGGCGGGGCAGCGCTCCGTGGACCAGGGTATCCGCGGCTACGTGCCCGGCCAGATGATGGACACCGTAGAGGGGCACGCCCGTCGCGACGGCGTACGCCTTGGCCGCCGCGACACCGACGTGCAGCGACGACGCCAAGCCCGGTCCCGCCGTCACCGCCACCGCCGACACCGCGTCGAGACCGATCCCGGCGTTGGCGAAGGCCTTGTCGACACAGGGCTGCAGGGCGTGCACGTGCGCGCGCCGCCACCTCCGGCACGACGCCACCGAACCGGGCGTGCTCGTCCATGCTGGAGGCCAACCCCTCGCCCAGCAGCACCCCGTCCGCGACGAGACCGGCACCCGTCTCGTCGCACGACGTCTCGATCCCCAGAACGATCGACACCTCGGCCTACCGGCCCGCCAGCGAGTGATCGACTACGGAGTCGCCGGAGATCCGGTCGAGCAGGCGGCCCAGCTTGTCCCGGAACCCACGGCGCCGACCGACCGGCGCGGCCTGCTCCCCGGCGGCAAGGCTCACCAGGTGCTGCGCGGTCTCGAACCCGAAACCCGGCGCGTCCGGGACGATCAGTCGGTCCGGCCGATCCGTCGCCGGCAACCACAGCGCGTCGTGATCGAACACCTTCGGCTCGGCGTCGAGCACCGTCAGGGACTCGTGCGCTAGGGAACGGACCTCCCGGTCACCCGCCTCGAGCGCCAACAAGGTCGCACCCCGCCGGCGTGCATCGTCGAACCGCTCGAGGATCCCGCCGGGCACCTGCGAGGGGGCGACGATCAACAGCGTCTCCCCGCGACGAGTGGCCTCCAGCCGGCTCAGGTCGACAGCAAGGTGAACCGGCGCGTTCGCCGGGACCTAGTGGCGCACCAACGTCGGTCGGAGCTCGGGGATCTCCGACCAGCGGGCCTCGTCATCCAGGTGCGCGGTGAGGTGCCACGGCTCCTCGCGCGGAGTCCCGACCAGCAGCAACCCGCCACTGTCGTGCCCCGCGAACCGCAACGCACGGGCAAAGGACCTCGTCCGTTCCACCCACGCGGTGCCAGACAGCACGCTGCGCAAAGCCCGGGCGCGGTCCACGTCCATCGACAACACCCCTCTCGCGTTACAACCCGCGTAACAACTCTGACCCACCTGTGGCCCTTACCGTACTCTGGCGGGTGCGAACCCGTCACAGTCGGAAGCGACAAGGAGCCGGCCGCGTGCCGGCGCGGCCCACGTCGGCAGCCCTCCTGAGAATCCGTCCCTGAGTACCGTCAGTCGGGCCAGGACGGGGCCCGCTTCTCCAGGAACGCGGTCATGCCTTCCCGCGCCCCGGGAGAGGCGGACATCGAGGCCATGACCTCGACAGCGATCGCGTACGCGTCCGCCTCCGGTCGGTCGAGCTGCGAGTAGAGGACCTGCTTGCCGACGGCCTTGCCGCGCCGACTGCCCCGGGTCGCCAGCCGCAGCAATTCCTCGACGGCGGTGTCGAGGTCGGCGTCGGGAACCGCCTCGTTGACCAGCCCCCAGCCGGCGGCGGTGCGCGCATCGACCGGCTCGCCTGTGAGGGCGAGCTGCATCAGACGCTTGCGGCCAATGCTGCGCGCCACGGGCACCGCCGGGGTGTGACAGAACCAGCCCCCTTTGCCCCCGGGCAGGGCGAACGCCGCGGACTCTGCCGCGATCGCCAGGTCGCAGGAGGCGACCAGCTGACACCCGGCCGCGGTAGCCAGACCATGCACGCGGGCGATCACCACCTGCGGGACTGACTGGATTGTTCCCATCAGCTCCGTACAGGAGCGCAGCAGGTCACGGACCCCGACCACGTCCCGCGCGGCGACGTCGGCGAAGTCGTGCCCCGCACAGAACACCGGGCCCGCGCCAGCCAGCACGATCCCGGTGGCGTCGCTCTCGCCCGCATCGGCGAAGGCCGCCCGCAGCTCGCCCAGGTGCTCCCCAGACAGCGCGTTGCGGCGCTCCGGCCGGTTCATCGTGATCCGGACGGTGTCACCGTCCCGCTTGACCTTGACATGGCGATATGCATCCATGCCGCCAAGCTATCCCGCAACAACCCAGGCGGGCAGGTACCTGCACTTCGACCCGATTGTCGGCAACCATCAGGTGACGGCACGCAACCCGTCGTAGTCGGCAGCGAAGGGCCCAAACGGCACGTGACGGCTTGTCCTTCACGTTACGGTCGCGACCAGCCAGGTTGAGATCTTTGGGGGTCGCGCGCTTCGGGTGGGGCCAGAAGTGTTCCTCCGAGGTGGAGCCTTGGGCTGTCTTTCCTGAGTCCGCGCGTCATCGAAGCCGGCCGAGGACGGCGATGGTCTGGCGCAACTGCTCGAGGTACGGTCCGCAACCGCCGCAGATCGCGCAGTGGTCGGCGACGCCTTGCTTGGTCTCGGCGTCCAGCGCCCCGTCGAGGTAGTCGGTCAGGAGCTCGACGAGCTCTTGGCACGTCAGATCGATCATGGGGGTTCAGTGTCGGCATCCCCCAGAAGCGTTACATGATCAGCGGGTCCAGTTGCGGAACGCACTGAGCAGATCGTGTCGCGCCTGCTCCGACAGCCTGTCTTCCGGCAGCTCGCCGAGGGTATGGATGGTTTGACGGATCTGGTCGAGGTATCCCTCGCAGCCCGGGCAAAGCGCCAGGTGATCGACGAACCGGCTCTCCATGTCCGGGTCGAGTCCACCTTCGATGAACGCGGTGACGAGCTCCACGAACTCGCTGCAGGCCAGGTCGCTCACGACTCCGCCTCCCCGTTCCGCTGGTGAACGGCCTCGCCTGTGGCGAAGTAGGTCTCCAACGCACCTCGGACGTAGGCCCGTGCACGGTGGAGCAGGACGCGCTGGTTGGCCGCTGAGATCTCAAAGATCGCGCACACCTCCTCCGAGGTGTAGCCCTGGACGTCTCGCAGGGTGATGACGGCCCGTTGGCGCTCGGGCAGCCGCTCGAGCGCCAATGTCACCTGGCGGCGCGTCTCGCCGGCCAGCATCTCTTGCTCTGGTGTCGGCCACGCGTTGGGGGAACTCCCGCCAGTGGCCCTCATAGGGCTCGCCTGCGGCAAAGAAGCGCGAAGGATCAACTGTGGGTCCTTCGTCTTCGTCCGTCAGGCTGCTCCATGGAACCGTGCGGTGCTCCCGCACACCATGCCGCTTGGCCGTGTTGACGAGTATCCGGTAGACCCATGTCTTGAGCGACGACCTACCTTCGAACTTCGCGATGCCCTGCAGCACCGCGAGCCAGGTTTCCTGGACCACCTCGGAGGAGGACTCGCTCGTCGAGACGAACGTCCTGCTGAGCCGGAGCATCCCCGTAGACCAGGTGTCGAGAACGAGCGCGAACGCGGCCTCGTCCCCATCCTGCAACCAGGCCACCAGCGTCGCGTCGGACGGGAACGGTTGTGCGAAGCGCCGTTCCAGATCCATCCGCGCAGCATAGCGACCCAATCGATGGCGCGGCTTGGACAGTGACGTCTCGGTCGTTCTCACACCGATTCCTCGGTGAGGAAGTCGATGACGATCCGATTGCACAGGTCGGGTTTCTCGGCGAACAGCCCGTGCGCGGTGCCAGGAACGACGGCAAGCTGAGCGTTCGGCAATCCGTCGCGGAAGGCAAGAGTATGCGACATGGGGATCTCGTCATCGCCGTCGCCGACCATGACCATCGCCGGCCCTGGGTAGCCGGCGAGATCGGCGATGGTGAGTGTGGGCTCGTCGGTATGCATCCGGTGCATCTTCGCTGCGAAGATGGGGAAGTGCTGTGGCCCGTCAGGTGACACGGCACCGTGGTACTCGATGAAGAACGCTGTGGTCTCCTCGTCGAGGTCGATCACGCCGGGCGCCCAGCCGTCGTGGTGGAAGACGCCGGCGCCGACGACGAGCCTGCGGACCAGATCCGGCCGCCTCAGCGCCACCAGCAAGGCAACGGGAGCACCATCGCTGTGGCCGACCAGAAAGGCCGGTCCACCGACGACCTGCTCGAGGAACATGATCGTGTCCCGCGCCATCTGCTCGTAGGAGATCGGGCCGTCGACGTCTGGGGTGCGGCCGTGACCTCGCCGATCCGGCCTGAACACCCTGAACTGCTCAGCCAGGCCTGGCACGTTGAGCTCGAAGGACCGGGAGTCGGCGAGCCCTGGGTGCAAGAGCACCAGAGCCTCCCCGGCGCCGTCGTCTTCGTAGTAGGTGTACACCTCACCGAGCTGGACGTAGAGCGACATCAGGGTTCTCCTTGAGGCTTGATGTGGTCGGCGGTGGCCGAGAGGTTCATGCTGCGCAGGGAAGGGGCTCGTCGGACGTCTCGACCTCGTCGGTCGGCTGGTCTACGGCACCGTCTGATGCCTTGTCGCGCAACGCGACCGCCGCTACCACGGCGATCCCCGCGGCGACGACAGCTGCGGCGAGTGAGCTCAGTTGCAGGCCCGCCACGAACGACTCCCTCGCCACGTCCAGCAGAGCCGCGCCCGTAGGGTCGGGAAGGGTCCCAGCGGCCGCGACCGCTCCGCCAAGGGTGTCCCGCGCCGCGTCCGCGGCGTCCGCGGGCACGCCTTCCGGCAGATTGCGAGCGATCCCGCCGCGATAGATGGCGATCCCGACGCTTCCGAGGGCGGCGATGCCGAGCGCTCCGCCGAGTTCGGAGGCGGTCTCCGCGATGCCTGACGCCGCACCGGCTCGTTCCGTCGGGGCGGAGCCCACGACCATCTCCGTGGTCAGGCCGAACACCGGACCCATACCGAGAGAGATCACCACCGCTCCCGCCACCAGCAAGAGTAGGCCCTGCTGCGTCCCCACGAGGGTAAGAAGGAACAGCCCGATCGATGAGGCTGCCAGGCCGCCCGCGACCACGTATGCCGGCCGAACGCGCTGCAGCACCCGCGGCGCGAGCTGGGAGCTCAGGATGAATCCGACGGCTGACGGCGCAGACCACAGACCGGCCTCAAGTGTTGACAGCCCGAGAACGAGCTGCAGGTACTGGGCGACGAACAGGAAGTAGCCCACCAGTACGAAGATCGCTAGGAAGTTGACGGCGAGCGCGACGTTGAAACGCCGCACCCGGAACAGGCTGAGGTCGATCATTGGGTTGGCGAGCCGCTTCTGACGGCGAACCCACAGCGCTCCCACGACGACGCCACCGATGATGGTCGCCACCGGCAGTGCGGCGAGGCCGTCCTGGGCGATCTGCTTCAACCCGAAAACCACGCCGAGCAGCGCGACGACCGACATGCCGGCGCTGAGAAGGTCGAGCCGGCCGGCCTTCGGGTCACGATATTCCGGCAGCACCCTCGGCCCGAGGACGAGCAGCGCGGCCATGACCGGCAACGCCAGCAGGAACACCGAGCCCCACCAAAACCTCTCGAGCAGGATTCCGCCCAGGACGGGACCGATCGCGCTGCCGGCAGAGAAGGCGCCGACCCAAATCCCGATCGCGAACGTCCGCTGCCTCGGGTCCTGGAACATGTGGAAGATCAGCGACAGCGTCGACGGCGCAATCGTCGCACCGGCGATCCCGAGGAGCGCCCTGCTGACGATCAGCATCTCCGAGCTCGTCGACAACGCCGCCAGGATCGACACGACTCCGAACGCGGCTGCACCGACCATCAGCAACCGCCTCCTGCCGATCCGATCGCCGAGGGTGCCCATCGTGACGAGCGCGCCAGCCACCATGAACCCGTACACATCGATGATCCAAAGCAGCTGGGTGCTCGTCGGCTGCAGGTCGGCGCTCATGGCCGGAACCGCGAAATGCAGCACCGTCAGGTCCATCACGTACAGCAAGCAGGCGAGCGCGAGGACGGCAAGGCCGATCCACTCGCGCCGTGTTGCTTTCCGCGCAGCTAGGGGCGTCCGCTCGACAAGTTGTGTGCTCATGGCGGTGCAGTGTCAGCAGTACGCCAAGGCGTTACACGCTCCGCGGGGATTTCTTAGGAGGCCGTGCCCGTCAGTTCGGGGATGGAGGACTCCAGCACAGGCAGAAGGTGCGGGAAGTCTTCGGCGTCGGCGAGCACGCCGCGCCACTTGCTCGAATGTGCCAGCGCCCCGACCAACAGATGCGCCTGCCGGCGCGGTGGTGCACCAGCTGCTCCAGCTGGTGCAGGTGGAGCGGGTCTGGTCGGAGACCGCGACCGAGGTCTGGATCGAGTTGCTGCTCAGGCTCATCATTCCTCCTCTACGCGGGTGATCAAGTCGTGGGCTATTGCGGGGACGTCAGGCTCCGCCGAGGTGGGAGTCGTCCAGGAGCGAGTGCAGGCAGCGGATCGGCGCGGTGGCGTAGGAAGCGTCGAGCTCGTCGGAGCGTGCCTGTCTGAGTGCGCGTTCCCAGGTCAGTGCGCGCGCGACTTCCACCACCCGACATGCGAGCTCAAGGGCATCGCAGAGTTCGACATGGTCCTGACAGCGAAGTAGTTCGACGTTCGCCGCTTCTTCGACGACGATTCCGCTGGTCAAGTTCTTAACGATCGTTCGTTTATTTCATGACTGGCGAGTGAACGATCGTTCATTTATGATTCGTTTCATGGTCATCTCCATGCAACCTCGCCCAACGCGTGGGCGCCCACGGAAAGTGGACGGGGCAACCACGCATCGCAGGATCCTCGACGTCGCTCTCGCGGGCTTCGCCCGCGACGGCTACGCGGCAACCTCGATCCGAGAGATCGCGCGGGGCGTGGGTGTCCGGGAGAGCGCCATCTACGCCCGCCTTGCGCACCGCCACATCGAGCACCGCGGTGGTGGAGTCGACGAGAAGGGCGGCAAAGATCGCCTGCTTGCTCTGGAAGTGGCGGAACGCGATGCTCCGCCCGACCTTGTCCTTCCCCAGATAGTCCGTGCGCTCTTGACTGCCTGGGAGAAGGACGAGGCCAGGAGGTTCCTCAGCTTCCTGCTGCGGGAGGGCGGTCCGGCCTCGCCGGTGGTGGCCGACACGTTCTGGGCGAGCGTCGCCGAGACTCGCGCGCGTCTCGGCGCCCTGTTTCAACGATGGATGCGGGAGGGCGCCATCCGAGCTGACTTCCCCGCCGAGCATCTGGCGTGGGAGTTCATCGCGCCCGTCGTGACTCTTCGACTCGACCACCTCCACGCGGGTGCCGACGACGAGGACAGGAAGCAGGCGCGGAGGCGAGCGCGGACACACGTCAGGTGGTTCCTGGAATGCACGCGGCCGGGCACTTCGCGGCGTACATGAGGAGAACTCGATGACCGTCAGCCAGCGTAAGACAGCCGATCTCGACGAGCCGATCGTCTGGCTCGGCGAAGTGGGCGCCGAGGACGTCAGCCTCGTCGGAGGCAAGGGCGCCAACCTCGGCGAGCTCGCGCGAAAAGGCCTACCGGTGCCCGAGGCCTTCATCGTCACGACTCGCGTCGAGCACCTTTCCGCATCCGTGCGTGCGGCGATCGTCGAGGGTTATCGGACCCTTGGGAACGGGCCGGTGGCCGTACGATCGAGCGCCACCGCGGAGGATCTTCCGGACGCGACGTTCGCCGGGCAGTACGACACGTTCCTCGACGTGCGCGGTCTCGACAGCCTTCTTGAGGCCATACGGCAGTGCCAATCCTCCCTGTCGACGGAGCGAGCGCTCGCGTACGGACAGCGGCAGGGCATCACCGGGCAGGCGAGGATCGCGGTGATCGTCCAACGCATGGTCGATGCCGATCACGCGGGCGTGATGTTCACTGCCCACCCGGTGACCGGTGACCGCAACCAGGTCGTAGTCGACGCCTGCGAAGGGCTAGGGGAAGCGCTGGTCTCCGGCCTGGTCACACCGGACCACTACGTCCTCGGTCGTCGCGACCGTCTGACGGAATGGTCGAGAGGAGGAGGTCAGGCGAATGGCGCCAGCGGTCGCGGGAGATCGATCCGTCCGGTGATGTCCCGCAGGTCGCTCCGTGAGCTCGCACGACTCGGGCGCATCGTCGCCCGCCACTTCGGCTGCCCGCAGGACATCGAATGGGCCTCGGCGGAGGGCACGATCTGGCTCGTGCAGGCCCGGCCCATGACCGCCCTACCCGCCCCACCGCTCACCGGAAGGCAGCGCAGGTTCGCCCGAACGATCGCCGACTACATCAACAGCCGCCCGTACCCCCTGGACATGACCACCTGGGTCCCGCACGGCCCGCTTGGGCTCCAGGGTGGCTTGCTGACCGAGTTCTTCGGCATCTCGAACGCCTTCGAGCAGGCACTACCCGAGATCGACGGGATCGTGGAACGGTTCGTCCCGCCGGCCCTGCGGCCTACGCCCCGTACTCTGACCGCGCCGTTCCGGGTGGTCAGCCGAGCAGCGCGCCACGACCACACGCGGTGGACCGAGGACCCGCGGTTCCGCGAGTTCGAACGAGGTTTGGAGGAGGTGGCCCGACAGCAACCGGCCTCCCTGTCGTGGCCGGCGCTTGTCGGTTCGCCTCGTCGGATCATGGCGCTGGCCAGGCCCATCGTGGAGCTCCGAAAGTCGTACCTGCCACGGGTCCTGCTGGCAGGCGTAGGCCTTTGGTTGGTCCTCCGCGCCCTCGGCCGGCGTGCCCTCTTCGCGGACCTGATCATCGGCGCGCCGACGCTCACGGCCGAGGCGAACGCCGAGCTGGACATGCTCGCGCGGAGGGTTCGTGCCGATGCCTCCCTGGCGCGCGCGTTCGTCGAACTCGAGTCACCTGAGGTGTTGCACCAGTTGAGGGAACGTGCCGAGCTCGCGGAGTTCGGCGACGCCCTCGCCGACTTTCTCCACCGCCACGGGCACCGCGAGACGTCGAGCCCGGCATACGTGTCGGCGCCGACCTGGAGCGAGGAACCCGCAGCCGTCCTTGGCATGCTCGCCGCCATGGCGAGCCAGCCCGAGGCGTCCGAGACCACCACCCGTGCGGAGCTCGCAATGAACGCACTCCGTACGCATACGGCAATGCGATGGTCACCGACGCGGCGATCGGTGGAGCGACTAGTCGCTGTGGCGAGCGCTGGCATCGCCTTCCGCGAGGACACGCACTATCACATGACCCGTCCTATGTCGGTGCTTCGTCGAGCACTGCTCGAGATCGGCACGCGGCTCCACCACGAGGGCGTGTTGAACGAGCCGGAGGAGGTGTTCCACCTGCGGCTTGAGGAGCTCGAGGGCATTCCTCACGTGCCAAGCGTTCCCGATGCCGAGGCCTCGCGCCTCCGCGCCGCGGTCGCGTGCAGAGCGGCCCGCCGAGAAGAGCTCGCGGACGTCCCGATGATCGACGTCGCCGCACTGTCGGACGTACCGGACACGGGGGACGACGCTCTCCTTACCGGGGCGCCAGCGGCCAGCGGGCGAGCCACCGGGCCGGTGCGAGTCGTCCTCGGAACGAGCGACTTCGCCACTCTGCGCAAGGGCGACATACTCGTGTGCCCGTATACCAACCCGGCTTGGACGCCCCTGTTCCACCTCGCCGCCGCCGTCGTCGTCGACTCCGGGAGCGTCGCCTCGCACGCCGCGATCATCGCCAGGGAGTACGGCATCCCCGCGATCATGGCGACGGGAAGGGGCACCGCCACACTCGTAGACGGCCAGATCGTAACGGTCGACGGCGGCGCCGGTCGCGTGACCGGGTAGCCGTCAGTCCTTCCCAGGCAGGGACTTCGCGAACTCGACGCCTCGACTCACCCAACGGGCGAGCTCGATGGTACGAAGCCGCGTGGCGTGGACCCGCAGCCACCCTCGCATCGTCCGCCCACCCATGACGGCCGCCTCGGCGCGAGAGGAGGCAAGGAGCCGGTCGACGTCCTCAGGGTCGACTCGGACCAGAATTCCTCCCTGCCGGCTCACGGCAAGGGCCATGTTCCCGTTGAGGAGGAAGGCCAACCCGCCGAACATGCGCTGCTCGGTCACTCCCGACTCGCCCGCCAGCAGCTCTCGCACGCGGTCCGCAAGCTCGTCGTCGTAGGCCATCCGTGGGATCCTACGCCTCAAACGCGCTTGGTCGATCGTCGAGGAACGTCATGCTCGACGCCGACCTCCACATCGGCGAGATCGTCTGCTGGCCAGGCTGAACGGCGCCCGCGTCGTCGGCGTCGATGTCACGTTGGACGCGAGCGATGGCGACGGCGCCGAACGGATCCGCGACCTGGCGGGAGGTCGTGGCGCCGACGTGGCGATCGAGGTCAGCGGCAACGCGCGTGCGTTGCACGAGGCCGTCCGCTCGGTGGCCTACAGCTCCCGCGTGATCGCGGCGCGCCTCGTCCCTGGCGACGCCGTCGGCCTGCGGCGGGGGGAGGAGTTCCACCTCAACCGGGTGCCGGTGGTGTCCTCCCAGATCTCCGGGGTGGCTCCCGCGCTCCCGCACCGCTGGGACCGGTACCGGTTCAACACCCCGGTCCTCGGCCTCGCGATCGCCGGACGGATCCAGCTGCGCGGTTGGTGTCGTACATCCGGCCGATCACCGAGGCGGCGGCGAGGTTCGAGCTCATCGACCAGACCCCGCAGGAGGTTCTGCAAGTGGTCCTGAGCTTCGAGGACCTGAGGTTGAGTGTCAACCTGATCTGGCCCCATGGTGGCGGCTTGATTTGGCCCCACCTTCCGAGCGTGGTGCCGGACTGAGGATCATCTCCGGGGCTTGGTCAGCTGGCGTTGAGGGTGCGGGCGTGGGCGAGGCGGTAGGAGTCGGTGCCGGTTTGGATGATGTTGCCGGCGAAGGTGAGTCGGTCGACGCTGGCGGCGCAGAGTCGTGGGTCGGTGAAGGTTTTCGTCCAGCCGGCAAAGGATTCATTGGAGGCGATGGCGACGCTGGCGGCTTCGACGAGTTCGTTCACCAGCTTGGTGGCCAGGGTGTACTTCACTCGGTGGCCGGCTTGTGCGGCGGCGATGCCGAGCGCGATCGGCAGGTGTGTCTTGCCGGTGCCGGAGTCGCCGATGAGGCAGAGCGGGTCGCCGGTGCGGACCCAGGCGCAGGAGGCGAGGGTGTGGATGGCGGCGGGGTTGATGTTGGGGTTGGCGTCGAAGTCGAAGTCGGCCAGCCACTTCTCCCGTGGGAACCCGGCGGCTTGACGCGGCGGGCGGAGCGGCGCCGGTCCCGGTCGTCGCACTCGGCGAGCAGGAGTTCGGCGAGGAACCCGCGGTAGGTGAGTTGTTCGCGTTCGGCGATGTCGACGAGCTCGGTGACGCGGGACCGGACGGTCGGCAGTCGCAGCGAGCGGCAGGCCTGGTCGACGGCTGTCTCGGCGGCCTCTTCGGTCATCGCGCGGCGGCGGCGTGGGCCCATGCTGATCCTCTCGACTCAGCGTTTGCAGTGTGGCCGGGGTGAGGTTTGGGCAGCAGTTCGTCGTATTGGTCGACGGTGGGCAAGGGCCGAGGATCCGGCGGGAAGTCCCGCAGCCGGCGTTCGGTCAGCGACACCACCCGTTCCCCGCCGACGGAGATCTCGGCCTTGCGGTGTTGGCGATTGGCGGTCTTTGCCCCGACCGGCGGCCCGATCAGCGGCGGGATCAGCGAGGTTGGCGTGTAGGCGGGCCTCGACCGCGACGACGTCGGCGCTGGTCGCACCGCTGACCGCGGCGGTCAGCCCGGCGATTACGTCGTCGAAGGCGAGGTGGCGGTGCAGGAGCAGCACCTCGACCAGTGCGCGGGTGCCGACGGCGTCGCCGTGTCGTTTCCTTGCCGCGGCCCAGAACGCCTCGTGCGCGGAGGTGAACCGATCTTGCTTGCGGGCCTGGGCTAAGGCGGTGGAGCCTGGTAAAGCGCCGGGCTTGCGGACAAGCACTTCGAGGTAGTGGTCCAGCAGCATGGTCTGGGAGCCCTTCTGGACCGAGCGGGCATGACTCGCGATCCCGGTGCGGCCGTCGAGGACGACGAGATCTGAGGCGCCGAGCCGGACTCGGACGCGGCGACCGATGAAACGGGCTGGCACCGAGTACTGGCACTGGCGCACCATCACCCGTGCGTGCCGATCGACGCGTGAGGTCAGCCAGAGCCCGGCCCCGAACGGTTCCGCCGGCAGCCGCTGCAGCAACGGGTGTTCTAGGGCGAAGTCGGCTCCGACGGTGCGGGTCCGGTTCGCGATCCGGCGGGCATCATCGGCGCGGTCGTAGCCCTCGAGCCGCGTGTTCAACTTGACCAGGCTGTCGACCTTCGGCACTGGGACCAGGTGGGTGCGGCGGAACCGGCCGCCCTGGCCTTCCACGCCACCATTTTCCGTGCGCGCCGTCACCACCGGGTTGACAGTAGAACGCGTCGAAGCCGTAGTGGCTGCGGAACGCGATCCACCGTTGCGACTCGGCCGGTTCCTGCCGAACAGCACCCGCGACACCGCGGACTTCAAGTTGTCGTAGCGAATCTTGTCGAACGGCACGCCACCCAGCACATGGAACGCGTGCAGATGGCCCTCGATGAACGCTTCGAGTGCCGCGAGGACGGGCTGCGTGCTCGCCTAAACGAGCGACGCCGCGTCGTCAACGGTCAACGCACCACGGTCGCCGAGCTCGTCGCGGTGGAGTGGCTCAGACCTGGGCCGGTGGTGGGCGTTGCCCGTCGAGCTTGAGGTCGAGCGCGCCGTCAGAGCGCAGGGGTCTGGTCGCGTTCCGCCGCAATCCTACTCCGTTCCGCCCCGCATGGTCGGCGCTCGACTCGCGCGGATGAGCTCGGGTCGTGACTGCCGGCGGCGCCACTTTCGCCGCACAACGGCGCGCTCCCGACGGTGTTGGCCGCCTAGTCCGCGACACCGGTCACGTTATCGAGCTCGAGCAGGTGGCGCTGGCCGCGTTCAGCCGCGAACGGCCTTGCGCTTCAAGACCCACGGGCCCGCCATCGGCGGCGCCGGCTGAGGCCGCCGAACTGCGTGGACTCGCGAGCAGCCTGCCGGCCACCGGGTGCGCGGCTCATGTCGTCATCGACTTGTCGGCCTACGCCGCGACTGCGGCCGTTGGGCAGAACCGAGTCCCGCAACGAGAACAGGAGTAGATCCTGGCCGCTTCCAGAGCAAGTCGAGGAGGCCGATTCGGCGCAGGGAGGTTTGAGGGAGGCCGCATCGGTGGCACGCTTGGGGTGAGCGGGAAGGTGCCACCCATGTCACCGAGGCGCAGATCGAGGCTCTGGCCGAGGGGACCCCGTGTGGTCGTCATGCAGCTCGCTATGTTCGTCGTGGTGAGCGGGCTCGCCGGTGTGCTCGTCGCCGGTTTGGTCATCCCGCTCGCCGGGGCAATCGGGGTCACCACCCGCGCCGCCATCGACAGCTTCGAGAGCCTGCCGAGCGTGCTCCCCGAGCCGCCGCTGCCGGAGTCGAGCGTGATGTTCGACGGTACGGGCAAGAAGCTAGCCACGTTCTACGACGAGAACCGCAAGAACGTGCCGCTCACCGAGATCTCCAGGACGATGCAGAAGGCGATCATCTCGATCGAGGACGCCCGGTTCTATGAACACGGCCCGCTCGACCTCCGCGGCACCATGCGGGCGCTCGTCCGCAACCAGCAGGCCGGTGGCTCGATCCAGCAGGGTGGTTCGTCCATCACCCAGCAGTACGTGAAGCTCGTCCTGTTCGAGTCGGCTACCACCCAGGCGGAGAAGGACAAGGTCACCGACGACACTTACGAGCGCAAGCTGCAGGAGCTGCGCTACGCCGTCGGGCTGGAGGAGAAGCACTCCAAGGACGAGATCCTGGAGAAGTACCTGAACATCGTCTACTTCGGCGCCAGTGTGTACGGCGTGGAGGCAGCCGCAAAGCACTTCTTCAGTACCACGGCGAAGAAGCTCAACCTGATCCAGTCGGCGATGCTCGCGGCCCTTGTGCGCGACCCCAACGGCCTCGACCCCGTGAAGAACTGGAAGCCGGTCATTACTCGGCGCAACTTGGTGCTCTCCCGGATGCACGACCTCGGCTACATCACCGCACATCACTACAACAAGTACCGCAAGGCCGGGCTCTGGCTGAAGATCAACGAGACCCGCCGCGGTTGCTTCAACTCCAAGTACCCGTTCTTCTGTGACTACGCGCTGCAGGTTCTGCTCAACGACCCGTCCCTCGGTCGGACCAAGCGGGAGCGCATGAAGTTCATCGAAGAGGGCGGTCTAGCGATCTACACCACGATCGACCCGAAGGCCCAGGACGCGGCGCAGCGATCGATCGACCAGCAGGTGCGCGCCACCGACGCGGTGTTCTCGGCGGTGTCGATGGTCCAGCCCGGCACCGGCTACATCAAGGCAATGGCGCAGAGCCGACGCTACGGCGAGGGCAGGGGCAAGACGTACGTCAACTACAATGTCGGGCAGAATTTCAACGGCGGCATCGGGGTGCAGCCGGGCTCGACGTTCAAGACGTTCGTACTCGCCGCCGCCATCCAACAAGGCATTTCCGTCCACGCCCGGCTCCCCTCGCCTCAGACTCTGGTGGTCCCCGCCCTCGAACGGATCCCGACCTGCCGGGGAGCTTGGCGGGACGACCGGCCGTGGAGGGTGTCCAATTCCACCGACCCGGGCTCTCCGGTGGTCGACCTCGTCAGGGGAACGGTCAGGTCGGTCAACACCTTCTTCGTCAACCTCGAACGACAGACCGGTCTCTGCGCCCCGGCGACGATCGCCGCCAACGCCGGCATCAAGCGCGGTGACGGCAAACCGTTGAAGCAGGTCGGCTCGTTCACGCTCGGCGTCAACGAGGTCACACCGCTGTCCATGGCCGAGGCGTACGCGACGTTCGCCGCCCGCGGCAAGCACTGCAACGCGACCGCTGTCACGAAGGTCCTCGACCGCAAGCTCAACCGCGTTCCCATCCGCACGCCCGGGTGCCGTCAAGTGCTGCGGCCATACGTCGCGGACGGCGTGACCTCGGTGCTGCGGCAGGTCATCGACGGCGACGACCCTGGACGGACGGGACGCCGGATGCATCTGGAGGGGCACCAAGCCGCCGGCAAGACCGGCACCAACAACGAACGCCAGGCAGTCTCATTCGCCGGATACACCACTGAGCTGGCCGCTTACGCGGTCGTCCAGGACGCCCACACACCTCTGCGAACCCTGCTCGGACAGCGGATCGGCGGCCAACGGCGCGGCTCGAACGACGTCTGGGGCGGCCGACTGGCCGGCCCAATCTGGCTCGGAGCGATGAGCGGTGCTCTCGGACTTAAGCCGAGCCCCCATCCGGTGACTCCGGTCCCACCGGCCTTCGAGACGCACGAAGTCCAGATACCGAACGTCCTCGGCGACAGCGCCGAGGAGGCACGCGAGCTGCTGGAGCAAGCCGGTTTTGTCGTCCTCCTGGGCGAGCCGGTTCGCGCACCGTGGTCGAAGGGGGGTGTCGCCCGTCAGAGTCCGGTCGCGGGGACGTTGTGGGCACGCGGCAACTGGGTCGTGATCAACGTCTCAGGCTAGGTGGCCGTCGCGAAGACGACCAGCAGAACGAACGTCACCAGCCGGCGGACCCGTTACCGAGCCCGCTTCACAGCGGGCCCGGCCTCGCGCCGAGGGACTCGGAGTCGTTTGGCGACCGTGGTGAGGGGACCACCGTCGAGCGAACCGCGTCAGCCGAGCGATTCGTTGACATGGTCTTCCGTGACCGAAGCCTTCGCCGACACGCACAATCGATGCCGAGCAGCACCGATGATCGCGGCTTGCACCTGCATTTCGCAGCGCGGGCGCGATCGTCTGATTCGTGATCGTGGTCTGGGGCTGACCCGCTTTGACGGACACGGTGGTTGTATCGGTCAGGCCGCGCAGGTGGTGGCGGTGGTTTCGTAGGCGGTGGGGCTGAGGTAGCCGAGTGTGGAGTGTCTTCGTCTGGTGTTGTACCAGCCTTCGATGTAGTCGAAGATCGCGGCACGTAGGGCGGTGTGTGATGGCCAGGATCGGTTGTCGATCAGCTCTGTTTTGATGGTGGCGAAGAACGACTCGGCGAGGGCTTTGTCCCAGCACTGTCCGGTGCGTCCGACCGACAAGGTGACGCCTAATGCTGTTGCTGCGTGGGTGAACTGGGCCGAGGTGTACTGGCAGCCGCGGTCAGAGTGGAAGATCACCCCGCCCGTCGGGCGACGCGCGGCCACGGCGTTGCGGAGGGCCTGCTCGTCCAGATCGGTGCGCAGGTGGTCGGCCATCGCCCAGCCCACCACACGGCGAGAGGCGATATCGATCACGGTGGCCATGACATAGCGGGGTAGGCCCATCCTTCCCAGGTGCGGATGTAGGTGATGTCCTATGCCGACCTTCGGAATATGCCGACGTCGCTGGCGATGACGCAGGTCAGCGGCGGTGTTGAGGTTCGGCAGGTCGGCATAGTCGCGTAGCCCGGTTGACCCTTCAGACACGGAGTGTCTGGAGGTGATGTCCGTGACGAAGAGATCGTCAACTGCCCGGTCGTATCCAGTTCGGATCCCACGGGTTGCGGTGGGTCCCTTGGCGCCAACGGTGCTGGGCGAGTGCTCGGCATGGTCGGCCGCACAGGGGTACTCGCTGGGTTCAGCAGCCGGGATCGGCAACCTGCTGGAGCGGCTGAGCATGTGGATGGAGGAAGTCGGCGCCGGTGTCGATGACCTCGACGAGGACGTGCTCGCCGAGTTCGTCGCAGCTGAACTCTCCCGAGAACTTCCCTGCGCCAGCGTGCAGCGCTGGACGGGCACGATGAGCCGGTTCTTGGCGTCCGCTGGCTATCTGGGCGCAGCCAGGAAGAGGCCGGATCAACTCACGCCGGTCCAGGCCGCGGCGGAGGACTGGCGTTCCTGGATGCGTGAACAGCGTGGTCTGACCGACAAGACCATCGTGGCCTACTGTCATTACGCGGCCAGCCTCCTGGACGAGATGACCGCCACTGACGGGTCGGTGGAATGGGACCGGCTCGACGCGGCCATCGTCAACTCCTACATCGCCGAACGCGGCCGACCCTATGGTGTCGTAGCTCGTGCTCACATCGTCGGATCGGTCCGCTGTCTACTGCGGTGGGCGTTGTCCACCGGCCGCCTCAACCGCGACCTGACCGGCGGCATCCTCAAGCCTGCTGGGACGCGACGTTCAGTGCCGCGAGGGGTGGACGCCGAGCAGGTCGCAGGCTTGCTTGCCGTGTGCGATCCGGCCACGGCCATCGGGACACGGGACCGGGCCGTCGTCGTGACCTTGGTGCGGCTGGGCCTGCGCGCTGGTGAAGCCGCCCGTCTCAGGCTCGACGACATCGACTGGGCCAGCGGACTCCTGAAGGTCACCGGCAAGGGCCGCGAGCACACGCTGCCGCTCCCGGTCGACGTGGGCCAGGCGCTGGAAGCGTGGCTGCGACTACGACCACCCGCGCTGGACAGGGCGGTGTTTGTGCGGCTGAGGGCACCGCGCCAGATGATGACGGTCGCGGGGCTCTCGGGGATCATCGCGCGACTGTCAGACCTGGCCGGGATCGATCAGATCCGCGCGCACCGGCTGAGGCACACCGCCGCGATGGACGTCTTGGCTGCGGGTGGCTCCTTGACCGAAGCCAAGGAGCTTCTGGGCCACGTCTACACCGTCACCACGATGACCTACGCAAAGGTCGACCTGGTGTCGCTGCGCGAGCTGGTCGTCCCGTTCGGGCAGGTGCCCTGATGACGACGCCGACAACCCCGACGACGCCGACGTTGCGTGAGCGACTCGACGAGTACTTGGTGATGCGCCGGGCGCTGGGGTTCCAGCTGGGCGATCTCGAACGGCAGGTCGGCCTGTTCTGCACTTGGCTCGAAGCACGCGGCCAGAGGCAGACCTTCACCATCGACGACGCCGTGACGTGGGCCCGGCTCAATCCCGACGCGCACCCCTCGTGGTGGGCGACCCGCCTGTCGTTGGTCCGCCGCTTTGCCGGCTACCTGAACGCTAACGGTGTCGACGTCCCGGTCATCCCCAGCGGGCTACTGCCGGCCAGGAAGCCCAGGGCGGTTCCCTTCATCTACACCCAGAACGATATCGATGCGTTGCTCGTCGCCTGCGACATCGAGTTCACCGACGAGCGGATCGCCGCGACCCTCCGCACCGTTATCGGTCTACTCACCGCCACTGGCCTGCGGATCAGCGAAGCGCTGAACCTGGGAGTCGATGACATCGACCCCGACAACGACGTGTTAGTGATCAAGGCTGCCAAGTCTCACGAGCGGCTCGTTCCGGTCCACCCGTCGACATCGACCGCGCTGCAGCAGTACATCGCTCTCCCTGCCCGCACAGCCACCCAGCCCGATCCCCACGGGCCGGTCTTCGTGACCTCCCAGGGGACCGGCTACGCCTACGTGTCCTTCCAGTCCATGTTCAAACGAGTCAGGGAGGCTGCCGGGCTCACCCCGCGCGCCAGGGCACGCCCCCGCCTGCACGACCTGAGACACACCTTTGCCACCGCGCACATGACCGCGGCCTACGCCCACGGTGGGGATCCCGACCGGGTCCTGTCGCTGCTCACCACCTGGCTCGGGCACTCCGATGCCGCCCACACCTACTGGTACCTGACCGCGACCGGCGAGCTCATGGCCCTTGCCGCCGGGATGCTCGAACCCGACGAGCAGGGTGACGGAGGAGAACCGTCATGAACGCTCTGGCCGCCAGTCTGCAGGCATACTTCACGACCTTCGCGCACACCCAGCGCGACCTGTCCGCCAACACGATCACGTCCTACCGCGACACGTGGCGGCTGCTGCTGAAGCACCTGACTGCGACGCTCGGGGTTCCTGCGGACGCACTCGACTTCGACGCCATCACCGCAACGAACGTCGCCGGGTTCCTCGACCACCTCGAACACGAGCGTGGCAACAGCGCCAGGACACGCAACGCCCGACTGACTGCGATCCGCTCCGTGCTCGCCCGGGCACTGCCCGACCATCCCGAGCACGCCGCCACGATCACCCAAGTCCTCGCGATCCCACCCAAACGCACAACCAGGGCTGTCATCGAGTTCCTCACCACCGACGAGGTCGACACACTCCTCGCCGCACCCGACGCCACGAATTGGACCGGGCGACGCGACCACGCCCTGCTGGCCCTGACAGTGCAGACCGGTCTACGGATCAGCGAGATCTGCTCCCTGACCGTCGACGACGTCCACCTCGGCGCAGGCCCCCACGTTGCCTGCACCGGCAAAGGGCGACGCCAACGCGTCACCCCGCTGACCCGAGCAGCCGTGGCCATCATGACCACTTACCTCGCAGAACGGATCAACCGCCCCGGCACTGCGCTGTTCTGCGGTCCCCACGGGCAACCCTTGTCCCGCGACGCGCTCGAGCACCGGCTCGCCAAACACCTCATCACCGCAACGACGACCTGCCCGAGCCTCGCCGGCAAGCACGTCACGATGCACACACTGCGGCACACCGCGGCGATGAACCTCCTCGCCGCCGGAGTCGACGTCTCCGTCATCGCGCTCTGGCTCGGACACGCCGACACCCACAGCACCGACGCCTACCTCCACGCCGACATGGCCATCAAACAGGCCGCCATCGACCGAACCAGGCCACCCGACGTGAGACCCGGCACCTACCAGCCTGAGCCCGACATCCTCGCCTGGCTCACGGCCCTCTGACTATGCCGACCTCCCCAGCCCCGAAGCCCCACCGGCACGCACCGTCGCCCGCGACGTCGGCATAAACCGAAGGTCGGCATAGGACATCACCTACATCCGCACCTGGGAAGGATGGGCCTACCCCGCTATGTCATGGCCACCGTGATCGATATCGCCTCTCGCCGTGTGGTGGGCTGGGCGATGGCCGACCACCTGCGCACCGATCTGGACGAGCAGGCCCTCCGCAACGCCGTGGCCGCGCGTCGCCCGACCGCTGGGGTGATCTTCCACTCTGACCGCGGCTGCCAGTACACCTCGGCCCAGTTCACCCACGCAGCAACAGCATTAGGCGTCACCTTGTCGGTCGGACGCACCGGACAGTGCTGGGACAAAGCCCTCGCCGAGTCGTTCTTCGCCACCATCAAAACAGAGCTGATCGACAACCGATCCTGGCCATCACACACCGCCCTCCGTGCCGCGATCTTCGACTACATCGAAGGCTGGTACAACACCAGACGAAGACACTCCACACTCGGCTACCTCAGCCCCACCGCCTACGAAACCACCGCCACCACCTGCGCGGCCTGACCGATACAACCACCGTGTCCGTCAAAGCGGGTCAGCGCCACCATAGGAACCGTCTTGCACGAGATCGGCAAGCTGCCAGGTTCGCAGCGAGACGTCTTAGCTCTGTGCGTTTGGGACGGCCTCAGCTACGCCGAGGCGGCGATCGCGCTCGCCGTGCCCGTTGGAACCGTCCGGTCGCGGCTGGCCCGCGCCAGAGCGCGGCTCGCCGAGGTTGACCATCAGGAATCCGCCCAGCGCCCCGGAGCGTTGCGGGCAAGCACCGAGGAGATGCGAGGATGACGAGGCTTCCACTAGAGCGCAACCTGCCTGCCGGTCGAACGGCTGTACGCCGCGAGCACCTGCTGTCCGAGCTGTCTGTGCATCGTCGCAGGCGGCCACAGCGAGCGCACGTCCTCGGAATGTTCGCCGCAGCCACGATCGCTTCCGGCCTCGGGCTCGGTGCGGGTGGCAGCCGCCGGGGTGTTCACCGTCGGCGGAGCTGGTGACACCACGATGGTTCAATGTAACGACCGCGCCGTTCGCGGGTCCGATGCCACGATTGTCCACGGAGTTCGTCTCACCGCCACGGATCCTGTCCAGACTTGCCGCGATCTGTGGCGGACTGGCGATGTCGGGGATGCTCGCGATCTTCGGTTTCCGCGCATGACCCCGTCGCTCGTCGGCTGCGTCACTGACAGGGACGGAGTGCCGGGAGACCTCTCGGTGGACCCGGGACTCCGGGGTACCTGTGAGGCGCTGGGTCTGACGCCGGCGCGGAAGCCGACGAGGAGGAGTCCCTCTACGCTACCCGGGTCCGTTCCGTCGTCCTCGACCTGTCCAGGGCTGGCACACGATGCCTGTCCCGTGACGCGCTCGCAGCGACCGTTACCCAATCACTGCACCGCCACCATCTCACCGGATGGGCCGCGCGGCAGGTGACCGGCGTTGACAGACGTGCAGCCCACAGCATCGAACAGGCCGGGACTACCGTGCTGGTCATCGCACGCTAGCTGCCGAGCCGCCAGGACTCGCCCGACATGGGGTGAGGGGAGCTCTGCGATCGAAGACGCGCACGATGCTCCGACCGCGAGTGCGGGTCTCAACCACCGGCGGTCTCCAGGGTCTCAAGGCGAGCGTCGACTGCCTCAGCGGAGAAGACTTCGTCGACCACCATGTGTCGCGCGCCCTCCACTCCGGCGCGGATGCCGAGTTGGCTTCCGGCGATCGCCAGGTCACGAGTGGCTAGTGGCACGGTCCGTTCGTAGATCGCCTGTCGCACGCTCAGCAGGAAGTGTTCGTGGGTCAGCACCAGGTCGCCGCCGAGCACGAGGACGGACGGGTTGAGCAAGGCGATCGCGGTCGACAGCACTTCGCCGAGCAGTGATCCGGCCGTGCGGACGGCCTCGATCGCGTCCGGATGCCCTTCGTGGACGAGACGAACGACGTCCAGGCTAGACACGGCTGGCAAGCCGGCGTCCGACAGCCGTCGCGCCAACGCGGCACCGCTCGCGTGGGCGGCCAGGCATCCGGACGCTCCGCAGGCGCAGCGTCGGCCTTCGACAGGGTGGGCGATGCGAATGTGTCCGATGTCGCCGGCGGCTCCCGCGACCCCGTGCTGCGGCCGCCCCGACAGGATCACGCCGGCACCGATTCCCGTGCTCACCTTGACGAACAGCAGGCTCGCTTCCTCGCGATAGTGCGTCCGCATCTCGCCGAGCCCCATGATGTTCGCGTCGTTGTCCACGAACGCCGGGCAGTCGAACGCCGCGGACAGCTCGGCAGCCACCGGATAGTCATGCCAGCCCGGCATGATCGGAGGCTGGACCGGCCGCCCTCGGGCGTAGTCCACTGGCCCCGGAACGCCGATCCCGATCCCCGCCAGCTGGCCGACGGGACGATCAGTGCGGCGGATCAGGTCGCGGAAGCGCCGGATCACCGTCCGCAGTACGGTCTGCGGCGGCGACCCGATCGACAGCTCACCCGCCGACTCCGCGAGAACGGTCCCCGCGGCATCGGTTAGCGCGTACCGGCCGTGGGTCGCCCCGAGGTCCGCGGCGAGGATGAGCTTGCCGGTCTCGTCGAACGACAGCGCGTTCGCTGGCCGTCCTGCCGACCCCGACCGGCGCACCCGCGCACGCACGTACCCGTTGGCGATCAACGGCGCCAGCCGCAGCGCGACGGTCGACCGCGACAGCCCGGTGAGGTCCTGCAGCTCGCGCCGCGTGGTGACCTGGCCGGAACGGATGAGCTCCAGGATCTCGCCCGGAGAGGTCGGGGTGATGCCGCCGCTCATCCCTTTTCCGCGCCGCTCGTGAGGCCCTCGGTCAGGAGCCGCTCGGTGAGGAAGAAGAGGACCACGATCGGAATCGTAATGACCACCGATCCCGCCATGAGCACGGTCGTCGACACCTCGACCGATCCGGACAGCTGCGAGAGCCCCAACGAGACCGTCCACTGCTCCCGCCGGTCGACCAGGAACAGCAGCGCGAACAGGAACTCGTTCCACGCGATCATGAACACGAAGATGCCCGTCGCCATGATCGACGGCAGCGCCAGCGGCAGACTGATCCGGCGGATCACCCCGAGCCGGCCGAGCCCGTCGATGAGGCCGGCCTCCTCGATGCTCTCCGGGATCGTCGCGAAGTAGTTCCGCAGTGTGTACACGGCCACCGGCACGGTCTGCGCGATGTACACGAGCACGAGCCCGATCAACGAGCCGCGCAGCTGCAGCCGAGTCAGCACGACGAACATCGGGATCGCCAGAACGATGCCGGGGAACAGGTACACGGCGAGGAACAGCGCGCTCACCTGCCGCCGCCCGACGAACGGCAGCCGGCTCACGGCGTACGCGCCGGGGATCGCGATGGCCAACGCCAGCAGCATGGACGACCCCGCGACGAGCAGACTGTTGCGCAGGAACCCGAGGAACCCTTGCCCACCTGAGGAAACCGGCGCGAGCACCTCACGGTACGTCGAGAACGTGATGTTGCCGAGCTCCACGAACAACGAGCCGGGCCGCAGCAACAGGTCCTGGATGGGCCGCAGCGACAGCATCACCATGTAGTAGAAGGGCACGAGCGTGATCACCAGGAAGAACGCGATGCCCACCCACCGCAGCACCCGGAGGACCGAACGTTCGACCCGGTCGCGCGTCCAGGGAGCGTTGTACGTGCTCACAGTTGCTGCCCTCCCCGTTTCCGGACCACCAGCAGATACGTCCCCACCAGTACGAGGAGAACGAGCGCGAGGAACACCGACTGCGCAGCGGCCCCGCCAACGTTGCGTTGGACGGTCAGCAGCTCGTAGACCCGCACGCTCACCACGTTCGTGCCGGCCGTGCCGCCGGTGAGCAGGAAGATGCTGTCGAACTCGTTGAACGTCCAGATGAACCGCAGCACGACCAGCACCGCGATCACCGGCATCAGCTGCGGCAGCACGATGTACCGGAACCGCTGCAGCGGCGTGGCGCCGTCCACGATCGCCGCCTCCTCGACCTCGTCCGACAACGCCGACAGCCGAGCGAGGATGAACAAGAACGCGAACGGGAAGTTCCGCCACCCCTCGAACGCGATCACCGTCAGCAGCGCGACGGGGATCGGAATCTCCAACCCCAGAAAGGAGACGTCGGCGCGAGCTTGCGAGAGGAACGCGACCGGATCGTCCCACCCGAACAGCCGCGTGCCCCAGGTGTTGATGATACCGAACTCCGGGTTGAGCATCACCCGCCATACGAACGTCGCCGCCACGACCGGCGCGACGTACGGGATCAGCATCGCCGCGCGGACGAACGTACGACCACGGAACGGCCGCCGCACCAGCAGCGCCGCCACAAGCCCGAGCACGATCGCGAGGAACGTCGACCCCACCGTGTAGAACACCGTGGTGCCGAGGCTCGACCAGAGTGCGTCGCTGGAGAAGACCGTGACGAAGTTCCGCAGCGTCAGGTCATCGAACAGACCCGTGCGGCCGACGTTGATGAGCCGCATGCGTTGGAACGCGATCAGCGCCGACCACGCGAGCGGTACGACCACGACCACCACGACGATGATCAGCGTCGGTGAGATCAGCAGCAGACCACTGCGGGCGTCACGTTCGCGCAGCGTCGGCGGCCGCCGCCCGGCGGAACCCCTACCCGAAGGGGTCCCGCCGGATCGCGATGCCTTGCTCGGCCCTGTGGTGGTAGGCGGTGCGGCCATGCGAACGTCCGGTCAGAAGCCGAGCTCTTCCTTGAGGGTCGTCGTTTCTTTCGCCACGCCCTTGGCGACCTGGGCGGGATCGCCACCGGACGTGATCAGCTCCGACAGCGCCTTCGGAACGATGAACTGACCGCCCACCGCGGCGGCGAGCTCGCCCGAACCCTGCCCGAAGCCCCACCGGGTGAAGCCGTCGAGACCGCCCTGGACGGCCTCCAGCGTCGCGGCGTCGTAGAAGTCGGCGAGCGGTGCCTTAGTGTCGACGCCAGAGTCCATCGCCTGCCAGGCCTCGCGATAGCTGTTGGCCGCGTCCTTCGTACCCGAACGGGTGGGGACCTTGCCCTCCGGCGCGATCTTCAGCCAGTCCTCGTACCCGTCGCTCATGAGGTACTCGACGAGCTGCTTGGCCTCGTCGGTCGCCGCGTCCTGGAGGACCGCGAACGACACGACCTCACCGAACGTCGCCGGCTCAGAACCCTGTGGTCCTTGCAGGTTCGACACGATGCCCGTGTTCTTCACGAGGAACGTCTTGTCCGTCTTGCACTCCGGGCAGTTAGGCATCGCGTCGTTGCGCAGACCGGCGAGCTCGTCCAGCAGGAACGACGACCACAGGATCATCCCAGCGCGACCGGAGAAGTACGCGGCGCGCGTGGTGTCCGCGTCCTGGTTGCCGGCGACGGAGTGCTCGCGGATCAGGTCGGAGTAGAAGCGCAACGTCTCGGCGCAGTTGCCGCTGTCGAGCGCGATCGCCTCGCGGTCGGTGAGCTGGCAGCCGTTCGCCACGGCGAGATGTTCGAACGTCTGTTGGGTGAACGTGTCCTGCGGCGCCGAAGCGGCGACGATGCCCGCGGTGCCGCCCTGGTCCAGCTTCGCGGCGGCGGCCTTGATGGCCGCGTACGTCGTGGGCGGCTGCAGACCGGCCTTCTCGAACAGGTCCTTCCGGTAGTACAGCAACATCGGCCAGCTGTCGCTCGGCACGGACAGCTGCTCGTCACCGTTCTTCGTCAGCTCCAACGACCTGGCCGCGAACGTATCCGTGCCCAGGCTGTCGACGATCGCCTTCGCGGCCTCGGTGTCGAGCAGGTCGTCGGTGCGCAGCTGCGTGATCGTGGCGAGCGGGACCGCCGCGATGATGTCCGGCAGGTCGTCGGCCGCGGCAGCCGATGTCAGCGTCGTGGTCAGCTGGTCCTCGGCGACCGCGGTCAACTCGGCCTTGATGCCGGTGGCCGCGGTGAAGTTCGCGAGGATCTTCTTCTGCGCCTGCACCCGGTCGTTGATGTCCTCGACCGTGAGGACCTTGAGGGTCGCGGTTCCGCCACCCTCGCCGCCGCCACCCGATCCGTCGCCGCCGCAGGCGGCTATCAACACGACGGGCAACGCCAGGGAGAGCCCGAGCGCGCGGATCCGTGGAGAACGCATGGTCACGCACCTTTCGAGTTCCTCGCGCTATCGGCACGGCGGCTTCGACCCGAACGGTTGGACGCGTCGCCCCCACCAAGGCCGTGTGATCAACGAGTACCGACATAGAACACCCCTTTTAAGCTCACGACAAGACTTAATTCGCCTAGAGTTGAGCGATACTCTGGTGGCCGGAGACGAGGAGGGTCCGACGTGGCCGGGTGGAAGCTCAGCTGTCAGGAACGCTTGCTGCCCGGAGACACGCTGGAGGCGAAGTGGGACTTCGCGCAGGCGGCTGGCTTCGACGGCATCGAGTTGCTCGGGCCGGGTGACCTGGCGTTCGAGGCCCGGTTGCCCGAGCTTCGGCGCGCGGCCGCGAACGGTGTCCCGATGCCGACCGTGTGCGTGCAGATGCTGCACTTCCTCGGCGACTTCGACCGGGACAAGCGCGAGGACGCGATCCGGCAGCTGTCGTCGCAGCTCAGCGTGATGGCCGAGCTCGGTGGGCGGGTCGCGATGACGCCGGCGTCGTACGCGATGTTCTCCCGTCGGCTGCCGCCGTACGAGCCACCGCGCTCACCGGAGGAGGACCGCGAGGTGCTGCTCGACGGGCTCCGGCGGCTCGGCGAGCACGCCCAGTCCGAGGGCGTCCTGCTCTGCCTCGAGCCGTTGAACCGCTACGAGGACCACATGGTCAACACGCTCGCGCAGGCGATGGAGCTCTGCGACGCCGTCGGTCTGCCGTCCGTCCGGGTGGTCGCGGACACGTACCACATGAACATCGAGGAGACGGATCCTCCAGCGGCGTTGCAGAACGTCGGTCCGCTCCTCGGGCACGTGCAGGTGTCCGACTCCAACCGGCTGGAGCCGGGCGCGGGGCACGTCGACTGGGCGGCGACGTACCAGGCGCTGGTGGCGTCGGGGTACGAAGGCTGGAGCGCGTTCGAGTGCCGGCTGTCGGGTCCGCCGACGATGGTGTTGCCGGCAGCGGTCCGTGTTCTGCGCAATGTCGAGCGGAGTGCTCAGCATGGTTGACGAAAGCCTCGTAATGCGGTTCGACGCACCCGGCGTGGTGTCGATCGGGTCGGAGCCCGAAGCCGCGCTCGGCGAGGGCGAGGTGCGCCTGCGCACCCTGTATTCCGGGATCTCCGCGGGCACCGAGATGACGTACTACCGCGGGACGAACCGCTACCTCGAGCAGCGCTGGGACAGCGAACGGCGACTGCTCGTGGCGGGGGAGGCGCAGTTCCCGTACCCGGTGTCGAACAGCGGGTACGAGGAGGTCGGCACCATCGCCGAGCTGGGACTCGGGGTCACGCAGGTCCGCGTCGGACAACGCGTGTGGGGGACCTGGGGACACCGTTCGTCCGCTGTGGTCGCGGCGGAGCACGCCGCGGCCCGCGTCCTGCCCGACGACGCCGATCCACTGATCGGAGTGTTCAGCCACATCGGTGCGGTGGGCCTCAACGTCGTGCTCGACGCGGACATCCACGTCGGCGAGACCGTGGCGGTCTTCGGCCTCGGAGTGCTCGGGCAGAACGTCGCCCAGCTGGCTCGGTTGAACGGGGCCCGCGTCGTCGGTGTCGACCTGATCCCGTCTCGGTTGGCCCTTGCCCGCGAGCTCGGTGCGGACGTCACACTCGACGCACGCGAGGGCGAGGTCGCCGAACGAATCCGCGACCTCACCGGTGCGCGCGGTGCCGACGTCGCGATCGAGGTCAGCGGCAACGCCCGGGCGTTGCACGAGGCGATCCGGGCGACTGCGTACAGCTCACGCGTCGTCGCGGCTGGCCTCGTTCCGGGCGATGCGGTCGGGCTGCGGCTGGGGGAGGAGTTCCACCTCAACCGCGTCTCGGTGGTGTCGTCCCAGATCTCCGGAGTCGCCCCGGCGCTGGCCCATCGCTGGGACCGGTACCGGCTCAACACCACGGTCCTCGGGCTCGCGATCGACGGCCGTCTCCAGCTGACGCCCCTCGTGTCCCACGTCCGCCCCCTCACCGACGCGGCGGCGATGTTCGACCTGCTCGACAAGACCCCCGACGACGCGTTGCAGGTCGTACTGAGCTTCTGAGCTTTCTGCGGGCACTGTCGGCCATGGCCGCGTCAAGGAAGCCTTGACGTTGGAGGGTGGACGATCCGCCGATTCGCGCACGATGAACGAAGATCTGCCGCTCACTGTTCCTGGGTCAGCTGGGATCGGATTGTCCGTTCTGCGTAAAGGAGTCCGAAATGCCCTGGCACGGGAGGTGATGCGCTGGCGCGCGGCTGGCGCTTTGGTGTCGAAGCCTTGACGGACGTGAAGAAGCGACCTTCATACTGGGCCGCACCTTTTCCATCTCGTCCTGGGGAGTCGCGCATGCGTCGCGTCGCCGTGGTGGTTGCCCTCTCCGTTCTCGCTGTCAGTGCCGCCGTTGCGCAGCCTGCCACTGCACGGACGGGACCCGATGGGACTGGGCCGGCCCAGCCTCCGTTGTCCCGCGACTACGTCACCAACGTCGACGACGCGCTCTGGCAGACGCGCGATCGGTGGGGCGAGAAGCTCATCGCCGGGCCGGAGGGGCCTACTCTCGAGAACGTCGAGCCGCTGCTCGTTCCCGCCAACCAGGCCGATCGCGTCCTCACCGACTCGTCCTGGGTCTATCTCCCGCTCACCTATCCCAAGCCGAACCACAAGGCCTGGCAGACCGGTCGCGCCTTCGCGTTGCATGTCCTCGACGGCAGTCAGATTCTCACCAACTGGTCCCGCGGTGATCTGCACGTGCCGCGGCGGACGGCGACGTTCCGGGTCGGGGGCGGCAACGAGATCTACGGCAGCGACATCGCCCGGCTGCAGGACCCGAAGCTCACCGGCGGACACCTGCCGATCCTCGCCACGTCCTACACCGACAGCCAGGGCGTGCGCTGGGACCGCGAAGCCTTCGTCACCAGACTGAACGGCCAGCTCGTCAGCCACGTCCGCTTCACCGCACGAGGCAATGCAGCCAAACAGCTGCGGGTCGGCCTCGTCGGCTCCGGCGTGAACACCGCGACGCTCACCGGCAACCGGATCGCCAGCGGCGCGACGACGTACCTCGCGTGGAGCGGCGCCGGCGCGACCTGGTCGGCGTCAACGCTCACCCTTCCCGTCCAGGCGACCGCAGCCGGTACGACCGTCAACCTCGTCCTGCCGAACACTCCCGCCAACCTCGGCGCCTTCGCCGTCACACCCGCCGCGTACGACGCGGCCAAGACGGCGATCGCGTCGTACTGGAACGGCCAGCTCGCCGGCGGCGCGACCGTCGAGGTGCCCGAGCCGTACGCGATGGATGCGATGCGCAACCTCCTCATCCAGAACCTCGTCATGGGCTGGCAGCAGAGCATCGGCAACCCGTACGAGGGCACGACGAACGAGTTCGCCTTCGTCCCCGAGGTGTCGGCGTCGGTACAGGTGCTCGGCGAGTTCGGCTACGCCACGGACTTCCGCACCAACCTCGAGGAGATCCTGCGCCGCGGTCAGCAGGCGACCTTCTTCCGCAGCTGGGAGAAGGGGTTCAAGCTGCAGAGCGCCGCGTCGCACTACCTGCTCACCGGTGACGCCGACTACGTGCTCGACAACCTCGCCACGTTGCAGTCTTACCTCGCGGACTTCCGCGACCAGCGTGACGCCGACCCGAACGGCCTCCTGGCCAAGGCCAGATACGCCTCCGACATCGACGACGAGATCTACGGCATCCACCACCAGGCCGAGGGCTGGCGCGGCATGCGCGATATGGGCATCGCGCTGCGGCGGATGGGACGCACCACGGAGGCGAACGCGTTCACCAGCGAGGCGAACGAGCACGCCGCCTCACTTCGGGCGGCCATCACCCAGTCGCAGACGACGCTGCCGGACGGTTCGATCTTCGTCCCGATCAGCCTGCTCGACGAGGATGCGCCGGCGCCGTACGACCAGATCTCGGCGACCACGTTGGGCAGCTACTGGAACCTCATCATCCCGTACTTCCTCGCGACCGGACTCTGGGAACCAGGAAGCACGCAGGCGAAGGGAATGCTGAAGTACCTTTACAACCACGGCGCGACATTCCTCGGTCTCACGAGGTTCAACCTCATGGGTGTCGACCCCGGCATCTGCTACCTGGAGAACGCGAACCAGTTCGGCGGCTCACCGCCCGGCTACCGGACGACCGGCGTCGACGAGCAGTACGGCTACTCGCGCGTGCGATTCCTCGCCGACAACGAGGAAACCGATCGGCTGATCCTCAACTTCTACGGCAAGCTCGCGCACGACCTGACGCCGCACACATTCGTCGGCGGCGAGGGCGTCACGGTGTCGAGCTGTCCGGAGATCGGCGAGTACTACCGCACGCAGTACTTCCCACCGTTGTCGGCGAACAACGCGACCTACCTCGAGGCTCTGCGGCTGATGCTCGTCCGTGAGGATCTCGCCGCCGACGGGATGCCTACGACGCTGCGGCTCACGCCGGCAACGCCGCGCGGTTGGCTGGCGAACGGCAAGCGGATCGCGGTGACCGACCTGCCGACGAAGTTCGGGCCGGTGTCGTACGAGATCGAGTCGCAACTCGCTTCGAACACCGTCACCGCGGACGTCACGCTGCCGTCGCGGGCCGGTGCCGCACCACAGAAGGTCCTCTTCTCCTTGCGGGCTCCCGCGGGGCACCGGCTGGCATCGGCAACGGTGAACGGGCAGGCGCGTCCGGTCTCCGGTGACACGGTCGACCTTGGTGTGGTGACGGGGCAGGTGGCCGTTCGCGGGACGTACGAGACCGTCGCCGCAGCGCGGCGGGACCAGGCCGAGCCAGTGCGCGTGGACCCGGGTCGCAAGGTGTTCCAGCCCGGACAGCAGGTCGCGTTCGATGTGACGATGGAGACGCTGGGCGGTGGGGTCGTCGACGGTTCGCTCACCTTGGCGAGCAGCACGCCCGGCGTCACGGCGCCGGCCACACCCTTTGCCCTTGCCAGCAACGGGAAACTGGTCCATCCCAAAGTGCGGGTCACCGCTTCCATCTCGGCCACCGCCGCGGTGGGCAAGCACACCTTGACGTTCCGCACAACTCCGGCCTCGGGCCCGGAGGGTACCTTCTCCACGACGATCGAGATCGCGCGGCCGGTCGCGGAGGCCTACGCCGACCTCGTCCGGGGTGACCGGCCGACCGGGTATTGGCGGCTGGGCGAGCCGTCGGGGAGCACGTCGGCGGCGGACAGCTCGCCGTATGGGACCACCGGGACCGTCCGCGGCACCGCGACGCGCGGCGAACCGGGCGCGATCGCCGGCGACGCCGACCGGGCGACGCGGCTGACGGGCGGCTACGTCGAGCTGCCGGACGTTCCGCCCGTGACGCCGACGACGGTGCCGACGTCGTTCGAGGGCTGGTTCAAGATCCCGAAGGGCTACCAACAGGGACTGTTCGAGAAGTACGACGCACCCGCCCGCAACGGCATCGCGCTGCGGATGCTGCACCTGCGGAAGCTGCAGTTCCTCGTGATGAACGGGACCGTCATCGTGGCCACGGCCAACGGCAAGACGAACGTGACGCCGGACGAGTGGCACCACGTCGTCGCGACGTCGAACGCGACCGAGAAGCGGCTCTACCTCGACGGCGAGCTCGAGGCCGTCGTTTCCGCGGCGGGCAACCCGACCGACGGGGTCGCGACGGTCAAGCTCGGCGCCCGAGGTGACGACGCCGCGACGAGGTTGGCTGGCTCGATGGACGAGGTCGCGATCTACGACCACGCGTTGTCAGCGGCCGAGGTGAAGGAGCACTACCTCAAGGGCGTGCTGGGCGTCCGGCTGCCGTAGCCGCTCGCGAGCACGAACCGTGCCCCCGACGAGGTCGGCGGCAGCGAAGACGGCGTTCGCCGTGATCGTGGCGAGGTACAGGATGACTGCGGCGGTCGACATGCCCCAAGACGACGCAGCTGCACGGAACGTGACGCGACAGCAAGAGATCGTCTCAGGACGCCATAGCTGGTATCGGCCAGCGGGTCATGCGGTGGGGAAGGGTGAGCAGGGTGTCATCGAACCGAAGGACGAGGCGTTCGTCGACGAGTGCCTCGACCGCCTCCGTGTCGGCCGGTCCGAGCCCGGCGATCGGCGTCGGGTTCAGGCAGCGGAGGAAGCAGCTGAGCAGGTCGGGGTCGTCGATCACGAAGCGGGCCGCGGTCGCGGGCGTGCGGGTGTCCTTCACCTCCACGAATCCGGGTCCGTGGCGGTAGTAGCACAGCCCCGGCCGGAACCGCGCAGTCCATTCCGGATGGTTGGTCGGCGGTGGCAGGTGGCATACGAGGTCGAGGTCCAGCACCGGCGACAGACCGCCTTCCCATACAGGGAGTTTCCCGGCCGACAGTCCGTCCCGCAGCGTCGCGAGGTACCGAACGGTCGCCGCAGGTTCCTGCCCCAGAACGATCATCCCGTCACCTCGGCGGGTTCACGCGTATGGCCACCGTGAGCGAACGCCTTCCAAGGCGTGTCCGCCACGGCGAGCGCCACCCAGTCCGCGCCGTCCACGAAAACCAGCCCGTCAACGAGCAGCGCGCGCAACCAGTCGACCAGGACATCGACCGAGACACCGACACCGTCCCGCTCCAGCCGGCGGCGCAGTCCTTCCGGCGAGGCGCGGCGGTCGAGCGAACGGTACGCCGCGGCCTGCCAGCCGCCGAGCCGGTGCTCGCTCGCGGCCCATCCCGCACGGCGGTCCTCGATGACGAGGTCGGCGCCGCCGTCCGTGCGCGCGGTAAGCGAGGACGACGGATACAGCCGCCGCCACTGGGAGATCGTGGCCGCCAGCTCGCCGGCAAGCTGGTCGTCGATCCCGGCGTCGTCACAACCGAAGAAGTACGCGAGATCGTCCAGCTCGGCACGCGGAAGGTCGTACGCCTGCTGGTAGAACCCCATCGGCTCACGCCGCGCGAAGCCGAGCTCGGGCCGCTCGAAGTACGGGCTGAAGCGCTCCAGCACGATCCGAGAGGCGCCGCCAGGCGGCTGCAGGTGAACGAGGGCGGGCAGCTGGTCGAGCACGCCGCGGTAGTCGGAGGCGAGTTCGCCCGGGAAGCCGTACAGATAGTTCCATTCGACAGTCAGCGAGTGGTCCTCGCACTCGCGCAGTGTCTGCACGTTCGCCGCGCCCGTCACGCCCTTGTCCATGAGATCGAGCACCCGCGCGTTCAGGCTCTCGATGCCCGGCTGCACGACGACGATCCCGGCGGCGGCGAGGTCGGCGATCTGCGTCGCGCGGAGGTTCGACTTGACCTCGTAGTGCACCCGCAGATCCCAGTCGGCCTCGGTCATCAGCGGTAGCAGGCTGCTGAAGTAGCCCATGTCGAGGATGTTGTCGACCACCGAGACGTCGAGGATCTGGTGCCGTTCGACCAGACTCGAGAGTTCGGCCCAGAACGTCGCGGCCGGCTTGCTTCGGAACGCCATCATCGCGCCGTTCAGACCACAGAATGTGCAGTGGTGCTTCTCCCCCCACCAGCAGCCGCGCGCAGACTCGAGCACCAGCTCCGGGGAGAGGAACTCCCGCAGCGGCGAGGCCTCCAACACCTCCTGCCAGCCGTCGTAGTCGGGCGCGCACAGGACCGCGGGCGGAACGCTGTGCCTGGCGACCGGGTTGGCGACCGAACGGCTACCGTCCCACCAGCACACACCAGGCAGCTCGACAACAGACTCGCCAGAGCGGATCCGCCGCAGCAGGAGGGGAAACACCTCCTCCGCCTCCCCGCGGACGACGTAGTCGACGTACGGATGGTTGCGATGCACCGCGTGCCCCATCGGACCCTCGCAGTTGGCCCCGCCGAGCACGACGCGCACGCTCGGACGCAGCTGCTTCAGGCGGCGCGCCAACGCGAGGCTCGGGAGGTTCTGCATGAACGTCGTCGTCAACCCGACGAGGTCGGGGTCGACCGCCAGCAGCGCCTCGGCGGCCGCGCCGACGTAGTCCTCAGCGCAGGAGCGCATGAACCGGACGGCATCGACGTCGACGTCCGCCCGGCGCGCGGCGTCGGCGAGCTCGTCGAGCCGCCAGGCCGGGTCGTCGCGTAGCTCGCTCGCGAACACCAGTTCGCCGAGACCGTGGAACACACCGTCCTCGGCGACCTTGCTCAGCTGGGCGACGGCCTCCGGTTCGGGCCACCGGTCGTACACGTACTCCGCCCAGCGGAGCCCGCCGTGGAACTCCACGACGTCCACGTCCGGGCAGTCCCGCGCGACCAGCGCGTGCAGGATGCCGATGGGCAACGACGGCCGATGCAGCGCCTGCCAGGGCATCGACGCGAGGACGAGTCGCAAGGCACACCCCCGAGGGTCACGCTGCCCGACCGCCGCGCGACGACGGCGGCCGAACAGCGACCAGAGTGAACGGACGTCACTTCGGCTTGTTCATCGAGATGGCGCCGTTCATCGAGATGGCACCGTTCATGGAAATGGCACCGTTCATCGAGATGGCACCGCCCGTAGCGACCTTTGCGGTGCGGATGGCGGTCTTCTTGAGGTTCGCGGCCATTGGATCTCACCTCCCTCCCCGGCAGGGATACGCCGATCCGTAGCAACTCTCGCCTCGCCCCTTCAGGGATGGTAAGCACAGAGCTGTTTCAACGTTGTGAAGCGTCCGGATGTGGCAGCTCCCCCAGCGAGACGAGTCGGAGCACGAACGGCACGGACGTGACCAGGCCCACCGCGCTGACCAGCACCGTCAGCCGCGCTCCGATCGCGCTGGCCAGCAGGCCGGCGCCTGCGGCGCCGACCGGGATGCCGGCGTAGAGCAGCTGCCGCATGCTCGCGTTCATTCGCCCGAGCAGGTGATCCGGGGTGAAGGCTTGGCGCAACGTGAAGCCGATCACGAGGATCATCCCGGTCCCGAACCCGGCGATGCCGAACAGCACCACCCACGCGCCCAGCCGCCACGGATCCGGGGCGGCCGCGAGGAGCGGGACAGCCACGCACGGGACGGTCCCGAGCAGAGCTCCAGTGAGGAACGCCCGCCCGTACCCGAGGCGGGCCGCCCATCGGCGAGTGAGCGCCGCCCCGACCATCGCCCCGCCGCCGTCGATGCCGAGCAGGAGCCCGTACCACCCTGGCCCGACACCACCAGCACCGACGGCGAGCAGCAGGAACGACACCAGGAAGCCCTGGTGGAACAGGTTGAACACCAGCCCTTGGAACGCGATGCCACGCATTCGCGCCTCGTCAAGCACCGCACGGAGCCCTTCGACGAGCTCCGCCCACAGGTCCCGACGCTCGCGCGGTGGTGGTGACGTCTCGACGTGCCGAAGGCGGCTTAGCGTCAACACCGACAGCAGGCAGGTCAGGCCATTCGCTCCGACCGTCCACGCTGGCCCGAGCACCTGGACGAGCACCCCGCCGAGTCCCGGTCCGCCGAGGTCGGCGGCGCCGATACTTGCCACTGTCGCCGAGTTCGCCGAGGTCAGCCGGTCGCGGCCGACAAGCGACGGCACGTACGCCAGCTCGGCGACCTCGAACACCATCGCGCACGTGCCCACGACGACCGCGAGGACGCAGAGCAGCGGCAACGACAGCCCGCCCCACCAGCCGATGATCGGGATGGCGAGCAGGGCGGCGGCACGCACCGCGTTCGCCCGGATCATCACCGGCCGCTTGCGCCGACGGTCGACGTATACACCCGCGAGCAGCGGGATACCGAGGTACGGCAGCTTCGCGCACGCCTGCAACAGGCCGACCTCGGCCTCCGACGAGCCCAGGGTGAGCAACGCGACGAGCGGCAGCGCGACCGCGCCGACCTGAACGCCGACGAACGACAGGGCATGCCCGACGAAGAAGATCCGGAAGTCGCGGTCTCGCCAGACGCCGTCCCCTTCCCACCGCACCTGGCGCGCCTCCGTGTCCTGGATCGGTCGGTCGTCGAACCGTCGAAGTTTCCAACGCTGGATACCGTGGGTCAGAGTACGCACGAACGGTCAGGGTGATCAGGGGGATCTGCTGGCTGGCGAAAGGCAGGTTCGGGGATGTCACTGCCGAACGAGCCGCTCGTTACCGACCCCGACCCGGGTCGTCCGACGGCGTACGAGGCACCGCGCTCATCGGCGGGGGAGATCATCGCCGAGATCTGGGCGGACCTGCTCGGGGTCGAACGGGTCGGTGTCGACGACGACTTCTTCGAGCTCGGCGGACTGTCGCTGACTGCTGCGCGCGCGGTCGCGCGGATCCGTACGGCGCTCGGCGTCGACCTCAGCCTGCGGACGTTGTTCGCGGCGCCCACCGTCGCCCGGCTGGTCAAGCGGCTGCCGGCGCGGACCGTTTCCGCCGCGCAGCCGGTCCTCGCACCGAGGGCCCGGCCGGAGCGCGTGCCGCTGTCGTTCGCCCAGCTCCGGCTGTGGTTCCTCGACCAGCTGTCTAGCGACTCGACCGAGTACAACCTCCCGGTAGCGCTCCGGCTCGAGGGCCACCTCCGGAGGGACGCGCTCGGGCTGGCGATCGACGACCTGGTCCGGCGGCACGAGAGCCTGCGCACGATCTACCGCGACGCCGACGGCGACCCGCACCAGGTGGTGCTGCCGGCGGAGGTCACCCCGGACCTCGAGGTCGTCGACACGACGGAAGAACGCCTCGGCGACGCGCTCGCGGCGGCGTCCAACCATGGCTTCGACCTCGCGACCGAGCTGCCGATACGGGCCACGCTGTTCGTCCTCGGCCAAGACGAGCACGTCCTGCTGCTGTTGCTGCACCACATCTGCGGTGACAACCTGTCGATGAACCCGCTGGTCCGCGACCTGTCCCACGCCTATACCGCGCGCTGCGCGGGGACGAAGCCCGACCTCGCTCCGCTGCCGGTGCAGTACGCCGACTACGCGCTCTGGCAGCGCGAGCTGCTCGGCGACGAGGCCGATCCGGACAGCCCGATGTCGCGCCAGCTCGCGTTCTGGACGTCGACCCTGACCGGGATCCCGGACGAGCTCGAGCTCCCGACCGACCGCGCCCGTCCGGCCGTCCCGTCCCATCGCGGCGACACGGTGCGGTTCAGCCTGAGCCCGGAGCTGCACGGCCGCCTGGCGGACCTGGCCATGTCCGAGGGCTCGACGTTTTTCATGGTGCTGCAGGCCGGCTTCGCGTTGCTGCTGTCTCGTTCCGGCGCCGGCGCCGACCTGCCCATCGGCACGCCGATCGGCGGCCGCACCGACGAGGCACTCGACGATCTCGTCGGCTTCTTCGTCAACACGATCGTGCTGCGGACCGACACGTCCGGCGACCCGACATTCCGCGAGCTGGTGCGGAGGGTCCGGGACGCCGACGCCGCGGCGTACGCGAACTCCGAGCTGCCGTTCGAGCGGCTCGTCGAGGCACTCGACCCAGCCCGCTCACTGTCGCGCAACCCGCTGTTCCAGGTCATGATCACCTCGGTCGACGACGAGCTTCCGGCGCTCGGCGACCTCGGGTGCGCGTTCGAGCCGATGAACGCCGGTACGGCGAAGTTCGACCTCGCCTGGGAGGTCGCCGACCTGCGCGCCGACGACGGAACGCCGGCCGGCGTGGCGTGCGCGATGAACTTCGCCGTCGACCTGTTCGACGCGGCGACCGTCCGCGGCCTGGTCGACCGGCTCGTCCGCCTGTTCGAGCAGGCGGCCGCCCACCCGGACACACCGGTCGAACGGCTCGAGCTTCTGTCGGAGGACGAGCACCGGAGCCTGCTCGAGGAGTGGAGCGGAGCTCAGGTCGATCTCGCCGGCGTAGGCTCGATCCACGCACTGCTCGAACGGCAGGCCGCACTCACACCGGACGCCACCGCCCTCGTCCACGGCGAGGAGGACCTCTCCTACGCCGAACTCGACCGCCGCGCGAACCAGCTCGCCCGCGCTCTTGTGCGCCGCGGCATCGGTCCCGACCAGCTCGTCGCGTTGGCCCTGCCGCGCTCGTTCGATACGGTGATCGCCCTCGTCGGAGTGCTCAAGGCCGGCGCCGCGTACCTGCCGTTGGAGCTGAGCCATCCGGCCGAACGGATCGGGTCGGTGCTCGACGAGGCCAGGCCGACCGTTCTGCTGACGACCCGCGCGACAGCGCCAGCGTGCCCGGCGGGTGAGGTGCCGCTGCTCGTCCTCGACGACCCGGCAGTGGTGGCCGAGCTCGCCACGCTCCAAGGCACCGACCTCACCGACGCCGACCGCGTGGTGCCGCTGTCGGCTAAGCACCTCCTCTGCGTGCTGTACACGTCGGGCTCGACCGGCCGGCCGAAGGGCGTCGCGCTGACCCATGAGGGCCTTCCCACGCACGCGGTGACCAAGGTCGCCTACCACCGAGCGACCGCGGTCAGCCGGACACTGCAGATCTCGTCGCTCAGCTTCGACGGGCACATCTCCGAGCTCTGCATCGTGTTCTCGACTGGGTCGACGCTCGTGCTCGCCGGTCGCGAGGACATCCTGCCCGGCGAGGCGTTCGCCGACCTCGTCACGCGGCACGGCATCACGCACATGGACCTCACGCCCGCGGCGCTCGCGGCGATGCCGCCGGACAGCCTCGCGTCGGTGCGGACGATCAGCGTCGGCGGCGACGCCAGCCCGCCCGCGCTGATCGAGCGCTGGGCACCTGGTCGCACGATGATCAACTCGTACGGGCCGAGCGAGGTCACCGTCTGCACGACGATGAGCGACGATCTCCTCGGGCCCGGCAAGGCCACGCCGATCGGCCGGCCCGTCGGCGGCAAGCACGTGTACGTGCTCGATGGGTCGCTGCGGCTGGTGCCGGTCGGCGTTCCAGGTGAGCTGTACGTCTCCGGCGCGGGCCTGGCGCGCGGCTACCTCGACCAGCCCGGCCTGACCGCGCAACGGTTCGTCGCCTGCCCGTTCGGCCAACCTGGACAGCGGATGTACCGCACCGGCGACCTCGTCCGGTGGCGTGCGGACGGCCAGCTGGAGTTCCTCGGCCGCGTCGACGACCAGGTGAAGATCCGCGGCATCCGGGTCGAGCCCGGTGAGGTCGAGGCGACGCTGGCGCGGCACCCGCACGTGCGGCAGGCCTCGGTCCTGGCCGTACGCGACGAGACGGGCGACCGATCCCTGGTCGCCTACGTCGCGGCAGACGCGACCGCAGCCGAGCTCCGTCGGCACGTCGCCGCGACCCTGCCGGACTACTTGGTGCCGGCCGCGTTCTTGCTCCTGGAGTCCTTGCCGCTCACCGCGAACGGCAAGCTCGACCGCGACGCGCTGCCCGCTCCGGGTGACCGTCAACGCGAGCTTGACGACGCGTTCGTTCCGCCGCGGTCGCCAGTGGAGGAGCTCGTCGCCGGCGTCTGGGCACGCGTCCTCGGCGTCGAACGAGTCGGGGCGTTCGACGACTTCTTCGAGCTCGGCGGGCACTCCCTGACCGCGACGCGCGTCGTGTCGCGCCTCAGGTCGGCGCTCGGTGCGGAGCTTGGTCTGCGCGGCCTGTTCGAGGCTCCCACCGTCGCCGGGTTCGCCGCCCACCTCAAGCACGCGGCGGTCGACGACCGCCCGGCGTTGCGGGCGGTGCCACGCCCCGAGGTCGTACCGTTGTCACCTGCTCAACAACGGTTGCGCTTCCTGAACGACTGGGAACCCGCCGGTGGGCTGTACAACGTCGCCGACGCCGTCCGTCTCTCAGGCGAGCTCGACCGTACGGCGCTGGACGAGGCGCTGCGCGATGTGCTTCGCAGGCACGAGAGCCTGCGCACGGTCTTTCCCGACGTGGACGGTGTGCCGCGCCAAGTCATCCTCGACGCCCAGTCGGTCGGTCCCGTGCTGACCCTCGTCGACGGCGACGACCGCCTCCGCGAGTACGCCATGCGCGGCTTCGATCTCGCGCGCGAGATTCCCTTCCGTGCTTGGCTGTTCGCTCAGTCGGCGACCGAGCACGTGCTGCTGCTCGTCACCAATCACATCGCCACGGACGGCTGGTCGACGTTGCCGTTCGTCCGTGACCTCAGCGAGGCGTACGCCACCCGTGTCCGAGGCGAGGCACCATCCTTCGCCCCGCTCCCGGTGCAGTACGCCGACTTCACCCTCTGGCAACAGAAGGTCCTCGGTGACGAGGACGATCCGGGCAGCCGCATCGCCCAGCAGCTGGCCTACTGGCAGAGCGCGCTGGCCGGCCTGCCGGACGAGCTCGAGCTGCCGACGGACCGACCGCGACCCGTCGAGCCGAGCCATCGCGGCGGCAACGTCGCGTTCGAGCTCGACGCCGCCACCCATGCCGCGCTCGGACGCGTCGCCCGCGAACGCGACGCGACGCTGTTCATGGTGCTGCACGCCGCCCTCGCCGCCCTGCTCGCGAGGCTCGGTGCCGGTACCGACCTTCCCCTCGGCGTTCCCGTCGCTGGTCGTGACGACGAGGCGCTGGACGAGCTCGTGGGATTCTTCGTCAACACACTCGTGGTTCGGGTCGACACATCGGGCGAGCCGACGTTCGACGAGCTGCTGCGCCGGGTCGTCGCCACCACGCTGGACGCGTACGCCCATCAGGACGTGCCGTTCGAGCGTGTGGTCGAGCGGATCAACCCGCATCGTTCCCCGTCCCGGCACCCGCTGTTCCAGGTGCTGCTCGCGTTGCAGAACAACGTTGACGCCGCCCTCACCCTCCCGGATCTGCGGAGCGACGTCGTCCAGGTCGACCTCGACGTCGCGCGGTTCGACCTGGAGTTCGACCTCGCCGAGAACGTCGCCGCCGACGGCGAGCCCGCAGGCCTGTCGGGCCGGCTCGGCTACAGCGCGGACCTGTTCGACGAAGCGACCGCCCGCGAGCTCGTCGCGCGCTTCCTCGTCGTCCTCCGTACGGTCGCCGACCGTCCCGACGTCCGCCTCGAGGACCTCGACGTCCTCCTGCCCGGCGAGGCCGAACGGATCCTCGACGCGTGGAACGACACCGCCGCACGAGTCCCGCACGCCTCCGTCACCGCGTTGGTCGAGTCGCACGCCCGGGCGATCCCGTCCGCACCCGCGATCTCCCACCTGGGCACGACGCTGACCTACGCCGAGCTCGACCGGGCGGCGAACCGGCTCGCGCACCGGCTGCGTGGCCTCGGCGTGGGCCGCGAGACTCCGGTCGCCATCTACCTCGACCGTTCGATCGAGCTGCTCGTCGCGGTGCTCGGGACGTTGAAGGCCGGCGGCACGTACGTCCCGCTGCACCACCGCTATCCACCAGATCGGTTGAACTGGATCGTCGACGACGTCGCGGCGCCCGTCCTCGTCACCGACCGAACCGTGTTGCCCGACGGCATGACGGGCTGCCCGCACACGATCGTCGCCGGCGGCGACTGGCTCGACGGCTATCCCGACGAACCTGTCGAGGTCGAACGTGCGCGCGACCAGCTCGCGTACGTCATCTACACGTCGGGAACGACAGGCACGCCGAAGGGCGTCGCCGTCACCGACGCCAACGTGGTCGAGCTGGCGGCCGACCCGGCGTTCACCTCCGGTCGGCACCGTCGCGTGGTCATGCACTCCGCCCATGCGTTCGACCCGTCCACGTACGAGATGTGGGTCCCGCTGCTCCAGGGCGGGCACCTGATCCTCGCCCCCGGCGAGACCCTCGACGCCGACGGCCTCCGTGCGCTGATGGACGAGTACGAGCCGACCGGCATGTTCATCATCACGCCGCTGTTCAACCTCCTCGTCGAGGAGGCGCCCGACGTGCTCGACCGGCTGGAGGAGGTGTGGTTCGGCGGCGAAGCCGTGTCGGTGACGATCGTCGACCGCGTGGTGGAGACCATGCGGAACACCCGAACCTTCCACGTGTACGGGCCGACCGAGACGACGACGTTCGCGACCGCGAGCCTCGTTCCGCTCGACCGGCAGCCCGGCGCTCCGGTGCCGATCGGCAAGCCGACCGGGAACACACGCGTCTACGTGCTCGACCGGTTGCTCCGGCCGGTGCCCGTCGGCGTGCCGGGCGAGCTGTACGTCGCCGGCACTGGCGTCGCCCGCGGGTACGTCGGGCGTCGCCGGCTCTCGGCAGAGCGGTTCGTCGCTTGCCCGTACGGTGCGCCGGGCGGCCGCATGTACCGCACAGGTGACCTCGTCCGCTGGGACTGGCACGGCGAGATCCACTTCCTCGGGCGCAGCGACCAGCAGGTGAAGGTGCGCGGCTTCCGCATCGAGCTCGGTGAGATCGAGGCCGTTCTGCAGCGGCATCCCGAAGTCCGTGAGGTCGTCGTGGTCGCGCGGGAGGACGCCCCCGGCGACAAGCGGCTCGTCGCGTACGTCGCCACCGCCGCGAGCACCGCGGACCTTCACCGGCACGCTTCGACAGAGCTGCCCGACTACATGGTCCCGTCGGCGATCGTCGTGGTCGACGCGCTGCCGCTCATGCCGAACGGCAAGGTCGACCGCAAGGCGCTCCCCGCTCCTCCCGACAGGCGGACGGGCGACCTCGTCGCGCCGCGCACGCCGACCGAGGAGGCGATCGCCTCGCTGTGGTCGCAGCTCCTCGGGATCGAACGCATCGGCGTCGAGGACGACTTCTTCGAGCTGGGTGGCCATTCCCTGACCGCCACCCGGCTCGTGTCGCGCATCCGCTCGGTGCTGGGGGTCGAGCTCGGCGTGCGCAGTGTCTTCGACTCGCCGACCGTCGCCGCACAGGCCACGCTGGTCGCGAGCACCACAACGACGCGGGCTCCGCTGCGTCCGATGCCGCGGCCGGCGGAGGTCCCGTTGTCGTTCGCCCAACGCCGCCAGTGGTTCCTCAACCGACTGCCGGCCGCTCAGGCGGCGTACAACGTGTCCTACGCGACGCGGCTCGAGGGCCAGCTCGACCGTTCCGCGCTCGCGGCCGCGATCCGTGACGTGGTCGACCGCCACGATGCTCTGCGCACGGTCTTTCCGGAGGTCGCCGGCGAGCCCGTCCAGGTGGTCCGGCCGCTCGACGGCGAAATCCTCGCGATGGAGGAGATCACAGAGCCTGCGTTGTCCGACGCCTTGAATGCCGAGAAGGCGTGCGGCTTCGACCTCACGACCGACGTTCCGTTCCGCGCTCGGCTGTTCGCGCTGCCGGACGGGCAACACGTGCTGCTGGTCGTGTTCCACCACATCGCGGTCGACGGATGGTCGCTTGCTCCGTTCACCGCGGACCTCGCGGCGGCGTACGCGGCGCGCATGGACGACCGGGCGCCCTCGTTCCGCCCGCTGCCGGTGTCCTACCTCGACTACACGCTCTGGCAACGCTCCGAGCTCGGCGACGAGCACGACCCGGGCAGCGAGCTCGCGCGCCAGCTCGCGTACTGGCGCAAGGCGCTCGCCGGCCTGCCCGAGGGGCTGGCCCTGCCCGCCGACCGGCCTCGCCCCGCGGAGTTCGGCTACCGCGGCGGCAACCTGGAGTTCGTGGTGCCTGCCGGTACCCACGCGACGCTGCGGCGGCTCGCCCGCGAGCACGACACGACGCCGTTCATCGTGCTGAACACCGCACTGGCCACGCTGCTCACCCGGCTCGGCGCCGGGACGGACATCCTCGTCGGCACGCCGATCGCGGGACGCACCGACGAGGCGCTCGACGACCTGGTCGGCTTCTTCGTCAACACCCTCGTGCTACGGACCGACACCTCCGGCGACCCGACGTTCAGCGAACTCCTGCGCCGCGCCACGCCGGCCACGCTGGACGCGTACGCACATCAGGACGTGCCGTTCGAGAGTCTCGTCGAGGCTCTCAAACCGCAACGCACGTTGGCCAGACACCCCCTGTTCCAGGTGATGTTCGTGCTGCAGAACAACGCCGAGGGCAGGGTCGTGCTGCCCGGCCTGCGATCCACGCCGGTTGCGCTGCACTCCGACGCCGCGATGTTCGACCTGGAGTTCGAACTCACCGAGCAGCTCACCGACGTCGGTGCGGCGGCCGGAATCCACGGACGGTTCGGGTACAACGCGGACCTGTTCGATCCGGCGACCGGCGCCGAGCTCGTCGAACGGTTCCTCCGCGTGCTGGACGCGGTCGCGGCCGATCCGCACGCGCCGATCGGATCGGTCGACGTACTCCTGCCCGGCGAACGCGACCGCCTCCTGGACGACTGGAGCGGCCAACTGTCGGACGGCGCGAAGTCCACGTTCGTCGAGCTGTTCGCGGAGCGCGTCGCACGGACGCCGGACGCGCCCGCGCTCACCGCCGGCGACGTCACGCTCGACTACGCCGAGCTCGACCGACGCGCGAACCGGCTCGCGCACCACCTCGTCTCGCGCGGTGTCGGCCCGGAGCAACGCGTCGCGGTCGTGCTGCCGAGGTCGATCGAGCTCGTCGTCGCCACGCTCGCGATCCTCAAGGCCGGCGGCGCGTACATTCCCGTCGATCCCGCCTACCCAGCGTCCCGGATTGCTTACCTGCTGGAGGATTCGCAGCCGAGCTTGGTTCTGCGCCTTGAGGACGCGGTCCTGGCGGAGGCGTATCCCGAGACGCCTCCGGAGGTGGGCCTGCGGCCCGAGCATCCCGCGTACGTGATCTACACTTCTGGGTCCACTGGCCGACCCAAGGGCGTCGTCGTGACGCACGCCGGGGTTGAGGAGCTCGCCGCGTACATGGGCGAGCAGTTGGAGATCGGCGCGGACAGCCGGGTGCTGCAGTTCGCGTCGCCGAGCTTCGACGCGGCGTTCTGGGACCTCTGCCTGACCTTCGGCGCCGGCGCGCGGCTCGTCGTCGCCGAAGAGCCCGACCTGTTGCCGAGCCGCCCGCTGGCGGAGACCGTGCGGAGGTACGGAGTCACGCATGTGACACTGCCTCCCGCCGCCCTGGCCGAGCTGTCTTCGCGCGAGGAGCTGCCGTCCCTACGGTGGATCGTCGCTGCGGGCGATGCACTCCGGCCCGACCTGGCCGACGTGTGGAGCGGACGGGTCGCGATGGCCAACGCCTACGGGCCGACCGAGGCGACGATCTGCGCGACGATCAGCGACCGACTCGCGCCGGGCGACGCTCCGACGATCGGCCGCCCGGTGGCGGACAAGCGGGTGTATGTGCTCGACGCCGGCCTGCGTCCAATCCCACCCGGTGTCGTGGGCGAGCTCTACCTCGCCGGTCCCGGGCTCGCTCGCGGCTATCTCGACCGGCCCGGGACGACGTCCGAACGGTTCGTCGCGTGTCCGTTCGGCCCACCAGGGCGGAGGATGTACCGCGCCGGCGACCTCGTGCGCTGGGACCGGCACGGAGCCCTGCATTTCGTCGGACGAAGCGACGAGCAGGTCAAGCTGCGCGGCTTCCGCATCGAGCTCGGCGAGATCGAGGCCGCGCTCGGGGCGGAGCCGGCCGTCGCCCAGACGGCGGTGGTGCTCCGCACCGACCAGTCTGAGCCCCGGCTGGTGGCGTATGTCGTTCCTGCGGACTCGGCGCCGTTCGACCCGACCGCGCTGCGCCGCTCGCTCGCGGTCCGACTCCCAAGCCACCTCGTGCCGGCGACGTTCGTCGCTCTCGACGCGCTGCCACTATCGCCGAACGGAAAGGTCGACCGGACCGCTTTGCCGGCGCCCGAACCCGAAGGGGTAGGCGAGGTCGGGCCCGCGCGGTCCGCGCGTGAGGTGGTCGTCGCGGAGCTGTTCGCGGCGTCGCTGGGCGTCCGCGCGGTCGATCCCGACGCGGACTACTTCGAGTTCGGCGGCTCGTCGCTCGCGGCGGTCCGGCTCGTGAGCCGGCTCAACGACGCGCTGGGCACCGACCTCGGCGTCCGGCACCTGTTCGAGCGGCCGACGGTCGCCGGACTGGCCGCGCTCGACAGCGCTGGCACCGGCGGCGACCTCGACGTCCTGCTCCCGATCCGGCGCACCGGCGACGGCCCGCCGCTGTTCTGCGTGCACCCGGTCTCCGGTCTCGGCTGGTCGTACGCCGGTCTGGCGCGATACGTCGACCGGCGCATCTACGCGCTCCAGTCGCCTGGACTCTCCGGACCGAGTTCTCCCAGCAGCGTTGACGATCTGGCCGACGCGTACGTCGACGCCATCCGGCGCGTGGCGCCGACCGGGCCCTATCTGCTGCTCGGCTGGTCGCTCGGCGGGCTCGTCGCGCACGGGATGGCGTTGCGGCTGCAAGCCGCGGGTGAGCGGGTCGCCCTGCTCGCGATGCTCGACAGCTATCCCAACGTCCGCGTGGACGTCGAGGCCGCCCCGCCCGAGCTCGCGGGCGCCGCACCGGCCGATGTCCTCGCGACCGTCCACGCGGCGAACGCGCGGGCGGCGGCCACGCACGAGGTGAGGGAGCGGTACGCGGGCGAGCTGCTCCATGTTCGCGCGACGGGACATGGCTACGACGCGCTCGCTTGGGAGCCGTACGTGGACGGTGTCGCGACCTACCAGGTATCCAGCGGACACGACGATCTGATGCGACCGGACGCGCTCGCCGAGATCGGGCCGATCGTCGCGGCGCACATCGACAGGGCACTTGCTGGCGAGGAGGAGCGATGACGAACCCGTTCGAGGACGAGAACGCGAGCTACCACGTTCTGCGCAACACGGAGGGCCAGCACTCGCTGTGGCCTGCGGCGATCGACGTACCCGAAGGCTGGCAGATCGTCCATGGCGCCGCGAGCCGCCAGGACTGCCTGGACTACATCGACGAGCACTGGACCGACCTGCGGCCGTCCAGCCTGATCGCCGAGTCCGAGGGCCACGTCTCGTGACGGCGATCCCGTCGGGCAGGGTCGCGCTGGTCACGGGTGCCGCACGCGGGATCGGGCGAGCGTGCGCGATCCGGCTCGCCGCCGACGGGATGGACGTCGTCCTGCTCGACGTCTGCAAGGACCTGCCCGAGATCCCCTATCCGCTGGGGACTCTCGCACAGCTCGAACGGAGCGCGTCGCTGTGCCGGGAGGCCGGCGTCGCGACGCTGTCGGTCGTCGGCGACGTCCGGGATCCTGGCGACGTCGAGTACGCGGTGGAGGCGACCCGCGAACGGTTCGGCAGACTCGACGTCCTTGTGAACAACGCGGGCGTGGTCTCGCCGTCGGGCAAGGCCGTGCACGCGTTCAGTGAGGCGGAGTGGTCCGCGGTCGTGGACGTCGACCTGCACGGCAGCTGGCGGATGCTGCGGGCGGCGATGCCGTTGCTGCTCGAGTCGCGGGGATCGGTGGTCAACGTGGCGTCGACGGCCGGTGTGGTGGGCTATCCGCGGTTCGCGCCGTACGTCGCCGCAAAGCACGCGCTGATCGGGCTCACCAAGGCCGCGGCGCTCGACTACGCGGAGGCAGGGGTTCGGGTCAACGCGGTCTGCCCGGGCTCGGTGCGCGACACCGTCGATGGCGAGGGCGTGATGCTGCGTGAGATCGCGCGCTCGCTCGAGGTCGCCGGGGGCGACTACGAGGGAACGTTCGCGGGCGGCCAACCGTCGCGGGCACTCGCCGAACCATCGGACGTCGCCAGCGCGGTCGCGTGGCTCGCGGGTGACGACTCTCACCACGTCACCGGCAGCGTGGTGATGGTGGACGGTGGCTATGCGGCCGTCTGATTGGTCTGGTTGGCGAGACGTGCCGGTGCGCGATGCCGCATCGGTCGCGTTGGGTGTGGCGTGCTCGGCGAGCCTTCGCGTGGCACCGGTCGACGCCGGGGGACCCTGGTCGGTCGACGTGCCGTGTGAGTCGTTCGCTCCGGCGGCCGAGGCGTGGCGGATCCGTGAGCTGGAGCGGCCGCTCGGCGCCAGCGCCGCCTGCGAACGTTCCGTGCTGTTGCGCTACGCGGACGGCGTGGTCGAGCAGGTCGTCGTGACGCGTGGCGAACAGGTGTCCTCCGAGGGTTGCCGCCTACCGTCTTGGGCCCGAGGCGCGGTGCGGCGTGGCCGTGGCCACGCGGTGCTCGGGCCCCGCGCACGCGGGTCCGACGAGGTCTGGTGGGCAGCGTTCATCCTTGTGCTGTGGAGGTTTCGTGGTGACGTACCCGCGGCCACGACCGTCGGTGAACATCTCGCGTGGACGTCCACCCTTCGCGATCGCGGCGAGCCGTGGCTCGACGCCGACACCTGCGTGTGGTTCGGCGGGAGCGAACGGGAGCTGCCGTTCCAGTCACCGCCACGTCCGTTCACCGTGCTGTGGCACGGGTCCGCGGTGTCGTACTGGTTCGACCGAGACGAGCTCGACCTGGAGGTGGCCGAGCGCTTCGCAGACGCCGTCGATCGCGCCCGCGATCAGCTCGTAGCGTCGTCGGCCGACGTTCGGGTCGCACGCATCGACTTGGGTGGGGACGCGTTCGTCGAGACGCCGGGGTTGGACGTGGCGGACACCGGGCTCGCGGCTGAGGTGCTGCGGGTCGCCGCGGAATGGCCCGACGCGATCGCGGTGACGGACGCCGACACCGCGATCAGTTACGCAGAGCTGGCCAAGCGAAGCGAGACGATGGCGGAGGAGCTGCGATCGTCCGTGTCGCCGGGCTCGCTCGTCGCGGTCTCGCTCGAGCCGTCGGTCGAGCTGGTCGTCGTGCTGTTGGCGATCCTGCGTGCGGGTTGTGCGTACGTCCCCATCGACGTGCGGGCACCACGTGCGCGGGTCGAGTGGGTATGCGCGGACGCCGGGGTCGCCACGCTGGTGACGGATGGGGCCGACCTGGACGGCGTTCCGACGGCGGCGCCGCGACAGCTCGCGCCGGGGCTGGCGTACGTCATCTACACCTCGGGCTCGACGGGGCGACCGAAGGGCGTTCGCGTTCCTCAGCGGAACGTTGTCGCGCTCCTCGCGGCAACGCGCGATCGGCTCGGTCTCGGAACGGACGACGTGTGGACGTTCTTCCACTCACTGGCTTTCGACTTCTCCGTCTGGGAGATCTGGGGCTGCCTGCTCACTGGTGGTCGGCTGGTCGTGGTCCCGTACTGGGTGTCGCGCTCGCCTGACGAGCATCTCGCCTTGCTGGCAAGGGAGAACGTGACCGTTCTCAGCCAGACCCCCACCGCGTTCGGTCAGCTGCTGGACGCCGAAGCGGGCTCCGGCTTCGCGCGTCCGAGGCTCGTCTTACTCGGCGGCGAGGCGTTCGACACGAGCCTCCTGCGCCGTTGGTATGCATCGCATCCCGCATCGCACAGCCGCGTCGTCAACCTGTACGGCATCACCGAGACGACTGTGCATGTGACGATGAAGGATCTCGGCCCTGCCGACGCTGACAGCCCGGTCGGCCTGGTGGGACGGCCGTTGGCCGGTTGGTGGGTCGCGGTGCGCGACCCGAGCGGGAATCCCCTTCCCTACGGGGCGATTGGCCAGCTCTATATCGGCGGCGCCGGGCTGGCGGACGGCTACACGGACCCGGCGTTGACCGTGGAAGCGTTCGTCGTCGATCGTGTCCGCGGAGAACGCGCGTACGCCAGCGGCGACCTCGGCCGGATCCTCCCCGACGGGCAGGTGGAGTACCTCGGGCGCCGCGACGACCAGGTCAAGGTGCACGGCCACCGGATCGAGCTGGCCGAGGTTCGTCGCGCGGTCCTCGACCAACCTGGCGTCGAGGACTGCGTGGTGCTCGTCGACCGTGCGGCGGACGGCGTGGCGCGCGGGCTCGAAGCGTTCGTCGTGCTGGGCGCTGGCACCGACCAGTCGACGATCGCGCGGGGAGTGCGGTCGGCTGTACCCGAGCATCTGGTGCCGAGCCGGTTCCAAGCTGTCGACGCGCTTCCGTCGACGGTCAACGGGAAGCTGGATGTCGTTCGGCTGCGCAAGGTTGCCCGCCCGCTGGTGTTGGCGACTCCAGTCCTGGCGGTTGCCGAGGACGCTCTCGAGCGCCGGGTCGGCGACTTGTGGGATGAGCTGCTCGGTGGCCCCGCTGGATTGGACGACGACCTGTTCGAGATCGGCGCGACCTCCGTGGTCGCGGCGAGGATCTGCGCGCGGCTGCGGGCGGACGGGTTCGAACTGTCCGTGCGCGACGTCTTCGCCTGCTCGACGATCCGCCGGCTCGCGGCGCGGCTACGTTCGAAGGAGAAGCGATGAGTGTCCTGCTCTGCTTGCCGTTCGCGGGCGCCGGCGCCGGCCTGTTCCACCAGTGGCGGCGTGCGTCCGTCGGCTCGCTCGACATCCGGCCACTGCTGCTCCCTGGGCGCGAGAGTCGGATCGAGGAGGAGCCGCACACGTCGCTGGCTGACGCCGTGGCGGATCTGTTCGTTCAAGCCAGCAAGGCGATCGAGCACGACGGCCCGATCGGCGTCTTCGGCCACAGCCTCGGCGCCGTCCTCGGGTACGAGCTCGCGTGGCGGCTCGTGGAGGACGGTCGTACCGACGTCCGGCTGTTCGCCAGTGGCTCGCCCGCTCCCTGGCGGCGACGGGTAGAACGGGCGAAGGACCTGAGCGACGACGAGTTCGTCGAGCACGTCGAAGAGCTGGCCGGCTACCGCCACGAGGGATTGCACGAACCCGAGCTGCGCGAGCTGCTGCTCCCCGCCCTGCGCGCCGACGTCGAGCTGCACGAGGCCTACGCACCGACGCACCGCGACCCGCTGCCCGCCCCGATCGTGGCACTTCGGGGAACGGACGACCTCCTCGTCTCACGCGCCGAGACCGAGGAGTGGAAAGAAGCAACCTCGGCCTCGTTCGAACTCGTCGAGCTAACCGGCGGCCACATGTACCTCGTCGACGCCGGTTCAGCTATCACCGGACAGATCGAGCGCCGGCTCCATGCGTAGGGCCGCAGACGCACCTAGCGATCGGTCAGGGACTTCTTCTGGTTCCTTTACGAATCCGCGTCGATCGGCGGGGTGCGCTCGCAGGGTAGTCCCGAGCAACGGATACAGCCCCAGCACAAAGGTGAGAGCCAACACGACCACCAGCACGGTGCGGCGCAACCGGCGCGACGTGCGAAAGGACGATGTCGGAGATCCTCGCGCGCTGCGCCACCTGACCGCGAGAGTCCGTGATCATGAACGTGATCATGAAGCCGAAGCGGTCGTATTTCACCAGTTTGCCTTCATGATCACGCACATGATCACCGGGCCGCCGCGGTAAGGGCTGGGCCGGGGAGGATCTCGATGTCGTTCTCGTCGAGTCGCTGCTCGCATTTCGTGCACGCCAACTGCTGCTCGACCTCGCCGCCGCAGTCGACGTGGCGGACCAGACGGGGTGGGCCGGCGGCGGGGCTGGCGTGCTTGTCGCCCCAGCGCATCATCGACAGCAGGACCGGGAGCAGGTCCATCCCCTTCGGTGTCAGGGCGTACTCGTAGCGCGTCGGGTTCTCCTGGTACGGCTCCCGCACCACGATGCCGTCCTCGACCAGGCGGTTCAGCCGGTCGGTCAGTACGTTGCGCGCCACCCCGAGTGAGGTCTGCAGGTCGCCGAAGCGGCGGATGCCGAAGAAGACGTCGCGCACGATCAGCAATGTCCAGCGCTCGCCCACCACCTCCAGGGTGCGTGAGATCGAGCAGATCTGATCCTCGTACGTCCGACCAAGCATGCGAACTACCGTACCAGAAGAGAGTTGCATTACGAAACTGACTCCTCTAGCCTGAGTTGCGTCAAACAACTCACAATCTCGAAAGAAGAAACCATGTCGAACGAAACGATCCTCGTCGCCGGTGCGGCCGGCGGAGTCCAGGGCGCCACCGGCAACCTCGTCACCCGCGCGCTGCTCGCCCAGGGCAAGGAGGTCCGCGCGTTCGTCCGCCAGGACGACGACCGGGCCGCTCGGCTACGCAAGGAAGGCGCCGAGGCGTACGTCGGCGACCTCCGCGAGATCAAGCACGTCCAGCCAGCGCTGCACGGCGTGCGGCGCGCGTTCTTCACCTACCCCGTCCAGGACGGTCTGCTCGACGCCACCGCGGTCTTCGCCAGCGCCGCCGCGTACGAGGGAGTCGAGCAGGTCGTCGAGGTCTCCCAGCTCGCGCCCGACCCGCAAGCCGGCACGCCACGGCTCCGCCAGCACTGGGTGTCCGAGCAGGTCCTCGACCACGCGGGAGTCGGCGCTATCCACCTGCGCGCCACGGCATTCTACGAGAACATCCGCGCGCTCATCCATCCGGGCGAGAACGGCTACCAGCTCATCCTTCCACTCGGCGACGATAGCACCGTCCTGCCGCTCGTGAGCGGTGGCGACGTCGCGCGAGTCGCGAACGAAGTCCTTGCCCAAAAGGAGATCCAGCCCGCGGGCTTCCACCGGCTGATCGGCGAGTTCGTCAGCGTCAAGCAGATCACCGAAGTGTTCGAACGAGCCGTCGGCCATCCGCTGCACTACGTCGACGTCCCGAGCGAGACCTGGCGTCAAATCATGCTTGACCACGGACTCAACCCCCACGCCGCGGCCCACCTCACCAGCCTCTGGCAACTCTTCCGCGAAGCCGGAGCCGCCAACTGGCAGGACGAAGCGTACGAGCACACCGACGCCATCGAACGCCTCACCGGCCAACGACGCCAGACCATCGAGGAGTTCTTCCAAGCCAACCTCGATACTTTCGGCGGCGCGCGATAATCCTGGTGTCGCTAGCCAAGGAAGGCCCGGCCGCGTACTACGCCGAGGTGCTCGCCGCTGTGGTCGACCTCGCCGTGCACGCGCCCGGCGGCCCACTCATGAACCGGGGCCGACGTTCTCCGCCGGCTCGACCCGGACAGCGGGTGCGTCCATACCCGCTGGGCACATGGCTGACCCACGCGGAGTCGAGCGCGGATCTCGCGGATAGTCGGCGCGTACCCCAACCGCGAGTTCGTTGGCAAACTCGTTCTCGGCCTGTACCTGCAACTCGTTCCGTGTAGGCGTCGTGGCTGAGACGACAAGGGCCATAGGCCTCGCCTCGGGTACAGGCTCGACTCGGTCTTCGGATATGGCATGTCCGGATGGTGCCGTGATCATTCGAGGTTGCGCGGGCGGCCACCGCCCATGCCCTGGCCGGGGCGGTTGTCGAGCCAGGTTTGGATCGTTTCAGGGCGCCAGCCGGGGCGGCCGGAGAGGGTGATGTCGGGTTTGGGGAAGGTTGGGTCCATGCCGCCGCGGTAGCGGGTGATGGTGGTGGGTTGGACGCCGGCGAGCTGGGCGACGGCGGCGATGTCTAGGTACTCGGGGGTCGGGTCGGGTTGCTTCGGGCTCGGCATGTGGGTTTTCCTCCTCCGGGTCGGCCGGAGGTGCCATTCTTACGCAACGGAGGTCGCCCCCGAATTCCGGTCGGGGGCGACCTCCGCTGACGTCGGCGCCTGGCTAGTCGTTGGCGACCTCGCGGGCGAGGCGGACGGCCTTGGCCTTGAGCGGCTCGGCAGTGAGCAAGGAGCGGTTCATCCGGGTCTCCGCGGTGCGGTACCGACGGATGTGGTCGAGGTACTCGCCGGCCGCCTGGACGAGACCGAACGCGGTGTGCGCGACGTGCTGAGTGGTGGCTGAGCGGAGGATCCGCCGCATCGAGGTGCGGGCGGTCTCGACGTTCGTCCGCACTCGCTGAGAGATCAGGCCGTCGGGCGGCATCGGGATGAACTCGGAGATGAAGAGGTCGGACTGCGATGGCGAGATGTGGATGCCGAGGAGCTCGGTCGCGGTCTGGCAGTAGGCGCGGAAGTCGCGGCGGACGCCGGTGATGACCTCGCGGGCGTCGTCGATCTTGTCGCGCCAGTTGCGGGTGTGGCGGAAGCTGTAGCTGGTGCCGGTGTGCTCGGCCTCGATCTCGGAGGCCCGCCAGGTGTTCGCGCAGACGATGCGGACGCTGGTGGAGGCGACGCGGAATGCTGCCCCTCCGTCGTGCCGGTTCAGCAGTGCCACGTACGGCAGCGTCAGGCTGACGTCCTCGGCGTGCCGTCCCGACAGCTGGACCGGTTCGTCGAGGAGTGCGAGCGCCCACACCGCGCGGCCGCCCTCGAGGACGCCTGCGGTCTCGTACCTGACGTTCGGCTGGTCGAGGATCGCCTCGACCACCGCGCCCATTTCCGCGTGCGAGATGAGCTCGTACGTCCCGTTGGCGATGGCGAGTGTCGCACCGGTGTCCGATCGCACGATCCGCTGTCGGGCTTCGTCTTCGAAGTAGTCGCCGATGACGCCCTCGGCAGGTGCGTGTGCGATGTCTCCGGCGCTGTCGATGCCGCGGTACTCGTAGGTGGGGACCTTGATCGGCTCGAAGTCCAGGCCGGCGAGCTGCCGGGCCTCGTCCCACGATCCCGGGTAGTCGGCGGGCACGTTGCCCAGTCCGTGCCACATCGGCTGCCGGACCGAGAAGCCGCTCTCGAAGTAGTGCGTCATGGTGGATTCCTTTCGTCGAAACTTTCTCCGTCTGATGCAGAGAAAGTTAGACGACATCGATGATTCGCGCAAGTGACCCGGAGGAAGTTTTTCGAGGTCCGGTCGGTGAGCATGCGTGGTAATCTGTGATTGCGGACCCGGCCCACGTACGTGGGGAACCGGGTCTAGCTTCTTTCTGGGCTAGAGCGCGAGCGGACCTTTGTTGACGTCGTTCGTCCGCAGGTAGGTCTCGTACCAGCGCCAGGTGAAGGTCTTGCCTGGATGGCGAAGCAGATGTTGGTAGACCGCGTAGGCGACGAGGTCGGCCATCTGGACCCACTGGGACCGATGCGAGTCCTGGAAGAACGGATCCTCGAGGATTTGCCGGCGGGTGAGACTCAGGGCGCGGTGCGGTGCGAAGTAGCTGGCGTCGCGACCGTCACCGTCGACGATGACGAACCCGAGCTCACCTACCCTCGAGAGCCGTTCGTCGAGGTGGCGAATGAGCATCGCGTACAGGTCGGCAGCTTCCTGGGCATACTGGAAGCCACGCGCGTTCGTACGACGGAACACTGAGCCGACGCGGACGTGCCGTGACTCTCCGATCGTCTGCAAAGCCTGTTCGGCTACCAGGCTCCGCAGATGCTTCTGCCGGTTCCAGTCCGGGTCGAGCGACGGGTTGCCGCGACCACCGACGAACTTCGTCGCGTGGAGCTCGTAGTCGGCCGGGATCTGGTGGTCGGCGTACAGGGCGCGGCGGAGCTCGAGCCAGTCTAGGAGGCCGTCACGCCAGCCGGCGGCGGTGCATTCGATCCAGGCGTATACGACCCAACCGGTGTGCTCGGCCCCCGAGTCGTCGACGTAGAACAGCCGAACGACGGGCGGCACGTCCGTCACGCTGGCTCGCCGTCCGCAAGGAGTGACGACAGGTACGCCCGGGCCTGCTGGGCACGGGGTTGGCCGACGCGGAGTCTCGACCGGATCTCTCGGATCGTCGGTGTCCGCCCGATCGCGAGCTCATCGGCGAACTCGCTCTCAGCCTGTACCTCGAGCTCATCGCGAGGATCCGACGGCTGGGGTACCACGAGTGCGATCCGGGTCGGTCCGGGAACGATGTCGGGATCGGTGTCGAGTATGGGCTCAGGTACCGCGTCGGGTATGACCGCGGATACGCGGCCCATGTTCCGGACCATCAGCATCAGCAGTTCGTAGGAGCCCACGAGGGCGAGTGCGGGCCACGCCGCGACGAGCGCGCCGACGAGTCCGTGCGCGAGACCGTGCGCCGCGTTCGCGGCGACGGTCGCTGCGATGCCGAGCCCCAGCAGCCAGCGCGCGAGCCGAGGTACCGGCGTTCCGCGTCGCGCGGAATGGAGCATCACCATTGAGCTGGCATAGATCAGCCCGTCCACAGTTAACGGGACCAGGCGCGCCGCTACGCCATCCTCGCCGTAGCTGCGAACGACGTGGTAAGCGTGGCGGTACGAGACGATCGCAGCGACAGTTGCCACGCAGATGACTGCCAACGCGGTGGACCAACGGATGAGCCTCTCGGTGTCGACGAGGCGCGGCCTCGTAGGCGAACATTTGAGGTCGATGTCATGGGCCGAGGCGGTCACGTACGAGTACTCCTCACGGTCCGAGGTGGCCGGCTGCGAAGCCGGCCACCTCTCACAGCCCTCTCACGAACTGTCGAGACGGCACTGGATTCAGGAGCCTGAGCTGGACTCCTGATGGACTGTGGGCCTCTGAAACATACGCAGAAGTACTACCTGGACCACCCGCAGCTGACTCTTAATCAGCGGGTTCGGGGTTCGAGTCCCTGGCGGTGCACCACAACTCAGCAGGTCACAGACTTGTTGAAGCGCGCGTGAGAGGTGCGGCTAAGCCGCACCTCTCACCATTTCTCGCTACGGGTGGACGCGAGCCCTACTTGGCGACCTTGTCGTACGCGGTCTGCTGGATCTCGAGGTAGCGCTTCAGGCCGAGTCCCTCGAGTCCCTTGACGTAGGCGTCCCAGTCCTTGGTGATGTCTCTGGAGCCGGTGATGAACTGCAGGGCGTTCTGCTGGATGTAGCTCTCCAGGTTCGTCTGCAACGTCGACACCTCGCTGCCCAGCGCCGGGTCGATCCAGACCTTCCAGTACGGGTAGATCTTGGCGTCGTCCTCCTTGCCCTCGTACAGCTTGGTCGCCTCGAAGAGCCGCCGTTCGTAGCCTTCCTGGCTGTAGATGTCCGCCGCGATCGACTCGGAGTTCCGGAACTCCGCCCGGTTGTTGTACTGCGCCAGGGCGCCCCATCCCGCGTTCGCCGGTGGTGCTCCCGGCTTCGCGGGAATCACTCGGAAGACCGGCTCCATGGACTTGTCCAGGGCGATCTCGCCGGGCTTGGGCTTCGCCCAGTTCTTGCCTTCGGTTCCGAAGAACCCGTTGATCTGGCCCTCGTCGGTGAAGATGTAGTCGAGCAGCTTGATCGCCTGGATCTGCACCTCGGGGCTCGCCTTGTTCGTCAGGACGAACGTGGCGCCGGGCGCGCTCGGGAAGTTGTACCCAGTGAAGGCCGCACCACCTGGGCCGGCTACCGGCGGCACCGGTTCGTACTGCTTGTCCCGCCCGTCGGCCGCGCCGATGCTCACGGCGATGCCCAGATGCAGCACGGTCGACGCACCGAGGATGACGTCCTTCGCGTTGTTTCCTTGCCGTTGCAGGGCATCCGGGTTCTGTGTGAACGCGCCCTGGTCGATCAGGCCTTCCTTGTAGAGCGAGTTCAGGTACGCGAGGCCCTCCTTCCAGCCGTCCTTGTCCGCCTGGATGTCGACCTTGCCGTTGTCCAGTACGAGCGTCGAGTTGTTGTTTCCGCTCGTCCCCTGCGGGTCGTAGATGAACGAATTCATGAAGTACGGGATGAGGGCATCCCGAACACTCGCGCTCAATGGGATCTCATCGGCCTTTCCGTTGCCGTTCGGATCCCGGGTCTTGAACGCGCGGAGAACCTCACGCATGTCCTCGGTTGTCTTGGGCTGCTGAAGGCCGAGCTTCTTCAACCAGGCCTGGTTCATCCACAGCTTGCCCTGATAGGAGCAGTGGTAGCAGTCGACCCACTGCGGCATCCCGTAGATCTTGCCGTCCGGTGCGGTAGCCATCTCCTTGTAGTCGGGATTGGAGTCGAGCGCCTTCTTGATGTTCGGCGCGTACTTGTCGATGAGCTCGTTCAGCGGAAGGATGACGCCCTGATTGCCCAGCTTCAACAGCTCGGCCGGGGTGAACTGGTCGACCCACGGAATCAGCATGTAGAGGTCCGGGTAGTCGCCGCTTGCCAGCGAGATCTGTCGCTTCTCTTTCGCGGGACCCGCGTCGAACGTACTGGTCTGCCACTTGAACGTGATGTTGTACTTCTTCGCCATCCGTTTGGTGAACTCGTTCGTCGCCAGGTTCGTCTCCGCGCTCTGCGGCGCGAACACGTTGATGGTGACTGCCGGGTTCCCGGTGATGTCTGGAAGGGGTTTACCCTGATCACCCTGTCCGGATCCTCCGCTGCAGGCGGCGACTCCTACAAGAAGCAGGCTGACCCCCGCGGCCACCACGTACTTGGTTGCTCTCTGGTGGACTTGCATTCTCTCTCCTCGATGGGTCAGGTGGAGCAAGGGATCACCCCTTGACAGCACCGATCAGGATTCCCTTGGTGAAGTAGCGAGCGACGAACGGATAGATGGCCAGGACGGGGACGCTCGAGACGACGATCAGCGAATACTTGAGCAACTCGGCCAACTGCTGTCGTTCCAGGACGAGCGATGCGTCCACAGCTCCACCGCTGAAGGTGTTGAGGATCAGTACGTTGCGCAACACGAGCTGCAACGGGAACAGATCGGGGTTCTTCAGGTAGATGAGTGCGTCGAAATAGGAGTTCCACTGCAAGATCGCGTACGTCAAAGCCACCACGGCGATCATCGGCTTCGCGAGCGGGATCACCACTGACCAGAGGAACCGCAGGTCACTGCAGCCGTCCAGCTGAGCCGCGTCTCCCAGCTCGTCCGGGATCGCCGAACGGAAGTACGTTCGCGCGATGATGACCTGCCAGACACCGATCGCCTGCGGGATGATCAGGGCCCACCGGGTGTCCAACATCCCGAGTTGCTGGACCACCAGATAGGTCGGCACAAGGCCACCGGTGAAGAGCATCGTGAAGAGGATCACGCTCATCGCGACGTTGCGGCCGACGAAGGTCTTGCGTGACATCGGATACGCGATCGCGATCGTCAGCGTGACGCTGATCAGAGTGCCGACGACCGTGTAGAACACCGTGTTGAGGTAGCCCTGGATCACCTGCGGATTGCTCAGTGCGGCCTCGTATCCGCGGAGCGTGAAGTCCACCGGCCACAGGATCACCCGTCCCGACGAGACGGCCTCCGGATCGCTGAAGGAACTGGCGACGATGTAGATCAGCGGGAAGAGAATGACCGAGAGGAACACGATCAGCAGGAGATAGACGAAGACCATGAAGATCTTGTCGCCGCGCGGTTCCCGGATCTTCCGCACCTGTTCGGCGTACGTCGTCATGACCACAGTCCGTTCCCGGTGAGGCGTTTGGCGACGGCGTTGACGAACAGCAGTAAGAGCAGGTTGATCACCGAGTTGAACAGGCCGACAGCAGTGGCCAGACTGAAGTCGGCGTTGAGCAGACCGGTCTTGTAGACATAGGTGGCGATGATCTCGGACTGGCTGAGGTTCAGCGGATTCTGAAGAAGGAACGCCTTCTCGAAGCCGATCGCCATGATGTTGCCGACGCCGAGGACGAGGATGACCATCGCGGTCGGCATGATTCCCGGCAGGTCGACGTGCAGAATTCGGCGGAGCCGGCCAGCGCCGTCCATCTTGGCCGCCTCGTGCAGGGCCGGATCGATCGCCGACAACGCGGCCAGATAGATGACCGCGGAGTAACCGGCCGTCTGCCAGATCTCGGACCACACGTAGATGTGGCGGAAGTACGACGGGTCGCCGAGGAAGTCGATCGCGTCGATGCCGAAGAAGCCCAGCCCTCGATTGACGATGCCGAGCCGCGGGGCCAGCACCAGGATGGTCATCGACACGACGACGACGGTGGAGATGAAGTATGGCGCGTAGGTGACCATTTGCACGGTGCGCTTGAACAGTCCCTGCCGCACCTCGTTCAGGGCCAGCGCCAGGATGATCGCGATCGGGAAACTCGCGAGCACGGTGTAGAAGGAAAGCAGGAACGTGTTGTTCACGAGCGTCCAGAACACCGGGTTCTGGAAGAACATCTCGAAGTTCTTCCAGCCGACCCATTCACTGCCCCAGATGCCGGCCACCACGTTGTAGTTCTTGAACGCGAGAACGGCGTTCGACATCGGGATGTACTTGAACACCACGAAGTAGACGAGCGGAACGACGATCAGCAGGTACAGCTGCCAGTGGTGCCGCAGGCTCTTCTTCAGCCCCCGCAGACCTGGCCGCGGTTGCCGGCGGCGACCACGCGATGGCGCGCCGACCTGCGGCGGCCGTTGCAACGTCATGGCCATGCGGGCCTCTCCAAGGTCCCAGCGAACGCCTTGACGGCAGCTCGCCATCCCAGCGACATGTCTGGCATGGCGTCAGCCGTCGCGATCGACTCGTTCTGGACGGCGTTCAATGCTAAACATCTAACCAATGTTGTGCCATAGTCGAGCGACGCCCCTCTTCTGTCAATGCTCGCTGCGAAACGAGGCCGAAACGTTGGACGTCTACGAGCAAAGTAGCCGTGCTGACACGTCCAGTGACCGTGATCGGCCAGTGCCCGGCCGCACGGACGAAGCCATCGCCAGGCTCCGCGGCCTGATCGTGTCCGGCGAACTCCGTCCGGGATCCCGGCTCCCTGCCGAGCGCGACCTGTGCAACCTCCTCGGCATGTCCCGAGGGATGGTGCGTGAGGCCGTCAAGGCCCTCGAGGTCGCCCGCGTTCTGGACGTACGCCGTGGTGACGGGACCTACGTCACCAGCCTCGAGCCGCAGCTCCTGCTGCAGGGCATCGGGTTCGCCGTCCAACTCCTCCAGGACGACGACCTCGCCGACGTCATGCACGTACGCCGCGTGCTCGAAGCCGAGGCGACCGCGTTGGCCGCGGCCAACGCCGACGCGGATCTGCTCAGTGAGCTGAGCCTGATCCTCGACGCGATGCGCGCCTCGCTCACCGAGCAGGAGAAGCTGACCGCCCAGGACGCCGCGTTCCACGACCGAGTGGCCGCCGCCAGCCGAAACCCGACCCTCTCGACCCTCCTCAACGGACTGTCCGGCAAGACCCTCCGGGCACGGATCTGGCGGGGCGTGAACGAAGCCGGGTCAGCCGACCTCACCCTCCAACAGCACGAGGCGATCTACGCGGCGATCGAGGCGCGGGACGTCGAGGGAGCACGCGCGGCGAGCGTGGTCCATGTCGCCACCTCTGAACGCTGGCTCCGCACCCTCCTCCATCCTGAGTCCTGACGACGGGAAGGTTCCCGACCATGCACGATCGAGACTCCGTCGAGCCGTTCCAGCCGACACTCGACTCCCTGGCCGGTTTCGAGGTTCCGGACTGGTTTCGCGACGCAAAGCTCGGCATCTGGTCGCACTGGGGTCCCCAGTCCGTTCCGCGGTTCGGCGACTGGTACGCGCGGCACCTGTACCGCGAGGGCTCCGACCAGTACCTCTACCACCGGCGGACCTATGGTCACCCGTCCCGGTTCGGGTACAAGGATCTCGTCGCGCTGTGGAAGGCGGAGAGGTTCGACCCCGAGGCGTTGATGGATCGCTACGTCGCCGCTGGGGCGAAGTACTTCGTCTCCCAAGCAGTGCACCACGACAACTTCCTCAACTACGACTCGGCCCTCCACTCCTGGAACTCCGCGAGGATCGGACCGGAACGCGACATCGTGGCGGCCTGGCGTGCGGCCGCCGTGGCGCGCGGTCTGCGGTTCGGGCTCAGCGAACACCTCGGCGCATCCTTCAGCTGGCTCGCGACGAGCAAGGGCGCGGACGAGCGCGGACCGTACAAGGGCGTGCCGTACGACGGCGCCGATCCCGCTCACGTCGAGCTGTACCTGCCCAACGAGGATCACCACACCCGCGACGTTCTGCCGAAGCCCTGGTACACGACGAACCCCTGGTGGCACCGTCGGTGGCTCGAGCTCACCAACGAGATGATCGACAAGTTCCAGCCCGACCTGCTCTACAGCGACGGGCCGCTGCCGTTCGACTCCGACGACCACGCGGCCGGTGCACAGGTCGTGGCCAACCTCTACAACACCAGCGCTCGAACCCACGGCGGCCGGAACGCTGCCGTGTACACGCAGAAGACGCGCGACGCCGACCTGGTGCGCATCGGAGTCCTCGACGTCGAACGCAGCCAGGAGCCCGAGATCCGGCCGGATCCCTGGCAGACCGACACTTGCGTCGGTGGCTGGTTCTACGACGTGCGTGCGCGCTACAAGAGCCCGGAACACGTCCTGGAGATACTCGTCGACGTCGTCGCGAAGAACGGGAACCTGCTGCTCAACATCCCGCAGCTCCCGGACGGCACGATCGACGACGAATGCTCGTACCTGCTCGACGCCATGGCACGGTGGACCGCGATCTGCGGCGAAGGCATCTTCGGCACCAGGCCGTTCCGCGTCTACGGTGAAGGACCCGGCCGCGTCGTCATCGACCACTTCCGCGAGGACAGGGTCGAATGGACGTCGCAGGACTTCCGCTTCACCCAGCGCGGCAACGTCGTCTATGCGTTCCTGATGCGCTGGCCCGCCGAAGGCTCCGCGCTGATCCGCAGCCTGACCCGCTCCGACACCGTGCGCTCGGTTCGGCTGCTGGGGCGTGGCCAGGTCGACTGGAGGCACACCGACGAAGGGCTCAGCGTGCGGCTGCCCCAGACCAGCCCGGCCGAGGAGCTCAACTGCCTCGCCATCGAGCTGACCTGAGAGAACGCCGACCTGGGCCGCTCTGGTGAGATGTTTGTGAGATCCCCCTGCCCACCATCGCCTCGATGTCTCGTCCACGAAGACTGGAGGGTGAATCGATGGCTCTGACGCGAGCGGCAGACGCGTCGCTGCTGGCCCTGCGGGGAACGTACGCGCGGCTGTTCTCGACGCAGGCGCACAACTACCAACCGGTCGAGGCCGCTGCGCTGTGAGGGTCACCCGCCGGCCGTGATCCGTTCCGAGCCGGGCCACGCGCGGCCCACCGCCAACCTGAGGCAGCGGACGTCGAGCCCATGCTCGGCAAGGATGGACCGCCAAGCCCGGCCGTGCCGTTCGCCGAGCGCGGTCCGACCGGCGGCGGCGTAGGTGAGGTCGAGTCGTGCGTGGATGCGCGCCTCCTGCATGGGGAGGTCGAGCTCACGCCAGATGTCCAACGAAGCCAGCAGCGGGCCTACGGCATCGCGAGGCCTGTCCTGCGCCGCCGCCAGGTGCGCGAGCGAGATCAGCTGTTCGGCCTCGAGGAGTTTGTCGCCCAACCGTTGAGCCGTGCTCGCGGAACGTTCGAGCAGCTCCCGCGCGACCGCGTAGTTGCCGCGCATGACCTGCAGGTCCGCGAGCAGGGACTCGTTCCTCGCGCTCGACTGCTCGTCGTTGATCTCGGTGGCGAGCGACATCGCCTCGGCTGCCGCCTGCTCCGCCTCCTCGAGCCGACCGAGCTCGTAGAGCGTCCATCCGTAGTTCTGCAGGCAGATCGTCACGATCCGCGGATTGCCCTCGAGGCGTTCGAGCTCCAACGCCCGTTCGGTCAACGGCAACGCCTCGGCGATCCGTTCGACGTCGCGGTACAACATCGCCAGCCCGGTGAACGCCCTGCTCGCCATCCGGTTCGGCATCTGCGGCGTGCAGGCGTCGACCGCTTGCTCCAGCCAGGCGGTCGCCTGGTCGATCTGACCGAGGTGGCGCGCGGCCCAGCCGGCGTTGCCCAGTGCCGCGAGCTCCGCGTCGCTGTCGTTCAGCTCGTGGGCCAGACCAAGTTGTTCGGTCGCGAGGGCGATGACGTTCTCGTTGCGTGCGAGCTGCCGGTTGACGACGCAGGAGGCGTCGAGCAGCTCGAGCAACAGGTGATCGAGGCCCTGGTCTCGCACGGCCTCTGTCGCCGTACGCAACGTGTCTTCCCAATCGGCGTTGTAGGAACGAAGCGCGAGGAAGCTCGCGCAGCGGAGCGCGAGGTCCGCGGCGAGCGTCCCCGCGCCGACCTCGCTGGCAAGGTGGACGGCAGCGACCAGGCTCGCTCGTTCGGCCTCGAACCAAGCCGTGCCTGACCGGCTCGACGTCAACTTCTGGTTGACGCTGGCGTCGGCCTCCGTCGAGCGGGCGAGCCAGCCCGACAGGACGCGGGTCTGAGCCTCGGCTCGGACTGCTGATTCCTCTTCCACGTGGGCACGTTCGCGCGCGAAGTCGGCCACGAGATCGTGCATCCGGAACCGGTGCTGACCGACGGCATCGCAGCCGAGCGGCTCGACGAGATGAGCCTGCAGGAGCTGATCGACGAGCTGATCTGCTTGTCCGCCGCAGAGTTCGGAAGCGACCCACCCCGGCCAGCTCGGTGCCGTAACCAGACCGAGCCGCCGGAAGAGCTCGCGCTGCGGTCCGTCGAGCTGCTGATAGCTCAACGCGATACTGCCGCGCACATCGAGATCGCCGGCCGTGAGCTCGTCCAACCGTTCGCGATGCTCGTCCAGCCGGCGAGCGAGCTCGGCCAGCGTCCAGTCCGGCCGGCCCGCCAGTCGGGCGGCGGCGATCGACACCGCCAACGGCAGCTGGCCGCAGAGACGGACGATCTCCGCCGCCGCGGACGGATCGCTCGCGATGCGTTCACCGCCGACGACGTTGGCCAACAGCTCCACGGCATCCGCCGACGCGAGGACTTGAACGGTCCAACGCTCGATCCCGACGAGCGCGCGGAGCTGGTGACGAGAGGTGATCACGACACCGGCGCGCGGCGTTCCCGGCACGAGCGGACGGATCTGCTCCTCGCTGGCCGCATCGTCCAGCACGACGAGCATGCGGCGGTCCGCGAGCTCCGTGCGGTAGCGCGCGATCCGTTCGTCGCGGTCGTCGGGAACGGCCCTGCCGTCGACGCCGAGCGCACGGAGGAAACGTCCCAGAACGGCGTGCGGATCGGTCGGCGTCGGCTGGGCACCGCGCAGATCCGCATGGAGCTGACCGTCCGGGAACGTCGAGGTCAGCTCGTGGCCAGCCGCGACCGCGAGCGCCGACTTGCCGATGCCACCCGGGCCGGTGAGCAGGACGGCTGGCGGCGTACCGTCGGTGCGCTGCAGGGTGGCGCAGATCTCGCCGAACGTCTTGTCCCGGCCGGTGAGGCGGGCGGTGACCGGCGGCAGTTGACGAGGCACGACAGGTGTGGGAATCGCCTGTGGGACAAGGGGATCCTCACCCCGAAGGATGAGCTGCTGAAGTGCCTGCAGCTGCGGGCCAGGCACCACGCCGAGGTCGTCGGTGAGCGTACGGTGCAGTCGTTGGTACGTGGCCAGTGCGTCACCACGGCTCCCGATCCCTGCCAGCGCGCGCATGTGCGCCGCGTACAGCTGCTCGCGGTAGGGATGTTCGTCGATCAGCGCGGGAAGCTCTCGCAGGGCATCGTGAAAGCGGCCCACCGCGAGCTCGGACTCGATGCGCAGCTCGGTCGCTGCCAGTCGTTCGTCCTCGAGCAGCCGGCGCCGATCGGCGAGCAACTCGTCCGGTACGTCGGCGAGCGCGCGTCCGCGCCACAGGTCGAGCGCGTTCTTCAACGTGACGAGGGCGACGTCGTGCCGTCCCTTCTCCGCCTCGGCTCGTCCCTCGGCGACCGCCTTGCGGAAGGCGTCGAGATCCAACTGGTGTGGACCAAGTCGGAACACGTAGCCGCCGGGACGGGTCTCGATGAGCTCCTCGGGTCCGACGTGATGAGGGCCGAGCCGTTGCCGCCAGTTCGAGATCAGGTTGTACAGCTGGGCTCTCGCCGACCGCGGTGGCCGCACCCAGAGCGCGTCGACGAGTACGTCCGGATCCGTCACTCGGTTCGCACTGAGCAGCAACATCGCGAGAACGAAGCGTTCCCGCCCGCTTCCGGCCCCCAGGAGTTGATCTCCCACCCGTACTTGGACCGGCCCCAACACCCCGAAGTCCATCTGCTTCTTATACACGCATTTCCGAGTCAGCGGCTCCAGGCCGACCCGATGGCGGGTGCCGCGGCCCGGTCCGTGCATCCCACGAGAGCGGGGGTGAGCAGCGCCGACCCGAGCAGAGTTCTCCTACCGACCGAATGCCCCATCCGACGATTGTGCAGCCTGCAGCCGAGCGGCTCCATCCGAGCCGGGCGGCCGTTGCCGGCCGTGCAGGGCGACGACGATCGCCGCCACGAGGGTGAGAGACGCGGTCGTGAGGAGCGCGGCTTCGAGTGAGGCGAACGCGATGACCGAGGAGGCGACGATGACGCCGATGGCCTTGGACGTCTGGAGGAGTGCGAACCCTTCGGCGCGCCGTTCGGCGTGGAGGACGTCGTCGAGAGACAGCGAGAACGACGTTCCCAGCGGGGCGAGGCACAGGCCGATCAGGACGGCGCCGGCGATCGCGGCGGCGAGCCACCCGCCCCAGGCGACCGTGACGGCGCCGGCACCGGTCACCAGCATCATCCCCACGACGAACCGCCCCCGTGGGCGGCGGTTGCGGATGCTCACCCAGACGCCGCCGAGTACGGAGCCGATGCACAGCGGAACAGTGAAGTAGAACGCGGCACTGGGCGCGAGGTCGTGGCGCAGGGCGAGGGCCAGGGCGCCGATCTCGACGGAGGCGACGCAGGCGCCGGCGCTACCCGCCGCGAGCAACCAGACGAGCACGCCGAGGCGGATCGACTTCGGCCGTACCTGGGCCACCGCGGGCGTCGGCGTGCGCTTCGCGATGCGGGGGAGGACGACCAACGGCAGCGCGCTGGTGACGGCCATGATCGCGACCGCGGCGATGACCGACATCCCGCCGATCGTCGAGGCGAGGATCGGCCCGGTCACGAAGACGAGCTCGTTCGCCGTCGCCGTGATGCCGAGGGCGCGCGGGAGCTTGTTCGCCGTCACCAGGTCGTTCAGGATCGACCGGAGGACGCCGAAGATCGCCCCGTTGACGAGCCCGGCGAGGCTCGCGATCGCGACCAGGGCCGGAACGGGCGCACCGCCGACGATCGCGATCGCCAGGCCGGCGAAGGCGAGCGAGCGGAACGCGACGAGGACGCGGGCGTACGCGGACACGGAGAACCGCCGGCCCGCGGCGGCGATCGGAACCGCGCCGAGAACCTGTGCCGCGGTCATCGCGGTCATCATCAGGGCACCGCCCTTGGCGTCCCCGTGCGCCAGCGTCGCCAGCCCGTACGTGATCGGCGCCATCGACTGCGGAATCGCCGAACCGAGGTTCGACGTGATCCACCTCGCGAAGCCACCCATCAAGTCATCCTCTCAACTGAGATTGATCAAGGCGATGCCGACGAAGACGATGAACGTGGCGGCGATGCGGCGCGGCCCGAAGCCCTCCTTGAACACCACGGCGGCGATGATCGCCCCGACCACGATGCTGGTCTCGCGCAGCGCCGAGATCGCGGCGAGCGGTCCCATCGTCTGTGCCCAGAGGACGAGCCCGTACGCGGTGAGGCTGAGGACGCCGCCGAGCAGCCCGGGCCACGGCTTGTGTCGTACCTGGGTGAAGATGACCGGACCGCGGCGGAGGAGCGCGTATGCCACCATCGTCAGCATGCTGAGCAGAAGCAGCCATCCCGTATAGCCGGCGGGGCTGCCGGACGCGCGGACGCCGGTGCCGTCGATCGTCGTGTAGACGGCGATGGTGAGTCCGGTGGCGAGCGCGGCGCCGATGGCCTTGACGTTGGCGCGCCGCAGCCGCACGCCGGTGGCGAAGACCAGGCTGGCGAGGCCGATCGAGATCACGATGACGCCGGCGAGCTCGAGCGGGAGCGGTCGCTCGTGCAGGAAGAACGCCGCGAGCCCGGTGACGATGAGCGGCGACGAACCGCGCGCGACCGGGTACATCTGGCCGAAGTCGCCGAGCCGGTACGAGGTCATCAGCAGCAGGTTGTACGCGATGTGCACGATGACCGACGCGATCAGCCACGGCCAGCTGGCCGCTTTCGGCATCGGGCTGATGAGGATCAGCGGGATGGCGACGGCCGCGCAGCCGAACGCCATCTGGGTCAGTACGACGGTCTTGTCCTCGTTGCCGTGGGCGATCGCGTTCCACGCCGCGTGCGCGACCGCCGCCCCGAGTACCAGGAATGTGGCATAGAGCGGTAAACCCACCTCGGTCAGCACGTACTCGACCCTAGCCTCGATCTTTCGTCCAGCGGTTGGTACGCCCGGCCCGGGCCCGGGGCAAATGATCATGTTTACATGATCATTTGCCGCTTTACGTGGGGTGGACGCCAGGTAATGGGGCCACTGGCCGGGTAAGGCGACCACGACGCTTCACCTACGGAGTGCCTTCCCGCTCGGATCACTCGAGATGTCGCCGTCCCAGTTTCCCCAGCAGGACAGGCACTTCCGTCTTTCCCAGGCCGATGTCGCCCACCAACACCTGAAATCCCGACCCTAGGGCACGTCTCTCGCCGAAAGGGTGGTGCTCACTGGCGCCGCAGGACGATCAGGGCGATGTCGTCCTTGGTCGGGCCGGCGGTGACGAGCTTCGCGAACACGGCGGCGCAGACGTCCTCGGCCGGGCCGGCGGTGACAGCCTCGCGGAGGATCTCCAGGCCGCTCGACACGGGCTGCTCGCGCCGTTCCACGAGTCCGTCGGTGTAGAGGCCGAGCACCGCGCCGGGCGTCAGGTCGATCCGCACGGTCGTGCGCGGTGCGTCGGTACGTACGCCGATCGGCAGGTCACCGACGACGTCGAGGAACACGGGCAGCTCGCCCGGCACCGCGAGGATCGGCGGGGGATGGCCGGCGGAGGACAGCCGGAAGTTCGTCCGCGAGGTCGACAGGATCCCGTACACGACCGTCGCCATGATGTCCTGCTCGAAGTGCTGGGCCTTGCGATCCAGCTTGCTCAGTACGACCGCGGGGTCGTCGGACTCCAACGCGTACGCACGCAGCGCGCTCCGGAACCGGCCCATGATCACCGCGGCGCGGAGGCCGCGGCCGACGACGTCGCCCATCACGAGGCCGAGCTCGCCGGAGGGGAGCGGGAACACGTCGTACCAGTCGCCGCCGACCCCGGCCACGCCCGGGACGTACCTCGCCGCGAGCTCGATCCCGTCGATCGTCGGCAGCTCGGCCGGCAGCAGGCTGCGCTGGAGTGCGGCCGCGGCCGCGCGGTCGGCGTTCGCGAGCCGTGCCTGGGTGGCGAGGGCGACCCGGTCTGCGACGATCTGCAGCAGCCGTTGGTCGTCGTCGGTGAACGTGCGAGGGCTCCGGGTGCCGACGTGGAGGACGCCCAGCACCTCGCCGCCGTTCACCATCGGGACGCCGAGCATCGAGTGGATGCCGGACTCCCACAGCACTGGGTTGTAGACCGTCGTCCGGTCGACCCGCGTGATGGTCCGGGCTCGGCCTTCGGCCACGATGCGGCCCGCGAACCCGCGGCCGATCGGGACCTGGATGCCCTGCCTGACCTCTTCTTCGATGCCGATCGCGACGATCGGGACCAGGTGGCGGCCGTCGGGCGTGATGACGAGCGCGGCGGCGGTGTCGACTTCGAGGAGTTGCGTCACCCGCTCGAGGAGCTCGGCGAGGAGGTCGTTGACGTCGAGGTGCGCGAGCGCGACATCGGTCAGCGCCTCAATGCGGCGGAGTCGGTCGGACGGCTCGGATTCTTCTTCGATGCTTGGCAGCTCCGGCAGCTCGGCTGCCCCGCCATCGAGACGTACCACGCTCACCTGCGTTCACCTCCCACCTGGCGAGCTACGTGGGGCGGCCGCTGCTTGACCGTTCGTCGATCACTCTAGTCCGCGGCGGGGTCCCGAGCGGTCGCTTCACACTCCGGGCCGGACCGCCGTTCTGACGGCTATCCCTGCTCCGCGTCGGGCAGCATCGGAAAGTCGGTCGTGGGATAGAGGCCGACGACGAAGCCGTAGACGGCGTCGCCTGAGCGAGGGACGTTGTCGAGCTCGGCGACGACCTCGGAGACCCGCTGCCAGAACTCCGCGGCACGTTCCTCGGGGATCCGTGCGTGCCGGATGAAGGTTCGTGCGTGCCCGGTCTCGTGCGCCGCGGCCGACTCCTGGGCCGCGGTGACGAAGTCGTTGAGCTCGCCCGCTGGATTCGCCGCGACGTGGCTGATGCCGAGCCCGACGTAGACCGTTCGCGCCGTCCGACCGTAGAAGCGCTCCTCGATCGCGCGGACGCGGCGGGTGCGGACCACGCGGGCGAGGCCGGCGTCGACGAGGACGTTGACGTGGTGCGCGACCGTGCTCTTCGGTCGCTTGACCGCGCCCGCGAGCTCAGTCACGGTCGCCGCGCGCTCGCGCATCAGGTCGAGCAGTGTCAGCCGGAGCGCGTCGGAGATCGCCCGGACTTCCGCGGGCGTGGTCAGCTCCAGCACGTCCGCGAGCTCATAGTCCGGGATCGACGGGTTGATCGGCATGGTTCGAATAGACTAACATCTCGAATGTTCGACTTCTATGGATCATTCGTACGACGAAAGGCGTGTCATGGCCGAGGTACTGCTGTTCCACCACGTGCAAGGACTGACCGAGGGCGTCAAGGCCTTCGCCGACCAGCTGCGCGCGGCCGGGCACACGGTGCACGTGCCCGAGCTGCTCGAGGGCCAGCTCTTCGGCTCGATCGCCGAGGGCGTCGCGCACGTACGCGAGATCGGGTTCGGGACCGTCGGCGAGCGCGGCGCTGCCGCGGCGGAGAAGCTGGGCAACGACCTGGTGTACGCGGGCTTCTCGCTCGGCGTCGTCCCCGCCCAGCTGCTCACCCAGACCCGGCCGGGCGCGCGCGGCGCACTGTTCTTCTCTTCTTGCATGCCGCTGGAGGAGTTCGGCGACGGCACCTGGCCGGACGGGGTGCCGCTGCAGGTCCACGGCATGGACGGCGACCCCGAGTTCGCCGACTCCGGCGATCTCGAGGTCGCGCGTGCCGTCGTCGAGGCCGTCGACGACGCCGAGCTGTTCCTCTACCCGGGCAAGGGACACCTGTTCGCCGACTCCTCACTGCCGGAGTACGACGAGGCCGCCGCGACCCTGCAGCTGCAGCGGGTGTTGGAGTTCCTCGCCCGCGTGTAGCCCTTCACCAACCCCAGTGGCGGCGGTAGGCCGACGTCGACCACTCGCCGAGGCGCTCCCACTCGGGCTCGGGTGGGAGCGGCGTACGCCCGGCCTCGAGGTCTTCCTCGATCCGCAGTTGCAGCTTGGCGATCGACTCCAGCACCTCCGCCTGCGGGATCTCGCCGCGCTTGACGGACAGCACGTGCTCCCGTGCCTTGTCGGCCATGGGCAGCGTCAGCCGGCCGTCGCGCAGCACCTCGTACCCCTGGTATGCCAGGCGCAGCGCGTGCGACGCGTACTTCACGTCGAAGCCGTACTTCTCCACCAGCTCGGGCCGGTTGGGTACGCGGTTGCGCTTGCCGCCGCCGACCATCCGTGCCCGCTGCGCCTCCATGTAGCCGAGGAACCTTCGTACGGCCCGCCGGCTCAGCACCGCGGGCGCCAGCTCGCGCAGCTCCTCGCCGAGCGGAGTCATGACGACCAGGTCCGCGGGCGGCGCGTACAGAGGCAGCAGCGCGGTCGGGTTGCCCTTGAGCGCGAGCCGCAGGTACTTCCGCAGCGCGTAGATGATCAGGTCGACGTCGCCCGGCCCGCTCCGCGCGCCCTCCGGCTGGGTGCGGTGGACATAGTGCTCGAACGGCGGCCGCATCCCCAGCACGTGCGCCGGCGGCTCGATGAACACGCCCATCTCGTCGTGGTCGTCGGTACCGGCGATCGCGATGCCGTGCACGCCCGAGCCCACGACCGATCGCAGGATCTCCCCTGCACGCGCCACGGCGCCGTCGCCGTACTCCGTTCCCGTCACGCGGGAACGATAGGTCACCAGTGGGGTGGGTAGCACGCCAAATTCGAGGGGTTTTCCGGATTCACCCTCCGTACCCGGTCTGCGAACCTGAGATGCACGATTTTCACGGCTTTGGGGAGTGACGATGAGTGCGCGGCCTGCCGGGGGACCGCCGATCCCGCGTGCCAAGCTGACCGCTCCGGCTGCCGACGGCCTGGACCGGCCTCGGCTGCACGAGGTGCTCGACCGGGCCGGCAGCCGGGTCGTGCTCGTCACCGCGCCGCCTGGCTCGGGCAAGACCACCACGCTCGCGCACTACGCGGCCAAGCGCCGGGTCGCCTGGTATCAGGCCGACGAACGCGACGGTACGGCCGAGGCTCTCGAGCTCCATCTCCGGGCGGCCATCCAGGTGGCACTCGACTCTCCTTTGAACGACACCTCGCTGGTCGGTCTGCTCGAGGACGGTGCGACCGAGGGGCTCGCTCTCGTCGTCGACGACGTGCACACGATCGCTGGCACTCCCGCCGAGGCCGCGCTCGCGCGGGTCATCGCGCTGGCACCGCCTTCGACGACGTTCGTCCTCGCGGGTCGGCGCGATCCTGGTCCTGCGTTGGCGCAGCTGCAGCTGGGGGTGGGCACCGCTTCGCTGTCGGCGGACGCTTTGCGATTCCGTTCGTGGGAGGTCGGCGAGCTGTTCGGCCGCTTCTACGGAGAGCCGTTGCCGCCGGAGGACGTCGCGGCCCTGACCCGGCACACCGAGGGGTGGGCCGCGGGGTTGCAGATGTTCCATCTCGCGACCTCGGGCAAGCCGCTCGCCGAGCGGCGTCGCGCTGTTGCCGGGCTGTGGGGGCGCGGGCGGCTCTTGCAGTCGTACTTGGCGGCCACCGTTCTGCATCACCTGCCGGCGACGACCGCGGACTTCCTGGTGTGGTCGAGCGCGCTCGGCGTGGTGGACGGGCCGACGTGTGACGCGTTGCTGGAACGTACGGACTCGGCTGCTGTCCTGGATGGGCTCGCGTCGCAGCAGCTCTTCACGACTCGGGTGGACGAGGTGGCGGGGACGTACCGGTATCACGCCGTCCTGCAGGTGCAGCTGGAGTCGATGCTGGCCGAGCGGTTGGGCAAGGAGGCGACGCGTTCCTGGTATCTGCGGGCAGCCTCGTTGCTCGTGTCGGCGGGGCGAACCGTGGAAGCTCTCCGGGCGTACTTGCGGGCTGAGGAGCTCGGGGCTGTTCGGGCTCTGCTGCAGGAGCTCGGGCCGCGGCTCGCTTCGGCGGGGACGCTGCCGGACGAGGTGTTGGCGATCGAGGACGATCCATGGCTTGGGCTCGCGCGGGCGAACCGGCAGCTGGCGGCGGGGGATCTGGCTGCGGCTGTCGAGACGTTCCGTTCGGTGGAGCGGCACGCGCCTTCGCCGGTGGTCGCCGCCGAGAGCACGCGGGGACGGCGGAGTGCCGAGGCTTGGGTGCCGGGCGCTTTCCTTCCACCGTTGACGAAACCCGACTCCGTGCCGTGGCCGGTGCAGCTTCGGTATGCGGTGCGGGGGGACATGTCCGCGTTGGCGGATGCTCCTGTGTTCGCTCGGGCGGTCGGGGCTTTGCTGCGGGGGGAGACGACGACGGCGGTGGAGCTGGCGGGTCAGGTCGACGCGCCCGCGCACAGTTTCCAGTCGTTCGGTGCTCGGTTGATCGTGTTCGCGATCGGGACGTGGCAGGGGACTGTGCCGCCGAATGCCCTTGCTGGTTTGGCGGGTGAGGCGGATGCGTACGACCATCCCTGGCTGGCGCGGATCGCTCGTGCGGTGGGTGGGATGCGTGGTGGTGCGGCTCGTGCGGAGGCTGAGCAGGCTTACCGCGAGTGCGTGCGGGACGGGGACGACTGGGGCGCGTTGATCGCCGGGTTGGTCGTGGGCTTCGCCGGGATGTTGGAGTCGGGGGCTCCGGTGGCTGTCTTCGCGGAGACGGCGGAGCGGGCGCATCGGTTGGACGCAGGGACGTTGGAGGCTTGGGCACGGGGGTTCCACGCTCTGGCTCTGGCGCGGGCTGGGATGCCTTCGGCTGAGCTGGAGGCGCGGCGGGCGGATGGGGCTTCGCGTTCGGTGGGGGTGCCGGCGGCGCGGAACCTGGCCTTGTACGCGTTGGCCATGACGGACTCGTCGCCTCCTGCGCCGGAGCCGGTGGCGCCCTCGCTGCACGTCGTCCGCGGCGGCGGGGTGCCGGCCGTTTCGCTGCGCTGCTTCGGTGGTTTCGAGCTGCGCGTGGATGGTCACGACGTGGACTGGCAGGGCGTACGGCCGCGGGCCTTGGCGACGTTGCGGATGCTGGCGTGCCAGGCCGATCAGCCCGTGCACGAGGAGCGTCTGGTCGAGGCGTTGTGGCCGGGCATGTCGGCGGAGGCGGGCAAGCGGAACTTGCAGGTGGCGATCTCGGCGCTGCGTCGGACGTTGGAGCCGTACGCGCCGCGCGGTCGGTCGCAGTTGTTGCGGCGGGTCGGGATGTCGTACGTGTTCACGTTGCCGGAGGGAAGCGACGCGGACGTGGTGACCTTCCGTTCCGCCTTAGCCCGTTGGCATTCCCTGCGCGGCAGCTCGGCGGCCCGCGTACGCCCGGAGCTGCGTGCGGCCCTGGCCGCGTACTCGGGCGACCTGCTGCCCGAGGACGGGCCCGCGGACTGGGTCGTGGCGGAGCGGGAGCAACTGCGCTCCGACGCCGCCCGAGTCGCCACCGCCTTGGCCGACCTCGAACTGCGCGCCGGCGACGGCGTGGCAGCAGCGGAGGCTGGCGAACGCGCGGTGCAGATCGACCCGTTCCGCGACCAAGCCTGGCGTACGTTGCAGTCCGCCTACGAGCTGACCGGAGACGCCGCCGCAGCAACCCAAGCCCGCCGCCGCTACGCCGAAGTGCTGGACGACCTCGGCATCATCCCCACCCCCAACCCCGCCGCCACCGCCTAGCTGCGGGCTTTGAAGAACTCCAGCTCAGTGATGGCGGTGGCCAGGGTTTTGTGTTCGCCGCGGCTGGAGATGACGGCTAGCTGGACTTTGGTGATGTCTGATTCTTTGAACTCGAACTTCTGCTCTCCTGGCTTGTCCTCGACCGGGAAGCGCTTCACCACCACTTGGCCGTCGGACTTCGTCGCGGCGAGCTCGATCTGCTCGGGGCGGGTGGCGGCGAGGAATTTCGAGGTCTCGATCGATACTCCTGGGAAGAGGGCGAAGCCCACCAGGCGGACGGGCCCGGGGAAGGTGGCTCGAAGCACCGGGGAGATCTTGGGCTTGTTGGCCGGGAAGGCCCAGTACGTGTTCTGCGCTCCGTCGAAGGCCAGCGCGGCGGGGTGGGATTTCACCGCGCCTGTTGTTCCGGTCGCTACCGGGCGGGCTGGTTCGGGTTTGGCGAAGAGGTCGACCACTGAGTGGTAGCCCCGCACGACCAGGCCCCGTTGCGGTCCGGCCAGGATGCCCGCGCCGCCTAGCAACGCGAGGACGACGCCGAGGCGGACGAACGTGCGGGTGCGGCGGCGGGCTGTTCCTACGCGCTTGCGCGTCCCCGGTTCGTAGATGCGCTCTCGCCCGAACAGCCGCCGCCACCAGGCGGTCTTGCGGACCACGCGGGCCTCGGCCAGCGAGTTGCCGCAGCGCGCGCAGAAGCGGCGGGACGACTCGTTCGGCATCGCGCAGGAGCCGCAGATCAACGAGCCGGTCGGTACGTTCGACGGCGGCTTGCGCGGTGCCAGGCGCTTCTTCTTCGTCTGCTCCGGCTGGCGGGCGGCCACATCGGGAGCCACCGCAGCCCCCGCCGCCACCGGGACCGGCTGCTCCTCCTCCGGAGCCTCAGCAGGGGCCGAAGGGTCAGGGACCCGTTCGCCCTCCCACTCCAGGAAGACCCCACACCGCACGCAGAACGCCGTGCCGTCCTCGTTGTGCTCCCCGCAACTCTTGCAGATGATCACGATCCGCCGCCTTCCTCGACCACCTCGACCCGCGCCGGCACGTGCGCCGGCCGGAGCGCCTCCACCACGCGCGTCACCAGTCCCACGTCCGCCGTTCCTGCCACCCGCACCACGATCTCGGCGCGAGCTGAGCCGGGCGGCGAGCCACCCGCCTCGGACGACCAGGACGTCCCGCCCGACTCCGACACCGTCGCGGACACCCCGCAGGCGACCAGGATCGTTTCCTCCAACCCGGCCCGCGTCCCGCGCAGCGCGTGCAACTCCACCGCCCGCGAGACCAGCAACCGCCGCCGCGACTCCGGCAGCCGCACGTCGTCGAACGAGGCCACCCAGTGCGCCAACAGCCGCACGAAGTCGTCCGGCGCCAACGAGGGATCGAGGTACGTCGAGAAGTTGTCCAACGTCGAGAACACCGGCGCCAAGCTGTCGTCGAACGCCGACATGAACCGCACCGTCACGTCGTCCTCGTGATACAGCGACGGCAGAATGCCCAACAGCGGCTGAGGATTCACCAGGTCCGAGACCAGCCCACGCATCGTCGTCCCCCTCACTGGACCAGCACCTGATGTTCGAACGAGAACGCCAGCTCGGTCCGCCCCAGCTCGATCCGCTGCAACGGCGTCTCCGCCCGCGTCCCCTGCACCGGGTCGGCCGCGTACAACCGAACGTCGTCCACCGAGTCCACGCCCTCCACCCGCTGCAGGCACGCGTGGATGTCACCCGTCTGCACCGCCCGACCCAACGGCCAGCCCGTCCCCGCAGGCCCACCCACCAACGGATGCAGGAACTCGTACAACGCCGTCACTGCCGCGACCCGCAGCCGCCGCGGCGCCGCGTCGTACCTTGCCTGAAGCTTCGCCACCACGGTGACGCCGCGATAGAAAGGCGGCTCCACGAGCAGCCGCGCGCCCAACGTCCGCCGAGGCTCGAGGTGCGTAGCGACCCGGGACAGCACCTCGTCGGCGGGACGCAAAGCCAGGAAGTCCAGCTGGCTCGACGGATCCCCGGGCACCCCGGGGACGACCAACAGCCGCACCACATTTGGATCGGGGTCCTCGGACGAGGCCGGTACGCAGTGCACCCGCGCGAGATCCGGCGCCGCGTCCCGAGCCAGCAGCTCGTAGTCCTCCGGTGTCACCGCCCGCTGCCGGGTCCGCAACTCCAGAGGCCCGCGCACCATCGCGTCCGACACGCCCTCGCCATCGACCCCGCCCAGCGCAGGCGAGCGGTTCTCGACCCGGGACACGAACGGGATCGACGTCTTCAGCACCCGCAGTGCCTGCGCCCCGACGTTGCCGGCCGAGCCACCGCCGGTGCGATAACGGCGGATCCGCAGCACCGCACCCTTCGCGGGAGCAAGGCCATGCTGCCGGTACGTCCCGTCAGGCTCGCGAACAGCAGGACCCAACCGCAGAACGCCAGACTGCCGGTCCAGCACGAAGTGCCGATCCACCGGTCCCGACTGGGTGAAGTCCTCCACCAGCTCCCACGACTCCCAGCCGGTGTCGCTGCCCACCTCCAGCACCTCGGGCTCGTCGGAACGCACCACCGGCGCGCGCTGCAGCCGGAACTGCTGCCCCGGCGTGCCGTCGCTCCGCCCGACCTCCTCGGCCAAGATCGGCTCCGCGTGCACCACACTCGTCGTGCCACCCACGGTCGAAGCCGCGAGCTCCGACACCGTCGGCGAAGCGCTGTAGAACGGCTGACCCTCCTCCGGCGCGAGCAACACGCACCGGATCCACCCAGCCCGCTGCTGCGCGATCACCGAAGGCACGTGCCCGCGCGGAACGTGCAGCACCACCTCGCCCGGCTTGTTCAACCCACCGGTCTCGTCCCGGTCGACCACACACGGCACCCAGTCGTTGCCGTCCCACGCCTCCCAACGCAGGGGCGGATCCAACGGGTTGACGCCCACACCCTCGACCCGGCAGGTGAACTCCAACAGCACCGCACAGGAGGGAACGGCGTTCGTCAGCCCGATATAGAACGTGTCACCCGGCACCGGAGTGTGCGAGAACACCTCGAAGCCCAGCCCGTCCCGCAGCTCGATCGACCGATCGGTCGGAGCCTCCTCAGCCAACCGAGTCGACACCGCGGCGAGCTCGCACGGCACGATCGGCAGCTCGTCCGTGGTCGTGAACCCCACGGCCTCGTCGTGCTCGGTGCGTACGGTCGCGACCTCGGTCCCCGCGTGCACGGTGACCTCTTCGGGCTGCGCGGCGGACAGCCAGAACGTCACGTCGGTCCGCGCCGCGGCCGGCGGAAACAACTGCACGCCGACCAGATCGAGGAAGCGCAGATAGTGCCGCTCAGGCACGCGGTTCAGCCGGTACAGCAGCTGGTCGACCATCGTCGCGAACGCCTCGACCAGCGTGACACCGGGGTCGGACACGTTGTGGTCGGTCCACTCCGGACAACGCTGCTGGATCAGTCGCTTCGCGTCGTCGACCAGGTCCTGGAACCGTCGGTCGTCGAGGTTGGGAGCCGGCAAGGTCATCGGTCGCCTCCCGTCGTCAGTGCGGCTTGTCCGGATTCGCTTTCTGGGATCACGTAGAACGGGAACACCAGGTTGCGTGGGTCGTTCGTGCCTCGTACGGAGTAGTGCAGGTCGATGTAGAGCGTCCCGTTGTCCACCTCGTCGAACAGCACGACGACGTCGAGCAGGTCGATCCGTGGCTCCCAGCGCTCCAGCGCGGTCCGGACGTCCGCCGCGATCCGCCCCGCGGTCGTCGCGTCGGCCGGTGCGAACACGTGCTCGTGGATCCCACACCCGAACTCGGGCCGCATCGGCCGTTCCCCGGGAGCGGTGCCGAGGATCAGCCGGATGCTCTCTTCGATCTCACGTTCGTGCCGGACCAACGCGAAGCGGCCGGTCGCGTCCGTACGCAACGGGAACGCCCACCCGGCTCCGACGAACTCAGACGACATCGGCTCAACCGCCAATCATCACAGTGGGTTCGCCAAGGATGATCGGCGCGCCGCACGCACTCAGATCGCCCATCCGCGCCGCCGGTTGCCCGCCGATGAGAACGGTCGGGCAGCCCGGCGGGATGATCGGCGTCGGCGGATGCGGGCCGGCCGGAGGCGGGAACATGCAGGTGTGCAGCGTTCCCACCGTCGCGGCCGGCTTGCCGCCGATGAGCACCGTGGGCACGCCGGGACCCGCGATGACGCCGGGATGCCCGGTCGGGTCGCCCATCCGCGCGGCGGGTGGCATGATGCGTTTCCCTTCCCTAGTTGATCTTGACGAGCGCGGCCTTGATCTCGGCCATCGCTCCGCCCTTGAGCTCGGCCTTCGCCTGACCGTCGATGCTGACGTTCGGCGCGGACAACTTCGCGGCCGCCGACCCCGTCAACTCGACGTTGACGCCCTTCACCTCGACGTTGCCGCCGCCGGCGTCCATGGTGATGCCGGACTTGGCGGACAGCGCGATCTTCTGTCCCTCGATGCTGACATCCTGCTTGGCTTCCACGATCACCTTGCCGTCGCTCTGCACGGTGATGGCCGTCTCGGTGCCGTCCATGACGAGCTTGAGCTTGTCGTCGCCGGTGTGCAGCCAGATGCCCTTCTTCTGTTGGCCTTCGAGCAGTTCCAGGGCGTGGCCGGTACGGCTCACCAGCGCGCGACGTTCGACCTTCCCGCTGCTGCCCACGTCGGCGAGCTGGCCCTTGGACGGAGAGTTCTTCGCGCTGAACAGGCCGCCGAGGACGTACGGCGCGTCGAGGTCGCCCTGCTCGAACGCGAGCAGCACCTCGTCACCGACCTCGGGCAGCACCAGCGCCCCACGGCCGGCGCCGGCGCCGAGCTGCAGCACCCGGGCCCAGGAGGTCTCGAAGTCGTCGCGCAGCCAAGGCAACTTCACCTTGACACGGCCGAGCTTCTCCGGGTCGCGCACGTCGGTGACGACACCGATCGCGACGCCGGGCGTGCCCACCGCCGAGCCACCCCGGGTGCCGGCGGTGAGCCCGAGCAGCGACCGTTCCTGCTGGCCGGTCACCGAGATCATCGTCGTGTACCCGGTGTCCGGTTCGAACACGTGGCGGACGCGGCTCAGCGTGTACTTGCCGTCGAACGGTGCGCCGAGGTTGCCGATCGAGATCGCGATTCCCGCACGGAGCTTGGGATTCCCGCGTGCCACGCCCTCGAACTCGGCGAACGTCCCCGCGACCCGGTCGGCGATCGCCTTCGCCACCGCGTCCGCGGTCGCCTGCGTCCGGTGCGGCTGATGGCTCACGACGTACGGGACCGCGCCGAACTTGCTCGCGAGCTCCTGCGGCGTGACGCCGACGACCGCGCTCTGCGTCTGGCTGGGCGCCTTGGCGACGACCGCCTGCTGCGCACCCGGGTCCCAACCGCGGACCTCGACGTTCGGCACCTGACCGCCGGCGGTGATCGCGGCGCGCAGCTGCAGCAGGTCGCTGCCGAGGTCGATGGCCGTCGGCACCTGCTCGCTGGGGCCGCCCGGAGCGGTGGACGCCTTGGTGGGTTGGGAGAACTCGAGCTTGCCGTTCTCGACCGCTAGGTGGTAGCCGACGATGTCGGCGATCTCGCGGAGGAAGTCCCAGTCGGACTGGTTTCCCTGGGACAGCAGGGGATGGACAGTCGACGTCGCGTCGATCTTGCCGGGCGTGAGTCCGGCGCGTTGGGCGACCTTGCGGACCACGTCGGCGTACGTCACCTGCTGGTACGTCTCGCTGCGAGTGCCGCGGTGAAGGCGATGCGACGGGTCGTATCCGCGGACCGTGGTGTACGTCCCGGTCCCGTCCAGCTCGGCTTCGAGCGCGGTGACCTCGCCGCTCATCAACGTGGCGGGCGTTCCGTCCTGCGCGGAGTTCACCAGCAGTTCGAGCTTGCCGCCGATCTTGATGCTCGCCTTCGACAGCACGAGCCGGTCGGGGTCGCGGAAGCGCAGGCAGAACATGTCCGGCAGGTGCAGGTTGTCGTCGACGTACGAACCGACGAGCAGCACCGCGAGGTCCTCGGGCAGCGGCTGGCCGTCGACCTTGACCGCGAGGGTGCTGGTGAAGTGCGCGTTCGCCATGGTCGGCTACCTCCCCGCGCCGGCGAGCTCGTCGGCGGACGGCAGCATCAGCGTGCTGCCCGGCGTCAGCCGGAATGGGTCGTCGATCGCGTTCGCCTCGGCGAGGCTCCGCCACAGCGTGGGGTCGCCGTACTCCTGGTACGCCACCGCGGCGAGGGACTCGCCCGCCACCAGCGTGTGCACACGGCGCGGGAGCAGGCTGCCGGACGTGGGATTCTGCTTGGCCGCGGCGACCGGCATCTCCTGCAGCTCGACCGTGCACGTCGCGCGGACGGGGGTGCCTTCCGGCGTGAACAGCGTGTACTTCGCCGTGACCGACGTGATGTACGCGGGGAAGCCGGTGAGCGCACCCCAGTGGAAGACGACCAACGGGGGAACGGGTTTGCTCTTGCCGAGGCTCGCGTCGGTCGGGATGCAGCAGCCGAACAGCTGGTCGACCGTCTTCACCACGCTCGCGTCCATCTTGTCGGTCGCGTCGAAGAACATCTCCAAGGTGAGCTTCGACGGCTCCGCGCCCTGGAACTCCGGCGGGCTTGCCTTCTTGGCGCCGCGCGCGGGTTCGGCCTTCCACTTGGCGGTCTTCTTGAGCGTGAGCTCGTTCGGGTTGAACTGGAACTCGATCCGGCCCGTCGAGCCGCCGACCTTCGCACCGGCGCCGGAGGCCGGCATCGGCTCGTGCAGCTCGAGGTACGCCTTCGCGAGGTTCGCTCGTCCACCTCCGCTGCCGCCGGCGGAGCTCATCGCGACCTGGTTGCCTGCCACGAGATTCCCCTTACGCGCCGGTGTCGATGAAGCCGTGGTGGGCGATCTCGATCGTCTCGGTGAGGACGTCGGCGTTGCCCTTGGCGAGGCTCGGGCCGGTCCAGCGCACGGGGACGACGTCGACCAGTCCCCAGCGCGCGACGACGTCGCCGTTGGTGGTCATCGCGGTGATCTGTCCGGTCCGGCGCCGTACCCCGCCAGCGAGGCCGGAGATCCAGCGCGCGACGCGTTCGGTCTCCTTGGTGAGCGGCCTGGTGAGCTTGATGTTGGGGTACTTGACGCGCGAGGGGAGGTTCCAGATGTAGCTGTTGTTGCCGCCCTCTTGGCGTTGTTCCATGACGACCTCGACGCCGAGGCCCTCGCAGCTGATGAACGAGCCCAGGTCGACGTCGTCGACCTGGACGTTGAAGCGCACGCCGAACGCGGGGAGTTCCGTGGTCTCGGTCATGGGTCAGGTGTCCTCTCGCTTCACCACGGCCGGTCGACGAGCGTGCCGGCGCGTTCCCGGTCCACTCGCAACTCGGCGCGGAGCCGCCGTGCGATCGGGTCGTAGAGCCGGCGAGCCAGCCCGTCGATGTCGGTCGTGCTGGTGGCGCTGGGGTTGGCAGCGTTGGTCGCGCTGTTGGGTGCGCTGGCTGGGGCGTTGGGCGTCGGTGGTGGCGTGGGCTCTTCCTCGGCGAGTTGGACGAACGTGCTGTCCCTGTGGTCGCTAGTGGGCGCTGGCGGGACGTTCGCGGTGCGTTGCACGACGACCGGGGTTGCCGGAGCGATCAGCTGGGTGGGTGTGGCGCGATGCTGGGGTGCGGGTGCGCTGGACAACGGGTTGATCGCGGGTACCGGTGCGGTCGGCATCGCCAGCCGTGCTTGGTCTGCTGGCTGGGTTCGCGGTCCGGCGGTGGTGGTTCTGGTGCTGGTGCTGGTGGTGGTGCGTTGGACGACCGAGGGGGTGAGGTGGGGGAGCCGTCCGGGAGGGCGGTCGATCGCGCGTACCTGGAGGGACGGTGGGTCGGCCGGAGTGGAAGGAGTGGCTCGATCGGGTACGGCGGTCGGCCGGTCCGCGAGGATCGGCTGGAGGACGGGCAGCGGCAACGGTGCTTGGGCGATCTCGACCTGGGCAGGAGGTTCGGGCTCGTCGATCGTGCGCTGGACCAGCAGGTCGGGAAGGGGGAGTGGCGGTGCTGGAGCCGGCTCGACCTCGAGGACCGGTGCCGGTGCCGGTGTCGGCAGGGGGAGCTGGGGAACCACCGGGCTGGCAGCGGGGGTAGGGGTGCGCTGCACGGTCGGTGGGAGCGAACGTTCGGCCAGCGGTGCTCCCAGTCCACGGCGCCGCTTGGCGGGAGCGGGTTCTGGTGACACCGAACGCTGCAGCAGGGGAAGAGCTGTCGCTGGCGCTTCGACGGGGTCCGACGAGGTCGTTTCCGATGGTGCGTCCGGTGTCGAGACGACGGGCAGGTCCACAGAGTCGTCCGAGCTCGTCGGGGTGGTGGGAGTGCTCGGTCGGGTGGACGTGTCGATTTGGCGTTGCAGCAAAGGTGGCGTTGTCGTCGAAGCCTCCGGCGACTCCGGCGTCGTGACGACGGGCAGGTCCGCGGAGGCGGCCGAGCCGGCCGGTGCTGCTTGTGTGGTCGGCGTGGTGGGAGTGCTCGATGGCGTGGACGCGTCGACCTGCCGCTGCAGCAAGGGCGTCGCCGTCGTGGACGACTGGTGCGGCGGTGCGGCCACTAGGTCGGGAGTGGTGGTGGTGGCTTCTGGTGCCGCGACCACGGGCAGGTCCACGGAGTCGACCGAGCCGGTTGGCGCGGTGGGAACACTCGGCGGGGTAGACGCGTCGATCTGTCGTTGCAGCAAAGGCGGTGCCGTCGTCGAGGTCTCGGGCTGCGGGGCCACGTCGTCCGGTGACTCCGGCGTCGCGACGACGGGCAGCGGGCCGACCGTCTCCAGCGCCGTGGGTGTGGCCGATGGGGTTGGCGCGGTGGGCAGGACCGTGGGCATCGCGGGGTGCGAGTGCGTGGCGTTCGCGTGGCGTTGGATCACCGGAAGCTGGGGGAGCCGGACCTCCCGCCCTGACCCGTCACTGGAGTGGGAGGCAGCGACGCGTCGGGGCGGGAGGTCCGGCAGTGGCGCCCGCACCAGTTCTGGGGACGGTACGGGCGCGGCGACCGCAGGCAACCGCAGGACAGGGGGAAGCGGTGCTTGCGGCAGGGTGGGAACCACCGTGGGGGCGGTGGGTTCCCCCGAGTCGAGAGGTGCGCTCTGCGTCGGCTCCAAGGCGGGAGCCGGTGCGGGAGTGGGCCGGCGGCGGAACAACCGTTGGACGAACCCGCGCAGACCCGTCGCTGGTGGATCGGGCGGAGATTCGTCAACCCCGTCGGCAGAAGGGCGACGAGGCAGGGGCCGCAACGTCAGGTCCCCGTCCACCATCCGCTGGATCGGCAAGCCCGGCTTGACAAGGTCCGCCACCACGCCCGACGGCGCGTCCGGCGAGACCAGGTGGCTCATCCCCGTCATGAAGCCCGGCGACCGCCAGGTACTGATCCAGGACGAGCCATCCATCCGCAACGTCGACCCCGGAGCGGTCAACCCAGGTGACAACGGCGGCAGCGCGAGGAAGCCCGCATCCCCCTCGGATGCAGGCTCAGTCACCTCGCGCGGTGCCACCGGTCAATCTCCTTCACTCATGCGCTTGTTGATGCGGGCGATCTCCTCGACGTACTGCCGGCGCAGCGGGTGCTCGAGGTCGAGGATCTCGTCCATCGCCCAGTGGAAGTGATAGGCGACGTACGCAACCTCCTCGTGCAGCCGGCTGGTCGCGTACGTCACGATTCCCCCAGGCGCCCACCCGCGATGTCGACCGTGAACGGGTGCTGGCAGGACGGACACGTCACGCCAGCACGCGTGTGGCCTTCGGAGTTCACCCGGCGATAGAGGTCCTGCAGGAACGCGACGTCGGAGGCGAACATGTTCTCCACGACCTGCGCGTCGATCCGCGAGAGCGTCCCGAGCCGCGTGATCACCCGGGCGAGCAGAACGACGGTCGTGAACGCCGCGTTCTCCTGTACCCGCGCGTCGTACAGCGGCAACAGCTCGTCGCGCGCGGTCGCGAGCCGCATCGTGCCCGAGCGGTGCACGACCCCGTCCGCGTCGACGAACCCGCGCGGCAGCTCGAAGTCGAACTCGGTCCGCAGCACGGGGTCGGGGCGGTCGGCGGGGGAGTGCCCGTTGGCCGGGCGCTCCTCCGCCAGCACCGCACCGGGATGCGTACGTCGCATCACGCGTACTCCATCTCATCCCAGCAGAGCGTGAACTTCTCCGTCAGCGGGTCGGTCGAGCCGGCCTTGAGGGAGCCGCCGAGCTCGACGTCCTTGATCCACACGTTGCGGAAGTTCAGCCGCTTGAGCTGCTCCCCGTTCGACGTGTAGAGGCAGACCTCCGCGGTCTTGCGGGCGCCCTTGATGTCGCCCTGCATGACGAGCTTCAGCCAGTCGGTGATGGTCTTGGAGTCGGTGAGGCCGCGGGTGATGCTGATCTGGCCGGGCTTCACCCGACCCATGACCTGGCGGGCGATGTACTTCCCGTCCTTGGCCTGTTCCTGGTACGTGACCATGTCGACCTCGGTCTTGAGGCCGCTGACCTCGATGACGTACGGGACCTCGATCCCGTCGATGGAGACGCTGAACGAGTAGGCGGTCGCCATGTCCATGGCATCAGCGAGAGGCATGTTCCTTCATCCTTTCTGAGAACGGAGTTGGCGAGCTACTCGCTGACGAGGCTGGTGCCGCCGGAGAACTGGGAGAGCTGGAACACGACGAACTCGGCCGGCTTCACCGGCGCGATGCCGACCGAGCAGGTGACCTGTCCGGCGTCGATCGCCTCGGCGGGGTTGGTCTCCCGGTCGCACTTGACGTAGAACGCCTCGTCCGGCGTGAGGCCGAACAGGGCGCCCTTGCGCCACTCGTTGATGAGGAATGCGCTGATCGTGCGGCGGATGCGAGCCCACAGCGCGTCGTCGTTCGGCTCGAACACGACCCACTGGGTGCCGTCGATGATCGACTCTTCGAGGTAGTTGAAAAGCCTGCGCACGTTGACGTATCGCCACGCCGGGTCGGAGGAGAGCGTACGAGCGCCCCACACGCGGATGCCGCGGCCCGGGAACGAACGGATGCAGTTGATGCCGACCGGGTTGAGCAGGTCGTGCTCGGCCTTGGTGATCGCGGTCTCGAGCGAGATCGCGCCGCGGAGGACCTCGTTCGCCGGCGCCTTGTGCACACCGCGCGCCTCGTCCGTCCGCGCCCAGATGCCGGCGACGTGGCCGGACGGCGGGACGAAGATGTTGCGGCCCGTCGCGGGGTCGAACGCCTTCGGCCAGGGCCAGTAGAGCGTGGCGTACTTGGAGTCGTAGCCCGCCTTGTCCATCCGCCATTCCTTGATCTGTTGGGCGTTCAGCCCCGGCGGCGGGTCGAGGATCGCCATCCGGTCACCCATCAGCTCGCAGTGGGTGACGACGGCGTTCTGGACGGCGTGCACGGTCTCGAGGTCGATCGCGCCCTGCTGGTACGCGCTCATCAGGTCGGGAACGGCGACCATCGTGATGTCGTCGATCGCCTCCAGACCGGAGAACCCGGTGCGCTCGGCGACGTCGCCGACATAGTCGTCGGCACCGATCTGCTCGGCCTGCGCGGGCGCGGACGGAACCGGCGTCGGCGCGACCAGCTGCTTCTTGCCCCGCTCGATCTCCTCGAGCGCACCCTGCGTGGTGAGCTCCTCGACCGTGACCAGCTTGGACTTCGCGTTGACGACCGTGGCGACGTTGTTGGCCTTGTCGGCACGGCGGTCGGGAACGACCGGGTCGTACTCCTCGGCAGGGCGGCCGGTCGCGCGGATGGTGAGCTTCACCGCGCCGAGCGGTGGATTCTCGGCCGCACTGTCGGCGACGTCGATCGTCACGTCTGGCGTCTTGCCGCCGCTGCCCTCGATCGCGACGAGGCGGTACTGGCCGAGCGTCGTCTCGGGCCGGGCGGTGAGCTCCTTCTTGCCACCCGCGTCGCGGAGAGCGGCCTGGCCGTTCTGGCCGTTCTGCTCGGTGCGGTCGCCGCCGATGCGGACGACGTACGCGGCCGAGCCACCGTTCTGGATGTAGCCGAAGACTGCGTGCGCGAGGTAGGAACCCTCGACGAAGTCGCCGAAGGTCTGCGTGAACTGGGTCCAGTTCGTGATCAGGGTCGGCACGTTGACCGGCCCCCGCTCGGCGAAGCCGACGAACGCCGCAACCGCGGTGCCGACGCCTTCGATCGGCCGGACCCCGGCCTCGACTTCCTCGACGTAAACACCTGGCGACAGGTACGTCGGCATGACAACTCCTTCGAAGGGTCAATGATGACTGTGATTCAGCGTGCTCGCCCACGAGGCCGGACGAAACGACCTACCGGACGCGGCCAAGGGAAGACCAATCTGCACCTTCGGGCAGTGCGGTCCTCAGTAGGGCTTGTTGACCTGCCCGGCACCCGCCATGCCGGACAGGAAGGCACTCTGGAGGGCGTCCAGGTGCTTCATCCGGACGCCGAGGATGCGGTCGGCCTCGGCCACCACCGCATCGATCTGTGCGCTCCGCTGGCTTTCCGCGGTCACCAGCGCTGGCCAGGGTCCGTCCGTCATCCCCTGGAGCGGGGCGAGGTTCCCACGGAGCTGATCGACGTAGGTACGAGCCGACGAACGTGTGGCAAGCTCCGTCAGGACCATCGTCTGGCGGATCCGACCCAGGAGCACGAGATCGGCTTCGTTCGACGAGAATCCCTTCGGCATCATGCCCTTGTCCTCGACGGCTTGACCGAGCGCGCCGCCGTACTCCTGCATGGCGGCCAGCATCTTCTGGCTCTCCTCGTCGAGGGTGATCAACGAGTCGCGCTCGGCGCGAAGTGCGATCTGGTACTCCTCGACGATGGCGATCTCGCGCTGCGCGCTGATGACGGCCTGGCGGTTCGCCTGGACCTCCTTCAGTTTTCCGATAACGCGGTCGATCGAGGCGATCTTCTCGTCCATCACGCCCTTGAGACCGGCCACTCCCCAGTCGGCGAGCTTCGCCTTGTCCACGCCACCCGTCTCGGCGAGAGGGTTCACGGAGTTGGCCATGCCGTTCACTTGGTCAGCAACCTTGCCCTCTGGCAGCTCGGCGCCCCCAGCGCCGACCTCGACCGCGGTGATCACCGCATCCAACGCGAGCTTGTACCCCTGCCAGTCCTGCTTCTTGTCGTCTTCTGCCTTGAGCGCCTCGGCGTTCGCCTTGGTCGCGCCCTCGAACAGAAGCTGGCTCGCCATGCGCTGCTTCGCTCGCGCCGAATCGGACTTCTCCATGTGGTTCCGCTTGGCCTGGAGAAGGCTCGTGTTGTCGATCCCCTGCTTGAAGTTCGTGCTCTTGGCGTCCTTGCCGGACTGGTTGCCGGCCGCCGCCACCTGGTCGACGTCGAGGTGCTGGGCTCCGTCGGGAGTCGATCCTCCGCCGAGCGGCGCCAGACGCCGCGGATCGTTGTCGGGCAGCTTCGTGTCGAGCAGGTCGATGTTGCATTCCTTCGCCTGCATCCTGGTATAGCCCCACGCCGAGTTGCTGCTGTCGATCATGTCCAGCCAGCCAAGGAGCGAGGCGCGGAGCAGGGAGGAGGTGACGGTCGCGTGGTCCACTTGCTTCTGGTTCTCCGATGCGGCCTTGGCGACCGCCCGTGACGTGTCGCTGCCGAAGACGAAGTCCTTGAGCATCCGCTTGCCAGCGTCGACTATCCCTGTCTTGTCGGCGTCAGACGGGTCCTCGGTCCCGTACTTCGAGCCGTAGTGGACCACCGTTCGCTGGGCGAAGTCCGACATGCTCCTGAGGTTCGCCGCACCGGCGTCGAGTGATGCCGTCGGGCGTGTGATGCCGAGCGGAGCGTCCTTGTCCTCCTGCTCTCGCAGCTCGAAGACCAGCTTGCCGATCGAGTCGTCGGCTGGCGTGATCACCGGCTGGTGCGCGAACGGATCGTCGGACGCGTCGAACGTCTCGTTCTCGCCGGTGTCTCGCTGCACGACCGCCTGGGGTTGCCGACTCACCAGTGCCGACACCGCCGTGTTGCCGGCTGTTCGTTGCAGCCGCAGGACGGCGTCCGCCGCGACCGGAGTGGAAGCCGAGCTGTCCGGGGTGGCGCGGCGCAACGCCTGCTGGCGTTCGAGCTCGTCCTCGTCGTGTTGGTGGGATCGCACAGTTCCCCCTCAGCTGGGCTGGGTCATTGGGGCCGCGGGGCGGAGGCGGCCGAGTTTGGTGTACTCGAGGTCGACGGCCTTGACGAGGTCCGCCATGGTGACGGTGCGGGTGTTGGCGGCGGCGAAGTAGGCGGCGGTGACTGTGGCCGAACGGATGTCGCCGCCGGAGAGCTCGAACGAATGGGCGAGGGCGGGGAGGTCGAGGTCGTCCGCGCGGGGGACGTCGGTGCCGAGGCACCGGTCCCAGAGGAGGAGCCGCTGGGGCTCGTCGGGCTGCGGGAAGTCGACCACCATGTCGAGCCGGCGGGTGAACGCCTCGTCGATGTTGGCGCGCAGGTTCGTGGTGAGGATCGCCAGACCGTCGAACGACTCCATGCGCTGCAGCAGATAGGCCACCTCGACGTTCGCGTACCGGTCGTGCGCGTCCTGCACCTCCGACCGCTTGCCGAAGATGGCGTCGGCCTCGTCGAAGAGCAAGACGCCGTTGACGCCGGCGGCCTCGGTGAAGATGCGTTCGAGGTTCTTCTCAGTCTCGCCGATGTACTTGTCCACGACCGTGGCGAGATCGACGACGTACAGATCGACGCCGAGGTCGCGGGCGACGACCTCGGCCGAGATCGTCTTGCCCGTACCGGACTCGCCGGTGAACAGCGCGGTCACGCCGACGCCGCGACCGCCGCCGGGGCGCATGTTCCAGCCGCGCAGCACCTGGTCGCGGTGCCGCGCGCGGATGACGAGCTCACGCAGCCGTTCGATCGCGTCGTCCGGCAGCACGAGGCCGTCCCAACCGACGGCCGGAACGATCCGACGGGCAAGGCGTTCCAGACCGGCGCCGTTCTGCGAACGCGCACCCGTCCGGAGGATCTCGGCAGTGACGATGCCGCCATCCATCGCGGCGTACAGCGACGCCGCCTCGGCCGCGCGGAGGATCTGCTCGGGTCCGAGCCGGAACGCCGCCGTCTCCCGCACCGGGTCGACGTCGTCTCGGGGCGGCAGCGCGGTGCGCCAGAGGGCCTCGCGTTCGGTGGTGGTGAGCTCGGGCGCATCGCCGAGGACGGGGACGACGGGCGCCCAGTGCGGGTCCCAGCTGGCGGCGCCGACGAGGACGACGGGCACTGGCGCGGTGGCGAGCGCGCGGAGCAGCGGCATGCTGTCGGCGCGCAGCGCGTCGACCGGACCGGCGAGAATCCCCTTGCTGTGCAGGCGAGCCTCGCGCGCGGCAGCGCGCACGAAGCGATGGACGTCGAGCTCGGTGGGGATCCGCGCGAGGTCGAGCGGCAGCACGCCAAGGCCGAGCTCGGTGAGCACGGCGGCGCCGATGCCGCGGACAGCGCTGCCCGTGCCGCCGCGCAGGTACGCCGGGCGACCGGGATGGACGGCCTTGGCGATCGCCTTCGCGGCCCCGGGTACGGGCGGCGGCGTCACGCCCAGCACGTCCGCGAGCGTGGGATCGGTGGCCGAATCACCAAGCAGGTAAGCGGTGACGACATCGGGAACGCGGAGCACTCGCGTGAGGAACGGCCTGGCGGGCTCACCGATCTCGATCAGCCCACCGTCGACCAGCGGCGCCTGCGCGTCGAGGCGGGAACGTACGGTCGCGTCCGTCGCGGGCTGGCCGAGCAGGTCGAACGCCAGCCGCAGCGTCGCGCGGCGCTGGGAGACGTCGTCGTTGAGATAGCCGTACAGCTGCTCGAACCGCGCGTCGAGATCCGGCGCCATCGCGATCAGCAGCAGGTCGACGTCCAACGGGGTAAGGGAGAAAGCGTCGGCCAGCCGGGGCAAGCGCAGGTTGACGTCGGATGGCTGCTCGTCGCGTACCCACGGCGGCAGGCCGGGCGCGTCGTTGTCGAGGACGGCGTCGATCGCGGCCTCGGTCAGGTAGAGACCCTTGAGCGGGTCGTCGGGTGCGGGGTCGACCACCCGGCGAGCGGCGACGAGCGTTCGGACGCGTTCCTCGACGACCGCCAGCCGAGCCAGGAGCTGCCGGAGGCTCTCGTCGCTCACTTCTTGCGCCTGGTTCGCTTCATCACGGTGATGCCCTGCATGCGTTGGCCGTTGCCGGCGGCAGCCTCGCGACGTTCCTCGACGTCGCCGCCGACCCGTTCGGCGTTGGTCTCGCCGTCGGTGGCGGACATGTCCAACCGCAGCGGCGCCTCGACCGGTGGGCCGACCTCGATCGCGCGGCCGGCCTCGAGCGGCAGCGACAGCACGACGTCGATGGACGGCCGCAGCTCGCCGCCGAGCGCGGACCAGACGTCGGCGAACGAGCGGTCCTCGTCCGGTGGGAGTCCTACCGAAAGCCCCACGGGCGAAGGGGAGTGGGGCAGCAGGTCGGCCGGAACGACGTCGTGACCAAGCAGCGACTCCAGCAGCGCTCCGAGCAGCCGGTGCTCGTCCTCGGGCCGCTGAGTCCACGCGCTGACCAGGTAGAACAGGCGGAAGATCCGTGGCGGCGTGTGGCGGGACTCGAGGCGGCCATTCTCGCCGAAGCGCTGAACGGCGCCGCTCGCCCGCCGCCGGGTGTCCTCGCGGATGTCGTACAGGAACAGGTTCACCGCAGGCCCGTTGCGCTTGGCGGCCCACTCCTTCGTCGGCGGGTCGAAGACGACCGACACGCGCGCGCTGTCGAGCACCTCGCGGCGCAGCAGGCCGGCGAGCGCGTTGTCGACGTCGGAGATCACGTTCCCGAGTGTGTGCGCCGTGCTTGCCTGCGGTCGTGGACGAAGGGACGCGTGTCCGGCCCGCTTTCGTTGCCCGATCGGGCACCTCCAGGTGCCCACCGCGCAGCACTGCCCACCCTGGTCGCTGGGCGCCCGCACCGCTTTGCTGTGTCGGTGCGTCGAGTCATGTCCGCAACAGCCCTGTCCTGCGCCGTCGTCGCGACGGTGCTCGTTCCGCTCGCCCAACCCACGGCGATCGCGGCCGAGCCGCCGACGATCCTCCTCGGTTCGCCCGATCTGCAGCGCGAGCTGTCGGACGCGGTGCTGAGCGCGGACGGCCGCCAGGTCGGGTTCCTCAGCAAGTTCGGCGACACCCCGTCGAACTACGAGGTGCGCGACCTCCTCCAAGGGACGACGACCGCGGTGCCGACCGGGGTGGCCGGCGAGGTCGAGACCGCGACGATGTCAGGTAGCGGCAGGCTGCTCTCCTTCACAGTCGGGCCGACGACTGGCACGGGGCCGCAAACCCTGTTCGCGGTGGACCGCGAGGCACCGTCCGACAGCCAGGTGCACCAGGTCACCGGTACGACGAACGACCTGCCCTACCTGCGGATGGGTGGTTGTGTCAGCGGGCTCCGGTCGTGTCCGGAGATCTCCGAGGACGGATCCACCCTCGTAGCGGGCGTCTATCAGTCCATCCAGTCGCCCTCGTTGGAGCTCACGCTCGGCGACGGCACCGTGGTGGGCAACCCGGACGGCGGCTTCTTCGAGCCGATCATCGACTTCAGCGGCGACACGGGTACCACGGCCGAGCTCCACGTGGAAGCGCGCGAGCCGGTGGTCTTCCCGGAGACCGGCCCCCAGCTGTCCGGGGACTCCATCTTCGAGTTGGGAACGTCGACCGCTCCGTGCAGCGGTCCGCTCGCGGCGGGTCAGCAGTGCACGGTGGTGGTGAGCACCCGGCCGGTGTTCTGTTTCGAGGAGACAGCCAGGTTCGGGCAGCTCCGCCTCCCTGGCGCCACCCCCGCTGGACAGACGGCGATCTCGCTGCTCGTCGACTGCCCGCCCGCCGGTGGTGATCTCCTCACAGCTGCGGGACCGGCCGCCACAGCTCGATGCAGTGGCGGCGCCGTCTACGACGGGCCGGCACCCACGACCCCGAGGGACCCGCACGAGGGGAGGCTCGGCGAACAGGTCGTCTCGGTCGGGCAGTCCGGCGTCGGTGGGCTCCAGCAGTTCTCCGTACAGGTCACCGCCGACCTGTCGACGCCGACCACAGTGAACCTCGAGACCGATGCCGCGTGTCCGTTCAAGCTCGTCGTTCCGAAGAGCCAACCCGCGGATGCCTGCCAGCCTGGAGGGTCGCTGGAACCCGGCGCGTCCTGTGTCGCGTACGTCGAGTTCAAGGCCACCGAGATCGCGCCCTACGCGGGCGAGCTCGTGGCGGGAGCCACGCGCTACCGACTGGTCGCCTCGGGCAGTGGCAGCTACGTGGCCGCGTGGCGGGATCCCAGCGGGCAAGGGAACTTCGCGGCCGCCGGACCTCCTCGCATCGTCAGCGTCACTGGTCCTGACGGGACGCCCATGGACGGCTCCGATCCTTCGGTGTCCTCCGACGGGCGCTGGGTCGCCTTCACCTCGAGCTCCAAGCTCGGCAGGCCGGCCGGCGACACCACCAACCGTCAGGTGTACGTCCACGACACCAATGCCGACGGCGCCGGCGGACATGGCCAGACCGTGATCGCCTCGATGCTGCCCGATGGTCGATTGCTCCCGTCCGCCAGCAGGCCGTCCCTGTCCGGGGACGGGAGTCGGGTGGCGTACGCCGACACGCACGAGTTCGAGCCGGAGCCGATCGAGTTCCGCCAGGTGTACGTGCGAGATCTCCCCGCACAGCGGACCATCGTCGCCTCGAGCTCGCCGACGGGAGCGGATGGAGACGACTACTCCGACTCCCCCGTCCTGTCCAACGACGGCCGGAGCGTGGTCTACCAGTCCACCTCGCGCAACCTGATGCCCGATCCGCTTCCAGGGGACGCCGGCGTCTGGCAGGTCTACGTACGGGACGTCGATCCAGACTTCGCCGGCGGACGAGGTGTCAACCAGCTCATGTCGGTGACCGACACCGGCGGGGCCGCTCCCGGGACCGGCGCCTACCGCCCGGCGGTCAACGCCAACGGGTCGGTCGTCGCGTTCCACTCCGACGCTCAGCTCACCGCCGACGACGTCGAGTCGGATCCGATGACGGACGTCTACGTCTCCACCAGGGCGGGAGAACTGTCCGCGTCGCCGGCGTCGTTCGACTTCGGCCAGGTGCCGGTCAAGACCAAGTCCACCCCACGCGTGGTGACGATCACCAACGCTGGAGGGCCCGCGACGATCGGGGAGGTGGGGATCGACCCGCCGTTCCAGATCGCGAGCGACCAGTGCTCGAACACCTCACTGCGTGGCGGAGAGTCGTGCGCGATCGGCGTGACGTTCGCTCCGACCCAGGTAGGCGCCAGGGACAGTCAGCTGTACGTTCCCGGACCGCCCGGCACGGAGGCGGTCAGCGTCGCCCTCACGGGCACGGGAACGAGCGACGCGACCACGCCGGGGGAGACCAAGCTCGTCTCGGTGGACGACGATCCGTCGAGCATCATCGCCAACTCGGCGCCGTCGATCTCCAACGACGGAAGGTACGTGGCGTTCCAGTCGCTCGCGCCCTCCGGGTCCGACGGCGGAGCGCTGGACAAGAACGCCAGGGGTCCGAAGCAGCCGAAGATCGTCAAGGGCTCGAAGGGAGTCCCGGCGAAGAAGGCGCCCAAGGGCGGTCCACCGAGGTCGGCGGTCGTCGAGGCGTTGACCGGCGACGCGATCCACCTGAGGGACCAGGCGACGGGGACGACCGAACGGCTCTCGCCGCCCGAACACGTTCCGTACGGGAGGCCGGACGTCTCCGGCAACGCCCAGCTCGTCAGCTATCTCGGCATGACCAGGGACGAGAACGGCAACGCGCTGGACCGGACCGCCAACGTCTACGCGGTGAACCGGCAGAACCCGGCCGCGCCCGTCGTTCGCGCTGTCAGTGGCACACCGACGGATCTCCCGTACCAGCGCACGAACGCCTACTGCGCGTTCCCTGGCTGCGATCCACGGTTGTCCGACGACGGGACGTCGGTCGTCTTCTCCGCACGGCAGTCCTGGTACTCGCAGAGTCTCTCGCTCCAGGTTCCCTATCAAGGCGGGCTGACTCCATGGGACCTGGTCGACTTCGCTCCCACGGAGTCGGGCGCCACCCCGTACACCCAGCAGGTGACCGTGGTGGCCCACGACGCGGTGGAGTTCGCCGGTGGACCCGTGGTCGACGCGGCTGAGGGAGCCTTCAGGATCAACGGGACCACCTGTGGCGCGTCACTCGCCGCGGGTCAGAGCTGCACGATCGACCTCGAGTTCGTCGGTCCACGATGCGGTGAGACGTTCGTCGGAACCCTGCGAACGCAGGGTCGGATTCCGGCCGGTCAGACCGCGGTCGCGCTGGTGGGGAGTCGGCGTTGCGGAGCCGTCATCCGGGCCAACCCCGAGAAGCTGGACGAGGTGAAGCCCGGTGTTGACGCGCCCAACTGCGCGGCGATTCCCGCGCCTGCGACGGCGCCATCCCCGACGACCGGGGGCACGACGCCGATCGGCAACGTCGAGGCCGACTCGGCGCACACCGAGATCGGGAAGACCGACTACGTCGGTCTGGTCGTCACCAACACCAGCCCCGATCCCGGAGGGTTGAACTTCGAGACTCCGCAATGTGGCATGGCGTTCGTCACCCCGGGACAGCCGAGCCCGGAGTATCCGACCTGCACGGACGGGCAACAGCTCGCCGCCGGCGCGTCGTGCGCCGCGTACGTCGGGTTCAAGCCGGAGACGGTCGGGACTGTCCTCGCCAACCTGACGCTAGGTGGAACCCAGTACAAGGTGCACAGGTTCATCGGCACGGCGGATCGCGACCTCGTGCTCATGCGGCGAGATCCCAGCGGCACCGGCGACTTCGCGGGCGCGGGGAGTCCGGCATCCGAGATCGTCAGCCTGGACGGCAACGGTGCCCCGATGAACGGCGAGACCCCGGTCGTCTCGGGCGACGGCAGGTACGTCGGGTTCCTCTCCGAGGATCCCGTCGGGCGCGACACCGACGACGGGAACTGGCAGCTGTACCTGCGCGACCGTACCGCGAAGACGACCAAGCTCGTCTCCCTGCTGCCCGACGGTACGCTCGACGAGTTCGGGGCGATCGCCCCGTCGATCTCGCGGGACGGCAGCCGCATCGCGTTCCAGGCCGGACCACGCGGCGAGGGACCGACGCCGCCGTACTCCCAGATCTACGTCCGCGACCTCGGCTCGGCCAGGACCGTGCTCGCATCTGCGGCGTTCGACGATCCCGGGACGCGGGGCAACAGCGACAGCTACGACCCGGCGCTGTCCGACGACGGGACGACGGTCGCGTTCAGCTCGCTCGCCGAGAACCTGGTCGACCAGCCGGGCAACGGGCGCACGGCGATCTACGTCCGCGAGGTCGAGCGGGACTTCGCCGGGGACTCCCCGCGAGACAACGAGATCGTGTCGTTGACGAACGAAGGGCGTGTGGTCGGCGGAAGCTCGTACCGTCCGGCGGTCAACGACGACGGCGCGTTCGTCGCGTTCGGCTCGACCGGTGCTCTGGTGCCCGAGGACACCGACGAGGGCGCTTGGGACGTCTACGTTCGCCGGCGGTTCGCGCAGTTGGTGGTGGAGCCGCCGGCGCTCGACTTCGGCAAGGTGAAGGTCGGGGAGTCGTCCGGGCCGAAGCGGGTGACCGTACGCAACACCGGCTCGGGACCCGCGGACATCGGTACGGTGACTGCGGCGGCTCCGTTCGCTCCGGGTGCGGAGACCTGCGCGAAGCTGCGGCGGGGGAAGAGCTGCTCGGTCGACGCGACGTTCGCGCCCACTGCCGAAGGCACGTTCAGCGGTGCGCTGAACGTCCCGGTCTCCCAGGGATATCTGTCGCTGCCGCCGATCGGAGTGACGCTCGCCGGTGTCGGGGAGGTGCCGACCGTGCCGCCGGTTCCGACGGCTGCCTACTCGGTCTCGCCCGCGTCGGTGGACTTCGGCGACGTGACGCTTGGCAAGGAGGCGGCGCCTGCTTCGCTGACGGTGAAGAACACGGGTCAGGTGCCGCTGGCGATGACGGTCGCGACGGAGTCGGATGGTGACATTGGTGACTATGCGGCGGACGGAACGCCTTGTGCGGTGGTCATGCCGGCGCAGTCGTGTGTCGTTCCCGTACGGTTCGCGCCGCGGGCGGAGGGCACGCGGACAGGTGCGGTGACGTTCACCGCCGACGCGCAGGATCCGACCGCGAAGGATCCGGCGCCGGTCGACGTCTCGTTGACCGGTACGGGTGCCGAGCCTGCCACCGGTCCGACGAAGGTCGCCGCCATGACGGTCACGCCGGTGTCGCTCGCGTTCCCGGCCGGCATCCTGAACCTGGCGGGCGCCCCGAAGCGCGTGGTCGTGCGGAACGTGGGTGACGTGCCGCTCGCGGTGGCGGGGGAGGTGCGGTCCGGCGCGACGGAGTTCTACTCCCGTTCGGCAAGCTGCCTGATCCTCCTGCCAGGGAAGCAATGCACGGTCGACGTACGGTTCGCGCCGCGGGCATTGGGCGCGCGGGTGGGTGCGCTGACCGTGCTCGCCGCCTCGATCGACCCGCTGGTGGTGAGCCCGTTCCCTGTCCAGGTGGGGTTGACGGGGACGACGAAGCAGCCGAAGCTCGTGCTCGATCCGACGGTCGGGCGGCCGGGCCAGGTGACGATGGTGCGCGGGGAGAACTTCCCACCGACACAGCAGATCGCGCTGTCGTGGCAGCCCGGGCTGGGTACGGCGGTGGCGAAGCCGGACGCGGCGGGGACGTTCACGGTGCCGATGCTCGTGTACCGGAGAGACATGCTGGGCGACCGGATTCTGGCGGCGGCGATCCCGAGCCTGCTGGCACCGACGTTGAGCGATCCGTACCTGGTGGAGCCGTTGTCGAGCCAGCCGCCGGGGTTCTTCTTCCGCTGGTAGAGATGGAGAACGGCCCGAGCACCTGCTCGGGCCGTTCTTCTGGTTGCGGGTTTTAGATAAGGCCTTCGCGGAGCGCGTAGGCGACTGCGTGGGAGCGGTTCTTCAGTTGCAGGCGGCTGGTGATGTCGTGGAGCACGTTCTTCACCGTGCGCTCGGAGTACGCCAGCTCCTGGGCGATCTCCTGGGTGTCCTTGCCGTCCGCGATCAGCTTGAGTACCTGCGTCTCACGGTCGGACAGGCCCGTACGCGACAGCCCGTGCGGCGCGAGAACGTGCCGCTGCAGTCGCGAGACCTGACCGAGCAGGCGCCCGAGCAGGTCGGGCGGCAGGCTTCCCTCGCCGGCCGACGCGACCTGGATCACGTGCACCAACCGGTCCGCCGTCGCGTCGCACCGCCGTACGACGCCCGAGACCCCAGCCTCGACCGCCGTCATCAGTGCGCCGTCGTCGACCCGCGTCGCCACCAGAACGATGCGGCGGCAACCGTGCTGCTGCACCATGCGCAGCACCTGGACGGTGTCCTCGTCGACGTACTCGGCGACGACGAGCGCCACCGCCGTCGTCTCGCTGGCGTCCATGCTCGCGAGGTCCCCACCGTCGATGAGCCGGACTTCCGTACGGTGCCGCAGAGCGTGCATCACACCCGCCTGCGAGAGCGGGTCGAGTGCCTTCACGTACACCGGGATGCGATCTCTCATGTCCCCTACTTCCCCCTGGTTCCCTGTCCCGACTTGTGCCCGTACGGGCAGTATCGACAGGGCCGCTCTTCATGCACTCAACGCCGACTCAACACGGTCTGATGGGGCGAGATCGGTTGCCCGTTTGGCTGTCCCGACGCCTGGTGTCGGGGGCGGCGTGGCGTCGTACTGTCGCGTCGTGGCTACCTCTGCGCACTTGGACGTCCAAGACCTCACGGTGGTCCCTGGTTCGACCGCCTCCTGTCAGGTGACCGTCGCGAACCGCGGGACGATCGTCGAGGCCTACTCGCTGCGTGTCGTCGGCGAGCTGGGCGCGTACGCGACCGTGGAACCGGCGACGCTGTCGCTGTACCCGGAGACCGAGGCGACCGCGGTCGTCACCATCGACGTGCCGCGCGGCGCGCCGATCGCGGCGGGCGACGTGCCCTTCGCTGTCGTCGTGGAGCCGCAGGAGCACCCGAACGACGTCGTGGTGCCGGAGGGCATGGCGCACGTCCAGTCGTTCGGCGACCTGACCGCGGAGCTCACGCCGCGGACGTCGCACGGGCGGAAGGTCGGGCACCACTCGCTCGCGGTGGACAACCGCGGCAACCAGCCGGTCGTGCTGCAGCTTTCCGGCAAGGATCCGGACGGCGCTTTGGACTTCCGCTTCTCGCCGCAGACGGTGACGGTGGAGCCGAACTCGGCTTCGTTCGCGAAGGTGCGCGTACGGAACGTGGAGCGGTTGTGGCGCGGGGCTTCCCGTACGCGCTCGTTCAGCATCGTGGCGACGTTGGCCTCTGCTGCTGTTCCTGCTGGCGGGCGCGCTGCTCCGGGTCTGTTCGAGCAGTCGACGCCGGTCGCTTCGGTGGACGGCATGACCGTTCAGGACGCGACTTTGCCGCCCTGGCTGGGCAAAGCCATCCTCGGCGTCGCCGCCCTGGCCTTGGGTGCCGCCGCGTTGTGGATCTTCGCGATGCGCCCGGCGATCCAGTCGACGGCTCAGCAGGCGGTGGAGAAGCCGCTGGTCGTGATCAAGGAGTCCGCGGCGAAGGCGGAGAAGCAAGCGGTCGAGGCGAAGGGCGAGGCCAAGCAGGCCAAGTCGACCGCCGGTGAGGCGAAGGAAGACGCCAAGAAGACCCGGGACGTCGTCATCGACAACAAGGGCGAGGACGACAGCAAGGACGACATCATCGACGCTCAGCGGGAGGCCCTCGCAGGGGTCCCGTACTTCGAGCGCTACACGATCCGGGCGACGCCGGGCAACACGACGAACACCGCCGTGTACCGCGTTCCGAAGGGCAAGCGGCTGCGTGTGACCGAGGTCTTCTTCGAGTCCACCGGCGGAACGGGCACCCTGCAGTTCCGCAAGGGCGACGACATCATCCACCAGGTGGAGCCGCAGACGTTCCGGAACATCTTCGACCAGCACTACATCTCGCCCGTGGTCTTCGAAGAGGGCGAACGCGTGGTGATCCAGCTGTCCTGCGCTCAGCCGATCCTCGGCCAGACCCGCTGCGAGAACGCCGTCTCCGTGGGCGGCAGCGTGGCGGACAAGCCGAAGAGGGCCGCCACCCAGCCCGTGGCCGACTCACCGCAGTAGCGCCGGCTCTGCCCGTCGCGCGACAATCGCGGGATGCGGAAGCCGACGCGAGACGCTGAGGGGAGGTCGACCGACGCGGTCACGTCGGACGACCTCCGCTGGTTCTCGCGCACCTTCGCCGACCTCGCCGATCCGGACGTCCTGGACCAGGCCTGGACCTGTCGGCCAGGTGGCGCCGCTGACATCGAGGGCCAGCGGCGCGCGGCGTTCCCCGAGGCTTAGGGCGTGCAGACGGTCGCGGTCTCGTGGCCGCCGTACAGGCCGCCGGTCGCGCAGGCGCGGAGCCGGCCCGTGTTGTGGAAGGCGGTCGTGGTCGCAGAGGCTTCCTCGACGCCCTTGTCGTCCGACGCCGTGGCGAGGGTGTCCCAGCCGCCGGAGGGGTTCTGCCGCTGCAGCGACACCGTGATCTGGTGGCGGCGGAGGTACTCGTGCAGCTCGATCGTCCGCCCGCTCGCGACCACGTTCCCGGCCGACGGCGAGTAGAGGCTGGTGCAGATCCGCAGCTCGGCGCCGTCGGACACGAAGTCCGTACACGTCTCGGCCGCCGAGGCGGGACCAGCGGTGAGGATCATGCCGGCGGTCGCGAGCGCGGCGGCAGCGGTGAGAGCAAGGATGCGTCGACTCATGTCAGATTCCCCCGAACGACGTAGGTAGGTGGGAGGAAACTAACCCGTCGGGCCTGCGCACAGGCAGGCCAACGACCGTTCCTGGTCAGGATTGGGTCCCTTCATCGCGCGTTCGTCAACCTTGCCCGAGGCCACCACGTGTCCCCCAATATGCGCTGTCGTCGGACTGGCTCGGGTGCCGGCCTGTCGTTCGCCACCGTAGTTCGTTACTATGAGGCGAAGAACGGTGGTGAACGACAGTGGCTCGTGTGATTGCGCGCTCAGTCTCGGACGTTGTCGAGCAGCTTGAACTCGACGGCGATGTCGTCGTGACGGTCGATCGATTGGGGTCGGTCATGCGTCAACTCGACCTGAGCGGTGACCCTCGACGGATGGCCTATGACCTTCAGCGTGGCGGGTGGCTCGGCAAGCTTCGCACGCGGCATTCCTGGGAGTTTCTTCCCGGCGCGCGAGGCGGCCCCTACGGCTCCGGGGACCGATTCATCGAGTTCCGCGCCCAGCAGGCTCTCGACACGAACTGGCCGGGGACACTCGCGATGGAGTCGGCCGCATCCGTACTCGGCCTGGCTCAACGGATTCCCGAGCGGAACGTCATTGCGCTACCGAACGGCGCGCCCTTTCCCAAAGCGCTAGGCGGCGAGTGGCGCTACGTTCGGGTCGAGATGCCGGATGAGGGCATCGCGACGATCAATGGGCTGCCCGTCTGGGATCGCGAGGGCCTCATTGTTGGCATCGGGATACGCCCCTCCGGCTACAAGGACGCCGCCGGCCTCGGACAGTGGTTGTCGGCATCCTCGTACGAGGTTGACGCCGAGAAGGTCATTCGACTGCTGGCGCCGATGGGAGCTGCCTCGCGGCAACGCACCGCTTACCTGCTGCAGGCCTCGGGCAACGTCCCGGGAACCCAACAAATCGTCGCCGCCTACCCTCCAACGGAAACGGCGTGGGTTGGGCCACATCGGCAGGGCGGCTGCTATGACCCTCTGACCAAGGTGAGCGACACCGTCTTCCACAGGTACTTCGGAGTGGGAGGCGGGTCATGATCCGTATCACCGAGGGTCACCTGGTACGCCACTACCAGGGCGCGAGGGGTGGGCGTGATGCCGCGCTCCTCGACATCGCCCAGGATCACGCACTGCGCCTGCTCCATGAAGCAGGCCTTTTCCGCCAAGGACTGGTGTTCAAGGGCGGCACGGCGTTGAGGAAGTTCCGCGCGGGCAACGCGGGTCGGTTCTCAACGGACCTCGATTTCGCCGCGCCCGGCGATGATCTGCCTCTCGCTGTGCTCCAAGCGCTCGATGGGACCGAGCTCGACGGATTCTCGTTCACGATCGAGAACCTGGGAGACGACGGACGGCGTGGCGACCTCCGAGTCGAGACGCCATTCGGCAGTCCGCAACTCGGCGCGAAGGTCGAACTCGCACGACACAAACTGAGCCTCACCGCTGACTTGTTGATACCCATCCACCTGCCGATCCACGATCGTTATGGATTCGCCCTGCCGCCGACTCCCGTGGTGCGAACGGAAGAAGCGGTAGCCGAGAAGCTTGCCCGCTACCGCAGAGTGTCGTTGGCCCGCGATCTCTACGACCTCCAGTGGTACGCAACGGCAGGCGCGATGGACCAGCCACTCGTGCGACGACTGTGGGTGCTCAAGGTCTTCCGCGACATCGTCGTCGACGATCGCGGCACCAAACCCATCGACCCAGACGATGTGCTCGCCCCCAGGACGGCGAAGGACTTCCGACCCGAAGACATCGGCTACCTCACCAAGCCAGTGCGGATCGACGAGTGGATCGCGATAGTTGGGACCCGGTACGCCTTCCTTGACGACCTCGATGCCCGTGAACGCCGATTGGCCGAGTTCAACGAGCGCGACCTTTACGAGGTTGAGAAAACCCTCGCTGAGATAGAGTCGAGAGATATCGACGCTTGAAAGCGCACAAAGGCCAAGAACGCCCGCTGACCAGGGCTAACGCTAAGAGCAACCGATTCCAGCGTGAAACACTGGAGCCGGTACACGGGTGAGCGACGGGATTCGAACCCGCGGCCACCGGGACCACAACCCGGTGCTCTACCAACTGAGCTACGCCCACCATGAAATGCAGCGGACCTAGTGTAGCCAGTGGTCCGCGCGGTCGTGCACCGGATATCCCTACTCCGAAACCGGCGCCCCGCCCGTCGGATGACCGAGAATCGAGCCCGCGATCGACCGGGCTGTCGCCGAGTCCGGTCCCGGTTGCGGAACGAAGACGGCCGAACGGTAGTACCGCAGCTCGTCGATCGACTCGCGAATGTCGGCCAGCGCCCGGTGGTTGCCGGCTTTCTGCGGCGAGGCGTAGTACACCCGCGGATACCAGCGCCGCACGAGCTCCTTGATGGATGACACGTCAACGATCCGGTAGTGCAGGAACGACTCCAGCGTCGGCATGTCCCGCGCCAGGAACGAACGGTCCGTCGCCACCGTGTTCCCCGCCAACGGTGCCCGCCCGGGCTCGGCGGCAAACTGCCGGATGTAGTCCAGTACCTGCTCCTCAGCCTCCGCCAGCGTCAGCCCGTCGGCGAGCTCGGTGAGCAGCCCCGAGGACGTGTGCATCTCGCGTACGACGTCACGCATCTGGTCGATCGCGGCGGGCGGCGGTTTGATCACCAGGTCGATGCCGTCACCCAGCACCGTGAGCTCTCCGTCGGTGACCAGCGCCGCCACCTCGACGAGCGCATCGGCACCGAGGTCCAGCCCCGTCATCTCACAGTCGATCCAGACCAGCCGGTCATACATGTCGGACACCATAACCACACGTCTGACCTTCCCGTCACGCGGAACGCGCGAAAACCGAGTGGTGTCGCGACCTCGTGCCCTCTACGTTCCCCGCATGGCCGACGAGGGGTTCGAACATCCACGGCTCGCCGCGATCTACGACGCGCTCGATCCGGACCGCGGCGATCTCGACGTGTATGTCCGGATGGCGGCGGAGTTCGGCGCGCGACGCGTACTGGACATCGGGTGCGGAACGGGCGTCTTCGCGCTGCTGCTCGCCGACCGAGGTCTCGAGGTGGTCGGCGTCGATCCGGCCGGCGCGTCGCTCGACGTGGCGCGCGGCAAGCTCGGGAGCGAACGAGTTCGCTGGATCCACGGCGACGCGACCGCGCTCCCACCGTTGCAGGTCGACCTGGCCACGATGACCGCGAACGTAGCGCAGGCCATCGTCGATCCGGGCGACTGGCAGGGGACGTTGCGCGGAGCGTTCGAAGCCCTGCGGCCCGGCGGGCGGCTGGTGTTCGAGACGCGCGACCCGGCCCGCCGCGCGTGGGAGGAGTGGACCCGGGAGCACACCCACGGCGTGACGGACATCCCAGAGGTCGGAGCTGTGGAGAGCTGGCTCGACCTCACCAACGTCGCGCTACCCCTGGTGTCGTTCCGCGGCACCTGCGTCTTCGCTTCGGACGGCGCCGTGCTCACCTCCGACTCGACGCTGCGGTTCCGCTCACGAACCGAGGTCGAGGCCGACCTCGCCGAGCATGGCTACGTGCTCGACGAGGTCCGCGACGCCCCCGACCGCCCCGGCCGGGAGCTCGTCTTCGTCGCCCACCGACCTGAGTGAAGGCAGCCGACAACACGGTGCAAGGCGACCGTCCGCTGGGAACTGTGCCCGGGACCGTGGCTTGTTACAGGAGCCGTGCCTTGACCAGAAGGGCGCGCAACACACCTCGTCTGACACCGGATTGGCTGTACCGGATCACGTGCTGTCGGTTGGTGTTGCGGACTTCGCGGCCGCCCGCATCGACGCACCAATAGCCGGCCGCTTGACCGCAGAACCCGCACGGGGTGCCGAGGAGCCGCTTACGCTCCAGGGCGGCCTCCTCGTATTCGTCCATTGCCGCCTTCCCGGGACAGCCCGAGGATTCGTCCGCGGTCCGACCGCCGCTCGGCTGGTCCACGGCAGGTTCCGTTAATCAATTTGAATCAGTTTGAGGCTCATGCGTATAGCATGTCAACTCTTGACCAAGCGCCAACGTCGCATCACAGTGGAACACACTGACTCGACATGTATCAGTCATCACGGGAGGAACCCATGCGGTACGCGCAGCGTGCAGGATGCGAAGACGGTCCGTGTCCGAAGATGTCCGACGACCTCGACACCGGCGATGTCATCGTGCAGGGAGCGTTCGTGAACGACCCGAGCTACCGCGACGAAGTCGGCCCGGTGCCCAGCCACGAAGGCGTCGTCTCCATCCCGCGAGCGGTCCTGGAGCAGTACCTGATCGCCACCGGCCGCGTCGGGAAGCCGACCGCATGACGGCGGTCAGCCCTGAGGAGTTCAACGCCTGCTTCGATCGGTTCGAACGGAACGTCTTCCGTCTGGAGACGCTCGCGCAGTACCTCGTCGACGCCGAGGTCGAACGGGTCGAGGCGTTCACACGCGGCGAGCCGCGACCCGAACGATCAGTCCGCACCAGCGCCTGGCTCAGCCGCATCGCAACCTCCACAGCAGCTGGCAAGTCGTGGCAACGGATCCACGCCGTCGACTGGCCACTGACCGAGTACCTGTGCTACGAGATCGCCGGCTATGTCGAATCCCAAGCATGCGGCGAAGAGATCCGCCTCTGTGACCTCACCGACGAACTCCGCGCACACGAGGACTTCTGGCTGTTCGACGCAGGCACCGACAACGCGTGCGCGCTCGCGATGCGCTACGACCCGGACGGCCGCTACCTCGGCGCCGACCTCGTCAACGACGTCGACAGGCTGGCCGCCTACACCAAAATCCGCGACACGGTATGGCCGACCGGACGGAACCTCAACGAGCACGTGACAATCGTTCCGCGATGACCACCATGACCGACCGCCCCGGCGAGGCGCCCAGCCTGCGACAACAGCTCGGCTACGAGCTGCGCAGGTTGCGCGACCTCGCCGGCATCGGGGGCCGGGGCATGGCCACGCGGGTCGGCATCTCCCAAGCGACACTCTCCCGGCTCGAAGCCGGAACGCGAGCTCCCTCGATCCCTGAAGTCCTCGCCTACTGCTCCGCAACAGGCGCCGACGCCGAGACGACTGACCGGCTCGCCACCCTCGCCGAACGCGCCAAAGCCGAGGCAGCGCCCTGGCGCACAGCTCTCGCCGGCAGAGCTCACATGCAAGAAGACGCCGCCGCGACAGCCGAGACAGCGACGCTCATTCGGCAATGCACCTACGACCTCGTACCCGGCCTCCTACAAACTGCCGAGTACGCGACCGCGCTGTTCCCGCTCGTCACCCAGGCGATGACTGGACACGACACCGCGGCCGCCGTCGCGGCACGACTACGACGGCAGGAGATTCTCTACAACCCTGCCCAACGGTTCGAGTTCCTGATCAGCGAAACCGTGCTCAGCTGGGCGCCCGCACCCGACCTCATGCCCGCCCAACTGGCGAAGATCCAAGCAGGCGTAGGCATGGCCAACGTCTGGCTCGGCATCCTGCCGCTCGGCGCACCGCTCGGGCTCGCCCATACCTTCACCCTCTATGACGAACCGGCCGGCGACCACGAACCCGTCGTCGCGATCGAGCTACCCCACGGCCGGCTCACCCTCACCGATCCCACCGACATCGCGCCATACCGCGAAACGTTCGACCGCCACCGCACCCACGCACTCACGGGGAAAGCGGCCTCTCGACTGATCAAGCGGATCGCGACAGATCAGGCGGAGCGCCGCATGCCGCGGCGGGCCCTGAGGTAGTCGGCGACGACGAAGTCGCCGAGGCGGTCGAGGTCGGGGGTGAAGACGCGGCCGCCGTTGCGCTTGGCGACGGCGTCGATGAAGCGGGCCAGGCCCTCGTCTTCGCCGAGCATGAAGACGTTCAGCGTCGCGCCATAGCGGGTCAGGGCGTCCACTTCGGTGATCGTTGCCCGCAGAGTCTCGTACGTCGTCGGCCAGGAGAAGAACGGCGAGCCGTCGGCCTCCAGGTGGGCGGTCGGCTCGCCGTCGGTCACGACCAGGATCACCGGCTCCGCGTCCGGGTGCCGGCGTACGTGCCGGCCGGCGAGCATCAGCGCGTGCTGGAGGTTCGTGCCCTGGATCCAGTCCGGCTCGATCTCCGCCAGCTGCACCGGTGACAGCCGCCGTCCCACGCGGTCGAAGCCGATGATCTCCAGCGCGTCCTGCCGGAACCGCGTCGCCACCAGGTGCGACAACGCCAGCGCCGTCTGCTTCATCGGACCCCAGCGGCCCTCCTGGACCATCGAGTACGACAGGTCGACGCACAACGCCACCGCCGCGGACGTACGGCGCTCGGTCTCCGCGATCGCGAAGTCTTCGACATCCAAGGACAACGCAGACCGGGACGAGGCCGACCGCAAGACCGCGTTGTGCACAGTACGTACGGCGTCGATCGGGTGCTCGTCGCCGAACCGCCACTCCCGCGACGCCCCCGTCGGCTCGTCCGCCGACCCGGTCCGCTGGTCGTCGTGGTCACCGCGCCCGCCGGCCTCCAAGGACGAGAACACCCGCCGCAGTGCCGACTCACCGAGCCGACGCAAAGCCTTCGGTGTCAGCCGCAGCCCTTCGCGCCCGCGCGACACGTACCCCTGCCGCTCCAACTCCCGCTCGAGCTCGCGCAACGCACGCAGATCAGTGCCGGCCCCAGGACCGAGCTGCCGCTCCAGAGCCTCCACGTCGACGTCGTCCAACGTCGCTCCCGGATGCTCCTGCGAGAGTTGCTCGGACAAAGCCTCCAGGTCCGCCAGGTCGGCGACCGCCTCGACCCCCTCGGCGTACCCCATAGGCGAAGAGCCCCGCATCCGCGCCCGCGACTCCCAGTCCAGACCAGGCCGCAGAGAACGGAGGTTGTCCCGCAACGACGACAACTGGAACGCCAGGTCGGCGTCGCCCAGCGCCTCGCTCATCAACCGGGCCAGCTCGTCGCGCTGCTCCGGCGACAGCGAACGCATCAGCCGCTCGGCGGCAGCCGCCCGCCGCGCCAGCAGATCGATCAGCTCGTCCGTCGACTGCGGGTTCTCCGGGAAGAAGTCCCCATGCCGTTCCATGAACTGCGAGAACCGGTCCGTCGTGTCCTCACCCCGAGCGTGCGAAGCAAGCAGCGCGTTCAGGTCCGCGAGCATGTCCTTGATCGCCTGCTGAGCGGCCTGCGCCTCCTCGCTCGACCCCGACATCGCCTCGCGCATGCCGGAGAACTGAGCGTCGAGCACCTCGCGCTGCAGCAGCTGCTTGATCTGCTCGTAAAGCTCCCGCGCATCGGACGAGCGCCACTGGTACTCCGACAGCTCCCGCACCGCCCGCGCGGTGTCCGAGGGCATCGTCTCCAGGTCCAGCTCCTGCAGCCGCGCGTCGTCGGACGGGTCGCGCGCGAGCTCGTCCTTCTCCGCCGCGATCGCCTGGTCGAGCATTTGCCGTACGCGGTCCAACGTGCCCGCGAGATCCCCGCGCCGCCGCAACTGCTCGCGCCGCTTCCGCGCGCGGTTCAGCAGCGAGTCCAGCCCGCGCCGCCCCTCCGGCCCACGCCGCAAGAGATCCCGCAGCGCCTCGCGCAAAGACCCGCCAGCCAGAACGTCGCGGCCGAGCTGGTCCAAAGCCTCGCGGACGTCGTACGGCGGTGCCAGCGGATCGGGCCCGTCGTCCCACGGCCCGTACCGGAACCGACGGGACGCCATCACACCGCTCCGTAGACAGTGACCCCGTCGACCGAGTCCTTCGCGAGCCGCCGGGTGAGATGCAGCCCCTCGAGGACGAACTCGACACCGGCCGCCGCCTCACCGCGCGAGGCCGCGTCCTCGAAGCCGAGCCGGTCGAGCACCTTCGCCAGCCCAGGCACGGTCCCGAGCTGCTCGAGCAGGTCCTCCGCCCGCGTCAGCTCGCCCGTCTCGACGGTCGCGCCCTCGACGAACCGCTCGGTGAAGCCGGCGAGGTCCAGCCCGCGCAGCCGTTCGCGGAACGTCTCCGCCACCGCCACGCGCAGCAGGTGCGCGAAGACCTCCTCCTCGCGTCCCTCCTCGCCCATCTCGAACTCGACCTTGCCGCGCAGCGTCGGCAGCGTCCCGGGCAGGTCGCAGACGCGCGCCACCGGGTCGTTCTCCGAAGCCAGCGCGGCCCGCCGCAGCGCCGAGGCCGCCGTCGTCTCCGCCGCCGTGATGCCGAACCGGGCCGAGACGCCCGACCGCTGGTCGACCGCCGGCGACTCCCGCAGGCCGCGGGTGAAGCGGGCGACGATCTCGAGCAGGTGGTCGGGTACGGGCGCCGCGAGCCGCGCCTCCTGCCGGATCAGGGCAGCCTCGTCGGCAACCTCGACCGGGTAGTGGGTGCGGATCTCCGCGCCGAACCGGTCCTTGAGCGGCGTGATGATCCGGCCGCGGTTGGTGTAGTCCTCGGGGTTGGCCGAGGCGACCAGGAGCAGGTCGAGCGGCAGCCGCAGGTTGTAGCCGCGGACCTGGATGTCGCGTTCCTCGAGCACGTTGAACAGCGCGACCTGGATGCGTTCGGCCAGGTCAGGAAGCTCGTTCAGGGCGAAGATGCCGCGGTTGGTCCGCGGCACCAGGCCGTAGTGAATCGTCTCCGGGTCGCCGAGCGTACGGCCCTCCGCGACGCGGACCGGGTCGACGTCGCCGACCAGGTCACCGACGGAGGTGTCAGGGGTGGCGAGCTTCTCGCCGTACCGGTCGTCGCGGTGCTTCCAGGTGATCGGCAGGTCGTTGCCCGCCTCGGCCGCGAGCCGCTTGCAGCGGGCGCAGACCGGGGCGTACGGGTGGTCGTTGATCTCGCAGCCGTCTATGACCGGGGTCCACTCGTCGAGCAGGCCCACGAGGGTGCGCATGAGTCGGGTCTTGCCCTGGCCGCGCTCGCCGAGCAGGACCAGGTCGTGGCCGGCGAGCAGGGCGCGCTCAAGCTGCGGCAGCACGGTGTCGTCGAAGCCGACGATGCCGGGGAAGGCCTTGCTTCCACCGGACAGCGCGGCGATGAGGTTGTCGCGGATCTCGTCCTTGACGCTGCGGTGATGGTGCCGAGAGTGGCGCAGGGCGCCGAGTGTGGAAGGTCGCGTCACGCCTTTGACCGTACGCCGCCCAGGCGAATCCGGACGACCGCGTCGTTCCTTGGCTCCCATGCGCCTCCCTTCCGTGTTCGCATCGGTCCGGCGGCAAGCAGGTCGATGCCTTCTCGACGAGGGGCACCGACGGCATCGGTTCGGTGCCCGGCGATGGCGGCGTGGCGGTGCCGTCGGTGCGTTGCGGGTCGAGAAAGCATCGACAACCGCCGGACGCTTCTGCGAACTAGGGATCCGGCAGTGGGTGGGCGCGGATCTCCACGCGGTTCTTGCCCTGCCGCTTGGCCCGTAAGAGGGCCTCGTCGGCGGCCGCGAGGAGCTGGGTACGGGTGGCGCCGGTCCACGACTCGGCGAGGCCCGCGGACATCCGGATGCCGCGGCCCTTGGGGAGGCTCTTCCAGACGCGCTCCTCGACCTTGCGGCGCAGGTGCTCGGCCACGTGGTACGCCTGGCCGGCCGTACGGTCCGGCAGCACGATCACGAACTCGTCGCCGCCGAACCGCGCCATCACGTCGTCCGAGGTCAGCGCCGACCGGAGCTCCTGGGCGAGCTCGCGGAGCAGGTCGTCGCCGATCAGGTGGGACAGCTCGTCGTTGACGCTCTTGAAGTCGTCCAGGTCGATGAAGCCCACGGCGAGCGGGCGGCGCGTCGCCTCGGCCTCGACCAGCAGCTCGGGCAGCCGGATCTCGACCAGCCGGCGGTTGCCGAGGCCGGTGAGCGGGTCGGTGAGGTACGCGGCCGCGCGGCGGCGCTGCTCGTCGAGCACGCGCTCGGCGGAGAGGCGTTCCTCGAACGCGAGCACCCGCGCCCGTCGCTCGACCCAGCGGTCGCGGACGAGCCGGCGGGCGAGCCATTCGAACGCAGCCGCCGAACGGGTGTCGCCGTCGCTCTGCCGGAGCAGCTCGGCGTACTCCCAGTACGCGCGGCCCGCCAAGACCTGGAGCCGCGGCATCGTGTCGCCGACGCCGCAGGCCTGCTCGGCCTCCTCCAGCGCCTGGCCGGTCTCGCCGTCGTTGGCGAACGCGCGGGCCAGCGCGAGGTGGCCGACCAGGGTGGTTTCGTGCCGCTGGGTCGGCGCGACCGTCGTCATGTTCTCGCGCAGCTCGGGGATCAGCGTCTTGCCCTCGCCGAGCATCGCGCGGGCGAGGCAGCCCTGGACGACGACCTCGCTCGGCCAGGTCGAGGCGTCGACGACGTCGAGGCCGGTGGGCGCCTTCTCGAACGCGGACAGCGTCTGCCGGTAGTGGTCGCGGGCCTCTTCGTTCTCGCCGATCAGCTCGAGCTCGGCGGCCCAGGTGAGGTGCAGCCAGCCAGAGTTGAACGCGTACAGGGTCTGCAGCATCGCGTCGGACAGCTGGTCGGCGACCTGGTAGAGCTTCTCCAGCCAGGTGGTGGCGAGCTCGTACAGGTCGAGCCGGCCGAGCGCGATCGCGGCGGCGTTGATCGCGTGCGCGACCGCGTAGCTGGGGGTGTCGAGCTCTTCGAGCAGAACGACGGCGCGGGCCAGCTCTTCGTACGCGGACTCGAACGTGCCCTGGAACAGCAGGGACATGCCGCGCAGGCTGTGGCCGAACGCCTCCCAGATCCGGTCGTCGAACGGCTCCGCGAGTCGGATCATCTCGACCGCGACCTCGTCGGCGGCGTCGAAGATGTGCAGCTCGTGGTAGGAGGCGAAGCGGACGAAGCGCAACCACTGGGCGCGGTCGTGGGCGTGCTGGTTCTGGGCCTCGGCGAGCAAGCCGTCGAGCTCGTCGAGCACCTGTCGGGCCTCGCCCGACTGCGCCCTGATCAAGAGCGCGGTGATGTCGGCGAGGGCCGCCGGTCTGGGCTTCATGCGCCCGTAGACCTTCGACTCACGTCGTTCCCTGCCTCTATTCAAGATCCACCGCCCCTGGTTCCCCCGGCGGAAACCTCAGGGCGCGATTGTCTCCCAGCTCGTCACTCTGTGTCGAGAGACGAACACGCTGCGTCTACATTGCGGGGATTTCTTCCGACTGATCGGCCTCATGCCGGAAGGTCCGCGTTCGTGTCCGTACCCAGGTCTGACAGCAACGGAACACGAGGCAGGGAGACTACCCCACTTCAACGAACCCAAGCCGCACGGCCAGTCACTCCCTGTGGATATTGCCCGCTTTGAGCCAGTCTGCCGAGGTTGGCCAAGGTCAGAGGGAGCCGCCGCGCATCATCGTGAAGCCGAGGAACAGGCCCACGACGAAGAGCACGATCGAGCTGCTGACCAGCGCGACCCAGCGCGCTGTCCGCGTGCGGCGGGTGGGGACGCGGGACTTCGGGCGCCGCTGGACGGCGCGGTACGTCTGCGGCGCCGTCAACGCCGACTCGAGGCCGTCCGCGAAGTCCGTCGCCGAGTTGAACCGACCGCCCGGGTCGTGCGACAACGCCCGCATCAGCACGTCGTCGACCGCCCGCGGCACCTCCGGCCGGTGCTCCGACGCCGGCGAGGGCCGGACGTCCGGCGCCCGCAGGTACACGTCCACCGGCGACGACGCCTCGTGCGGCGGTCGGCCGGTGAGCAGCGCGTACGTCACGGCGGCGAGTGAGTAGACGTCGGCCCGTTCGTCGAAACCGGTCGGCGACACCGCCTGCTCCGGCGCCATGTAGGACGGCGTGCCCACGACCTGGGTGAGCTTCGACGCATCGACCAGCGCCTTCGCCATGCCGAGGTCCGCGACCACCAGGTGGTGCTCGCCGTGTCGCGAGATCCGGAACAGCAAGTTGCCCGGCGTCACGTCGCGGTGCACGACGCCGTACTCGTGCAGCACCGCGAGCGCCCGCGCCGCGTCGACGCCGTGTCGAACGGCCTCGGGGATGGTCATCTCCCCGGCCCGCATCCGGTCCGCGAGCGAGCCGCCCTCGGCGTAGTCCATGACGAAGTACGGGCGGCTGTCCTCGAGCTCGCCGATGTCCATCACGCGCACGACCCGCGGATGGTCGATCCGGCGCAGCAGCCGCGCCTCCTCGAGGAAGCGCCCGTGCACGTCGGCCTGATGCGCCCAGTTGTCGGCCAGGATCTTGATCGCGACGGGTGCGTCGAGCAGGTCGTCGTTCGCCAGCCACACGGTCGCGAAGGCACCGGAGCCGACCCGCTTGACCAAGCGGTACCGCCCCACGTGCTCCATCGCCCGAACACCCCTCCCCGTCGGTGTGCGGTTCGACCATACTCGGGACGCGGCGAGCCTTGACCGTTGCCGACCGATGTCCCTAGCGTGATGGGATCTTTCGGTATCGGCCGAATCCACGCAACCTTCCTACGGGGGAAGGCATGAACGAGCCGTCGTACCGGGTGCTCGGTCCGCTCCAGGTCGCGATGAACGGTTCCGCCGTCGCGCTCGGAGGAGTCAAGCCGCGTACCGTCCTCGGCACCCTGCTGCTCAGCCCCCACAAGCCGGTCTCCACTGACCTGCTCATCGACGTCCTCTGGCCGGCGGGGCCGCCGCGCTCGGCGATCGCGAACATCCGCACCTATCTCCATGCGCTCCGCGGCCGGTTGCCCGACACGGTCGCGATCCGGACGACCACGGTCGGATACGTCGCCGAAGTCGCCCCGGATCTGCTGGACGCGGCCAGGTTCGAACGGCTCGTCCACTCCGCGCGACCCGAGGACCTGGACGAGGCCTGCGGGCTCTGGCGCGGCCGCGTCCTGGAGGACCTGCCCGGCAACCCGACCTGGGCACCGACGATCGCGCGCCTCACCGAGCTGCGCCTCGCCGCGGTCGAACGCCGCGCCGCGCTCGCGACCACTCCGGCACAGCACGAGGCCGCGGTCGCCGAGCTGCGCGAGCTGCTCGCCGACCACCCGCTGCGCGAGGGTCTGTGGCGGCAACTGATGGTCGCGCTCCGGCGCTGCGGCCGGACCGCCGAGGCGATGCGCGCGTACGCCGACGCCGAGGTCGTGCTGCGCCGCGAGCTCGCGGTCGGTCCCGGACAGGAGCTGCGGCAGCTGCTCGAGGCGATCCGGGGCGGCGAAACCACGGACCCCACCGACGAGGCGGTGTTCGGCGGTCAGCCGATGCGGCCGCGGGATCTCGTCGAGCTGCTCGCCGGCACCGTGGGTCGCGGCCGGGTCGACCGCGAGCCGGCTGCGGCGGAGGACATCGTGCGGGCGTGCGACCAGCTGCCGCTCGCCGTCCGCGCGGCCGCGAACCGGCTCGCCGCCAGGCCGCACGTCTCGCTCCGGGCGTACGCGGACAGGCTGCGCGACGAACGCCGGCGCCTCGACGAGCTGCGGCCGGTCCGAACCGAGCTGCGCCGGATCACCGAGAGCCTGCCGTCCGCGGCGCGGCGCGCGCTGTGGATGGTGAGCCTGTTCGGGCCCGTTCAGCTCCCCGGCTGGCTGGTCGACGCCGCCGGCGGGCGGGAGGAGCTGGTCCGGGCGCGGCTGCTGGAGACGGTCGGCGAGAGCAGGTACCGGCTGCCCGATCTGGTCCGCTGCTACGGCGCCGAGCTCGCCCGCGAACAGCCCGACCGGCGCGAGGGACTCGCCGGCGTCCTGCAGACCTGGCTGCTGCTCGCCGACGCCGCGCGGCAGCAGATGCCGGTCCGTTTCTTCGGGACGACGCCCGAGCTGCCGCCGGGTCGCCGCACACCGCCGGCGGACGCGATGGCGTGGTTCGAGCAGGAGCTGCCCGGGCTCGTCGCCGCGATCGAGGTCGCGGCCGACGTGGGCTGCGACGAGCTCGCCTGGCAGCTGGCCGCGACGCTCGCCCCGTACTTCGACCTGACCGGCGGGTTCGACCCGTGGGAACGGTCGCACCGCGCCGGGCTCGAGGCGGCGCGGCGCGTACGCGACCTGCGCGGGCAGGCGACGCTGCTGCGCAACCTCGGCCAGCTCGACATCTACCGCGACCGCTACGACGCGGCCGCGACCGCGCTCGGCCGGTCGCGCACGCTGTTCGCGCAGTCCGGCGACCAGGTCGGCGCCGCGGTCGCGACCTGCGGGCTGGCGACCGTGCAGCGGGTGCGCGGCCGGTACGACCCGGCGATCGTGCTGTACGAGGAGGCGCTCGCGCTGCTCGTCGCGGCCGGCGACCAGCACGGCGAGGCCGTGGCGCTCAGCGGTATCGGGCAGGTCTGGCTCGCCCGCGGCCGGCCGGAGCTCGCCGAGCCGATGCTGCTGCGGGCGTACAACCTCGCGCTCGCCCTCGACGACCGGCACCGGCAGGGCCAGGTGCTGCGCCGGCTCGCGATGATGCAGCGCGACCTCGGCCGGGTCGACGAGGCGCTGCTCTCGCTGCGGCGGGCGCTGGCGTTGTTCACCGAGCTCGCCGACGAGCACTGCACGGCGTACGTCCGCCAGCTGATCGGCGAGCTGCACCTCGACCGGCGCGAGCCGACGCGGGCTCGGCCGCTGCTCGTCGACTCGCTGAACGCGCACCGCCGCAGCGGCGACAAGCGCGGCGAGGCCGTGGTGGCGACGTTGCTCGGCGAGCTGCACGGTGCTGCCGGGCGGACGAAGCGCGCCCGTTCGTACCTCCGCCAGGCCCGCACGCTGTGGCAGCAGCTGTCGGCGCCGGCCGAGGAGGCCGCGGTGACGGCCCGGCTCAGCGGGCTGCGGCGGCCATGTATGGATCGTGTATCGGCGGTGTAGATCCTTCGCTCTATGAGGAGCATCGCGTGGCGTTTGATCGCTGTCGCGGCAACCGCGATCGCAGTGTCGTTCCCCATGTCGACCGGTGTCGCGTTCGCGGCCACCGGCGTCGTCGAGACCAGTGGTGCCGCTCTGACCGTCCGAGCCGGCCCTGGAGCCGGGCTGGACGCGTGGTCGAGCGTCGCGAACGGGTCCACCGTGTCGATCGTGTGCCAGACCGAGGGTTCCTCGGTCACGGGCTCGCAGGGCACGAGCACGATCTGGGACATGCTGTCCAACGGTGGCTTCGTGTCCGACGCGTACGTGCACACGGGGTCGGATGGCTACGTCGAGAAGAAGTGCTCGTACGTCGGCGCACCGCCGCGGGCCAATCCGCGCGGCGTGAACGCGGCGATCTCCTGGCAGTTCGCGCGGCTCGGCTCGACTGCGCACGAGGGCTGGTGCATGCGGTTCCAGGCCCAGTCGTACGGCTGGGGCGCGTCGGGCTGGGCGTCCGCCGAGGTCGGCGGCGACTGGATCCAGTCGCACGGCTACATGCGGACGACAGGCATCCCGCCGCGCGGCGCGATCGTCTGGTACCACAACTCCGCCGGCACCGGGCACGTCGTCGTCAGCCTCGGCGAGGGCAAGATCATCGGCACCTCGGTGAGCGGCAAGGTCGGCGTCGCGGGCTATCTGTACCGAACGGGCTACCGGGGCTGGAGCGTCCCGCACTTCCCGGCAGCGGGCTAGCTGTCGCTGACTCGCACGTCGTCGCCGCCGAGGAAGGCGACCAGCCGGTACGCCTCCTCGGAGACGGCGTCCGCGTCGGCCGTGGCCAGCGGCGCGAACGGGGACACCCACAGCGTGGTGCCGTCGAGGTTCCACATGCCGCGGAAGAAGCCGTCGACGAGCAGCGTGCCCCTCTTCGCGCCGTTGCCGGGAGGCAGGGGGACCGCGCGGCCGTCGTCGATCACGCGCGTGCGGTCGTCGTGGGACAGCAGCAGGTTGTCGTACTCCGGCAGGAACCTCGGCGGCGCGGGCGTGTCCGGGTCGGGGAGCGGCGCGTCGGGTACGTCGTACAGCACGCCGCCCTTCTCGTTCGCGAACGTGCGCAGCTTCGGCGCCAACCGGTCGACCACCTCACGCAGCTTGGTCAGCCCGGACCACGCCTGCACGTCCATCACCGTGGCAGGCCAGCGTAGGCGCGTACGGCGTCCAGATCGACCCCGTTCAGGAACCGCCCGAAGCCGCCGCGGAACCCCCGCACGAGCGCCGGCGCCACGAGCGGGCGCAGCAGCAGGCAGTCCGACGCCGTCGCGAGATGGACCGTCCCCCGCATCAGCGAGGCCCGGACCAGCGTGCGGTCGGTCAGCGGCTCGGCCAGGTCCTTCGGGTCGAAGCTCGCGAGCCGGATCCAGAGGCCGACGTACGGAGCCAGCGGTGCCTGCGCCTGCATGCCGACGAGGTGCGCCACGGCCTCGACAGCGGACAGGTCGGCGCGTTCGAGGAGCAGCTGGCGCGCGAGCAGCGCGCGGTTGAGCGCGCGCTGCCCGAGCGTCTGAGCGTGGGTCACCGGTGGCTCCGGAAGAAGGTGCGGATGTCGTCGACCAGCAACTCTGGCACCTCCATGGCGGGGAAGTGGCCGCCGCGGTCGTACTCGGTCCACGCCGTGTACGCGCCGTAAGGGTCGACCTCGCGCCGGACCGACAGGTCGGCCTCGAACACCGCGACCGCGGTCGGCGGCATCGGCGGCGCCTCCCAGCCGCCACCTTCGGCGGCTGGCTCGTCCGAGCGGCTGGCGAACTGGCGGTACGCCTCCATGCCCTCGTACACCGAGTGCGCGCTGGACCAGCCGAGCTCGTTGAACCAGTAGATGCTCACGTTGGTCAGGAGCTGGTCGAGGTCGACCGCGTCCTCGGGCAGCTCGGCCTTGGAGTCGGTCCACTCCTTGAACTTCTCCACGATCCACGCGAGCTGCGCGACCGGTGAGTCGGTGAGGCCGTACGAGAGCGTCTGCGGCCGGGTCGACTGGATGCTCAGGTAGCCGATGCCGTCCTGGCGCCACGCGTTGAACCGCTCCGCCCGCTCCAGCTGGCTGCCTTCGAGCCCGTCGAGCGAGAGCTCCGGACCGAACGGGAACGGGGCCGGGCCGTTGACGTGCGACGCGATGACCTGTCCCGGCGCGACCATCGGCAGCATCCCGACGATGCCGGAGCCGACGTCGGTGCCCTGGGCGAGGAACCGGTCGTACCCGAGCCGGGTCATGACCTCGGCGAACGCGGCGGCGACGCGGAATAGGTTGCCCCAGCCGGCCTCGGTGACGGGGGAGTAGCCGTACCCCGGGATGGACGGGAGCACGAGGTGCACCGCGTCCTCGGCCTTGCCGCCATGGGCGACCGGGTCGGTGAGCGGGCCGACGACATTCGCGAACTCGGCGAACGAGCTCGGCCACCCGTGCACCATCAGCAGCGGCCGGGCGGTGGGCTCGGCGGAGCGGACGTGCGCGAAGTGGATCGGCTGCCGGTCGACCTCGGTGACGAACTGCGGCAGCTCGTTCAGCTGTGCCTCGGCCTTGCGCCAGTCGTAGGTGTGCTGCCAGTAGTCCGCGATCCGCTTCAGGTAGCTGGTCGGGACGCCGCGGGTCCAGCCGACGCCTGGGAGCTCGCCGGGCCAGCGGGTGTGGGCGAGCCGGGCGCGGAGGTCGTCGAGCTCGGCCTGCGGAACGTCGATGCGGAAGGAGCGGATGGCTGTGGTGGTCGTCATGAGAAGGACCCTAGAAACGATTGCGGAACGGTTCTTTCCGCGTTAGTTAGGATTCTGAAGAAATGTTGGAGACCTCGGCTCGACTGCTGCGACTGCTCTCCTTGTTGCAGGCGCACCAGCACTGGACCGGCCCGGCGCTCGCGGAGCGGCTGGGCGTGACCGCTCGGACCGTACGCAACGACGTCGACCGGCTGCGCAACCTCGGCTATCCGGTCGACGCCACGCCCGGTGTGGCCGGCGGCTACCGGCTCGGCGCGGGCGCCGCGCTGCCGCCGCTGCTGCTCGACGACGAGGAGGCGGTGGCGGTCGCGGTCGGCCTGCGGACCGCGGCCGGCGGCTCGGTCGCGGGGATCGAGGAGACCTCGGTCCGCGCGCTGGCCAAGCTCGAGCAGGTGCTGCCGTCGCGGTTGCGGCACCGGGTCAGCGCGCTGCAGAGCTTCCTGGTGCCGATCCCGGGGCAGGGTCCGGTCGTCGATCCTTCGGTGCTGACCTCGTTGGTGGCGGTATGCCGGGACCACGAGCGCCTGCGCTTCGACTACGCGACGCACACCGGCGCCGCCTCGGTGCGCACGGTCGAGCCGTACCGGCTCGCGCACCTGCGCGGCCGCTGGTACCTCGTCGCGTACGACCTGGACCGGTCGGACTGGCGGACGTTCCGCGTCGACCGGCTGACGCCGCGGATCCCGACCGGGCCGCGCTTCGTCCCGCGCGAGCTGCCTCCTGAGGGCGTGGCGTCGTACGTCGACCGCGGCGTGTCGCAGGCGATGTGGGAGTTCCGCGCGCGGATCCGGGTCTTCGCGCCCCTGTCCGTCGCGGCGCGGCTGCCGGCGTCCGCGGGTGTGCTGACGGAGATCGACGAGTCGTCGTGCTACCTGGACGCGGGCTCGGACGATCCGGGCATGCTGCTGCGGTACCTGAGCATGCTCGACCTCGACTTCTCCGTCGCCGAGGCTCCGGAGCTGGTGAACGAGTTCCGCAAGCTCGCCGACCGCTACACCCGTGCGCTGGATTGACGTACGACCTGAGGCTTATGCCGGTGCTCGGGATCTCTCCCCAGAGCTGACGTGGCCGCTCGTGCGGCGGCCATAGCGTCCTAGGCATGATCCTCCTTACCGCGTTGACGATTCTCGCCTCCTTCCTCGGATTGACGGCCACGCTGCGATTCCCCGAGACCCTCCTCGACCCGCCCTCGTTCGGTACCGCGCTCGTGCACGACCGACCGTTCCTCGTCGCGCTTAGCCTCGCCGGACTGCTCGCTTCCGGTGTGCTGGTCGCCGTCGTCGCCAGACGTGGTCCCATGCGATGGCTCGGCATCGTCGGCGGTGGGAGCTGGGCCGTGAGCGCCGTACTCACCGCGCTCTGGGCGTTCGCGGGAGTGCCCGTCGCCACGCCGGCGTTCGTGCTCGCGGCGATCGTCGCCCCGATCGCCCTTGCCGGCTGGACGATCGGCTTGCGCAAGGGCCGCGTGCTCACCGTTCTCGGCGTGCTCGGGCTCGCCGCCGTCGCTGCCCGTTCGGTCGTCTGGGCCGTGAACGCCGCGCTCCCGCCCGCCGAGGGCCTCTACCTCACCAACGCCATCCTCACCACGGTCGCGCTCGTCGGCCTCCCGCTCTGGCTGGCGTGGCTGATCGGCCGTGCCCTCCTTGCCCCCGTCCTCGCGATCGCCGCCGTGGCGGTCACGTTCACCGCGACCCCCATCCCGAACGGCACCGGCGCACCCACCGTCCCCAGCGCCATCTCCTCGGTCTTCTACGTGATGATCGAGGCGTTCCCAAGCTTGTACCGATGCCGCAGAACCTCGCCGAGCTCCAGGTGGACCGCCAACACTCGCGGGCCGAGCAGCCGGAGGTGCCGAACGGTGTCACCAGGCAGCCCGTCGACGCCGACGGTGCGCCGGCCGAACGCATCTGCGCGCGCGGCGCCACCACCGAACGCCAGATCCTCTTCCTCCCCGGCGGTGGCTTCACGTCGATCGCGGGCAACGGTCAGCGCAGGTTCGCGGCCGCGATCTCGCAACGCACCAAGGCGTGTGTCCTCCTCACCCATTATCGCCTCGCTCCCGAACACCCCTTCCCGGCGGGACGCGACGACGGCGTCACCGCCTACCGATGGCTGGCCCGCCAGACGAAGGCCGAGAACCTCGCCATCCTGGGTGACTCCGCCGGCGGCAACCTCACGTTGGCGACCGCGCTGAAGCTCCGCGAGGACGGCGACGACCTGCCCGCCTCGCTCACGGCCACCTCCGCGCCGGCCGACCTGGCCCTGACCGGCGGGACGTTCCGCACGCTGAAAGACCGCGACCCGCTGCTCACCGAGTCACATCGCAAGCTCGTTTACGACTCCTACACGAAGAACGGCACCATCGACGTCGGCGACCCGCTGATGTCGCCGCTACGCGCCGACCTGACCGGCCTCCCGCCCACGTTGCTGATGGTCGGCACCCAGGAAGTCCTGCTCGGCGACAACCTCGCCCTCGGCGACAAGCTGCGGAAAGCGCGCGTCGAGGTCGACGTCCAGGCCTGGCCGGGCCAGGTGCACGCCTGGAGCCTCGTCCTGGAGGAGGCGCCCGAATCCACGATGACGAACGACCAGATCGCCGCGCACCTCCTGCGGGCTTGGGCGTCCGTACGATGAGCGCCATGCGTGGGTGGCCGGTCGCGGCGTACTGGGTCGTGATCGTCGTCGACTTCGCCAGCGCGATCTTCGGCCTGCTGTCCCCGGCCCAGCTGATCGTTCCCATGGTGGCGGCGTACGTCGTCGCGAGGTACGGTCCGCGGCGCCAGCTCTGGCTCACCGCGATCCCGGTCGTGCCGTTCGTCGTGCTCTGGTTGGCGAACGACGGTCCAGCCTGGGACGCCGCGATGCTGGTCGGGATCTACGGCTCCTGCCTGCTGCTCGGCGTCACGGTTGCGGACCGGCGGTCCTACCGGCAGGCGAAGGAGGAGCTCGCCCGCGCCTCCGAACGCAACCGGATCGCCCGCGAGCTGCACGACATCGTCGCGCACAACCTCGCGGTGATGGTCGCGCTCGCCGACGGTGCCGTCGCCTCGGCGGCGACGCCGGAGCGATCGACCGATCTGATGGCGAAGGTGTCGACGACCGGCCGCCAGGCGCTTTCGGAGGTACGGCAGCTCGTCGGCCTCCTGCGCGAGGACTCCCGTTCGGCCGATCTGGACGGTCTCGTCGACCAGGTGCGAGCCGCCGGTCTGCATGTGACGCTGACGAGAACGGGCGACGCGCCGCGGCTCGGACCGGGCGTCGAGCTGACCATCTACCGGATCGTCCAAGAGGCGTTGACGAACACGATGAAGCACGCCGGTCCCGACGCGACCGCCACCGTGCGCGTGCACTACGACGTGGCTGCCGTCGAGGTCGAGGTGGTCGACGACGGCGCGGGACGGGCAGCGGAGGAATCGGCCAGCGGGCATGGCCTGACCGGCATCCGCGAACGCGTCGCCGCGTACGGAGGATCCGTCGACGCCGGCCCCCGAGCCGATGGCGGCTGGCGCGTCAACGCGAGATTGACGGTGCCCTCGTGACGATCCGGGTCCTGCTGGTGGACGACCAGCCGTGGCTGCGCCTGGGGTTCCGCGCGGTGCTGGAGCAGGAGCCCGACCTGGAGGTCGTCGGCGAGGCGGGCGACGGCGAGCAGGCCGTCTCGTCGACGCTCGCGTTGCGGCCGGACGTGGTGCTGATGGACGTACGGATGCCGAAGCTCGACGGCATCGAGGCGACCCGCCGGATCGTCGCCGCCACGGATGCGGCCCGCGTGCTGGTCCTCACCACGTTCGACCTCGACGAGTACGTCTACGCGGCGCTGCGCGCCGGCGCGAGCGGCTTCCTGCTCAAGGACGCGCTGCCCGCCGACCTGATCGCCGGCATCCGCGTCGTGGCCGCTGGCGACGCCGCGGTCGCGCCCGGCGTGACCCGCCGGCTGATCTCCACGCTCGCCTCGCGGCTGCCCACCACGACCGAGCCCGCGACGCTCGACGGCCTGACCGAACGGGAACGCGAGGTCCTCCTCGAGCTCGCCCGCGCGCGGTCCAACGCCGAGATCGCCGCCCGGCTCTACATCTCCGAGGCCACCGTGAAGGTGCACGTCGGCCGCGTCCTCGCCAAGCTCGGCCTGCGCGACCGCGCGCAGGCGGTCGTCTTCGCCTACGAGCACGGCGTCATCCAGCCCGGCTCGTAGCGCGCTACGGTCGAACGAATGGAACGCTCCCCGCTCGGCGCCGCGGTCACGCTCGACGACCTGGCCGGTCCCGACCTGCACGCGACTCTCGCCAAGCTGCGCGCGAGCGAGCCCGTCTCGTGGATCCCCGCGTTGAACGGCTGGCTGGTGACCGACCGGGAGCTCGCCGTCCAGGTCATGCGCGACCCGGACACGTTCACCGTCGACGACCCGCGCTTCTCGACCGCGCAGGTGGTGGGGCCGAGCATGCTCTCCCTCGACGGCGCCGAGCATGCGCGGCACCGCGTCCCGTTCGGGAAGGCGTTCGGGCTGGCCCGGACCCGCGAGCACTTCGCCGAGTTCGTCGAGACGCGGACCGCGAGCCTGATCGACGAGATCGAGCCGACGAACGCCGCCGAGCTCCGGCGCGCCGTCGCCGGCCCGCTCGCGGTCGCCGTCGTCGCGGAGGCACTGGGTCTGGACGACGCCGATCCGACCACGATCCTCGGCTGGTACGACTCGATCGTCCGCTCGGTCTCCGACGTCTCGGCCGGCCACGCGGTCAGCGCGGCCGGCGCCGAGGCGTTCGCCAACCTCGACGTCAGCGTCCGCGGCTCGATCGGCGGCGACTCGCTGCTCGCCACCGCGGCGGATTCGGGCGGGCTGAACGAGACCGAGGTGGTGTCGAACGCCGCCGTCATCATGTTCGGCGGCATCGAGACCACCGAGGGCATGATCGCCAACGCGGTCTGGCATCTGCTCACGAACCCCGAGCAGCTCGCCCAGATCACGGCCGACCCGGGCCTGATCCCGAACGCGGTCGAGGAGTCCCTCCGCCTCGAGCCTGCTGCCGCCGTCGTCGACCGCTACACCACCCGCGCCGTCGAGTTCGGCGGCGCGCGGCTCGGCGAACGCGAGCTGGTCACGGTCTCCCTCGCCGGAGCCAATCGCGATCCCGCGGCGTTCCCGGATCCGGACGCGTTCGACCTCGGCCGGACGAACACGCGCCAACAGCTCGCGTTCGCGCAGGGCCCGCACATCTGCGTCGGCATGCACGTGGCCCGCTCCGAGGCCCAGGTCGCGGTTCGGCAGCTGCTCGAACGGCTGCCGAACCTCCGCCTCGCCGAGCCCACGGCGCCCGTCGGCCTGGTGTTCCGCAAGCCGCCCGCGCTGCATGTCCGCTGGGGCTGAGCGGGTCAGCGATACTGGAGCCGCCGCGACAAGTACGTCGGCTCGCTTCGAACGGGCCGGCGGTGACGTAACGGGGAGTCGTTCTGCCGCCACCGCCGAAGGTCGTCGCCCGTACCGGCGCGGCCCGGTCCGCCCGCAGAGGCGGGCTGGAGATCGCGGTCGCTACGGCGATCATCGGTGCCGTCAGCTACGGCTACGGGATCGTGCTCGCGCACCTGCTGCCCGGCGCCGAATACGCGGTCTTCGCCGCAGGCCAGACGCTGATGCTGCTCGCCGGAACGGCCGCGAGCGCGTGCATCCCGTGGGCGCTGGCCAAGGCCGTCCGAGCCCATCCCGCCGGGTCGACCGAGCGCCGCGAGGCGATGGCGTTCGCCCTCGTCGTCTCCGGCGTCGGCAGCCTGCTCGCGATCGGCGTGCTGGGTACGGTCGCCGCCCTGTTCGCGCCGCTCAACGCCGCGTTCGCGATCGGCATCTCCGGAGCGGGCGTCGTTCTGTCCGGGGTCGCGGTCGGTTGGATGCAGGGCGAGCTGCGGTTCACCAGCCTCGCGGTGCTGCGCGTCGTCGAGGTCGTCCTGCGGGTGCTGGTCGGCGTCGGTGCGGTCACCGTCGGGCTCGGTGCCGCGGGCGCGTTGGGCGGGTTCCTCGCCGGGGCGCTCGCGCTCGGCCTCCTCGGGCTGACCCGGCCGGGCTCCGACGGGCGCCGCGCGTGGCGGGACCTCGCGTGGATCCCGCGGACGCTGACCGAGACCTGGCGCTGGGCCGAGACCGGTGGCCTCGCCGTCGTCCAGATCGGGCTCGCCGCCCTCACCGCGATCGACATCGTGATGACGCCGATCGTGACCGGTGCGAGTCCGGACGCCGGCAGCTTCCAGCTCGCCGCGACGCTCGGCCGCGCGCCGCTGTTCGTCGCCACGGCGCTGGCCGTCGTTCTCTTCCCGCAACTCCCGTCGGTGCCGGCCATCCGGACCGCCGTACGGGGCTTCGGCTGGCTCGCGCTCACCGCCGCCGTCGCGCTGCTCACGCTGCCGCCGACCGTGCTCGGCTGGATCGTTCCGCCGCACCTGCTCGTGGCCTGGCACATCATGCCGGCGGCGACCATAGCGGGCATCGGGTACGGGGTGGTCGCGCTGCTGGTCACCGTGCTGCAGGGCGCCGGGCGGTTCCGCCAGGCGCTGCTGTCGCTGGCGGCGGCCGCGGTGCTGGTGGCGGGTGGGCTGGTCGCCGGCTGGCACCTCGCGGGGATCGTCGGGCTGTCCCGCGGTGTCGCCGTCGCGTCCCTGCTCGCGGCCGCGGGCTTCGTCGCGACCACCTGGCGGCTGCTGCCCCGGCACTTCTACTCCGCGCTGATCGGCCCGGTCCTGACGGTCGGGGCGGGCGGGGTCGTGCTGCTGCTCGTCCGGAACCATCCCATGGCGTGGGTGTTCGTCGGCGCGCTGCTCGGCGTGCTCGCGTTCTGGCGGTCCAAGGGCGGTCGCCATCCGACCCCGCGTGTCCACGCGGTCGATCCGTCCGGCCGGCTGCGCGTTCTGCAGCTCGGCCTCGAAGACCCGCGGCGTACGCACGAGCTCACCCGGCGGCTCGCCGAGCAGCACGACCTCACCGTGCTGACGCCGCGCTACCCGGGCTGCGTCGACGGCGTGGTCGACGGCGTGCGGTACGTCCACGTCGGCCTCGGGTCGACGCGGCTGCGCCGGGTGCTCACGTACGCGACGGTCCTGCCGTTCGTGGCTCGCCGCTACGCCGACCGGCTGGACGTCGACCTCGTCGTGGAGGACGTCGTCGTGCCGACCACCTCTCTCGAGCGGTTCGCCGCCCGCGTGCACCGGCACGTCGTCACGGTGTCGGAGGTGATGGCCCATCGGCCGCACGTCCGCAGCCCGCGCGCGATGGGCAGCGGAGTCGACGAACGCGCGTTCGCCTCCACGCCTCGGCAGGGCGAAGACGTCGTGTACGTCGGCCGGCTCGACCTCGCGCAGAAGGGCGTCGACCTGCTGCTCCGGGCGTACGCACGGGTCGCCGACCGGCTCAGTGGTGCCCTGGTGATCGCGGGGACCGGTCCCGACCGGGCCGAGCTCGAACGGCTGGCGGACGAGCTGGGCATGGCCGACCGGGTCCGCTTCCTCGGCTGGGTCGACGGTCCGGCCAAGTTCGAGCTGCTCGCCGGAGCGCGGGTCGTCGCCGTTCCGTCGCGGTTCGAACCGTTCGGGACCGTCGCGATCGAGGCGCTCGCGGTCGGTTCCGTGGTCGTCGCGTTCGACCTCGACCGGCTCCGTGACGTCGTTCCGGACGACTGCGGCCGGCGCGTCCCGGCGTTCGACGTCGTGGCGTACGGCGAGGCGCTGGTCGACGCCGCGACGGATCCGACCTGGGCGCAGGCGATCCAGCGCCGCCGCCAGTTCGCACGCCAGTTCTCCTGGGGTGCCCTGGCCGAGCGGCAGAACCGCGCCCTTCGAGCCACCGTCAGTCGGTAGCTCTCACGGCCGGATGGACGTGTCGTGGTTGCGGCGTTCGGCGCGGATGACCGCGGTGACTGCGTTGACCAGCGCCAGATGGGTGAACGCCTGCGGGAAGTTGCCGAGGTGCCGTCCGGTGTGCGGGTCGATCTCCTCGGCGTACAGCTGCAGCGAGCTGCCCAACGACAGCAGGCGTTCGCACAGCGTGCGGGCGCGGGGGAGCTCGCCGATCATCGCCAGCGCGGACACCAGCCAGAACGAGCAGATCGTGAAGGTGCCCTCCTCGCCGCTCAGCCCGTCCTCGGTCTCCTCGACCCGGTAGCGCAGCACGAGGCCGTTCTCGGTGAGCTCGTCGGCGATCGCGAGCACGGTCGCCTTCACCCGTTCGTCGGTCGGCGGCAGGAAGCCCATCAACGGGATCAGCAACACCGACGCGTCCAGCGCCGACGTCCCGTAGTGCTGGGTGAACACGCCCCGGTCGTCGAGCGCGTTCGCGAGGATGTCGGCGCGCATCTCCTCGGCCGCCGCGTGCCAGTGCTGCTCGCGTTCCCGGTCGCCGCGCTGCCGGGCGAGCCGCGACCCGGCGTCGGCGGCCAGCCAGCAGGCGACCTTGGACGCGGTGAAGTGCTGCGCGCCGGAACGCACCTCCCAGATGCCCTGGTCGGGCTCGCGCCACCGTTCCAGCGCCCGGTCGACCTGCGTCACGACGATCGCCCACAGCCGGTCGTCCAGCCCGTCGCGGGAATGGGTGTAGAGCTGGATCGACCCGACGACCGCGCCCCAGACGTCGTGCTGGTGCTGGCCGTACGCGGCGTTGCCGACCCGGACCGGCCCGGAGTTCTCGTAGCCGGACAGGTGCGGGAGCGTGCGTTCCTCCAACGAGCGTTCGCCGTCGATGCCGTACATCACCTGCAGCTCGCCCTCGGCGGCGACGTCGGCGACGAAGTGGAAGAAGTCGTTCGCCTCCCAGTCGAAGCCCAGCGTGAACATCGCCCACAGCGCGAACGTCGAGTCGCGGATCCAGGTGTAGCGGTAGTCCCAGTTGCGTTCGCCGCCGAGCGCCTCCGGTAGCGACGTGGTCGCCGCGGCCGCCACCGCGCCCGAGGGGGCGAACGTCAGGCCCTTCAGCGTCAGCGCGCTGCGCTGCAGGTAGGACCGCCAGGGGTGGTCGGGGAACTTGCCGCGGTCCAACCAGTGCTGCCAGTGGTGCGCGGTCCAGCGCATCCGGTCGTCGGCCTCCTCGTACGTCTGCGGCGGCGCGTGCTCACTCCACGACAGCGCGACGAACCGGGTCTGGCCCTCCTTGAGCAGGGTCCGCGCGACCGCGCGTGGACCCTCGAAGCCGATGTTCATGTCCGATGTCAATCGCAGGTTGACGTCGGACTCGCGGCTCGACGCGACGGCGTCCCGGTAGCCGGGGCCGGTGTGCTTCCACTCCGCCTGCTCGCGCCCGTAGTTGAACATCGGGTCGCAGTCCATGTGCACCTGGACCTCGCCGGTGGCGCACCGCACCATCCGCAGCAGCACGTGGTCGGCGTCGTAGTCCGTAGGTGCGCGGCGGTGGGTGTGGGACCGCTCCTCCTCGTGGTGCCACGGGCCCATCAGCAGCGCGTCGGTGACGATCAGCCAGCCGCCGCGGGTCCACCAGCTGGTCTCGAGCACCATCGTTCCGGGCACGTACCGGCGGGCCGCGGGAACGGTCTCGGTCGCCGGGCCGATGCGGAAGCCGCCCGCACTGCGGTCGAGCACCGATCCGAACACGCTCTCCGAGTCCATCCGGGGCAGGCACATCCACTCGATGTTGCCGCTCGGCGCCACCAGAGCCGTCGTCTCGCAGTCGGACAGGAACGCGTACTCCGCGATCGGCGGGAACGGGCTGCCGGAGCCGGCGTGCCGTTCCGTGCTGGGGCCGAAACCCATGGCTGATCTCCTGTGCTGTCGCCTGCGGTCGCCTCGGACTAACGGACCGATTCTGCCCTAGTCGGCCTGGAGCGACCGGCTCGCTCAGTTTCGCTCCGGCCGATCGACTCCTGTCCCAGGTCGGCCGGCTTCTTCGACGAGCCGGCCGCTCTCCCCGCGCTGGCGACGAGTGCAGCGTCGAGCGTTTCGGCCCATTGACGTACGACCAGGCGGCGTCGGCGGGAGTCGTCCTTGAGGATGCTGCCGAGCGCGAGCCCGCGGGCCAGGTCGAGCGTGCCTTGGACGAGCTCGCGTACGCCTGGCCGCGTCTCGTCCGCGCCGAGCAGGTCGACCGCGGTCTGATGGGAGACCCGGCCGATCTTCTGTTCGAGCGGGACGACCCGCGCCCGCAGGCCTTCGTCGGCCGAGGCGGCGAGCCACAGCTGGAGGGCGGCGCGGAACAGCGAGCCGGTGTAGATCCGCACGATCAGGTTGACGACGGCCTCGGTGTGGTTGCTGCCGGTGGGCAGCTTGGTCGCGGCGTCGCGCAGCTCGGCGAGCCGGACGTCGGACATGTGGTCCAGCGCGACCGTGAACAGGTCCTCGCGGGTGGGGAAGTGGTGCTGCGCCGCACCGCGCGAGACGCCGGCGCGCTCGGCGACGAGCGCGACCGTGGTGCCGGCCCAGCCGACCTCGGCGAGGCAGTCGACGGCAGCCTCCAGCAGCCGCTGCCGGGTGGCCCGGCTGCGGTCCTGTTGGGGCTGGCGCAGGCTCACGTGTCGACGTCCCAGCGGGGCCGGCGGCGTTCGAGGAACGCCGACATGCCCTCGCGGGCCTCCTCCGAGGCGAACAGCTTCGCGCTGCGGGTCACGAGTGCTTCGCCGTCGGTGTCGAACGCCTCGAGCAGGTGTCGGGTCGTGAGCGGCTTGGTCTCGCGCAGGCCTTGCGGGGAGGCCTTTCGGAGCGCGGTGAGCAGGGTGTCGAGTGCTTCGTCGACGTTCTCCGCGGCCTCGGTGACCAGCCCGATGCTCGCCGCGGTGGCGACGTCGAACGACTCGCCGGTGAGGTAGTAGCGGCTGGCCGCTCGTTCGGGCAGCCGCGTCCGGGTGCTCAGCGAGATGATCGCCGGCGCGAGGCCACGCAGGACCTCGGAGAACGCGAACGTCGACTTCGGGCCGGCCAGCACGATGTCGCACGCGCCGATCAGGCCGACCCCACCTGCTCGGACATGGCCGTCGACGCGCGCGACGACCGGCTTCGGGTGCTCGAGGACCTGCCTCAGTAGGGCGAGTAGGCGGCGCGTTCCCTGCTCCATGCCTTCGGCGCGCGCCTCGGCGAGGTCGGCGCCGGCGCAGAACGTCCCGCCGGTGTGGCTGAGCACGACCGCGCGGACGTCGTCGTCCTTGGCCGCCGTGTCGAGGTGCCCGGTGAGCTCGGCGAGCAGCCGGCTGGACAACGCGTTGCGGTTGTCGGGCGAGTCCAGCGTGATCGTGGCGATCGCGCGCGTGGTGTCGTAGTGAACGAGTTCGCTCATGTCGTGATTCCCTAGTAGCTCTTGGGCAGGCCGAGGGTGTTCTGGGCGACGTAGTTGAGCAGCATCTCGCGGCTGACCGGTGCGATCCGGCTGACCCGGGAGACGCCGAGCAGCGTGCCGAGGCCGTACTCGCTCGCCAGCCCGTTGCCGCCGTGGGACTGGATGGCCTGGTCGACCGCGCGGACGTTGACCTCGGCCGCCGCGTACTTCGCCATGTTGGCGGCGTCGGCGGCGCCCATGTCGTCGCCCGCGTCGTACAGCGTCGCTGCTTTCTGCATCATCAGCTTCGCGAGCTCCAGCTCGACCTTCACCTGGGCGAGCGGGTGGGCGATGCCCTGGTGGCTGCCGATCGGCCCGGACCAGACCGTGCGTTCCTTCGCGTACGCGACCGCCTTGTCCAGCGCGTACCTGGCGGTGCCGATGGCGAGCGCGGCGACCATGATGCGTTCGGGGTTGAGGCCGGCGAACAGCTGCAGCAGCGCGGCGTCCTCGCTCCCAACGAGCGCGTCGGCGGGCAGCTGTACGTCGTCGAGGTAGAGCATGTACTGCCGTTCCGGCATCAGGACGTCCATCTCGATCGGCTTGAACTCGAAGCCGGGAGCGTCGGTCGGGACGATCCAGAGCGCGGGCTTGAGCTTGCCGGTCTTGGCGTCCTCGGTCCGGCCGACCACCATGACGGCCTCGGCCTGGTCGACGCCGGAGATGAACACCTTGCGGCCGTTGACGATCCAGCCACCGCCGTCGCTGTCGCGGCGGCCCGTGGTGGTGAGCTTGTGCGAGTTCGAGCCGGCCTCGGGCTCGGTGATCGCGAACGCCATGATCGACGAGCCGTCGGAGAAACCGGGCAGCCACCTGCGTTGCTGGTCCGGTGTGCCGTACCGGCTGATGATCGAGGCGCAGATCGCCGGTGTGACGACCATCATGAGCAGACCCGAGCCGGCCGCCGACAGCTCCTCCAGGATCAGCGAGAGCTCGTAGATGCCGGCACCCCCGCCGCCGAACTCCTCGGGGATGTTGACGCCGAGGAAGCCGAGCTTGGCGGCCTCGGCCCACAGCTCGTCGAGCGGCTCGCCGGCCCGGATCTTGCGCAGCGCGTAGTCGTGGCCGTACTTGGTGCCGAGCTCGGCGGCGACCTGGCGCAGGTCGCGGCGTTCCTCGGATTCGACGAAGCTCATGGTCCCTCCTCGGAACGGACGATCGCGAGCACACTGTCCAGGTCTACCTGTCGGCCGACCTCGACCGGAAGCTCGGCAACGACGCCGTTGGCCGGCGCCAGCACGGGGTGTTCCATCTTCATTGCCTCCAGCCAGAGCAGCGGCTGGCCCTTGGTGACCGGATCGCCCACCTGGATGGCGATTCTCGCGACGGTGCCGGGCATCGGCGCGAGCAGCGAACCGGGGACGACGTCGCCGGCCGGGTCCTGGAAACGTGGCAGTTGTTTCAGCCGGACCGCGCCGAGCGCGGAGTCGACGAACACGTCGTCGCCGTACCTCGCGACGGCGAACGCCCTGCGTACGCCGGCAACCTCCAGCACGACCTCGGTGGGGGAGCTGCCGATCAGCTCCATGCCGTCGTGGCCCTCGAGACCTCGCCGGGTGAGCCGGTAGGCGATGTCGTGTCCTTCGTAGCGCTTGCGCTGCGGCTGCGAGCTGAGGTTGCGCCAGCCGCTCGGCAAGCCAGGGTTGACGTTTGCTGCCGTCCGGTTCGCCGCAGCGTCGGCGAGCGCTGCGGCCAGCGCGGACAGCTTCTCCGCTTCCTCGTCGGCGAGCGGTGCGCGCACCTCGTGGCGGTCGAGGAATCCGGTGTCGGTCTCGCCGGCGAGGAACTCCTCGTGCCGCAGGACGTTGACGAGCAGGTCGCGGTTCGTCCGCGGGCCGTGCAGGATCGCGCGTTGAAGGGCGCCGGCCAGCCTGGCCGCCGCCTCCCCTCGGGTGGGTGCGTGGGCGATGACCTTCGCGAGCATCGCGTCGTAGTGCGGGCTGATCGTGCTGCCGTTCTCTACTCCAGAGTCGACCCGCGGCGCGGAGATCTCGATGCGATGCAGCACGCCGGTCTGCGGTTGCCAGTCCTTGGCGGGATCCTCGGCGTACAGGCGGACCTCGATCGCGTGGCGCTGTGGCGTCGGCTGCTGAGCAGGGAGCGCCTCGCCGGCGGCGATCCGCAGCTGCAGGGCGACAAGGTCGAGTCCGGTCACGCACTCGGTGACGGGGTGCTCGACCTGCAGCCTGGTGTTCATCTCCAGGAAGAAGAACTGGCCGTCGTCGTCGGCGAGGAACTCGACCGTGCCCGCGCCGACGTACCCGACCGATCGCGCGGCCACGACGGCAGCGTCGAACAGCCGTTGTCGCAGTCCAACGTGGCGTTCGACGAGCGGGGACGGGGTCTCCTCGACGACCTTCTGGTAGCGGCGCTGGATCGAGCACTCGCGTTCGCCGACCGGCCAGATCGTGCCGTGCTGGTCGGCGAGCAGCTGCACCTCGACGTGATGGCCGCGCTCGACGTACGGCTCGCAGAACACGGTCGCGTCACCGAACGCCGCGAGCGCTTCCGCCTGCGCGGACCGCAGCGCCTCTGGTAGCTCGGCCTTCGTGCGGACGATGCGCATGCCGCGACCGCCACCGCCGGCGGAGGCCTTGACCAGTACGGGCTTGCCGTCGTCGAGCAGCAGCTCCGGATCGAGCTCGGTGAGCACCGGAACGCCCGCGGCGGCCATCGACCGCTTGGCCTCGATCTTGTCGCCCATCGTCTCGATCGCCTTGGCCGATGGGCCGATCCAGACGATCCCCGCGGCCTCGACCGAGCGGGCGAAGTCAGCGTTCTCGGACAGAAAGCCGTAGCCGGGATGGATCGCGGTCGCGCCCGCGCGCCTGGCCGCGTCGATGATCAGGTCGCCGCGGAGGTAGGTGTCGACCGGTGCGTTGCCCGGCAGCCGTACGGCGGCGTCGGCCTCGCGGACGTGTGGCGCGTCGGCGTCCGCGTCGGAGTAGACCGCGACGGTCGCGAGGCCGAGCTCTCTACAGGTACGGAAGATCCGCCGCGCGATCTCACCGCGGTTGGCGACCAGAACGGAGTCGAACATCGCCCTCACATCCGGAAGACGCCGTAGCCGGTGGTGCCCTTGACTTCCGCGTTGTGGATCGCGGACAGGCAGAGGCCGAGCACGGTGCGGGTGTCGCGTGGGTCGATGACACCGTCGTCGTACAGGCGTCCGGACAGGAACGTCGGCAGCGACTCCGCCTCGATCTGGCCCTCGACCGCGGCGCGCATCGCCGCGTCGCCGTCCTCGTCGAACGGTGCTCCGCGCGCTTCCGCCGCCGCGCGGGCGACGATCGACAGCACGCCGGCGAGCTGCTGCGGTCCCATCACCGCGGACTTCGCGCTCGGCCACGCGAACAGGAAGCGTGGTCCGTACGCCCGTCCGCACATGCCGTAGTGCCCGGCGCCGTACGACGCGCCCATCAGCACCGACAGGTGCGGGACGGTCGAGTTGGAGACGGCGTTGATCATCTGCGCGCCGTGCTTGATGATGCCGCCCTGCTCGTACTCCTTGCCGACCATGTAGCCGGTCGTGTTGTGCAGGAACAGCAGCGGAGTGTCGACCTGGTTGGCGAGCTGGATGAACTGCGCCGCCTTCTGCGACTCCGCGCTGAACAGCACGCCGCGCGCGTTCGCCAGGATGCCGATCGGGTAGCCGTGCAGGCGTGCCCAACCGGTGACGAGGCTGCCGCCGTAGAGCGGCTTGAACTCGTCGAACTCCGAGCCGTCGACGATGCGTGCGATCACCTCGCGCGGGTCGAACGGCGTCTTGAGGTCGGGGGGAACGATGCCGAGCAGCTCTTCCTCGTCGTACTTCGGCGGCTCCGCTGCGGTGGGTGTCAAGCCGAGCTTGCGCCAGTTCAGCCTTGCGACGATGCGGCGGCCGAGGCGGAGCGCGTCGTGCTCGTCGGTGGCGTAGTAGTCCGCGAGGCCCGACGTTCTCGCATGCATGTCGGCGCCGCCCAGCGACTCGTCGTCGGACTCCTCGCCGGTGGCCATCTTGACCAGCGGTGGTCCGCCGAGGAAGACCTTGGACTGCTGCTTGACCATCACGACGTGGTCGGACATGGCGGGCAGGTAGGCGCCGCCGGCGGTGGAGTTGCCGAACACCAGCGCGATGGTCGGGATGCCGGCCTTGGAGAGCCTGGTCAGGTCACGGAAGACCTGGCCGCCGGGGATGAAGATCTCCTTCTGGGTAGGCAGATCCGCGCCGCCGGACTCGACCAGGCTGATCAGCGGCAGCCTGTTCTCGCGCGCGATCTCCTGTGCGCGCAGGGTCTTCTTGAGGCTCCACGGGTTGGTCGTGCCACCGCGCACGGTGGGGTCGTTGGCGACGAGCACGCACTCAACTCCCTCGACGACGCCGATGCCGGTGACGACGCTGGCGCCGACGGCGAAGTCACTGCCCCAGCCGGCGAGCGGGGAGAGCTCGAGGAACGGGCTGTCCGCGTCGATCAGCAGCTCGATGCGTTCGCGGGGTAGGAGCTTGCCGCGCTGGTGATGGCGCGCGACGTACTTGTCCCCGCCGCCGGCGATCGCCTTGGCGTGCTCGGCTTCCAGCTCGTCGAGCTTGGCCAGCATCGCGTCCTGGTTGGCCGTGTGTGTTGCCGATCCAGGGTCGAGGGTGGAGCTCAGTGCGGTCATAGCAGTTCCTCGGGTACGTCGACGTAGCGGCTGCGAAGCCACTCGCCGAGCGCCTTCGCCTGAGGGTCGAAGCGGGCGTTGAAGGCCACTCCCTCGCCGAGGATGCCGTCGATGACGAAGTTGACGGCACGCAGGTGAGGGAGCAGGTGGCGTTCGATCGTCAGGCCGCTCGTCTCAGGAAGGAGCTCTCGCAGTCTCCGCACGCTCATCGATCGGACGAGCCATCGATAGGCCTCGTCGCTTCGTACCCAAAGTCCGACGTTCGCACTGCCGCCTTTGTCACCGCTTCTCGCACCGACGACTGTACCCAACGGAACGCGTTTGTACTTGGTGGGCTGTGGAAAGTCGGGGACCTGTGGATCGTCGACCGGTTCCAAGATGCGGTTGTCGGTGGCCGGTGCGATGGTTCTCCTGCTGCCGTCCGGCAGAACCGCGACGTGGTCGACTTGGCTCGCTTCCACGTACGCGGGTTCGAAGACGCCGTACGGAGCGGCATCACCAGGAGGTGCGGTCAGATGGAAGCCCGGATAGCTCGCGAGACCGATTTCGACCGCGGCGTTGGAGAACGCGCGGCCGACAGCTTTGGCGTCGGCACTGCGTGCCACGCAGCGGAGGGTCGCGCTGGCCCGTTCCTCGGTGTCGGCGTCGACGTGGTCGGTGCGCACCAGGTCCCACGTGACGTCGGCGGCGACGGTGTCTTTCAGCTGTTGGCGAACGAGCTCGGCCTTGGCCTCGATGTCCAAGCCGGTAAGGACGAACTCGACCTCGTTGCGGAAGCCGCCGAGCCGGTTGACCGAGACCTTGAGCGTAGGCGGCGGCGGTTCGCCTCGCACACCGGTGATGCGGACGCGGTCCTCGCCGTCGTCGTCGCTGAGCTGGATGGTGTCCATCCGCGCGGTGACGTCCGGGCCGGCGTAGCGGGCGCCGCCGATCTCGTACAGAAGCTGTGCGGTGACGGTGCCTGTCGTGACGGCCCCGCCGGTGCCTTCGTGCTTGGTGATGACGCTGCTGCCGTCCTGGTGGACCTCGGCGATGGGGAAGCCGGGGTGCCGGAGGTCTTTGAGATCGGTGAAGAACGCGTAGTTGCCGCCGGTGGCCTGGGTGCCGCACTCGATGACGTGACCGGCGACGACCGCACCGGCGAGCTGGTCGTAGTCGGTGTGCGCCCAGCCGTGGTGTGCTGCCGCGGGCCCGACGACGAGCGAGGCGTCGGTGACGCGCCCAGTGACAACGACGTCGGCGCCTTCGTTCAGGCACTCGGCGATGCCCCAGGCACCGAGGTACGCGTTGGCGGCCAGTGGCTTGCCTTCGATGCCGAGCTCGGCCACGCGTGGAAGCAGGTCGTCGCCTTCGACGTGGGCGATCCTGGCCTCGAGCCCAAGGCGTTGGGTGAGCTTGCGGATCTCGTCGGCAAGGCCCGCGGGGTTGACGCCGCCGGCGTTCGTGACGACCTTGACGCCCTTGTCGAGAGCGGTGCCGAGGTGCTGCTCGAGCTGGCGGAGGAACGTCTTGGCGTAGCCGAGTGCGGGATCCTTCGCGCGGTCGCGGGCGAGGATGAGCATGGTGAGCTCGGCGAGATAGTCGCCGGTCAGGACGTCCAGCTCGCCACCTTCGAGCATCTCGCCGAACGCCGCGAACCGGTCGCCGTAGAAGCCGGACGCGTTGCCAATCCGGATCGGACTCGTCATCGCGCACCTCCCGCTGGGCGGCCGGCCCCTGGTGGGCCGGCGAAGGTCTGGGCGATGTCCAGCCACCTGTCCGCGTCGGCTCCGTGGGCGACGAGCGCGAGGTCGGTGCGGTGGCGGCGTTGGGTAGCGAGCAGGCAGAGGTCCAGGGCCGGGCCGGTCACCTGCTGATCCGCGTCCTCCGGGCCCCAGGTCCACTCGCTGCTTCCGTCCGGGGCGGTGAGCGCGACCCGGAACTCCTCGGTCGGCGCCGGCAGTTGGCGGAGAGCGAACGCGAAGTCGCGGGTGCGGACGGCGAGGTGCGCCACGTGCCGGAGCCGGTCGGTCGGTTCACGGGTCATCCCGAGGGCGTCCGCGACGTCGAGGCCGTGCGCCCAGGTCTCCATGATCCGGGCGGAGGCCATCGACACGGCGCCGATGGGCACACCGTACCAAGGGAGCTTGGTCCCCGGTGGCGTCGCCCGGAGCGCGTCGGCGAGCGTCGAGCGGCTGCGTCGCCACCGTTCGAGGATCTCGGCCGGCAGCGCCGTCGCACCGGCCTGGGCGCCGCGATCGACGAACCTGTCGAAGTCGTCGAGGGCCTCGCGAATCCGTTCCCCGAAGGCGTCGGGTGCGGTGGCCGCCGTGATCGCGGCTTCCTCGGTCCAGGCCAGGTGCGCGATCTGGTGCGCGATCGTCCAGCCCGGCGCGGGCGTGGGGAGGTCCCAGGACGCGGCAGGCAGGTCGGCGACCAGCCGATCGAGGTCGGCGCATTCGTCGGCCAGGTCGGCCAGTACGGGCGCGAGCTCCACCACGAGGCGCAGCGTGTCACGGACGGTGAAAAGAATCAAGCGTGCTGGTTTTTGCCAGCAATCCCTCACTACAGTGGAGGTGTGACGACCGAGGCGTTTGTCTACGATGCGATCCGGACTCCCCGCGGACGTGGGAAGCAGACCGGTTCCCTGCACGGCACCAAGCCGATCTCCCTGGTGGTCGGCCTCATCGACGAGCTGCGCAAGCGCAACCCCACGCTCGACGAGGACCGGCTCTCCGATCTGCTGCTCGGCGTCGTCTCGCCGGTCGGCGACCAGGGGTCCGACATCGCGCGGACCGCGGTGCTGGCGGCCGGGCTGCCCGACACCGTCGGCGGCGTACAGCTGAACCGGTTCTGTGCCTCCGGGCTCGAGGCGGTCAACATCGCCGCGCAGAAGGTGCGCTCCGGCTGGGACGACCTCGTCATCGCCGGCGGTGTCGAGTCGATGTCGCGCGTCCCGATGTTCTCCGACGGCGGTGCCTGGGCGATGGACCCGGCCACGAACTACGACACGTACTTCGTGCCGCAGGGCATCTCCGCCGACCTGATCGCGACGATCGAGGGCTTCAGCCGCGAGGACGTCGACGCGTACGCCGTCCGCTCCCAGCAGCTCGCCGCGCGGGCCTGGCAGGAGGGCTACTTCGCGAACGCGGTGATCCCGGTCGTCGACCAGAACGGGATCGTCATCCTCGACCGCGACGAGCACGCGCGACCGGACACGACGGTGGAAGGCCTGGCGAAGCTGCCGCCCTCGTTCGCCGGCATCGGTGAGCTGGGCGGGTTCGACGCGGTCGCGCTGCAGAAGTACCACTGGGTCGAACGCATCGACCACGTCCACCACGCGGGCAACAGCTCCGGCATCGTCGACGGCGCCGCGCTGGTGCTCGTCGGCTCGGAGCAGGTCGGCGCCGAGCTCGGCCTCACTCCGCGGGCACGCATCGTGGCCACCGCGACGACCGGCGCCGACTCGACGATCATGCTGACCGGCCCGATTCCCGCGACGCGCAAGGTTCTCGACCGCGCCGGGCTCACCGCCGACGACATCGACCTGTTCGAGATCAACGAGGCTTTCGCCTCCGTCGTGCTCAAGTACCAGCGCGACCTCGATATCCCCGAGGAGAAGCTGAACGTCAACGGCGGCGCCATCGCGATGGGGCACCCGCTCGGCGCGACCGGCGCGATGCTGTTCGGCACGATCGTCGACGAGCTCGAACGCCGCCAGGCCCACCGCGCCGTCGTCACGTTGTGCATCGGCGGCGGCATGGGCGTCGCCACCATCGTCGAACGCATGTGAGACCTTCCACAAGTAAGGGACCAAAGATGATCCGCTGGGAGCAGGACGCCGACGGCGTCGTTGTGCTGACGATGGACGATCCGAACGCGTCGGTGAACACGATGAGCTACGCGTTCGGCGATGTCCTGGGCGAGACCATCGACCGGCTCGAGGCCGAGCGCGACACCCTCACCGGCGTCGTCGTCATCTCGGCCAAGAAGACGTTCTTCGCCGGCGCGAACCTCGAGGAGATCCGCGCGGTCACCCCGGACGACGCGCCACAGCTGTCCGCCCGCCTGGTCCGGATCAAGGATCAGTTCCGCAGACTGGAGAAGCTCGGCAAGCCGGTCGTCGCCGCGATCAACGGCAGCGCTCTCGGCGCGGGGCTGGAGATCGCGCTCGCCTGCCACCGTCGGATCGCGGCCGACGTTTCCGGTTCGCAGCTCGGGTTCCCCGAGGTCACCATCGGCGCGCTGCCGGGCCTGGGCGGGATCATCCGTACGGTCCGCATGGTCGGCATCCAGAACGCGCTGCTCAACTTCGTCCTGCAGGGCCAGCGACTCAAGCCCGCTAAGGCGCTCGAGGTCGGCCTGGTCGACGAGCTCGTCGCGAACGTCGACGACCTGCTCCCGAAGGCGAAGGAGTGGATCGCCGCGAACTCCGAGCCCGTCCAGCCCTGGGACAAGGACGGCCACCGCATCCCCGGCGGCACTCCGGCACAGGCCTCGTTCGCGGCGAACCTCCCGGCGTTCCCGGCCAACCTGCGCAAGCAGCTCAAGGGCGCCAACCTGCCAGCCCCGCGGGCGATCCTGGCCGTCGCGATCGAAGGCGCTCAGGTCGACTTCGAGACCGCGCAGACGATCGAGTCGCGGTACTTCGTCGAGCTCCTGTCCGGCCAGGTCTCGACGAACATGATCAAGGCGTTCTTCTTCGACCTCAACCACCTCAACGCCGGCGGCTCGCGACCCGAGGGGTACGAGCCCTACCGCGCCAAGAAGGCCGGGGTGCTCGGCGCGGGCATGATGGGCGCCGCGATCGCGTACGTCTGCGCGCGTGCCGGCATCGACGTCGTGCTGAAGGACGTGTCGCTCGAGGCCGCCGAGCGCGGCAAGGCGTACTCGGTCGGCCTGTACGACAAGGCGGTCTCGCGCGGCCGGTCGACGCAGGACGAGGCCGCGGAGGGATTGGCGAGGATCGTCCCGACCGCGTCGGCCGACGACCTGGCGGGCTGCGACTTCGTGATCGAGGCGGTCTTCGAGAACCCGGAGCTCAAGCACCAGGTGTTCGGTGAGATCGAGCCGGTCGTGCTGCCGGAGGCCGTGCTCGCGTCGAACACGTCGACGCTGCCGATCACCGGGCTCGCCGAGGGCGTGAAGCGGCAGGAGGACTTCATCGGCATGCACTTCTTCTCGCCGGTGGAGAAGATGCCGCTGGTCGAGATCATCGTGGGCGCGCAGACGTCCGACGCGACGCTGGCGAAGACGTTCGACCTGGCGCGACGGCTCGGCAAGACGCCGATCGTCGTCAACGACAGCAGGGGATTCTTCACCTCGCGCGTGATCGGGCGCTTCTTCGACGAGGCCGCCGCGATGGTCGGCGAGGGGCTGTCGCCCGCGTCGATCGAGCAGGCGGGCATGCAGGCCGGGTACCCGACGCCGCCGCTGCAGCTGAGCGACGAGGTGGCGTTGAGCCTGCTGCAGAAGGCGCGCCGCGCGTCGCGCGCGGCTGTCGAAGCTTCCGGCAGAACGTGGGAGGTGCACGGCGCGGAGGTCGTGCACGACCGGCTGGTCGACGAGTTCGGCCGTCCGGGACGTGCCGGCGGCGCGGGCTTCTACGAGTACGTCGACGGCAAGCGCGTCGGCCTGTGGCCTGGCCTCGCGTCGACCTTCTTGAACACAAGCACAGATGAGGGAATCCCGTTCGAGGACATGAAGGACCGGCTGCTGTTCGCCGAAGCGCTGGACACCATCCGCTGCCTCGCCGAGGGCGTGCTGCGTTCGGTGCCGGACGCGAACATCGGCTCGATCTTCGGCATCGGTTTCCCACCCTGGACGGGTGGAGCGATCCAGTTCGTCAACGGCTATCCCGGCGGTCCCGCCGCGTTCCTCGCACGTGCCCGCGAGCTCGAGTCGCGGTACGGTGCGCGCTTCACGCCCCCCGGGCTGCTGGTCGAGAAGGCCGCACGGAACGAGGTTTTCGAGTAGATGGAAGCGATCCCGCACTCGCCGAGCGAGGGTGTCTATCCGGCCGTGTCGGACTACGTGCACGCGATGGAGGTACGCGGGGCGGAACGGATGCTGTTCGTGTCCGGGACGATGGGGCTCGATCCGTCCGGTGTGCCGGGGTCGTCGCTGGAACACCAGCTCGAGCTGATCTGGAACAACCTGCGGGCGATCCTCGCCTCGGCGGACATGACCGTGGACAACATCGTGCGGCTGACCAGCTACCTGCGGGACGCCTCGTACGCCGGGCCGAACGCCGTGGCACGAGTCGCCGCGCTGGGCGACCGGCTCATTCCGACGACGGCGATCGTCGTCCAGACGCTGTCCGAGGACTGGCTCGTCGAGATCGAGGTCATCGCGGTGGCGTGAGCTCCCGCACCAGGAACCACCCTGGGTCCTCGAACCGGTGCGAGACGCCGTGCTGGTCGCGCATCGACCACACGTCGACGTACTCGACCGCCGGAACGAAGCCGAGCCGTTCGTAGAGGCGAGCCGCTCCCGGATTGTCGGCCCCGACCCCGAGCCCGATCCGCTCACAGCCTCGCGCGGCGGCACGCTCCATGGCCGCCTGGATGAGCGCCGTCCCGATGCCGCGGCCCCGCAGTTCCTCGCGGTACACCACCAGCCCGTTGAGCTCCGGACAGTCCGGCACCGCTTCGAGCACAGTCGGGCTCGCGCACCCGTCCCAGCGAATCTCGCCGTGCCCTACCGGCACGTCGCCGTCCCAGGCGACGAGGTAGGTCGACAGCCCGGCGACCTGACGCTGGTACTTGTGCTCGTGCCACCGGTTCGGCCCGGTCGAGTCGACGCGCTCCAGCACCTCGACGTCCGACGCCCGGCACTCGGTGACCTCCACCCTGCCGAGCCTAGGCGGCCCAAAGGGCCGAAGGTACGTAGAACTACGGATACCGGCGCAGGCGTCGAGAGGCCATGCTCGATAACGGACGCGAGGTGGCACGGCCTCGGGGCGAGCGTTGGAGGCATGATGAGCGGCGGCGACGGCAGGCGTTCGGCCGGCAAGGCCGTACCCCGCGCGGTGCCGCAGGGCACGATCCCGCGGCAGCGGCTGACCGAGCTCCTCGACGAAGGCGCCCGGCGCAGGCTCGTCACGATCACCGCCGACGCCGGGTTCGGCAAGTCCACGCTGCTCGCCAGCTGGGCCGACGACCGCCCGTGCGCCTGGTACACGCTCACCGCCGCCGACCGCCCGCTCGCCGCGATGGTCGCCGGCCTCGTCGACGCCCTACGGCTGCGCGTCCCCGCGCTCTCCCCGGCCGTCGCCGCGGCCCGCGACACCCACCGTGGCCCGGACGCCGACGCCGAGCAGCCGATGCGGGCTCTCGCGTACGCGGAACTGCTCGCCGACGTTCTCCAACGCGAGCTCGCCGACGACCTCGTCCTCGTCCTCGACGACCTGCACGAGATCACCGCCGACGATCCGGCCGCCAAGCTGGTCGAGGGCCTCGTCCGCGTCGCGCCGCCGCTGCTGCACATCGTGTGCGCGTCCCGTACGCAGGTCCCCTTCGGCATCGACCGGCTCCGCGGCCGCGGGCAGGTGCTCGAGATCGACGCGCAGACGCTCGTGTTCACCGCCGACGAGACCGGCGAGGTGCTCCGCGCCGTCCTCGGCAGCGACGGCGCCAAGGAGGTCGCCGCCACCATCCACACCGCGGTCCAGGGCTGGCCGGCCGCGGTACGTCTGGCCGGCGAGGCGCTGCGCACGGTCGGACCCGGCGAACGCAAGGCCCGGCTACGTCGCGCGCTGAGGCCGGGGGCGCCGGTGTACGACTACCTCGCCGAGGAGGTGTTCGCCGGCGAGCCCACGAACGTACGCCGCTTCCTGTCCGTCGCCGCGATCCTGCCGAGGGTCGACGCCGACCTGTGCGAACACCTCGGTCTCGACCGCGCCATCGACGTCCTGGACGCGCTCGACGCCCGTGGCCTGTTCCTCTCCGGCAGCGAGACCGAGGGGTACCAGCTCAACCCGCTCGTCCGCGACTTCGCGCTCACCCGGATGCCGCTGCCCGCCGAGGAGCGCGAGGGCGTCACCGAACGAGCCGGCCGCTGGTACGCCGACGCCGGCGAGCACCGCGACGCGCTCAGCTGCCTGACCGAGCTCGACGACGCCGCGCCGGTCGCCGCGCTGCTGCGCGAGAGCGGCCACGTGATGATCGCGCAAGGAGCCGCCGAGGCCGTGATCGCGGCCGTCGGCAAGATCCCGGACGCACTGCGCGACGCGGAGATGGACCAGCTCGAGGGCGAGGCCCGCCAGATGCTCGGCGACTGGCAGGGCGCGCAGCTCTGCTTCGGCCGCGTCATCGCGCCGACCGGGCCGATCCCGGTCTCCCTGGCTCGCCGCGCCGGCCTCATCTATCACCTGCGCGGACACCTCGACGAGGCGATGGACATGTACTCCCGAGGTGCGCTCGACGGCAGCGACGACCACGAGGAGGCCCTGTTGCAAGCCTGGTGGGCAGCCGCGCACTGGATGCGCGGCGACATCGAGGAGTGCAGGAAGCGCGGCGCGATCGCGTTCGCCAAGGCACGTTCGCTCGGCGACGACCGGGCACTGGCCGCGGCGTACACCGTGCTCGGCATGCTGGCCGGCTTCGACAGCGACCCGCGCGCCCACGCGGCGCACTACCTGCACGCGCTCGACCACGCCGAACGGGCAGGCGACGTCCTGCAGTCGATCCGGATCCGCGTCAACCGCGGCTCCCATCACAACTCCGAGGCGAACTACGCGCGAGCGATCGCCGAGCTCGACGTCGCGATCCGGCTCGCCGATCTGGCGGGCTTCGGGGCGTTTCGCGCACTGGCGTTGAGCAATCGCGGCGAAGCGCTACTCGGGCTCGGTCGGCTCGACGAGGCGATCAAGGAGTTGGAGGCGTCGCGCGCGCTCTACCAACGGCTGGAGTCGCGGCTGGTCGCGCAGCCGCTCACGATCCTCGGTGAGGTCTATCGCGAACGCGGCGACCTCGCGATGGCCCGCGCCTGTTACGAGGAGTCGATCTCGATCGGCAACGACATCGGCGATGTGCAGTCGCTCGTTCCCGCGCTGGCCGGGCTGGCTCGCGTCCTGGTCGAGGAGGAGCCGGAACGGGCGGCCGACCTCGCCGCCCTCGCGCGCCGGGCGGTCGCGTACGGCCCGGTGCTCGGGCACTCGGTGGCGTTGCTCTCGCTCGGCTGGGTCACGTTGCACCACGGGGATCCGGAGGCCGCGATCGAGACGGCCGACGAAGCCGCGGCGGTGTGCCGGCGGCGGCGCGACCGGGCCGGGCTCGCCGCCGCGCTGGAGCTCAAGGCCGCGGCGGTCGGGCACTCCGGCGCCGCGGTCGGCGACCCGTCCGAACAGCTGTTGCTGGAGGCGTTGAGCATCCGGCGCGAGATCGGCGACCCGCTGGGTGAGGCGCGGCTGGAGCTGATGCTGGCGTCGCACGCGGCCGGCTCGTCGGCGGCGCGCGAGCTCGCGGAGAGCGCGCACCAGCGCTTCCTCGCCTGCGGGGCGACGCGGCACGCGGCGACCGCGCAGCTGATCGCGGAACGTTCCGGCCCGCCGGCTGTCGAGGTCGAGTGCCTCGGCGGCTTCCGGGTGCTGCGCGACGGCCGCGCGGTGGCGCTGTCGGAGTGGCCGTCGCGGAAGGCCCGCGACCTGCTGAAGATCCTGGTCGCGCGTCGCTCGCACCCGGTGCCGCGGTCGCAGTTGCTCGACCTGCTCTGGCCGGGCGAGGACGAGGGCGCGGTGTCGCCGCGGCTGTCGGTGGCGCTGTCGACGGTGCGCGCGGTGCTGGATCCGGACAAGCGCTACCCGGCAGACCGGTTCGTGGGCGGCGACCGATCGACGGTGTGGCTGGACGACAGCGTGCTCGCGGTCGACGTCGAGGCGTTCCTGCGCGACGCGCAAGCCGGCCTGGAGGCGCTGGCCGCCGGGCGGATCGCGCAGAGCGTGCTGCTGCTCCGCGCGGCCGAGGCGGCGTACGCGGGCGACTTCCTCGAGGAGGACGTCTACCAGGACTGGGCGACGGGACTGCGGGACGAGGCCCGTGCCCTGTACATCCGGGTCGCGCGGGCGCTCGCCGATCGCTCGGTCGACATTGGCGAGTACGACGCGGCGGCCGGCTATCTGCTGCGGATCCTGCAGCGCGACGCGTACGACGAACGCGCCCACCTCGCTCTGGTCTCGTCGTACGTGGCGAGCGGCGCCCACGGCGAGGCGCGCCGCGCGTACCGCACGTACGCCTCCCGCCTGGGCGAGCTCGGCGTCGAACCCGCCCCGTTCCCCGGCCACACCACCCGCACCGGCGCCGTCGGCTAGCGAGGGTTCGAATGAACCCCGATCCACCGAGTGGGCTGGGTGGTCGGGCGGGTCGTTGCGCACGAATGCCCTTCTGGGCGGGGACGATGGGACTTGTCGAGAGTTCCAGGTCACCGGCGAGAAGGGCATCCGTGAGATGCGAGTCTCTCATAGTGTTTCGGCGGTTTTTGATGATCCGAATCTGGTTTCGTGCGCGGGATTGGTTCCGGTGCTGTCGTTGGCGCGGCGGTGCGGGCTGGCGCAGTTGGCCGGCGCGAGGGTCAGCATCGATGCCCCGGGTGGGGCGAACCCGCAGCTGAAGGTGCCGGCGCTGGTCGCCGGAATGGTCGCCGGCGCGGACTCGATTGATGACCTGGACCTGCTGCGGCACGGCGGGATGGACCGGTTGTTCGGCGGGGTGCGGGCACCGTCGACGTTGGGCACCTTCCTTCGCTGTTTCACCTTCGGCCATGTCCGGCAGCTAGACGCGGTCGCGGCAGCGTTCTTGGTGAACCTGGCCAGGCACACTCCGCTGCTGCCCGACGGCGATGAGTTGGTGTTCGTCGATGTCGACGACACCATCCGGCGAACCCATGGTCACGCCAAGCAGGGCGTCGGCTGCGGCTACTCCGGTGTGAGCGGTTTGAACGCGCTGCTCGCGACCGTGTCCACATCCACCGGCGCGCCGGTGATCGCCGCCACCCGGCTGCGGAAAGGGTCGACGCATTCGGCTCGCGGCGCCGCCACGCTGATCGGCGACGCGATCGGCACCGTCCGGAAGGCCGACGCGTCCGGCATGGTCATCGTGCGTGCGGACTCCGCGTTCTACACCCACCACACGATCGCCGCGATCCGCCGGGCCCGGGCCCGGTTCTCGGTGACGGCCCGGATGACACCGGCCGTGGTCGCCGCGATCAGCGCCATCGACGAGCAGACCTGGACGCCGATCCACTACCCCAACGCGGTCTTCGACGAAGCCGAGCAGTGCTGGATCTCCGATGCCGAAGTCGCCGAAATCGGCTACACCGCCTTCGGTAACCGCCGCGCCGGTGAACAGGTCACCGCCCGACTGATCGTGCGCCGAGTCCGCCGCCTCAACCCCACCAGCCACGTTCCCCGCAACATCCAACGCCACCTCCAAACCGACGCGGTGCAGGGCGAGTTGTTCGCGGCCTACCGCTATCACGCGGTGTTCACCGACTCTCCGATGCTGCTGCTACAGGCCGAAACTCAGCACCGCGGCCACGCCATCGTCGAACAAGTCATCGCCGACCTGAAGAACTCCGCCCTGGCCCACCTACCGTCCGGCCGGTTCAACGCCAACGCCGCCTGGCTGGTCTGCGCCGCGATCGCGTTCAACCTGACCCGCGCCGCCGGCACCCTCGCCTCGACCTTCCACGCCCGCGCCACCACCGCGACCATCCGCGCCCACCTGATCAACCTGCCCGCCCGGATCGCCCGATCCGCCCGCCGCCTCACCCTCCACCTACCACGGAACTGGCCCTGGGAACACGACTGGCAACAACTGTTCACCACCGCTGCTCAGCACGCCCCACCACACCCCGCCTAATGGGACCTGATCGGCGAGCCTCGAACGGATGATGTCTGGTTGGAGGAACGCTGGTCGCCGAGCCGCTGGCCGGTGAGCACTTCTGCCGCCTGGATCGATGTTCGACTCCTAGGGTTAGATCGTGCGCCGGCCGGTTGGTGAGGCTTCCTGTAGCGCTGATGGGGTGTCGTGCCCGTCGATGATGGCGTGAGCACTGATCCATTAGGTTGCCGCCGGGTTGCCTTCGGCTCGGACAGGTTCCAGCGACTCGGCGCACCTTGGGAGGTGATCGATGATCTTCGTTGGCGATGACTGGGCCGAGGATCATCACGACATTCACGTGATGGACGACAACGGTGAACGGTTGGCCTCGCGCCGGCTGCCGGAAGGGCTGCCCGGGATCCGGGCGTTGCATGACGTGGTCGCCAGCCACGCCGCCGTCCATGCCGAGGATCATGGCGTGGACCCGGCCGGGGTGGTGGTCGGGATCGAGACCGACCGTGGTCTGTGGGTCAACGCGTTGGTCGCGGCCGGGTACCAGGTGTATGCGATCAACCCACTGGCGGTGGCCCGCTACCGCGACCGCCACCATCTGTCGGGAGCCAAGTCCGACGCCGGTGATGCGAAACTGCTCGCCGACCTGGTCCGCACCGACCGCCACAACCACCGGCCGATCGCCGGTGACAGTGCGGGTGCTGAGGCTGTCAAGGTGTTGGCCCGCGGCCACCAGAACCTGATCTGGGCCCGCACCAGGCAGACCAACGCGCTGCGCTCGGCGCTGCGCGAGTACTACCCGGGCGCGCTGGTCGCCTTCGACGATCTCACCGACCGGGACGCGCTGGCCGTGCTCGAGCGCGCGGCGACCCCCGACCAGGGTGCCCGGCTGAGCGTCTCGTCGATCCGGTCAGCGCTGAAGCAGGCCGGGCGCCGCCGCAACCTCGACACCCGGGCCCGCGAGATCCAGGCCGCGTTGCGCACCGAGCAGCTGGCCGCACCCGTCCCAGTGGCGGCCGCGTTCGCGGCCACCACCCGCGCCGCGGTCGGCATCATCGCCGAGATGAACCGCCAGATCAGCGAGCTCGAAACCGAACTCGCAGCCCATTTTGAGCACCACCCGGACGCCGACATCTACCGCTCCCTGCCAGGACTCGGTGTCATCCTCGGCGCCCGGGTGCTCGGTGAGTTCGGGGACGACCCCACTCGCTACACCACCACCAAGTCTCGCAAGAACTACGCCGGCACGTCACCGTTGACCATCGCCTCGGGCAAGAAACGCGCCGTGCTCGCCCGCCACGTCCGCAACCGCCGCCTCTACGACGCCATCGACGCCTGGGCCTTCTGCTCCCTCACCCGAAGCCCCGGAGCACGCGCCCTCTACGACCAACACCGCGCCGCCGGCGACCTCCACCACCAAGCCCTCCGCGCCCTCGGCAACCGCCTCGTCGGCATCCTCCACGGATGCCTACGCCACCACACCCACTACGACGAACACACCGCCTGGGCCCACCGAAACCAAGATCAACAAACCGCCGCTTGACAACTTACGGACCTGGGGTGTCTAACCACCCCGACCACCCGGCCCTCAACGGGCCCGACCGAAGACCACACATGGAACAGCCGGCACCGCCCGGCAACCTCCTAGCGCCCAAACAACACCAGCCACAACAACGAACAGCAAACCCCCCGAAAACCGCACCACCAAACCCGAACGGTGGATCCGGGATGAAGGGCACCTTCATTCGAACCTATTGAATGAAGGTGCCCTTCATTCGAAACGGTGGGGGCTGCCGGCGAGGAAGGTGCGGACGAGGTGGACGAACGCGTCCGGGTCCTCCTTGTGGATGCCGTGGCCGACGGGGATCGAGACGAACTCGCCGCGCGGGATGCGTTCGGCAACCAGGCGCATTTGGTCCTGCGGGAACGGGCTCGTCGGACCGCCGCCGAGCACCAACGTCGGCACGGTGATCGAGCCGAGCTCGTCCAGCCAGGTCGCACCGGGGTTGTTGACCTCGGCCAGCAGGTCCACCCGCGCAGTCCAGTCGTACGGCAACGGACCCGGCGGGCGCTCCGGGACGGGACGCTGCTGCGGGAACGGCGGCGGCGTCTCCTCGAGCACCAGCGCCGAGAGCCGGGTGGGATGCCGTGCGGCCAGGAGGTAGGCGGCCACGCCACCCATCGAGTGCCCGACGAGCACCGGCCGAGCCAGTCCCTGCTCGTCGAGGAGCGCCAGGATGTCGGCGGCCAGCAGCTCGAACGAGTAGCGCTCCGCCCGCTCCGAGGCGCCGTGGCCGCGCAGGTCAGGGACGTACGACCGCCACGAAGACAGCAGAGGCAGCACCGAATCCCAGGACGAACGGTCCGACGTCAGCCCGTGCAGCAGCACCATCGGCCGCCCAGCGGCAGGCCCGTGGATCGAGAACGCCAGCGCGCTCACTCGATGGTCGTGGCGATCGGCGTTCCGGCCTCGACCGTACGGCCGACCGTGCACAGCCGGTCGTGCGACCGCTGCACGATCTCCGGCAGCACTGCACGAGCCGCGTCACCGGCGGCGTCGTCGGGGAACTTCACCCGGAACGTCACCCCGATGTCGGTCAGCCGGTTGCCCGATTCGTCGCGCAGCTTCTGCGCGTCGACGTTCACCTCGAACGACTCCGGCGTGGCCCGCCGGCCGGTCACCGTCTCGACGTCGAGCGCCGTGCAGGCGCCGATCGCCGCGAGGAGGAGCTCGACGGGGGTGAAGTCGGTGTCCGCGGAGCCCACCGTGACCGTGCCGCCCCGGACGTTGGTCGCGGTGAACGCACCGTCACCGACGTGGGACAGGGACACGGAGCGGAGCGAGGAGTCGTTCGCCATGCCTCAACCCTGCCAGATCGGCTGAGCTACAGCGTCTGCCAGTGGATGACGTACGGCGGGTTCGGGAACAGCCGCCGCGTCGTCTCGCGCCCGCCGCCCTGCCGCTCGGGGTCGTAGATCAGTCCGTCCGCGTCGGCGCCCACCCAGTGCTGCGCGAGCTGGAACTTCCGGACCGCCGCCTTGGTCAGGTCGAGGTAGTTGCCGGTGACCGGCAGCCCGGCGCGGACGACCCCGTTGAGCCGCGCCTGCAGCGCGCGCACCGAGTCGGAGTCGCGGGTCCCGAACGCGAGCCGCCGCCACCAGATCGGGTGCACGAGCGGCGTCGCGGTCGACGTGCGGTCGAGCCGCGGCTTGCGGTGGTTCAGGTAGCGGTACGGGCTGTGCCGCTCCTCGTAGTGCAGGTGCGGGCCGGTCGTGTTGCCGGTGTTGCCGGACTCCGCGAGCTGCTCGCCCGCCTTCACAGTCTCGCCCACCTCGACGAGGATCTTGGACAGGTGCGCGTACAGGTGCCGGATCCCATCGGTCTCCAGCCACACGTACCGCCCGTACGACCCGTCGGTCCCGGGATGCAGCTTGGCGACCCGCCCCGTCGCGGTGGCGAACACCGGCGTCCCCGTCCGCGCCCGGTAGTCGCGGCCGGTGTGGTAACCCGCCTTCCAGTCGCCTGGAACGCCGAACTCGCAGGTCACGTGCGGATCGGGGACTGGTGCGGCCATGTCTGTTCCCTCCCTGGGAGCTGTTCGGAACCATCGTCCGCAGGGGAGTTCAGGCAGCCTTCGAAGCGCCTTCAGCCAGTCTTAAAGTCCCGTGCAAGCTACGGGTTCTGGACGCCCATGCGGCTGGGGGAGCCCGGGGTCATCGGGCCGCACGAGGCGAGCTGGTGGGACTTCCGCCACGACCACAGAGCCGCCTCGGCCACGGGGGCGGAGTTCCTCAGGAAGTAGTAGCCACTCAGGTTCCGCACGGCGTCCTTGCGGACGTAGTCCTGGCTCGGGACGATCGGCAGGTAGTCCGTGTCCAGCCGCGGGTCGGAGAAGATCGGCTCCTTGAACGACCCATGGATGTGGATGAACGTCGGCTTGGTCTCGGTGAAGACGTACTCCGCGAGCGCCTGGTGGTCGCCGGTGTTCATCGCGCGGGCGATGTGCGCGTCCATCAGGCCGCCGAGGTCGTAGATCTTGTGCCGCGACGTGAGCAGCGTGCCGCCGAGGTCGGGGGTGAGGTACGACGCGTTCTGGATCCCGAGCAGGTCGGCGTAGGTGTTCCACATCCGCCCGTAGCGCTCGGCGACGAAGCAGGCGGTCAGCGTCGGGCGGGTCCGCCAGGTCTGCGACTTGTCGGCCATGATCAACAGCGTCGGAACGACCGCCGCCAGCGTCAGTACGCCGACCACGACCTGCGTCCGCCGGTGCGGCATCGCCAGCCAGTGCACGAGGAGCGCGGCGAGCAGCGGCGCCGACGTCACCCAGAACGGCGTCGCGAACCGCAGCTGGATCATCCAGTCCTCGTTGAGCAACGCGTACGCGGCGAACGAGGGCAGGAACACCGCGGTCAGCCCGTACAGCCCGAGCTTGAACGCGGACGACACCCGCCACGTAGGCGCCGGCCGAAGCAGCTGCACGAACGTCATCCCGACCAGCAGCAGCGCGAGGAACGTGACCGGCCAGCCCACGTGCTCGACGAGCTGGGTGACCTTCGCCAGGCCCGCGAAGTCCAAGCCGTTCTGGGACTTCGCCACCGCGGTGTTCGGCACCAGCAGTCCCCAGGTCTGGTACCGCAGGAACAGCAACGCGGCGGCCGGGATCGCGAACGTCGCCCCGGCGATCACGAGAGCCTTGAACGAGCGGCCGAGGTTCGGCCGGCGCAGCTGGCTGGCGACGAGCAACGGGTACGCCAATACGAAGATCAGCCCGTCCGGCCGGGTGAGGGCGAGCAGCAGCACGAGCACCGACGACAGCATCGCGACCCTGGCGGACAGCACGTTCCGCTTGACGGCCGCGGTCACCAGCAGCGCGGCGAGCAGGGCGACCAGCGCGGCGTAGAGCGGGTTCTCCATGCCGGAGACGGTCCAGCCGACGAACGACGGGTTGATCGCGAGGATCAGTCCGGCCACCAGCGTCGCCACGATCGCCCGCCTGCGCGGGAAGATCTGGCCGAAGATCCGCCGCAGGCAGAGGAAGATGACGATCACGCAGACGACGGCGATCGCGCGCGGGACGTACGCGTAGTCGGGGATTCCGCCGAGCGTGTTGGTGCCGTCGTCCAGCACGCCGAAGTAGTGCAGCACGGTGAGCAGTGCGGTCCACAACGGGTTGGAGTAGCCCTCGACCGACTCGGCGCCGGGCTGGTGGACGATGCCGTACCCCTCGGCGATGTTGCGGGCGTACGCGAACGAGATCGCGGCGTCGTCGACGATCCAGCGGCCGAAGAGGGCCGCGTGGAAGAGGTACGCGCCCAGCGGGACCAGGAACGAGCCGGCCAGATCCACCACGAAGGCGACGAACGACGATGAACGGGGGGTCGGGTGTCGTTCCACGTCAGGGTCCACCGCCGAGTCGGTGGGCGCCAGGCTGACAGACACGAGAACTCCTCGTCGGGTCTTGCGATGGATTCTTGTTCGCTCGGGGTGAGCCTGCCCACGAAACGGGGAACGCTCACCACCAGATCCCGCTGAATCCCCGGTAGATCCCCCCGGTCGGCCGAAATGCGCTGACTCTGTGTTGTTATCGTGCCGACCGCAAAGCGATGCTTTCCCCGTGCGTGACGATAGCGTGAGTTGATTCCTTCGGTGACAACGGACGTCGACAAGAGCACACCTACGGCATTTGTCCGTGGGCGTTCGCTCCTGGGCGCATTGATCCGTTCCGCGCGTCCCCGCCAATGGGTGAAGAACGTCCTCGTCTGCGCGGCCCCGTTGGCCTCTGGGCAGATCGGCGAGCTGGACGTTCTGTTCGGCACGCTGGTGGCGTTCGTGAGTTTCTGCCTGGTCGCCTCCGCGATCTACTTGATCAACGACGTCAGGGATGTCGAGGAGGATCGCCGCCATCCGGTGAAGCGGTTCCGCCCGATCGCCGCCGGCCTCGTGTCGCCGCGCGCGGCCGTCGTCCTGGCGGTCGTCCTGCTCGCAGGAGGGCTCGGGCTCAGCCTGCTGGCGAGCGTCTATCTCACCGTGACGCTCGGCGTGTACGCGGCCGCGTCGCTCGCCTATTCGCTGTGGTTGAAGCACGAGCCGGTGATCGACATCGCCGTCGTGGCTTCGGGATTCCTGCTCCGCGCGATCGCCGGTGGCGTCGCTGCGGGCATCCCGTTGTCGCAGTGGTTCTTGCTGGTCGCGAGCTTCGGCTCGCTGTTCATGGTCGCGGGGAAGCGCTACTCGGAGCTGCGCGAGCTCGGGCCTGGATCGGAGACGCGTCGTTCGCTCGAGGGGTACTCGACGACGTACCTGCGGTTCGTCTGGACGCTGTCGGCGACGGTGACCGTGGCGGCGTACAGCCTGTGGGCGTTCGAGATGGCGAACCAGAGCGTCGGCATCAAGTGGGAGGCGATCTCGATCGCGCCGTTCGTGCTGAGCCTCCTGCGGTACGCCGTCGACGTCGACAAGGGCGAGGCCGGCGAGCCGGAGGACATCGTGCTGCGCGATCGCGGCCTTCAACTGTTGGGAGTCGCGTGGCTTCTGATCTTCGTCCTAGGGGTGTTCGATGACTGAGCGACGGGTGCTGCACGGCTGGGGCCGGACGGCGCCGACGATGGCGAACGTCGTACCCGTGACCTCGTACGACGCCGTCGCCCACGCGCTCAAGGACGCGGGGCCGCGCGGAGTGGTCGCGCGCGGACTGGGCCGCAGCTACGGCGACGCCGCGCAGAACGCCGGCGGACTGGTCATCGACCTCACCGGGCTGGACCGCGTGCACTCGGTGGACGTCGACGGCGCGACGGTCGACGTCGATGCCGGGGTCAGCCTGGACACGTTGATGCGTGCGCTGTTGCCGTGCGGGCTCTGGCTGCCGGTCATCCCCGGCACCCGGCAGGTGACGGTCGGCGGCGCGATCGCGGCGGACGTGCACGGCAAGAACCACCATGTCGACGGCAGCTTCGGCAACCACGTGCTGTCGATGGAACTGCTGACCGCCAACGGCGAGGTTCGTACGCTCATGCCGGAAGGTCCGGACGCCGCCGCGTTCTGGGCGACGGTCGGCGGGATGGGGCTCACCGGGATCGTGCTGCGGGCGCGGATCCGGGTGAAGCGGGTCGAGTCGGCGTACTTCGTCGTCGACACCGAACGCACCGAGAACCTCGACGAGCTGATGGACCGGCTCTCCGACGGCGACGACCAGTATGCGTACTCGGTCGCGTGGTTCGACTCGGTGACGACCGGGCCTCGCTTGGGGCGCGCGGTGCTGACCCGCGGCCGATCGGCGCTGCGCGACGATCTTCCTCGCAAGCTGCGTTCGGCTCCGCTGCGGTTCGCCGCTCCTCAGCTGGCGACGATGCCGCCGCTTTTCCCCAGTGGGTTGGTGAATCGGCTGACCGCGTCGGCGTTCAACGAGCTGTGGTACCGCAAGGCACCGAAGAACCGGCACGACGAGGTCCAGAACATCACCCAGTTCTTCCACCCGCTGGACATCGTCGCGGAGTGGAACAGGGTGTACGGGCCGCGCGGCTTCGTGCAGTACCAGTTCGTGTTGCCGTTCGGCGCGGAGTCCACGTTCCGGGCCTGTGTGTCGGCGATCGCGTCGTCGGGGCACGTGTCGTGCCTGAACGTGCTCAAGCGCTTCGGTGCCGCGAACCCCGCGCCGCTCTCGTTCCCCAACCCTGGTTGGACTCTCGCGGTCGACATCCCCGTCGGCCCGGGCCTCGGTGACCTGCTCGACGCGCTGGACGCGATGGTGCTCGAGGCCGGTGGCCGGGTCTATCTCGCGAAGGACTCGCGGGTCGCGCCGGAGACGCTCCGGGCGATGTACCCGCGGCTCGACGAGTTCAACCGGGTACGTTCAGAGCTCGATCCCGACGGAGTGTTCTGCTCCGACCTGTCCCGGAGGCTGCAACTGTGATCAACGCGACCGGCAAGCCCCAGTCGATCCTGCTGCTGGGTGGCGGCTCCGAGATCGGCCTCGCGATCGTCGAGGCGCTCGCGGGCGGCCAGCCGCTGCGGGTCGTCCTGGCGGGGCGTCCGTCGGCCAACCTCGACGCTTCTGCCGCGCATCTGCGCGGGCTGCGATGCGACGTCGAGGTGCTGCCGTTCGAGGCGCGTGCGACCGAGACGCACGAGGAGGTCGTCGCGAAGGCGTTCGCCGGCGGGGACATCGACGTGGCGGTGGTGGCGTTCGGCCTGCTCGGCGACAACGAACAAGCATGGACGGACGTGTCCGCGGCGGTCGAGCTGGCGGAGGTCAACTATGTCGGCGCGGTGTCGGTCGGAGTGGCGCTGGCGGACCGGATGAAGCAGCAGGGGCACGGCGTGATCGTCGCGATGTCGTCGGTCGCGGGGGAGCGGGCCCGGCGTTCGAACTTCGTGTACGGGTCGACGAAGGCGGGGATGGACGCGTTCTACACGGGTCTGGGCGACGCGGTGCGCGAGTTCGGCGTGCGGGTCGTGGTGGTGCGGCCGGGCTTCGTGACGACGAAGATGACAGCCGGCTTGCAGTCCGCGCCCTTGTCGGTGTCCGCGGACGAGGTGGCGGTGGCGGTCCGTACGGCGGTGGCAGGCCGCGCGGAGACGGTGTGGGTCCCCGCCACGTTCCGCGTGGTGATGTCAGCCCTGAGACACCTGCCACGCCCGATCTTCCGCCGCCTGCCCCTCTAGGACGGACCCTCGCGTTCGTCCAGGGCCTTGCTGAGCTCGGAGATGATCTGGTCGCCTGCGCGCTTGTGCCACTGGGCTCGGTATTCGGCCAACGCTGACACGGGTTTGCGGCCGGTCACGATCTGGTTGACGTAGTCCTTCTCCAACGTCTCCAGCACCCCGCTCTGCCGGCTCGCCGTCTGGGAGAACAGGCCGGCGGCGGGGTTGGCGACGGAGTTCTGGACCATCTTCTCGCAGTACGCGACGGCATCGCGGATCGGCTTCTCGCCGCCGACGGAGTAGTAGTAGAACGGCGCTGTCCACGACGAGAAGCCGATCACGTCGTTCGCCATCGCACCCTCCGAGCGCGGGAGCGGCGCGCCCTTCTTGCTGGGGTCGCGGTCGTACGTCACGCCTTCCTTGCCGAACGAGCCGATCATCCGCTCCACCGAGCCGTACGCCGCCCAGAGGTAGTCGATGACCGACAGCACCTCCTCCAGCCGCTTGCGGTCCTTGCCGACCGAGGCCGGGATCACCGTCCGCGCCCACCAGCCAGACGTCCGCGGGAACGTGAACTTGCCGTCCTTCCCCGGCGGAGTGATCGCGCGGATCAGCGGGTTCTTCGCGTACATCCCGACGAACGGCTCGTAGATCGACCCCGCGATCCCGGTCTTCACGAACCCGAGCTCGCCACCGATGAACTTGTCGATCGCCTTGGCCTCCTGCGTTCCCAGCGCCAACGCGTCGGGGTGGAACGCGCCCGCCTTCCACAGCTCGGCGGTGTACTCCAGCGACGCCTCGTACTCGTCGGTGTCCAACGCGGGCGTCAGCTTGCCGGCGTCGAGCCGGAACTCGTTCGGCACCATGAACATGCCGCTGAGGAAGATCCGCAACGCGCCCGGGTACGCGCCGAGCCCCCACGTCCGCTTCCCGGACACCGGATTCCCCTTGGAGATAGCGGACATCACCGTGAGGAACTCCTCCGGCGACGACGGCACGTCCGGGTAGCCGAGCTTCGCGGCCCAGTCGCCGCGGTAGCGGAACTGCATGTCGGCGTACGGCAGGTCCACCGGCACGCCGAAGATCCGCCCGTTGATCGACGAGTTCTCCCACTGGTCCTGACGAATGTGCACGAGGTTCTTGTACTTCTTCACGCCGTCGCCGGCCAGGATCTCGGTGAGATCGGCGAACGCGCCCTGCCGAATCGCCTTGTCCGACGCGGGAGTCGGCAGCATCTCGGTGATGTCCGGCAGGTCGTTGCTCGCGAGCATCGTCGAGAGCTTCTGGTCGTACGCGTCCGCCGGGACGAAGATCGCCTTGTACTCCGTGCCGAGCCCCTCGTTCAACGCCTGCCAGTACTTGTTCCCGGTCAGCGGCGTCGGCGCGTTGCCCCACACGATCTGGAACACGCTGACCGGCTTGACGCCCTTGAACGGCGCGGACGTCGACGTGAACAGCTCCTTCGGGAACGTCACGTACCCCGGCGGCACGCCGTCGACGGTGCTCACGATCGCCCCGTCCACCTTGGGCAGCGGGACGAACGCGGGCGGGTCCGGCAGCTTGCCCGCGCCCTTCTGCGGTCCGGCCGAGCTGGAGCCTGACCCGGACCCGCCACACGCGGCGAGGGCGAGCGAGGCGGCAGTCCCGAGGCCGAGGGAGAGCGCGGCGCGGCGGCTCAACGGTGCTGGACTCGATGGATTCATGGCAGTCTCCTTCCGCCGATCAGCCCTTGATGGCGCCGGTCAGCACGCCTTTCGTGAAGTAGCGTTGGGCAAACGGGTAGATGACGAGGATCGGAAGAGTGGCGAGGACGACGACCGCCATCGACACCGCCTGAGCGGGCGGCGGCACTGAGTTGGGATTCTCGAACTGCGACAGCGGCGTGCCCTGCAGCACGTACTGGTTGAGCACGAGCTGGATCGGCCACTTCGACGCGTCGTTGAGATAGAGCATCGCGCCGAAGAACGAGTTCCAGTAGCCCACCGCGTAGAACAACGCGATCACCGCGACGACCGCCTTCGACAGCGGCAGCACGATGCGGGTGAAGATCCGTACCTCCCCGGCGCCGTCGATGCGCGCCGCCTCGAACAGCTCGGTGGGGATCTGCATGAAGAAGTTGCGGACCACGACCATGTTGAACGCCGAGATCAGCCCGGGCAGGATCAGTGCCCAGTACGTGTCCAGGAGGCCGAGTCCCTTGACCAGCAGGTAGTTCGGGATGATGCCGGCACCGAACAGCATCGTGAACAGCACCAGGTAGAGGATCGGCTTCGCGCCGGGCACCTCGCGCGTCCGGGTGAGCCCGTACGCCAACGTGATCGTGAAGAACACCGACATCGCCGTCCCGACCAGCGTGACGCCGGCCGACACCCACAGCGCGCGGGTGACCACTCCGCCCTGCAGGATCGCGCGGTACGCGTCGAGCGTCCACTCCGACGGGATCAGCGACGCCTGCATCGTCGAGCCCGCGGCTGAGAACGAGGCGAAGATCACGTACGCGAACGGGTACAGCATCACCAGCACGATCGCCGCGATCACGAGCGCTTTCACGCCTCGGATCGGTGCGCTCGGCGGCCGCAACCAGGGGGACGCCATCTAGAACAGTCCTTCCGCGCCGGAGCGTTTGGCCAGCTTGTTCGCGGCCAACACCAGCAGCGTGCCGACGATGCCCTTGAGCAGGCCGGCCGCGGTCGAGATGCCCCAGTCGCCGCCGAGCACGCCGCGGTAGTAGACGAACGTGTCGAGTACCTGCGCCGCGTCCGCGCCAACTGCGGGCTGCTGCAGGATCAGCTGCTCGAACCCGACAGACAGCACCGAGCCGAGCCGCAGGATGAGCAGCAGCATGATCACCGGGACGATGCCGGGCAGCGTCACATGCCAGATCCGGCGCAGCGGCCCGGCGCCGTCGCAGGCGCTCGACTCGTACAGGTCCTGCGGGATCGCGGTGATCGCGGCGAAGAAGATGATCGTTCCCCAACCGGTCTCCTTCCAGATCACCTGCAGCGTGACGAGCAGCTGGAACGTGTCGGGGTTGGACATCACGTTCACCGAGTCGCCACCGAACAGCTGAGCCAACTGCGAGACCGCGCCGGCGCCGCCGAGCACCTCCTGCCAGATCGAGATCACGATCACCCAGGAGATGAAGTGCGGCAGGTAGACGATCGACTGCACAACGCGCTTCACGCGCTCCGACAGCAGCGAGTTGAGCAGCAGCGCCAGCGCGATCGGCGCCGGGAACGCGAACACGATCTGCAGCAGCGAGATGATCAACGTGTTGCGCAACGAGTCGATCAGCTCGGGACCTGTCAACAGGGCTTGGAAGTTCGCCATCCCGACCCACGGTGAGCCGGTGAAGCCGAGGAACGGCGAGTAGTCCTGGAACGCCACGACGTTCCCGAGCAGCGGCACGTACGCGAACACCACGAAGAACAAGAAGCCGGGGATGATGAACGCGTACATCCAACGGACACGCAACATCCGGTGCAGCAAGGTGCTGAGCCTTCCTGGACGACTGCTCAGCACAGTAGGAGCGGGCCTGGTTCACGCCTAGGTGGCCGGTCGTTTGCGGGGAGACCACTGGTGCGTCCACCGCTGGACAATCCCCGCGTGCCGGCGGCGACTCGGGCAGACAACTGGTCTCCTCCGATTGGGACCAGGCGCGGGCTAAAACCGTTTGTGGGCGACGCCTCGCGATCCGTAGCGTGAGGCATTCCATGTCAACGCCGACCAACCGCCGCCGTTCCGTGCTGCGTCACCTCTGGCCTGGGCGCCGGGCGGCCGCAGCGCTGGCCGCTGCCATCCTCGCCACGACCGTGCTGCCGCTGCTCGCGCCCCAGTTCACCAAGGCCTTCGTCGACGGCGCGATCGCGGGGGAGAGCGCTCAGCAGCTCATCCTCATCGCCCTCGGCTACCTCGGCCTCGCGGTCTCCGGCCAGGGCGCCCGGGTCGTCACCGCCTGGCTGGCCAGCCAGCTCGCCTGGGACGGCACCAACCGCATGCGCGAGGGCCTCGCCGAGCACGCGATGAGCCTGGACATGGCGTACCACGGCAAGCGCACGCCTGGGGAGATGATCGAGCGCGTCGACGGCGACGTCGTGGCGCTGGCGGAGTTCGTCGTCGCGTTCATGCTCGACGTCGTGGCCAGCCTGCTCTTGCTCGTCGGCGTGATCGCGGTCGTGCTCACGGTCGATGTACGCATCGGTGGCGTCCTGCTCGTCTACTGCGCGCTGGTCGGGCTGGCGATGGTGCGCGCGCAGCGGCTCGCCGTCCCGGCGGCGACGAAGGTGCGCGAACGGTTCGCCGCGCTGTTCGGCAGCCTCGAGGAGCAGCTCGCGGGCGCGGAGGACATCCGGGCGAACGGCGCCGGTCACCACCTCGTCAACCGCTACCACGGCAAGGCCGCCGAGGTCTATCGCGCCGACCTGAAGGCCGAACGGATCGGCGGCGCGCTGTTCGCGGGCACCAACATCGCGTTCGCGCTCGGCACCGCGATCATCCTCGGCCTCGCCGCGTGGGTGCAGCAGAACGGCACGCTCACGGTCGGTACCGCGGTGCTGCTCTTTCAGTACACGCAGATGGTGCGGGCGCCGTTCGAACGCATCATCGACCAGATCCAGCAGTACCAGAAGGCGCTCGCCGGCGTCGCGCGGATCGGCCAGCTGTTCGCCGAGCAGCGCACGCTGCCCGAGCCGGAGGAGCCGCGGCCGCTGCCCGCGCACGGTCCGCTGAGCCTGGAGCTCGACCACGTCGGGTTCGCCTACGCCGACGACGACGAGCAGGTGCTGTCCGACATCACACTGTGGCTGGAGCCGGGGGAGACGCTCGGCCTGGTGGGGCGGACAGGCTCGGGCAAGACCACGATCGCGCGGATGGTGCTACGGCTGTACGACCCGACCCAGGGCACCGTTCGGCTCGGCGGCGTCGACCTGCGCGACACCGATCTCGCCTCGGTCCACCGCCGGATCGCGGTGGTGACGCAGGACGTGCAGCTGTTCGCGGCGAGCGTGCGGGACAACCTGATGCTGTTCCGCGGCGACGCCGATGACGACCGGCTCCGTTCGGTGCTCGAGTCCGTGGGACTCGGCGACTGGCTGCGGGACCTGCCGAACGGGCTCGACACCGAGCTCGGCGCCGCGGGCAGTGGCGTGTCGGCCGGCGAGGCGCAGCTGCTGGCGTTCGCGCGCGCGTTCCTCACCGATCCGGGGCTGGTCGTGCTCGACGAGGCGTCGAGCCGGCTCGACCCGGCGACCGAGCTGCACATCGAGGACGCGATCGAGCAGCTGCTGACGAACCGGACGGCCGTGCTGATCGCGCACCGCCTGTCGTCGCTGGCGCGGGTGGACAAGATCGCGGTCGTCAACGACGGCCGGATCGTGGAGTACGGACGGCGCGTGGAGCTGGCCGCCGACCCGAGCAGCCGGTTCTCCCATCTGTTGGACGCGGCGGGAGTTGCACGATGAGCCGGATCTCCGACGCACTGCTGGTCGTCGGACGGATGACGACGTTCACCAAGAAGCGGTACTTCGGCGGCACCGTGATGTGGGCCGCGTTCATCATCACGCCGATCGTGACCGGGCTGGTGCTGAAGTCTCTGTTCGACGTGATCAGCGGGCAGAAGGCCGCCACGCTGGAGAACGCGATCTGGCTGTGCGCGGCGTTCGTCGCGGTCGAGACCGTACGCGGTGGGCTGCTCTGGCTGGCGCTGAACTTCTTCTGGCCGTACTGGTGGAACGGCGCCTCGACGATCCTGCAGACCAACCTGCTGCGCTCGATCCTCACCGCGCGCGGTCCGGCGGCGAGCCGGCTGCCGCACTCGTCGGGCGAGGCGGTGTCGCGGTTCCGAGACGACGTGCACGATCTGGTGGTCCTCGCGGACAACCTGGTCGACCTGGTGTCGGCGTTCGCGTTCGCGGTGATCGCGTTCATGATCATGCTGGCGATCTCCCCGGTGATCACGCTGGCGCTCGTGCTGCCGATGATCGTCGTGATCATCCTGACCCGGCTGCTCAGCGACGTGATCCGGCGGATCCACTCGCGGGCTCGCGCGCTCGGTGCCGCGGTGACGGCGTACATCGGCGAGATCTTCAGCGGCGTGCTCGCGATCAAGACCGCCGGGGCCGAGGACGCGGTGCTGGAGCGGCTGCGGGCGCACAACCGGGCGCGGCGGGAGGCGGCTGTCAAGGACAGGTTGGCGATGGACCTGCTCGACACCGCGACCGGCGCCTCGGTCGAGATCTCGATCGGGCTGATCCTGCTGCTCGCCGCTCCGGCGATGCGGCAGGGGACGTTCACCGTCGGCGACCTGGCCCTGTTCACGTCGTACGTGGGATGGCTGACGTTCCTGCCGCGGATGATGGGGCGGATGCTCTATCGCGTACCGCAGGCGGCGGTCGCGACCGAGCGGCTGAGCCGGCTGATGGCCTCGCACGAGTCGGTGGACGACATGTCGAAGCACGGTCCGCTGTGGTTCGGTCAGGAGGCGCCGCCCGCGTCGCTGCCGGTGCCCACGCGGTCGGATCCACTGCACGTGCTGGAAGCCTCCGGGCTGACCGTGGTGCACGGGGACACCGGGCGGGGGATTCGCGAGGTGTCGTTGCGGATTCCGCAGGGTTCGTTCACGGTGGTGACGGGCGCTGTCGGTGCCGGCAAGACGACGCTGGTCCGGGCGCTGTTGGGGCTGTTGCCGGTGTCCGCGGGCGAGGTGCGGTGGAACGGGTCGGTGGTGGACGATCCGGGGACGTTCATGGTCCCCGACCGGGTGGCGTACGCGGGTCAGGTGCCGCGGCTGTTCTCGGAGTCGCTGCGGGAGAACCTGCTGCTCGGTTGGCCCGCCTCGGATGCCGACCTCGGTCGGGCGGTCGAGCTGGCGACGTTCGAGCAGGATCTGGCGGACATGCCGGAGGGCCTGTCGACCGTCGTGGGCCCGCGCGGTGTGCGGCTGTCGGGTGGCCAGGTCCAGCGGGCGACCGCGGCACGTGCGCTGGTCCGTACGCCCGACCTGCTCGTGGTCGACGACCTCTCGTCGGCGTTGGACGTGGAGACCGAGCACCAGCTGTGGGACCGCATCGCCACCGCGGCGTCCGTGGGCCGCGGCCCGTCGACCCTGCTGGTGGTGTCGCACCGCCGCGCGGCGTTGGAACGAGCCGACCAGGTCGTCGTCCTGGACCGCGGCGAGGTCGTCGGCTCCGGCCCGCTGGACCACCTCCTCCGCACCTGCCCCGAGATGCGGCGGCTGTGGTCGGAGGAGTCCATCGTCGAAGCCGAAGAGGAACAGCCTGCCCAGACCCGGGTCTAGCTCGGCTGAGCAGGGACCTCGTTCGTCTGCGCCAGGAGGGCGACGGCGGTGGTGATGCTCTGGCGGAGGCGGACGGGATCGGCGAGGGACTGCTGGTCCAGGACGGGGCCGAAGGGGCTGACCGCGGACCAGGCGGTGGCCAGCGACATGATCGCGGTCAGCAGGAAGTTCGGGTCGAACGTGCTCGCCAGCTGACCGGAGCGTTGGGCGGCGGCGAGCTCGGCCACCTTCCCGCTGTGGGCGGCGCCGCGGGACTGCACGGCGCCCGCTTCCGGCGTCCGCTCGAGGGCGAACCAGGCCATCAGCCGCATCACGTCCGGCCGCGCCAGCGCGAACTCGAACACCCGGGCCGCGTACCCCGGCAGGTCGTCTGGCGTGAAGTCCACCGCCTCGTACACCTGCAGCAGGCTGCGGTCGAGCACGGCCGCGAACAGCTTCTCCTTGCTGCCGAAGTAGATGTAGATCAGGTTCTTGTTGCAGCCCGCGGTCTGCGCGATCCGGTCGACGCGCGCGCCGGCGATGCCGTACGCGGAGAACTCCGCCATCGCGGCCGCGACGATGTGCTCCTTCGTCGCCTCGGCGTTGCCCACTGCAGCCATGCCGGCCATCCTAGCGAAGCGTTGACTAACTGGTTAGCGAGCAGGTAGCTTGCTGGCTAACCAGTTAGTTAGGAGACCTGAATCCCATGACTGCTCCCGGAGGCGTCCTCGCCCTCGCGTCCGATCTGACGATCAGCCGGATGGGCTTCGGCGCCATGCAGCTCGCCGGCCCGAACGTGTTCGGCCCGCCCCGCGACCGCGACCAGGCGCTCGCCGTCCTGCGCGAGGTCGTCGACCTCGGCATCACCCACATCGACACCAGCGACTTCTACGGCCCGACCGTCGTGAACGCTCTCATCCGCGAGGCGTTGTCTCCGTACCCGGCCGACCTGCGCATCGTCACCAAGGTCGGCGCCCGCCGCGACTCCGCCGGCGCGTGGCTGCCGTCGTTGGACAGCGCCGACCTGGAGAAGCAGGTCCACGAGAACCTCGAGCACCTCGGCGTCGAGTCCCTCGACGCGGTCAACCTGCGGCTCGCGACGTTCGAGGGCGACAGCGACGAGTCGATCGCCAAGCCGTTCGAGACGTTGGCTGCCTTGAGGGAGCAGGGCTTGATCAGGCACCTCGGCCTCAGCGGCGCGTCTGGCGCGCAGCTCACCGAGGCCCAGTCGATCGCACCGGTGGTCACCGTGCAGAACCTCTACAACGTCGCGCACCGCCGCGACGACGCGATGGTCGACCGCTGCGCCGCGGAGGGGATCGCGTACGCCGCGTTCTTCCCGCTCGGCGGCATGCTGCCCCTGCAGGCCGAGACCCTCGCCAAGGTCGCCGCCCGCCTCGACGCGACCCCGCACCGGGTCGCGCTCGCCTGGCTGCTGCAACGCTCGCCGACGATCGCCCTGATCCCCGGCACCTCGTCCCTCGCCCACCTCCGCGAGAACGTCGCCGCCGCCGACCTAGCCCTGCCAACCGAAGCAGTCGCGGAGCTCGACGCCATCACCGCCTGACAACCGACCTGGGGGCGCGTCGGGGCCAATGATCGTGCTTACATGATCATTTGGCGCTTTACGTGGGGTGGACGCCAGGTAGAGGGGTGGTTGCCGTGTGAGGTGCCCCAGCCGGCGGCGCGCGCTCCGCCGGCCCCGGCCCCGGCCGCTGCTCTAGGCGGCTGGGGTGAGGCGGTGGTTGCGGAGTGGTTGTTGGTGGGGGTCGATCCAGTCGGGGGGTAAGAACTCGGGTAATCCGTCTCGTGCGATGCGGACTTGCCAGGCGCCTTGGTGGATGAGGCGGTGGTGGTAGCCGCAGAGTAGGACTCCGTTGTCGCGGGTGGTGGGTCCGCCCTGGCTCCACGGGGTGAGGTGGTGGGCGTGGCACCAGCCTGGTGGGCGGTCGCAGCCGGGGAACGCGCAGCCGCCGTCGCGGAGTTCGAGGATGCGGCGGAGTTTGCCTTGGAAGAGTCGCTGTTGGGTGTCGGTCAGCAGTGTGACGCGGCCGGGCTGGTCCTCGGGCTTGACCAAGAATGCCCGGTCCGCTTCGCACATGAGTTGGTCGACGAGTTTGCGGGACAGTTCGATCCCGGTGTGCAGGGTCCGTCCACCGGTGTTGGTGAGGGTGACGACCAGTTGGGTGGGGTTCCCGCCATGGGAGGGGACGAGCCGCTCGGCGAGGAGTCGGCGGCAGGCCTCGTCCATTGCGTCGACGTTGCGTTGTTCGGGGAGGCGGGTGTCGCGGCCGTCGGGTCCGGGCTGCGGCGCGGCCAGCGGGTCGAGAACCAGCTTGAGGCGTTCCCCGACGAGTTTGGGGAGCCGGGCGGTGACCCGCCACGTCCCTGACGTGGCGTCGAAGGACATGCGGAGGAACCGGTCCCGTTCGGCGCTGGCCTCTTCTTGTTTGAGCTTCAACTCCAGGACCTGGTCAGCAAGATCCGGCGCGACGGTCTCCAAGAGCCTGTTCCCGACCTTCGACAAGACCTTCGGGTCGAAGATGGCGGCGTTCTTCAGCAGGGTCGCCTCCACCTCGGAGCGGAGTTCCGGGGTGGCGATGTGGGAGGGCAGCATCGTCACGACCCGGGAGATCACTCGTGCGTGCGGAACAGAAATCTCGCCGCTAGCCAACGCTTGCGCGGTGGCCGGCAACTCCGCGTCGAGATGAGAGGCCAGTTTCACCATCGCCCCGGCCTCCGCAGTCGGGACCCGAAGCCGACCGGCGACCCACTGCGCGGTGTTCGCCGCACCAGCGGTGACGGCGAGGTTGCGGGCGTCGGCCTCGCGGATCAGTTCGAGCTGGCGGCCCTCGAGCCGGTTCAGCTGGGTGGCGTTGTCGAGGAGTGCGGTGGTGAGTTGGTCATCGGACATCGACCACGCCGAGACACCATCGGCGGTGCCGGTGGTGTTCGAGCGGGTGGTCGATTCCATAGCAGAATTCTACCAGCCGAGTCAGGCTAATGCCCAACCCAGCAAGGGAAACCTCCCGACATCATCCGCCACCACAAGAAGCCGAGGGCTCCACAAGAAGCCGCAACACGGCCACAGACCCAAGGCGCAGGCAGGCCTTGCCCGGGACACTGTTCCCGGGGCAGGGGCGGCGCGTATCAAACTGGTGGCCGGGCCGGGGCGAGTCAAGGGCCGCAAAGCGGTCGCGAAGCGACGCCTCTCTCCTCCGCGAAGCGCCCCAGAGAGGCGCCCTTGACGCGCCCCGGACCGGCCACCACACTCGACCGCCGCCACAGCCCGCCCAGCTACTTGCCCAAGCACAGCAGGGCAAAGCAACAACAAGAGCAGAAGACCAGCACGCCCCCAAAGAGGCGGAGGTGAAGAGGATGGGAGTAGCGGGCTAGGACTTGCGGGCGCGGGGGTGAAGTAGTGGTCGCGAGGTGCGCAAGGTGGCCAACCGGCCACCACAATCGACCGCCGCCACAGCCCGACCAGCGAGCCCGACCAAGCACAGCAGGGCAAAGCAACAGCAACAGCAGCACCCGAGCCCCCGCCACGTCGGTGGCCGCCCCTAGGCTCGCGGGGTGAAGATCGGCAGCCCAAGAACGCGGCTCGTCGTCCTCCGCGGCCCGTCCGCGTCCGGGAAGAGCTCGGTCGCCCACGCGCTGCGGATGGCCTGCGAGCGCTCGATGGCGTGGGTCGGCCAGGACGTGCTCCGCCGGACGATCCTGCGCGAGCGGGACGTCCCTGGCGGCATCAACATCGAGCTGATCGAGCACACCGCGCGGTTCGCCCTCGACCGCGGCTATCACGTCGTGGTCGAGGGCATCCTGGACGCGGCCAGGTACGCGGAGATGCTCGATCGGCTCGCCGCCGCCAACAGAGGGCCATCGTTCTTCTACTACTTCGACGTCCCGTTCGACGAGACCGTCCGCCGGCACGCCACCAAGCCAGAGGCGGCCGTGTACGGGCCGGACGTGATGGCCGAGTGGTACCGGGACCGCGACCTGCTCCCGGGCGACCGGGAGCAGGTCATCGACCAGCACAGCGAGCTGGACGCCACCGTCAAGCGGATTCTCGCCGACACCGGCCTACCGCTCGAGCCGGGCCCGGAGCCGATGCCGGCCTGAGCCCAGCTCGCGCGTCCGCCCGTCCGGCAGCACCACCGAGGCCACCGCGTTGACCGGCACCTCGACCGACAGCGTGAACGAGGAGCCGCGCCGCCGCCACGACACGGCTACCCGGCCGCGCACTGTCGACAGCACGACCGAGCCCGACGGCAGCGAAGCGGTCACCGCGGGAGCGACCCGGAACCGAGCCCAGCCAGCGGCCAACGGTTCCACGCCAGCGGCGCGCTCCACCAGCCACTTCACCGGTCCGCTCAACGTCGGGTCCTGCCGCGCCCGCGCGATCGCCTCCCAGCGCTCCCAGAATGTCGTCGCGCCGAGCGACCGCAGATACCCGTACCCCGGGTACGTCTTCTGCCCGAGCACCGCCACCGCCAGGTCCGGCCGCCCGAAGTCCGACAGCGCGTACGGCAATGCGCCCGTGCCCATCGAGCCGGTGTCAAGGTGGCGTTGCTTCGACTCCACGTCGGCCGCCAGCCCGGCGGCAACGCGAGCGACCGACCCCGAAGGCACCAGGCCCAGAGCCAACGGCACCGCGTTGCTGGTTTGCCGGTACGCCGTCGGCACCTCGGTCTCGTAGACACCTGACGACTTCAGGAACGCTGAGTTGAACCGAGCCACCAACGCACGCTCCCGTGCCCGCAACGACGAGGCCACCGAGTCCCTGCCCAGCACCGAGGCCAGCGCGGCGGTGTTCCGGACCGACTTGATCACGTACGCCGTGCCCACGAGCTTCCCGCCCTCGGGTCCGCGCGGGTACGACTGCGGGTTCGGCGGGTACCAGTCGCCGAACGTGTCGTCGGCCAACCCGTCCCGCAGCTGCGACAGCATCCAGTCCACCGACCGCTTCACGCCGTCGAAGTGCCGAGCCACGACCGAACGGTCGCCGTACGTCAGCCAGTACCGCCACACCAGATCCGCGTACACGCTGACGTATCCAGGCGACAGCAGGAACTCCGCCGGCGGCCCACCGAGCGGCGCGACGAGCGGCAGCGCACCGCTCGGCGACTGCGTCGCGGCGATGTCGTCGAGCCAGCGCGCGAACACGCTCGCCATCCCGAACTGGTACAGCAGCGGCGGACCCTGGTTCGTCACCGTCCCGAGCCAGCCCACCTTCGAGAACGGTGACGCGTCGGGGAAACCGTGGATGCTGTTCTTCGCCGTCTGCAGGAACGCGTCCGCGATCCACTGCAGCTCGCGGTGCTCCACCGACAGCTTCATCGTCACGGGCACGTCGCTGCGCACCGGAACGGCAACCAGGTCGAGCGGTTCCGAGACACCGGTCACCTCGACGTACTGGAAGCTCTTGTAGGTGAACGACGGCTCCCACGTCTCGCGACCAGCACCGGAGGCGACGTACTCGTCCACCTGCAAGCGGCCGTTGACGGACGGGTTGTCGTTCCCGCCGGCGATGCCGAGGTACACCCGCCCGTCCGGGCCGAGCTTCTCCCCGGAGAGCAGCCGTATCTTCGCGCCGGCGGGGAGGCGCCCACACAGCCGCACCCACCCGGCGAGCACGCGCCCGAAGTCGTACAGCCGCACGCCCTCAGCCGGGGAAGTCACCCGTACCGGCGATACCGAAGGCTGACGGCGCATCGGCTCCCCGGCGTACGCCACCAGCCGCCCGGCCGGCGCGGGGACGACGGCGGCCCGCCGCCACGAGGCGGCGTCGTAGCCAGCGCGCGTCCAACCCGACAATGCGGCGGCGCGGCGCGCGTCGTACGACTCGCCGGTGTACGGGCCGTCGTACGTCGTCGGGCCGTCGGCCACCGACCAGTCGGGACCCGTACCCACGACCACGCGACGGCCGTCGGACAGGAGAATCTCCAAGCGGGCAAGCAGTTGCGGCTCCGCGATCCAGGCCGCCAGGTTCGCGCCGTCGCTGTCCGGAGCCCGCGTCGAGAAGAAGCCGCGGCCCAGCTCGACGCCGATCGCGTTCGCGCCGCGCCGCAGCAGCGAGGTCACGTCGTGCGTCCGGTAGAGCACCCGCTGGTCGAAGTTCGTCGCACCGGGCTCGAGCACTGCGTCGCCCACGCGCTCGCCGTTGACGTACGCCACCGCGTGCCCCAGCCCCACGACGTACAGCCGCGCCGACTCGACGCGCGCGGGCAGCGCGAACTCCTTGCGGAGAACGGGATCCGCCGGCGGGTCCGGCGGCAGTCCGAACACCCACCGGTCCTCGCCCGGCCGCTCGGCGCCATCGACGTACGCCACGCCGTCCGGATACAGATCCTCGGCCAGCCCCTGCCACGCCACCGACCCTTGTGCGTCGGACAGCTCCAGGTAGTACGTGCCCGGCGCGAGCTCGGGTGAGAACGCGAGCCGGCCGATCGCGTTCCCGTAGTTGTCCGGCGTCAGCCCGGACAGCACCGCGCGCGCCACGACGGCGCCGGAGGGATCGGTGCGGCGCAGTGTCATCGTGCAGCCCGCCGTCCCGACCACGTCGAGGAACACCGACAGCGCGTCGAGCGGCCCCTCCGACACGAACGTCTGGCCGAGCGTGTGGCCCGGCTCGAGCGGAGTGGGGGAGTACTGGCGCGGCGGCAGCACCCGCAGCGGCTTGGGCAGGACGATGCCGGTGCCGATCCACGACGCGCCCCACGCATCAGCGGGAAGGCCGGTCTCGAACCAGGCTGGCTGGCTGTCCGACCCGCTACGTCCGGACTCGTCCCAGACCGAAACGGACCAGTAGTACCGCGACTTTGGTCGCAGTGCGCGCCCGCCGTACGCGACTCCCGTCTGGCCCGGGGACGACACTCGGCCCGAGTCCCACAGGTCCGGCCGGGCCAGAAGTCGTGGCGAGCTCGCCACCCGGATCCGGTACGCGCTCTGCGCCCGGTCCGTGCCGTTCGCCCGGAGCTGCCAGCCGAACGACGGCATCGGAGCGTCGATGCCGAGGGGGTTGGTCAGGTGCTCCGTGGTCAGTCGGACGGGTCGGAGCCGGTCGACGCTCGCTTGTGCCGTGGTCGCGGGCAGCCCGGACAACGCGGCCGCGCCCGCTACGGCGCCGAGGACACCTCGGCGAGTCACCTCAGTCATGCCCTGCAGCCTGCCGATCCGGGGAGCCCGGTACGTACAGCGAGAAGCGGCTTGTGAGCTACCTCCTAGGACGTACGTCGAGTGTCGTAGAAGATGGCTGCATGACCGAGCGCAAGCCGCCCGGCGTCTCGTTCGAGAACTGGGTGGACAAGCAGATCCGCGAGTCCATGGACAACGGCGGGTTCGACAACCTGCCCGGCGCTGGCAAGCCGATCCAGGATCTGGAGCGGCCGTACGACGAGCTGTTCGTCCAGCGCAAGCTCAAGGCGGAGGGTGTGCCCGCCGACGAGCTGTTACCGACGCCGTTGAAGCTGCGCAAGGAGCTCGAGGATCTGCGCGGGCGGGTGGCGAAGCTGCACGCCGAACGTTCGGTCCGCGAGGTCGTCACGGAGCTGAACGACCGCATCCGCGACTGGATCCGGTTCCCGATCGGCGGACCTCCGGTCCATGTGGTCCCGGTCGACATCGAGAAGGTCGTCGAGCAGTGGCGCGAGGACCGTGCGACCCCCGCCGAACCGACCACAGCCGCTCCGAAAGTAGCGGTCCGAAAGCGTTGGTGGCACCGACTTCTGGGTGGGGCCGAGCCCAACGGATAGCCCACCTGGCGGGATATCCGGTGTGGTGATCGGCCAAGCACCCTCCGATCTGGCGATAATGCCCCGGTGGGGGCACGATCGACCTTCATTCACGAGGCTTTGCTGTACGGAGACGTGAGCGAGTTTCTGGCCGGCACGGTGGAGTTCGTTCGCGCTGGTATGAGGGCTGGCGAAGCCGTTCTCGTGGCCCTTCCCGAGCCGAGACTGGGGCTGCTTCGCGAGCAGGTCGGCGACGAGGGCGACGTCCGCTACCTGGACATGGGACAGATCGGCGGCAACCCCGGCCGGATCATTCCGACCGTCCTGCATCCATTCCTCGCCGAGCAGGAGACGCGCGGCGCCCGCGTCCTCGGCGAGCCGATCTGGCCGGGCCGACCCGCGTCGGAGTACTCCGCCGCCGTCCAGCACGAGGCGCTGATCAACCTCGCGTTCGCCGGCCACCACGTCACCATCCGGTGCCCGTACGACACCACCCAACTCGCCAAATTGGTCAAGAACGACGCCGAACGCACCCATCCCGTCATGTTCCACGGCAAATCCGGCCGGCCAAGCACCGCTTACGACGACCCGGCCCGCGTCGCCGTCACGGCCACCGCGAACCTCCCGCCCGCGCCGGCGAACCTGGTCGAGCGCGACTTCGGCGTCGGTGAGCTCGGCGCTGTCCGAAGGTTCGTCCGCGAGCAGGCGAAGAACGCGGGCCTGCCGCAGACGAGGATCGACGACCTGCTGATCGCGGTGAACGAGATCGCGGGCAACACGCTCGCGTACGCCGGTGGCTTCGGCATCCTGCGGACCTGGCAGGCCGACGGCAGCCTGGTCTGCGAGATCCGCGACCACGGCACGATGACCGACCTGCTCGCCGGCCGGCAGATCCCCGGCGCGGACGCCCTCGGAGGGCGCGGGTTGCTGATGGCGAACCAGCTGAGCGACCTCGTTCAGCTGCATCCCGGTCCCGCCGGGACGACGGTCCGGCTGCACTTCCACCTGCCGACCAAAAGATCTTGAAAGAACTCCGCGCGCGGATGTCGAGAACGTCGAGCCGGTCTCTACGTCCGGGGTGAGAGCTGCCCTTGGAACGGGGCGGCGAACCCGAAGGGCATCGACATGAGCACGCAGATCAACGACCTTCGCACCATCGCGATCCCCGTCCGCGACCAGGACAAGGCACTCGAGTTCTACCGGAACACGCTCGGCTTCGAGGTCCGACTGGACGGCGCGTTCGGCGACGGCCGCTGGCTCGAGGTCGCCGCACCGGGCGCGTTGACCTCGATCGCCCTCCTCGCCGACCCCGCCCGCGCGGGCGTCGACACCGGCATCCGCCTCACCACCTCGAGCGCCGACAGCGACCACGCCCACCTGCTCGCGGCCGGCGTCGATGTCGATGCCGAGGTCCTGCGGATGGGCGACTTCGTCCCGCCGATGTTCACCTTCCGCGACGTCGACGGCAACACGCTCGTGATCGTCGAGGTGACCGACCACTGACGATCGCGGTCGGACTACGGGGCCGACTTCCGTACTCAGCACGGATGTTCCCCGAAGCTGGTCGCGGTCGAATGGCTGCCAAGCGGAGAGACGAACTTTCGGAAGGAAGAGACCAATGGCGAAGACCGTGAAGCAGCTGGTGACCGAGGCCAAAGGCCAGATTCGCAACCTGAACGTCGACGAGGTGGCGCGGCAGTTGGAGGGCGCCCCGATGACACTCGTCGACATTCGCGAGCCCGACGAAGTGGCTCGCGACGGGCACATCCCCGGCGCGGTGCTCGCGCCGCGGGGGATGCTCGAGTTCTACGCCGACCCGGAGAGCCCGTACCACCGTGCGGAGCTCAGCCCCGCGGCTCCGACCGTCGTGTACTGCGCCTCCGGCGGCCGCTCGGCGCTCGCCACGGCGGCGTTGCAGAACCTCGGGTACAGCGACGTGGCGCACCTCGACGGCGGGCTGAAGGCCTGGATCGAACAGGGCCGCCCGGTTACCCGTCAGGTGTCCTGACCTCCAGAGGCGTCAGGGGGACGAGGACCCCAGCCGGTGCGACCCGGCCGGGGTCCTCGTACGTTCACCGCGTCCGCTGCAGCATCTGCTCGCGGCGCTTGGCGAGCGCTGAGCCGGACTCGCGGCGCGCCATCCTGCGCAGCACGATCGGCGCGAGAACGAGGCCGGCGATCGCCCAGATTCCCAACACCCCAACGGTTTCCAGCGTCCGCCACGACGAGCCGAGCTCCACCGCGGCCGCGCTGTCCGGCAGCAGCACCGAACGGGCGCCGAGGCCGAGCCAGTAGACCGGGAACACCTGCGCGATCCACTGCACTAACGTCGGCAGCGCGGTCAGCGGATAGAAGATGCCGGAGATCCCGATGACGCCCAGCATCAGCAGATTGGCGAGCCCGGCGTTGCGCGGGTTGTCGAACAGCGAGCCGATCACGAGACCGATCGGCAGCGTGGCGACGATGCCGAGCGCGACGATCCCGGCCAGCCCCACCCACGCGCCGACGCTCCCGATCGCGAGCCCGTCGACGAGGAAGACGCCCGGGATCAGCACGACGAGGAGCGCGATCAGGGTCGTCCCCGCGACCGTGACGATCTTCCCGACAACGTAGCCCTGCATGCCGTTCGGCGTCGCCTTGGCGCGGAGCAGCGTGCCGTCCTCGCGTTCGATCGCGAGCAGCCCCGCGGTCGTGAGCATGCCGTTCGCCGCGATGTTCATGCCGATCACGCTGGGCAGGAACAGCGTGCCGAGGAGCAGCCCACTGGAGCCGAACTCGCTGTCGCGTACGAAGATCAGCACGACCACCATGAGCAGCGGCCAGAACAAAGTCGAGAACAGGTCGCCCGGGCTGGTCAGGGACTGCCGGAACTCGACCAGGCCGCGGTGCCAGCCGGCGCGGTACGCCGCGGTCGTCGCGCTCATGACGCGACCTCCGCCGCGCGAACCCAGGACAGGTAGGTCTCCTCGAGCGTCCGCCGCTCGCCGTCCGCGGCAACCTGGCGGGTGAGCTCGTCGACGGTGCCGTTCGCCATGATGCGGCCGCCCTTCAGGATCATGATCCGGTCGGCGAGCTTCTCCGCTTCGTCCAGATCGTGCGTGGTGAGCAGGATCGTGGTCGCCTGGATCGTCGCGAGCTCACGGACGAGCTCGTGGAAGTCGTACCGAGCCTCCGGGTCGAAGCCCGCCGTCGGCTCGTCGAGGAACAGCAGGTCCGGACGCCCGACGATGCCGATCGCGACGTCCAGTCGCCGTCGCTGACCGCCGGACAGCCGCATGATCTTCTGCCCTGCTTGCCTGGTCAGCCCCACCGCGGCGACCAGCTCGTCCGGATCCCACGGCCGGCGTACGGTGTCGGAGGAGTACGCGGTGTAGAACGAGCCCAGGTGTGCCAGCAGCTCGCGGACGCGCCACTTGCCGTGGTCGCGCCACGACTGCAGCACGATCCCGAGCCGGGCTCGCCAGGCCTCGTCCCCGTGCGCGGGATCGACGCCGAGCACCTCGACGCGGCCCGCCGAGCGCATCCGGAAGCCCTCGAGGATCTCGATCGTCGTGCTCTTTCCGGCACCGTTCGGCCCGAGCAAGGCGAGGACTTCGCCCTTCTGTACTTGGAAAGTCACGTCGTGCAGAACGTCGTACGAGCCGTACCGCATGCGCAGCCCCTCGACGTCGATCACAGCGTTCATCGTCGTCCCCTCAGACATCGACGCGGCGGATCAGGATGTCGCCGCGGTGCGTCCGTGCGCGGATCTCGACGGTGGCCTCGGACTCTTCCGGTCCGTCCATCACCGTCAAGGCGTTGTTGACAGTGCCGACGTTCGTGGCGGCGTCGAACCAGACTGCGACACCGTCGCTGACGCCGACCTCGAGCTCGCCGTCGGCGGTCTCCATCGTGATCGAGCCGCTGCTCACCTCGCCGATCCGGATGTCGCCGAGGTTCGACTTCGCGACGACGTCCGCCTGGGCACGGTCGACCGTGATCTCGCCCGACGCGGTCACGCGCAGCGCGCCGGTGACCTCGGCGACCGTCGCGGTGCCGTGGTCGCTCTGGACCCTGGCGTCGCCGTCGACGAAGCCCACCCGGACAGTGCCGATCGACGACGTGACCTCGGCGTCGCCGTCGACGTGGTCGACAGTCAGCTTGCCGCCGCCGGTACGCGCCTGGAGCGGGCCGGTGTGATCGAGATCGAGGTTGCCGTAGTAGGTGGTGAACCGGCATTCGCCGAGCCGGCCCTCGGTGTGGAAGCCGCCGTGCGCGGAGTCCGCGACGACCTTGGAGTCGTTCGGGAGCTCGATGGTCAGGTCGACCGAGCCGTCGGTGCCGAACCAGTTGGCCTGCCTCGAACCGAGGACCAGCAGGTTGCGGCCGGTGAGCGTGATCTCCGTCTTCGCCGCCGCCTTGACGTCGAGCGAGCGGCTCGGGTCGGACGGCGTCACCTCGACGATTGTGTCGGCGCGGTCGGTGGCGACCAGTCGTACGTTGGCGACCGAGGCGCCGAAGTCGAGCTGGACGGAGATCGGGTCCGGGGTGTCGAACGTGGTCATCGTCGCCTCCTACCGGGCCCAGCCGGACTGGTGGTCGCCGCCGCGGGGAGCGCGGCGGATCGGTCGGCGGCTCTCCCGGTTCAACGTCGCGGAGACGGAACGGACGAGCCACGCGTTGACCGACATGCCCTCGCGGCCCGCGGCCTCCTCGATCCGGCTCTTGAGCTGCTCCGGAGGCCGGAAGTTGATCCGGGCGGTGGCGCCATCGTCCGCCGTCGTTGGCGCCACGTACTCCTCGTCGGCCGGCGGAACGGGGGAGGAGGTGACGACGAAGCTCGGGTCGAGGCCACTGAGCCGCAGCTCGACCGAGCCGGCCGGGAGGTCCCGGCTGATCTCCTGGGCAGCGCTCGACAACGCCTTCAACAGCACCAGTCTCACCGAGGACTCCAGCGGCGCGACCAGCCGTTCGGCGATCGCCTCGGCCTCGGCGCCACCTACCGCGGCGTTCACCATGAGCTCGCGGCGCAGGCTCGCTACATACGATTCCAACTCCATGGCGCCATTCTGGCGCCAGATGGCGTCATAGGCAACCCGAAACTTCCATCTCAAAGTGATCAGTTGGTGAGCACTTTGACCGGAAGACTGGTCTCACCCACCGAGAGAGGAACCGAAATGTTGCGAGGACTCACCACCGTCAGCTTCTACGCCGACGACCTGACCGCCGCCAAGCAGTGGTACTCGGAGTTCCTCGGCGTCGACGCGTACTACGCGTACCCGCCGGAGAGCCCCGCGTACGTCGAGTTCCGGATCGGCGACTACGAGCACGAGCTCGGCATCATCGACGGCAAGTACCGCGTGCACCCCGCGACCGAGCAGGCCGCCGGCGAGATCGTCTACTGGCACGTCGACGACCTGCAGGCCACGCTCGACCGGCTGATCGAGCTCGGCGCCACGCTGCACGACAAGATCACTCCGCGCGGCGCGGCCGGCGACTTCATCACCGCCTCGGTCGTCGACCCGTTCGGCAACGTCCTCGGCATCATGTCGAACCCGCACTACCTGCAGATCCTGGCGCGCGGGCCGCAGGGCTGACCGAGGGCTGGCTGACCGCCCAGCGGCTGCCCAGCGTTTGTCCAGCGTGGACAGGGACTCTGGTCGGAGACACGTCCGACCAGAGGGGCCGTCATGTCGATGCGAGCGGGGTCCGCGCCGGTCACGGCGCGGAAGTGGAGGGCGGTGCGAGCCGTCGAAGCGGCCTGCGGTCGCGGCGAGGAGCTGCTCCGGTCTGGGCGGTACGGCCAGGCTCGGCGCGTGTTCGTCGCCGCCCTCCGGATCGCCGAGACCGACCTCGGCGACGATGCGCGCGAGCTCGTACGGATCCTCAACGGGCTCGGGCTCGTCGGCAAGTACAGCGGCGACTTCACCGGCTCGGAGCTCGCGTACCGCCGCGCGCTCCGGCTGGCTCGCGCGGACCAACCGGACGTCCGCGCGAGCCTGCTGCACAACATCGCCGGCGTCCTGCACGCCCGCGGCGACTCCGCGGCGGCCGAGCCGATCGCGCGCGAGGGCATCGCGCTGAGAGGTCCCGGCGTCAACCTCGACCGGACCGCCGACGAGGCGGCCCTCGCCGCGATCCTGATCGACCTCAGCCGGCTCACCGACGCCCGCGAGCTCCTGGCCCGGGTGCTCGTCGCGTATGAACGCGCGTACGGCGACGAGCATTACGAGCTCGGCGTCACGCTGCACAACCTCGGCTCACTGGAGTTCCGGCTCGGTCACCACGCCGAGGCCGCCGGGCTCCTCGATCGCGCGGTCCGGCTCAAGGAGGCGCACCTCGGTCCGTACGACCCGGACCTCGCGATCACGCTGCACAACCTCGGCTGCTGCCAGGCGGTTCTCGGGCAGGGGCACGCGGCGGTGACCTCGTTCCGCCGCGCCCTCGGCCTGCTGCGAGGCAACGTCGCGGCAGACCATCCAACTATGCGGTCGTGCGAGCGGCGCCTCGCCGAGCTGGCGTTCAGTCCCACCAGAAGAACCAGCCGTTGAGGTCGGCGATCCTTCCGGCGTAGCTCTCGAGCGTCGTGGACCTCGACTCGTGATCATGTACGTGATCGTGAAGCGGAGCCGTCGTATACGCCCGGTTTACCTTCATGATCACGTACATGATCACCGCGCAGCGGGGGTTAGCGGTGATCTGGCGGCGGTGTTGTCATCGATCCAGAAAGTGTTATCGTTGATATCGTGGACATGAGATCAGCGATCATCGAGGCCGCCGCCAGGCTGCTGGCCGAGTCGCCGACCGGGGACATCTCGACCCGGGCGGTCGGCGAGGCGGCGGGTGTGCAGCAGCCCGTTCTGTACCGGCACTTCGGCGACAAGGACGCGCTGCTCGCGGCCGTCGTCGACCACGGCTTCGAGCGGTACCTCGAGTCGAAGCGCGGCGCGACCAGCTCCGGTGACCCCGTCGCCGATCTGCGGGCGGGCTGGGACAACCACGCCGAGTTCGCGCTCGCGCACCCGAGCTCCTACCGGCTGATGTTCTCGCCGACGCTCCGCAAGACGCCGGAGGCGGCGTACGAGATGCACCGGCTGCTGCTCGGCATCCTCCACCGTATCGCCGAGCAGGGCAGGCTCAAGGTCCCGCCCGAGACCGCCGCGCAGCTCGTGATGTCCGCCAACACCGGCGTCTCGCTGTCGTTGATCACCCGCCCCGAGCTCTATCCCGACCGCTCGATCTCGCGCACCGTGCGCGACGCGGTGTTCGCGACCGTCCTGACCGATCACGTCGAGCCGGCCAGCAAGGAGAACGCCCAGGCCGCCGCTGCGACGACCCTGCTCGCGAGCAAGCTCGACAAGTTCACGCCCGCCGAGGCGGGGCTGCTCAAGGAGTGGCTCGAACGCCTCACCACGACGAGCAAGCCTTAGCAACAAGGAGAAACTCACCATGACCGAGACCACGCATGCCCGCGTCGCCCTCGTCACCGGCGGATCCGGTGGCATCGGCCGAGCCGTCGCCGAATGCCTCGCCCAAGACGGCCAGCGAGTCGCCGTGCACTACGCCGGCAACCAGACGAGGGCCGAGGAGACCGTCCAGGCGATCGAGGCAGCCGGCGGCAGGGCCATCGCGGTCGGCGGAGACGTCGCCGACGAGAACGAGATGGCCGCCGCGTTCGACCAGACAGAGCAGGCGTTCGGCGGCATCGACGTCGTCGTCAACACCGCCGGTCTCATGGTGCTCGGCCCGCTGGCGACGTTCGACCTCGACGACCTGGACCGCATGCACCGCACCAACATCCGCGGGACGTTCGTCGTCTCCCAGCAGGCGGCCCGGCGCGTCCGGAACGGCGGCGCGATCGTCAACTTCTCCACCTCGGTGTCGAAGCTGCAGTTCCCCGGCTACGCCGCCTACGCGGCGAGCAAGGGCGCGGTGAACGCGATGACGCTCATCCTCGCCCGCGAGCTCCGCGGGCGGGACATCACCGTCAATGCCGTGGCGCCCGGCCCGACCGCGACGAAGCTGTTCCTCGACGGCAAGGACCAGGCCGACATCGACAACCTCGCGAAGGCGCCGCCGCTCGAGCGTCTCGGCACCCCCGACGACATCGCCGAAGTCGTCGCGTTCCTCGCCGGCCCGGGCCGCTGGGTCAACGGCCAGATCCTGTACGCCAACGGCGGGATCATCTAGCCCAGCAAGCGAACGGCAGCAAGCTGCCACCTACCGACGGCCAGCCGAACAGACCTTGACGCGCCGCCGTCGCCAACTCATGCTCCGAGCAGCCGGTGCGGACCGGTGAACGATTGAAACGTTCCAACATCGGAGGGGTCATGGGGCGCACCCTGCTCGCGCTGGCGGCCGTGGTCACCACGCTCGTGCTGGCCGCCGCCTGTTCCCCCTCCAGTAGCGCGGTGACCTCGCCTGACATTCGCGTGGCTACCGTCGACGGACTCCCTGTCGTTGTGGGCGAGCTGCAGCGCGAGCTGCGCCGTTCGAGGGGCGCGATCTCCGCGGACCAGGCGCTGCGCCGGATCGTGGAGATCAAGGTGCAGCAGGCCAGGATGCTGCGCGAAGGCGTCATCCAGACCGCGGACTACAGCAGCTACCTCGGCGGCGCGGAGAAGGAGAACGCGAGGCGGAAAGCCGCACTCCACAAGGGGGAAGCGGTATACGGCCCCACCGAGCTCGAGCCCGACTACTACTTCGGCTACCGCTTCGACACCGAGGTCGTCGCGCTCAAGGAGCGCCTCGCGGCCCGTGAGCTGCGCCCCGCCGAGGCCGACCTCCGCGCGTTCCACGAGTCCGTCAAGACGCACTTGACGGACTTCGAGCAGAACAAGGAACGGATCCACGCGCTCTGGCTCGACCAGGAGTACCGAGCACTGATCCAAGCCTGGGTCCGGCAAGCCGAGGTTGACATCGACCACGAGGTCCTCGACCGGATCCCCCTCCAGTGACGCCCACGAGAATGGAGTCGACGATGAGGCGAATGGCCGCTGTTCTCGCCTTGCTCCTCGCGGCAACGGCATGGATGCTGGCAGCACCTCCCGCGAACGCGGCGCCGGCGACGTACTACCTCGACGCCACCAACGGCAACGACACGAACAACGGCACCTCGCCGAGCACGCCTTGGCGCTCGCTGCAGAAGGCCAATGCGACGACGTTCCAACCCGGCGACGCCCTGCTGCTGAAGGCCGGCGCGGTCTGGAACGGCCAGCTCTGGCCGAAGGGCTCGGGGACCAGCGCCGCGCGGATCCGGATCGACAGGTACGGCGACGGTCCCAAGCCGCTGATCCATGGCGGCGGCGACATCCAGGGCACGGTCCAACTGCTGAACCAGCCGTACTGGGAGGTCCGCAACCTCGAGGTGACCAACAACCGAAGCGACGGAGCGAGGGAGACGCTGGTCGGCATCAAGGCGCACAACAACGGCGGTGGCCGGCTCGACGGCATCACGATCGCGGGCAACACCATCCACGACGTGCGCGGCTACCAGTCGGGCTTCTACGGCCAGAACGGCGGCATCGCGGTCGTCTCCGACATGAACGGCTCGTACTGGAACGGCGTCCGTATCGAGAACAACACCATCCGCACCGTCGACCGGATCGGCATCTTCGTCGGACCTGCCATCCAGACCGGCAACGCCGCGTTCTGGCAGTCGTTGCCACACACGAACGACGTCGTCATCCAGAACAACACGGTCGACGACTCCGGCGGCGACGGCATCCTCAACTTCATCACGTCCAACACTGTGGTCCAGCACAACGTCGTCTCCAACAGCGGCGGCCGCGCGCACAACCGCGACTCCGACCACACCGGCTACTGGAACACCGCGTCCGCCGGCATCTGGAGCGCCATCGCCACCAACACGCTGATCCAGTTCAACGAGGTCTACAACGACATCGCGGTCAACGACGGCCAGGGGTACGACATCGACCTGGGCAGCCGATCGACGTACGTGCAGTACAACTACAGCCACAACAACCTCGGCGGGTTCGTGCTGCTGTGCGAGATCGCCGACCAGGGCGTCGACATCGACGACGCGCGCGTCCGGTTCAACATCTCGCAGAACGACAAGCGGGGCGTCATCACCCTCTGCGGCGACTACCCCAAGGGACCGGACCGTCCCGACATCAACAACAACACGATCTACCTCGGGCCCGGATCGACCGCGGCGGTGATGCGCCGCTACTCCGGCGAGCCGGCGTTCGGCCGGGCGTACGTCTACAACAACATCTTCTACACCCTTGGCAACAACAGCTACCTGCCGCTGCCCGACACCGTCTTCGACTACAACACCTTCTACGGCAAGCACCACGCGAGCGAGCCGGTCGGCGGACATCGGTCGACGGCCGATCCGCTGCTCGTCGCGCCCGGGTCCGGGTACCTCGGTCGGGACACGGTCGACGGTTACAAGCTCGCCACCGGGTCGCCCGCGTTGGGTAGTGGTACGAACACCGGCGTCCTCGGCGACCGCGACTACTGGGGCAACCCCGTCGGCTCCGGCGCCCCGAACCGCGGCGCGTACAACGGCCCGGGCGTCGCGCCCGGCCCGGTCAACCACGCCTTCAACGCCAGGGTCACGTCGTCCAGCTCCGTGGAGTGCTGCTCGTTCCACCGGCCCCACCTGGTGGACGGTTCGCGCAACAGCATTCCCCAGGAGTCGGGCGGATTCTCCAGCGCGTTGGGGAACTTCAACCAGCACGAGGAGTGGGTGGCGGTGCGGTTCGCCGCCCGTCGTACGTTCTCGTCGGTCGTGCTCTACCCGCGCAACGATCCCGGCACCGTGGGCCGTGGATTCCCGCAGCACTTCCACATCCAGGTCTGGGACGGTGCCCAGTGGCTGACCCGCAAGACGGTCACCGGCGGCGGGTCGCCGAGCACGCCTCAGACGTACAGCTGGGGGTTCTCCGACACCACCGACCAGGTCAGGATCATCACCGACCGGACCGACGGGCTCCAGCTCACCAGCGAGGGCTACGTCCTCCAGCTCGCCGAGGTGGAAGTGCGCCCTTAAGCGTGCGGCGGGGCTAGAGTCCCACCGGTGAGCTCGATCGTGATGGGCCCGCTGCTGCGGTACGTCGACGAGACGACCGCCGCGGTCTGGGTGGAGACCAGTGAGTCGTGCACGGTGCGGGTGCTCGACACCGAGACGCCGACGTTCACCGTGCACGGCCACCACTACGCGCTCGTCGAACTCACCGGCCTGACGCTAGGCACCAACGTCCCGTACACGATGGCGCTGAACGGCGAGCAGGTCTGGCCCGAGCCCGGCTCGACGATGCCCGCATCGACGATCCGCACGCTCGATCCCGCGTCGGACCGGTTGCGGCTGGTGTTCGGGTCGTGCCGGCGGAGCGTTCCGCACGACGCCAGGCACAACCGGACGTACGGGTTCGACGTGCTGCGGGCGTACGCACGCCGGCTCGCGACCGCGCCGGAGGAGGACTGGCCGACTGCCGTTCTCCTCCTCGGCGACCAGGTCTACGCGGACGCGACCTCGCAGCCGATGCAGGACTTCCTCAAGGCGCGCCGGAACGTCAATGAGCCACCAGGCATGGAGATCGCGGACTTCGAGGAGTACACCGAGCTCTACCGGCTCGCGTTCTCCGAGCAGTGGATCCGCTGGCTGCTCTCGACGGTCCCGTCCGCGATGATCTTCGACGACCACGACATCCGCGACGACTGGAACACCTCGCGCGTCTGGCGGCAGCAGATGGCACGCAAGCCCTGGTGGCGCAAGCGCGTGACCGGCGGGCTCGGGACGTACTGGCTGTACCAACACCTCGGCAACCTCTCGCCGGCCGAACGCGCGGAAGACGAGGTGTACAACGCGCTGCGCCGGGGCGACGGGGACATCGGGCACGTCCTGGACGAGTTCGCGTACGAGGCCGACCGGAACCCGACCAGCAACCGGTGGAGCTACACGCGCGACTTCGGCCGGGTGCGGTTGGTGATGGTCGACTCCCGGTGCGCGCGCGAGCTGACGCCCAAGCGGCGCAGCATGCTGGACGAGAACGAGTGGAGCTGGCTCGCCGACAAGGTCCACTCCTCAGGAGGCAAGGACCATCTGCTGATCGGGACCTCGCTGCCGTACCTGCTGCCGGTCGGCCTGCACCACATCGAGTCCTGGAACGAGGCCGTCGCCGAAGGGCACTGGGGCCGGAACCTGACGCGGTTCGGCGAGTCCGTACGGCAGAGTGTCGACTTGGAGCACTGGGCAGCGTTCGGCAGCTCGTTCGATCGGCTGGCCGACCTCGTGACCGACGCGGCGACCGCTCCGGACAGTCCCGCGACGGTGACGTTCCTGTCCGGGGATGTGCATTTCTCCTACGCCGCAAGGGCATCCTTCCCCAGCGAGTCGACGGCGAACAGCCGGATCTGGCAGCTGGTGTGCTCGCCGATCCGCAACCCGCTGGCTCGGGCCGTGCGCTTCCTCAGCGGGTTCGCGGCGATCGGGCTGGCCAAGTTGATCGGTCGTGGCCTCGCCTGGTCGGCACGCGTACCGTCGCCGCACCTGGACTGGTCGCTGGAGTCCGGGCCACGGTTCGAGAACGCGCTCGCGACGCTCGAGCTGAACGGTCGCTCGGCCTCGGCGCGGTGGGAGACGGCGAGCGCGGACGAGGACGACCAGCCCCAGTTGACCGAACTCGCCTCGATCGACCTGTAGTCGCCCGGTCGGATCCTCGGTCGCGTCATCCGGAGGACACCTTGGCCCCGTAGCCTGCCGGCCATGAGCGATCCGCATCCCCGGCGACGCGTCGGGGCACTGGACGCCGAGGTCAGCTACGTCGAGGTCGGTACGGGCGGGCCCGTGGTCTTCCTGCACGGCAATCCGACCTCGTCCTACCTGTGGCGCAACGTGATTCCGTACCTCGCGTCGACGAACCGCGTCCTCGCGCCGGACCTCGTCGGCATGGGCGACTCGTCGCCATCGCCGCGCGGCGGGTACACCCTCGCCGACCACATCGCGTACCTCGACGCCTGGTTCGAGGCGGTCGATGCCACGCGCGACGTCGTGCTCGTCGCGCACGACTGGGGCTCGGCGATCGCGTTCGACCGCATCGCCCGCCATCCCGAGCAGATCGCCGCGGTGGCCACGGATCGAGCTCGCGCGTTCTGTCGTACCTGGCCTCACCACCAGGAGGTGACGGTCCCGGGCATCCACTTCCTCCCGGAGGACTCGCCGCACGAGATCGGTGCGGCGTTGGCTTCGTTCGTGGCGACCGTCATCGGGGAACCAGGACGTCGGTGAGCTCGGCGCGGGAGCGGATGCCGAGCTTCGGGTAGGCCTTGTACAGGTGGTACGCCACCGTGCGCGGGCTGAGGAAGAGCTGCGCCGCGATGTCGCGGTTGGCCATCCCGGAGGCCGCGAGCTCGGCGATCTGCAGCTCCTGTGGCGTCAGCCCGCCGGCATCGGCCGACGTCGTACGGAGGCGGGTCGATCCGTCGACCGCGGCGAGCTCGCCGGCGGCGCGATCGGCCCACGGTCTCGCGTCGATCCCTTCGAACACCTCGCGAGCGTTGAGGAGTTGGTGCCTGGCGTCGGCCTTGCGGCGGGCGCGGCGCAGCCATTCGCCGTACAGCAAGGTGGTCCGGGCGCGATCGAAGGGCCGTTCGTCGAGCGGGTGAGCTGCCAATGCCGCGACGTACAGGTCCTCCGCCGAGTCGTCGGCCGCAAGCAGGGCTTGACACCGCAACACCAACGCGTCGGTCCACGGTTCGTCCATCACCACCGCCCAGGTCGCGCATCGCCGCATCGCCTCGGCGGCCTCGTTCGCCCGGCCCATCCGGACCGCGGCCTCGACGAAGTCGGGCACGCTGCGCTGGACCGAGGACAGGTGCCGGACGGGTCCACGCTGCACTCCGGCGAGTTGCTCGTAGGCCTCGGCGATCCGGCCGAGCCCGAGCTCGAGGAGGCCGAGGGCGGCGCGAGCCTGGGTGCCGGTCGCACGCTCGTCGCCCGGCGTACCCGGACCGAGGCCGGCGAGCTCGAGGCAACGCGCCTCGTCACCCTGGATCGCCGCCAGGTACGCCAACGCGGAGCTCGCGTACGCCGCCCACAACTCCTGACCGGTGTCGCGCCCCAGCGTGACCGCCTCGGTGCCGCTGATGAGCGCGTCCCGATACCTTCCGAGGACGACCTGGCACAGGCTCAACTGGGCGAGTGCCGAGGGAAGGACCGCGACAGCACCACGTTGCCGGGCGTCTCGGATGAGCTCGGCTGCGATGTCCGCCGCGGTCTGGTCCCGGTTCACCATCACCGCGAAGCTCATCACCTCGACCAGTGCGTGCGGTCCACGTTCCCTCGCGACCTCGGCTGCTCGCGCGATCAGCGGATCCAGGTCGGGGTGGTCGCTCCGGTCGCTGCCGGTGGCTGCCAGCGCGGCCCATTTCGCCAACCAGGCAACGGCATCCAACGCCGACCCCGGCGGCGTCAACGCGGCAAGGTGATCCACCGTCGAGACGAGCAGGACGGGGTCGGTGGGCATCGACCAGACGGTGTGGACGGCGGTGAGGCCCAGCCAGAACGCACGTTCCGGGTCACGTGCCGCCATCGCGTCGCTGGCCGACAGGAGGTGGGCGTGGGCTCCGTGCAGGTCGCGGGCCACGAACTCGGCCCGGCCGGCGATCTCGAGCAGCCGTGCGCGCTGCAGTTCGTCGCCGGTCGTCGGGAGCGTCTGCAGCGCTGTGACGTTGGCCCATTCGACCCGGCCCGCCGTGACCGCGGCCTCCGCGGCGTCGGTCAGGCGACGAACGGACTCGTCCGCGTCGGTCGACAACTCAGCGGCCCTGGCCCAGGCCGACGACGCCGCACCGTGGGCACCTCGGGCCGTCGCTCGCCTGCCCGCCTGCTCCAGCGCGTCCGCGATCGCGTCGTTGGGTCCGATCGTCGCCGCGGCCAGATGCCACGCTCGCCTGTCCTCGTCGCCCGTCACTGCGGCCAGGACGCGGTGCGACTCGAGCCGATCGGCCAGCGACCCACCGTGGTACGCGGCGGAACGCAGCAGCGGGTGCCGGAAGATCAGCGCGCCCTGCGTGACCCGGACCAGCCCGGCGGACTCGGCAGCGCTCAGGTCGGCGATCGACGTACCGACCGCCGGAGCCGCTCGGTGGATGGTCGCGAGGTCACCGGTGTCGTCGGCCGCCGCGAGGGTCAGGAACCTGCGCGTACCGGACGGGAGGGCCTCGAGCTGACGCCCGAACGCCTGCCGCAGCCGATCGGTCAGCGGCACCGGCCCGTCGTACGACATCGGACCGGCGGCAGCCAGCTCGCGCAACGCCAACGGGTTGCCCTCGGTCGACGCGACCAACTCCGAACGGGCGACTCCCGCGACGCCGAGATCGTCGAGCAGCAGCGCGGCCTCGTCGGCCGGGAGGCCGGCGAGCTCGAGCTCCGGGAGCCCCGCCGCATCTGGTGCGCCGGGTTCGTTCCGGGTGGCGATCAGGACGCCGACCGCCTCGTGCTCCAGCCTGCGCGCGGCGAACATCCACGCGTCCAACGACGCCCGGTCGAGCCAGTGCGCGTCGTCGACCAGCACCAGCAGCGGCGACTGTTCTGCCGCCTCGGCCAGCAGCGACAACACCGCGGCGCCGATCATGAACCGGTCGAGGGCCGCCTCGCCGAGACCGAACGCCCCCGACAACGCCCGCCGCTGCGGCTCGGCCAACGCCGGCAGCTGGTCGAGGACCGGCCGGAGCGCCTGGTGCAGTCCGGCGAACGGCACCTGACTCTCCGACTCGTAGCCCGCGCACCGCAGCACCCGTACGTCCTCGCTTTCCAGCGCGTACTCCAACAGGGCGGTCTTGCCGATCCCGGGCTCCCCGCGCAACACCAGCACGCCACCTACCGCGCGCCGGATCTGTTCCAGGAGGGCGTCGATGGCGGCACATTCAGCCTGCCGGCCACGAAGCATGACGGCGACACTATCTGCGTAGCGGTCCCGCGAGTACTGATATCGATGCGGATTCCTCGTCCGCGCGATCTCCCTAGCGTCGAGGCATGTCCCACCCGGTCGTGCACTTCGAGATCGTCGGCGGCAACGCCGCGGCGTTACACGCCTACTACGCCCAGTTGTTCGGCTGGAGGATCGAGCCCGGCGGCCCTGCCGGCTACGGCGTGGTGCGGCCGGGTGGGCCGGACGGCATTACCGGAGGAATCGGCTCCGGTGACGGCGGCAGCCGGCACGTCACGGTGTACGTCGAGGTGCCCGATGTCGGGGCAGCCCTGGACCGCGCCGAGGAGTTGGGCGGCCGGCGGATCTTCGGCCCGGACACCGTGCCGGGCACCAACCTCGAGCTGGGCCAGTTCGCCGATCCCGAAGGTCATGTGATCGGCCTCCAAGCTTCTCCTACTGACGGGATCAGATCATGAGTACTGCTAGTCCCCGAGCGGGGTGGCGGGAATGGCTGGGGCTGGCCGTACTCGGCGTGCCCACGTTCCTCGTCACGATGGACTTCTCCGTGCTGTACCTGGCCGTTCCGCGGCTCACCGCCGACCTCGCGCCGAGCGGCATCCAGCAGCTGTGGATCGTGGACATCTACGGTTTCCTGATCGCCGGCCTGCTGGTCACCATGGGCACCCTCGGCGACCGGATCGGCCGGAAGCGGCTTTTGCTCATTGGCGCAGCGGCGTTCGGCGTCGCCTCGGTTGCGGCGGCGTTCTCCACCAGTCCGGAGCTGCTCATCGCCAGCCGGGCGCTGCTCGGCGTGGCGGGTGCCGCGGTGACGCCGTCGGTGCTGGCGCTGGTCACCGGCATGTTCACCGACTCCAGGCAACGCGGCCGTGCGCTCGCGATCTATCTGGCCTGCTTCATGAGCGGTGCGACGCTCGGCCCGCTGGTCGGTGGGGTGTTGCTCGAGTACTTCTGGTGGGGGTCGGTGTTCCTGGTGTCCGTGCCGGGGATCGTGCTGCTGCTGGTGTTCGGGCCGTTCCTGCTCCCCGACTACCGTGCGCCTTCGGTGGGCAAGCTGGATCCGGTCAGTGTCGTGCTGTCGCTCGCGGCGATCCTGCCGTTCGTGTACGGGCTCAAGCAGCTGGCCCGCAACGGGTTCGAGTGGTTCCCGGCCGTGGCGTTGGCGTTCGGCCTCGCGGCAGCGCTCGTGTTCGTGCGGCGGCAGCGGCGCCTCGAGCACCCGCTGCTGGACCTGCGGATGTTCGGCAACCGTACGTTCAGCTCCGCGCTGACCCTGATGTTCATGACCGCGCTGGTCGGTGCGGCCACCATGTTGCTGGTCACGCTGTACCTGCAGAACGTCGTCAACCTCTCGCCACTCGCCGCGGGCATGCTGCTGTTGGTGCCGAACGTGGTGATGATCATCGGCAACCTGACCACGCCAGCGGTGGCGAACCGCATTCGTCCGGCGTACCTGATCGCGGGCGGCCTGACCGTCGCGGGCGTCGGGTACGTGATGTTCACGCTGGCCGACTCGACATCGGGGCCCGTGCCGATCTTCGTCGCGATGTGCGTCGTCATGCTCGGCACCGCACCGCTGGCCGCGCTCTGCAACCACCTCGCGATGAGCGCCGTGCCGGCGGAGAAGGCCGGCTCCGGGGCGTCGATCGTGCAGACCAGCGCCGAGTTCGGCCTCGGGCTCGGCATCGCCACCCTGGCCACGCTCGGGACCGCGGTGTATCGGAACAACGTGGACGGCACGCTCGGCGCGCTCCCTCGCGAGGCCGCCGACGCGGCGCGGGAGAGCATCGACCGCGCGGTCGCGGCCGCTGGTCAGCTGCCCGCCGAGCAGGCCGGCGCCCTGCTGGCCTCGGCCCGTGACGCGTTCACCTCCGGGCTGCACGTGGTGGGCATCGTGAGCGCGATCGTCTACGCCGTTCTCGCCGTGCTCACCATCCGCGCGTTCCGGCACGTACGGAACTCGCAAGGCGGCGTGGACGCCGCCACTGTGTCCACCGAGTCCACCGATGAACGAGAGAAGGTCACCGCATGACCATTCGCCCCGCCGATGCGTCCCGTCCTCCGGTTGTGGATCGGGCGACGTTCCAGGCCGAGCTCGATCGGTTGCAGGTACGGGAGAAGGCTCACACCCGCGAGGGTGACGCGATCGCCGCGGCTCGGCGTCGGTTGCCGATGGTGGAGGTCGACGCTTCGACGCCGTTGGTCGGAGCGAACGGCGCGGTGTCGTTGGTCGATGTCTTCGAGGGCCGGACGCTGTTGGTGGCGTACTACCACATGTGGCATCCCGGTAGGCCGGCTGCGGAGCAGTGCGAGGGGTGCACGTTCAACTCCTCGAACGTGACCGAGTTGAACTATCTGCACTCCCGTGACGTGAGCTACGCGGTCTTCTGCGAGGGCCCGTACGAGGAGGCGTCGCGGTATCGGGAGTTCATGGGCTACCCGGCTCCTTGGTACTCGGTGCCGCCGGAGTCGGTGGCGAAGCTGGTCCCGCATTTCGGCATCCTCGCGGCCTATCTCCGCGACGGAGACCGTGTCTTCGAGACCTGGTGGACGACCGCCCGGGGCGACGAGGCGATGGACCCGTCGTACGCGCTACTGGACCGGACCGTGTACGGCCGGCAGGAGGCCTGGGAGGACTCGCCCGAGGGTTGGCCGCAGGGCTGGCCCGCCGGCGGCGGCCAGTTCCGCGTCAATGGGAAGGGACGCCCCATCGCCCAGGTCTCCCGCATCGAGGAAGGCCGTGACGACGACCTCGGCCCGCTGCCCGAAGGCTGGACCGCCTGCCCCTGCGAACTGCACCACGATCAAGAAGACTTGAGGAGCTCGTCATGACCGCGACGTACACATTCGACATCCTCTGCAGCCTCGACGGCTTCGGCTCGTACAACGAGAACGGCGACTGGGGCGGCTACTGGGGCAAGGCGGGCCCGGAGTTCCTCGACCGCCGGCTCGCTCAGTACAACGAGGAGCAGCGGCTGGTCTTCGGGGCCAACACCTTTCGGATGATGGCCGAGACCGATCCCGCCCTGGTGACCGACGCGGTGAACACCCGGATGCGGAACCTGCCCACGACCGTGGTGTCGAGGACCCTGCAGGGGCCGATCGACTGGCCGGACCTGACCCTCGTGAACGGTGACGCCGTCGACATCGTCGCCCAGCTCAAGAAGGAGTCCGACGTACCGCTGCGCTCGCACGGCAGCGTGTCGATGAACCGGTCGCTGATGGCCGCCGGGCTGGTCGACCGCGTGCAGGTGACGATCTTCCCGGTGATCACGGGGCAGACCGGGATCGACCCGATCTTCGCCGGTGCGGCCGACTTCGACCTCGAACTGCTCGAGCAGCGGACGCTCGACGGCCACACCCAGGAGCTCACCTACCGGCCCACCCTGCACGGTTGAGGATCCCTTACGCCTAAGGCCATGTCTCTCAAGGTAGCGTCGGTCATCGCGCGCGTAGCGCGATGGCGCGCGGCCCCAAGCGTCGCGGTCGCCTTACCCGGCCAGTGATCCCTCTACCTGGCGTCCACCCCACGTAAAGCGGCCAATGATCATGTAAACATGATCATTGGCCCCAGGGCGGGGCGGGCCGGACCGGTCGAACCCACCGCTGGACGAAAGATCGAGGTCAAGGCAGAAACGCCTCGGCGAACGAACGGACCAGCGTGGCGTCGGTGGGGTCTTCGAACCCGATCACGAGCTCCTGGACCCCCGCCGCCTCGTACGCGGCGAGCCGTTCGCGGACCGTGTCGACGGTCCCGATGAGCAGGTACGACACGAGGTCACCGGGGTAGGCGAACTCGAGGCCGGGCGGAAGCGAGGCGCGTGCCTCGGCGTCGGTGTCGCGGATGATGCAGACCGTCGTCGCGGTGCGGTGGATCGTGGCGTCGTCGCGGCCGACGTTCGCGCAGTGCTCGGCGAGGATCGCGTACTTGTGGGCGATCACCTCCGGCGAGGCCATCACGTTGCAGGCGTCGGCGTACTGGGCGACGAGCTTGAGCGTGACCTTCTCACCGCCGCCCGCGATCAGCAGTGGGATGTGCGGTGACTGCACACCCTTGGGCTGGTTGACCACATCCTGAACGCGGTAGTAGGAACCTTCGAACGAGGTCTTCTCCTCGGTCCACATCGAGCGGATGATCTGCACCGCCTCGCCGAGCTGCCGGAGCCGCCCGCCGGCGGTGCCGAACTCGTAGCCGTACCCGACGTAGTCCGGCTCGTACCAGCCCGCGCCGATGCCGAACGTGAGGCGCCCGTGGGACAGAACGTCCACGGTGGAAGCTATTTTCGCCTGCAAGGCGGGGTTGCGGTAGCCGTTGCCGGTGACGAGCTGACCCAGCCGGATGCGCCGCATCGGGAACGCGCGCGAACTCCTGGCCGAAGCCGGTGGGCAGGAAGATGCTGTGCTTCATCGAGGCGGTCATGCACGTACAGACCAGCCTGGTGCCAAGAAGGAATTGGTGCCATATGCCAGGGTGGAAGGGTGAACCGCCTGCGTCGTGTGTCCTGGACCACAGTTGTGCCGCTGCTCGCCCTTGTCCTGCTCGCGATCACCTGGGGGCGCGGCAGGGAGCTCGCCCCGCCGGTGGTCGCGGTGGTGGCGCTCGTGCTCGGCGGTACGGTCCTCGCCGCGGTGCATCACGCCGAGATCGTGGCGCTCCGAGTGGGTGAACCGTACGGCTCCCTCGTGCTGGCGGTCGCCGTCACCGTCATCGAGGTCGCGCTGATCGTCACGATGATGGCCTCCGGCGGACCCGAGACCGCGTCCCTCGCCCGCGACACCGTCTTCGCGGCGGTGATGATCACCACGAACGGGATCGTCGGACTCTCCTTACTGCTGGGCGGACGCAAGTACGGCATGACGCTGTTCAACAGCGAGGGCAGCGGGGCAGCGCTCGCCACGGTGGCCACGCTGGCGACGATGAGCCTGGTGCTGCCGACGTTCACAACGAGCCAGCCTGGGCCGGAGTTCTCCTCGCCCCAGCTCATCTTCGCCGCGCTCGCGTCGCTGGCGTTGTACGCGGTCTTCGTGCTCACCCAGACCGTCCGGCACCGCGACTTCTTCCTTCCGGTCACGGCCGACGGCACCGTCGAGGAGGAGGCGCACGCCGAGCCACCCAGCGGGCGGACGACGTTGATCAGCCTCGGGCTCCTCCTCGTCGCGCTTCTGGCCGTGGTCGGGTTGGCGAAGGTCGAGTCGCCCGCGATCGAGTCCGGCGTCGAAGCGGTGGGCTTCCCGCCCTCGTTCGTCGGCGTCGTGATCGCGCTGCTCGTGCTGCTGCCGGAGACGCTCGCGGCGGGGCGGGCCGCCTTGAAGAACCGGGTTCAGACCAGCCTCAACCTCGGGTACGGCTCGGCGATCGCCAGCATCGGCCTCACGATCCCGGCGATCGCGATCGCCTCGATCTGGATGGAGGGCCCGCTCGTCCTCGGGCTCGGGCCCCTGCAGATGGTCCTGCTCGGCCTCACCGTCGTGGTCAGCGTCCTCACCGTCGTCCCCGGCCGTGCCACCAGGCTGCAGGGCAGCGTGCACCTCGTGCTGCTGGCCGCGTTCCTGTTCCTCGCGATCAATCCTTAGGTCAGGCGGGATGTGGGGGTGTCGCGCGCCAGGCGATCTCTGCCCGACACGGCCTAGGGTGGGAACGTGACTGGAGCACATGCCGCCGATGACGACCCGCGGAACGCCGATGTCCTCGTCTACCTGAACGGTGAGCTCGTGCGCCGCGACCTCGCGGTCGTGTCGGTGTTCGACTCGGGCTTCGTGTTCGGCGACGGTGTGTGGGAGGGCCTGCGCATCCACAACGGGCATCCCGCGTTCCTCGACCAGCACCTGGATCGGCTGTACGAGGGCGCGAAGGTGCTCGTGCTCGACATCGGGCTGACCCGCGCCGAGCTGGCCGACGCGATCTACCAGACGCTGCGCGCGAACGAGATGACCGACGGCGTACACCTCCGGCTGATGGTGACCCGCGGCGTCAAGCACACGCTGTACCAGGACCCGCGCCTCGCGCCGGGCCCGGCGACGATCGCGATCGTGCCCGAGTACAAGGTGCCGAGCGCGTCGTCCGTACGGCTGTTCACCGTGCACGTACGCCGCTGCTCACCCGACATCCTCGACCCGAAGCTCAACGTACACAGCAAGTTGAACGACATCACCGCGTGCATCCAGGCCTACACGGCCGGCGCCGACGAGGCGCTGATGCTCGATCCGCATGGCTTCGTCGCGACCTGCAACTCCACGCACTTCTTCATCGTCCGGCGGGGCGAGGTGTGGACGTCGACCGGAGACTACTGCCTCGGCGGCATCACCCGCGGCAACATCGTCCACGTCTGCAAGGAGGCTGGAGTCCCTGTGTACGAACGGAACTTCAGCCTCACCGACGTCTACGGCGCGGACGAGGCGTTCGTCACCGGAACCTTCGGCGGCGTCGTGCCCGTCCGCGAGGTCGACGGTCGTACGATAGGCGACGCGCCGCCCGGACCGATGGTACGAAGGCTGCGCGACCTCTATCGGGAGCTGGTCGACCGCGACGTCACCGAGCGGGCCGGCGCATGACCGGCGTCGTACGGCTCGCCATCTGGTCGGGGCCGCGCAACATCTCCACCGCGATGATGCGGGCCTGGGAGAACCGCTCGGACTCGGTCGTCGTGGACGAGCCGCTGTACGCGCACTACTTGGCTGAGACCGGGCTCGACCATCCCGTCCGCGAGGAGGTGATCGCGGCCGGCGAGCCCTCGTGGGAGCGCGTCGTCGAGTCGCTGCTCGGACCGGTGCCGGACGGCGTACGCGTCTTCTACCAGAAGCACATGAGCCATCACCTGTTGCCCGGCATCGACCGCGCGTGGATCGGCCGGCTGTCGAACGTGCTCCTGATCCGCGACCCGCGCGAGGTCGTCGCCTCGTACGTCAGGAGCCGGGCCTCGGTCGAGCCGGACGACATCGGGCTGCGCCAGCAGGTCGTTCTGTACGACGAGCTGGCCGCCGCGGGCACGCCGCCGCCCGTCATCGACGCCGCCGACTTCCTCCGCGACCCGGAGAATCACCTGCGTGCGTTGTGCGAACAGCACGACCTCGAGTTCACGCCGCGGATGCTCAGCTGGCCCGCCGGACCGCGCGACAGCGACGGCGTCTGGGCGCCGCACTGGTACGACGCGGTGTGGCGCTCGACCGGCTTCGAGCCGTACCGGCCGCGCAATCCCCAGTTGACAGGGCAGCCGGCCGAGGTCGCGGAGGTCTGCCTGTCGCACTACACCTACCTGCGCGAGCGATCCGGCCTCAGATGAGGCCGCCCGACAGCGTCAGGCCGCCGTCGAGGACGAACGTCTGCCCGGTGATCCACGACGCCTCCGGCGACAGCAGGAACGCCACGGCCCCGGCGACGTCGGCTGGAACGCCCAACCGCCGCAGCGGATAACGCGCCGCGACCTCCTCCTCGCGACCCTCGTACAGCTTCGTCGCGAACGTCGTCTTGACCACGGCCGGCGCGACCGCGTTCACCCGCACCTGGGGGCCGAGCTCCGACGCGAGCTGCGCGGTCACCTGGATCAGCGCCGCCTTCGTGATGCCGTAGAAGCCGAGGCCTGGCGTCGTGCGCAGGCCTGCGATGGACGCGACGTTCACGATCGCCCCGCCGTGTTCGCCCATCCAGGCTTGGTGAACGTGGCGTGCCCAGCTCATCGGCGCGAGGACGTTGACCTCGAGCATCTTGCGCGCCGCGTCGAAGTCCAGGTCCAGCAACGGCCCGTACACGGGGTTGATGCCGGCACTGTTCACGAGCAGGTCGACCCGCCCGAACGCCTCCATCGTCGCCTGCACGCAGGCGGACTGGTGTTCGACGTCGTCCGCCCGCCCGGCGACGCCGATCGCGGCGCCGCCCAGCGACGCGACCGCGGCCTCGAGCCCCTCCGGCTTGCGGCCCGTGACGCAGACCCGGTCGCCGCGATCGACCAGTGCCTGCGCGATCGCGAGACCGATGCCGCGGCTCGCCGCAGTGACGATCGCGACCCGACTTTGCTCAGTGGGCATGGGGATCCTTCCGGTAGGCCCGGAGCTCGCGGCGGGCCAGCGAACGCCGGTGCACCTCGTCCGGGCCGTCCGCGAGCCGCAGCGAACGAGCAGCGGTCCACAACGAGGCAAGGGGAAAGTCCTGCGACAGCCCGGCCGCGCCATGGGCCTGGATAGCCTTGTCGATGATCCACTCGACCGAGGACGGGGTCGCGATCTTGATCGCCTGGATCTCGGTGTGCGCACCCTGGTTGCCGACCGTGTCCATCAGCCACGCGGTCTTGAGCACGAGGAGCCGCAGCTGCTCGATCCGTACCCGCGACTCCGCGATCCAGTCCTGAACGACGCCCTGCTCGGCCAGCGGTTTGCCGAACGGCGTCCGCTCGACCGCTCGGCGGCACATCAGCTCCAGCGCGCGTTCGGCCATGCCGATGAGCCGCATGCAATGGTGGATGCGACCAGGTCCCAGCCTGGCTTGCGCGATCGCGAATCCGTCGCCCTCGTTGCCGATCAGGTTGCCCTTCGGTACGCGGACATTGTCGAACACCACCTCGGCGTGGCCGCCATGCGCGCTGTCGGTGTAGCCGAACAGCCGCATGCCACGGCGTACGTCGACGCCGCTCGTCGAGCGGGGGACGAGCACCATGCTCTGTTGGCGATGCTTGGCCGCGTCCGGGTTCGTCCGGCCCATCACCACGAGCAGCTCGCACACTGGTGCCATCGCGCCGGTGGACCACCACTTGCGGCCGTCGATGACGTAGTCGTCGCCGTCGGCGGTGATGCTGGTCGCGATGTTCGTCGCGTCGGAGGAGGCGACCTCCGGCTCGGTCATGCAGAACGCGGAGCGGATCGTGCCGTTCAGGAGCGGAACGAGCCACGTGGCTTGCTGTTCTGGCGTACCGAACTCTTGGAGCAGCTCCATGTTTCCGGTGTCGGGAGCCGCGCAGTTCAGGGCTTCCGGCGCGAGGTCCGGGCTGCGGCCGGTGAGCTCGGCGAGTGGCGCGTACTGCAGGTTGCTGAGGCCGGCGCCGTTCTCGCCTGGCAGGAAGAGGTTCCAGAGACCGTGTCGTTTGGCTTCGGCCTTGAGGGTTTGGACGATCGGCGGCCGTTCCCAGGCCGGCGTCGTCTCGAGCTGCTCGGCGAAGACCGGCTCGGCGGGATAGACGTGGTCGCGCAGGAACGTGTCGAGTGCGGCGCGCAGCTCCTCGGTGCGAGCGTCGTAGGCGAAGTCCATCCCGGCCTTCCTTAGCTGAGCAGCTCGAGGCCGCTGCGGGCGAGGGGCACGACCAACTCACCGATGCGATCGAAGCCAGGTCCTACCGTCAGCCCTCGCAGGTCGCGGTAGTGGATTCCTTCGGCGATGACGGCGAGCTTGAAGTGGCCGAACGCGCGGTACCAGGGCAGCCGTTCGGGCTCGACGCCGCTCTGTTCGGCGTAGTAGGCGACCAACTCGTCCGAGGTCGGGAAGCCCGCCTCTCGCGTGACCCCACCGCCGACGGGGTTGTGCGGGTTGGCCATCGAGAGGTCCCAGTAGACGGTGAGCAGGCCGATGTCGGCGAGCGGGTCGCCGAGCGTGGCCATCTCCCAGTCGACGACCGCGGCGATGCGGTCCTCTCGCACGATCGTGTTGTCGAGGCGGTAGTCGCCGTGCACGATCGAGTGCCTGCTCGTCCGGGGCACGGTGCTGTGCAGCCGCTCGACGAGCGTGTCGAGGTCGGGCAGGTCGCGGCTCTTCGAGGCCTCGAGCTGCTGGCTCCAGCGGCGGAGCTGGCGTTCCAGGTAGCCGTCTGGGCGGCCGAAGTCCGCCAGGCCCACGGTCGCGGGGTCGACGGCGTGCAGGGTGACGAGGACGTCGACGAGGTGGTGGCTGATCGTCCTGGCCCGTTCCCGGCCGAGGCCGGCGGTCTGCTCCGGCGTACGGAAGACGGTTCCCTCGACGTACTCCATCAGGTAGAACGGTGGGTCCTCGTGCGGCAGGAGCATGCGCGGTACAGGTACCGCCGTGTCCGCGAGCGCCGCCATCACCCGGTACTCGCGGCCCATGTCGTGTGCGGTGGCGAGAACGTGGCCGAGCGGCGGGCGGCGGAGGATCCAGCTCGCTGCGCCGTCGGTGACGGCGTACGTGAGGTTCGACTTGCCGCCCGTGATCAGCTCCGCTGTCAACGGGCCGTTGACGAGGCCGGGGCGCTCGCGGTCGAGGAGGTTCCGGAGGCCCGCCAGGTCGAGCTCAGCCGCGGTCATTCCACCAGCGCGCGTGCGTAGTTGGCCATCGAACGCTGGTAGCGCGGCAGGTGGCGGGCGAGCGCGCCGACGACGAGCGAGACGGCCTCCCGTTCGCGACCGACATCGGTGAGCGCGAGGGCGAGCACGCACTTGACGGCGTCGTCGAGCTCGTCGGACTCCGCGTCGAGCTCGGCGGTGAGGATCTCGACGCTCTCCTGCGGCCTGCCGAGGTTGCGGATCGAGCTCGCCAGCTGGATCTTCGCCCGGCGCCGACGGAGGCCGGTCAGCCCGGTCTCGAGCGCCTCCTGGTAGAGCGGAACGGCCTGGTCGGGATGCCCGGTCGAGTCGAACGCGCAAGCCCGTTCGAACGCGGCGATCGCACTCCCCGCCGGCAACTCGGCGGCCAGCTTGTCGATCAGGACGCGGAACGCGACCTCGTCATGCTCGTCGATCTCTGCCCACGCCGCTGCTACCCGCTGCTCCCAGTCGTCGGTCATCCAGCCAGCATGTCACGCCGCGATCCCGCGCTCGCTTCGAGATCCCGGACGACGGTGACGACCTTGCCGGTGAACGCGCCGACGATGAGGTGGTCCATCCCGGGGAGCCGCGACACCTTCATCATCGTTCGCCTGGTCCACAGGTCGAAGCGGCTGCGGGGCAGGAACCACCGGACGCCCTTGCGTCCCGCCTCCTGTTTCTCCTCCGCGACGGGACGCCACACCTGCTCGTAGCCGGTGAGCGCGTCCGCGACGGTGCCATGTCGCGCGAGCTGGTCGGCGAGGACGTACGCGCCGGAGATCGCGAGCGACGCACCCTGACCGGCGACGAGGGAGACCGCGTAGCAGGCGTCGCCGACGAGCGCGACGCGTCCCTTGCTCCACTTCGGCAGGACGGCCTGCGCGACCACGTCGTAGTAGACCTCGTTGCCTGGTGGACACTTCTCGAGGGTTTGCGGAACGAGCCAGCCGAGCCCGGCGAACTCGCGGCGGAGTGCCTCGCGCGGGTCCTCCGGAAGGTTCGGGTCGTCGGAGCGGTGCACGGTGAACGCCGCGACCCGGCCGTCGCGCATCGCGTAGAGGCCGACCTGCCGGTCGACGGTGTCCGTCAAGCAGAACTTGCCCTGGACCGCGGCGTGAATCTCGGGATCGTCGAAGATGAACGCGGCGGTATGGAATCCCAAGTGGCGCAGGTAGTCGCTGTCGTCGCCGCCGAACGTACGGTGACGTACGGTCGAGTGGATGCCGTCCGCGCCGACGACCAGGTCGGCGTCGAGCTCGTCCAGGTCGACGAAGCTCGTGCCGTACTGGACGTCGACCCGCGCGGGCAGGCTTTCGCGAAGCGCGCGCTCGATGTCGGGACGCATGATGCTCATCATCCGGCCCTCGATCTTCGCCGAGAACACGCCGAGATCGAGCGTGGCCCGGCGCCGTCCCTTCGCGTCGTACCACCCCGCTTCGGCCAGCCGGTAGCCGAGCTCGCTCATGCGGGGGAGGACACCCATGGCCTCCGCCGCGTCGTAGCCCGGCCCGAAGAAGTCGATCATGTAGCCCTGCTGGCGCGGACCGTTCGACCGTTCCAGCACGGTCACCTCGTTGCCCTGCGCGTCGAGCCGCTGGGCCAGCGCGAGCCCGGCGATGCCCGCTCCGATGATCACGACTCTCATCTCACTTCTCCTTCCTCAGTCCGTCGATGCACACGGCGACGATCGGCTCGGCGAGACCTGGGAGCGAGATCCGCGGGTCCATCACCCACTGGAGCATGCAACCCTCGATGGCGCCGACGAGGACCATCGCCTCCTGCTCGCCGACGTCCTCGCGGACCGTTCCCTCGGTCGCGGCCTCACGGAGCAACGCGACGATGACGGCCCGGTAGTCGACGTACAGCTGGGCCATGTCGATCGGCTGCGGCGCGTCGCCGAGACGTCCTGCCGCCCAGAAGTCGAGCAGGACCACGGACAGGTCGGGGTCGCTCGCGATCATGCCGAGTACGTCGCGGATCAGCCCGGCGAGCCGCTCGAGCGGTGTGCCGGCTCCCTCGCGTGCCGCGTCGAGGACGCCCTGCGAGGCGGTCGTCATCGCCTGGAACGCGCTGTGGAGCAGGGACTCGCGGCTGTCGAAGTACAGGTAGACGCTGCCCTTGCCGATCCCCGCTTCCGCGGCGACGTCCTCGATCCGGGTGGCGGCGTAGCCCTTGCGGGCGAACGTGCGGACGGCGGCGGCCAGGATCTCCGTCCGCCTTGCTTCGGCGTCGACGCGGCGTGGAGCCATGCCTTCGTTCTATCATGACTGACCAGTCAGTCACAAACCGCTGGGCTTTAGATGGGTGGCCGGGGTGGCTCTTGGATGGTCACGCCCTCGGGTGGCGCGCCGTGGCGTGCGACGTACGCCTCGACGTACGCCTGCACCGCGGTCGGGAGGGTGGGGAAGATGCGGTTCTCGCCGACGCGTTCGACGATGCCCGCGGCCTCGAGCTCGGTGCGCAAGTCCTGCTTGACGCGGGCCAGCGCGAACTCGATGCCGCGCCGCTCGAGCTCCTCGTGGAGCTCGTCGAGGGCGTCGACCCCGGTGATGTCGATCTCGACGTTCGCCTCCGCGTTGAGCACGAACCACTCCACGGGTTGGTCCGCGGCGTCGATGGACTCGAGCGCGCGCTTCTTGAAGTTCTCGGCGTTGGCGAAGAAGAGCGGCGAGTCGTACCGGTAGACGACGAGGCCGGGAACGAGCTTGGTGCTGGGGTAGTCGTCCACGTCGTGCATGCCGGCGAGGCCAGGTACGTACCCGAGGATCGCGTCGTGCGGGCGGGCGACGCGGCGGAGCAGGTTGAGGATCGAGAGGCCGACCGCGACGAGGATGCCGTAGAGGATGTCGAAGACGAGCACGGAGATCGTCGTCGCGATCGCGATCACGAACTCGCTGCGGCGGAACCGGATCAGACGTTTGAGCTCGGCGAGGTCGATCAGCCTGATCGCGGCGTAGATGACGATCGCGCCCAGGGCGGCGGTGGGGAAGCTGGCCAGGACGGGGCGGAGGAACAGCACTGTGACGATCACCACAGCCAGCGCCACGAGGGAGTAGAGCTGGGTGCGGCTCTTCAGCGAGTCGCCGATCGCCGTACGGCTGCCGCTGCTGCTGACCGGGAAGCCCTGCATGACGCCGGCCGCGACGTTGGCGGCACCGAGCGCGAGCAGTTCCTGGTTGCCGTCGACCGCGTAGCTGTTGCGGCTCGCGAACGCACGGGCGGTGAGGATGTTGTCGTTGTACGCGACGATCGCGAGGCCGACGGCGGGGAGCAGGAGCACGGACCAGTCGTGGGCGGTGACGTCGGGGACGGTGGGGACGGGGAAACCGGCGGGGATCGTTCCGACGACCTCGATGCCCAGCTGCTGCAGGCCGAACACCATCACGACGCCGATGGCGAGCAGCATCGCGATGAGGGGGATCGGTGCCCGCGGGAACATGCGGCCGACGACGAGCAGGACAGTGAGCATGCCGGCAGCGAGCAGGAGCGTCGGGAGGTGCGTGTCGGCGAGGTGGGTGGCATAGAAGGCGAGGTCTCCGAGGAACGAGTCGGCGGTGGAGTCGAGGCGGGTCACCTTGCCGATCTGGCTCACGATCATGATCACCGCGACGCCGGCCATGTAGCCGACGAGGACGGGCTTGGAGAGCAGGTCGGAGAGGAACCCGAGCTTGCCGAGCCTGGAGACGATGCAGAGCGCGCCGACGACGATCGCGAGGGCCGCGGCGAGTCCGGCGTACTTGCCCGGATCACCCGCGGCGAACGGCGCGATGGCGGTGGCCGTCATCAGCGCGGTGGTGGACTCGGGGCCGACGGACAGCTGACGCGAGGAGCCGAGGATCGCGTAGACGACGAGCGAGCCGGAGATCGCCCAGAGGCCAGTGACGGGTGGGAGCCCGGCGACTTCGGCGTAGGCCATGACCTGCGGGATGAGGTACGCCGCCACGGCGACCCCCGCCACCACATCCCCGCGCAGCCACCCGCGCTCGTAGCGCCGGAGCTCGGACAGGCCGGGAGCCCACCGCCCCAGCCCACGGGTCTCGCCAGTCGACATTCGCTCAGGGTAGGGCTCGAGGCCAGCCGCGAGGGCTCAGATATGCCAGCGGCGGCTGGCCTTGCCCTCGAGGAGACGGCCGAAGCGGAGGTCGGGAAAGTGTGCGCCGGTTCCTACCGTTCCTTCCTGCTCGAGCTCGCGCCACATCAGCTCGCGGGTGCGGTTCGCGAGGGCGGGGTCGACGTCTCCCAGGGAGTGCCAGGTCGGCTCGTCGAGCTGGATCGGGCAGGTGATCGCGTCACCCAGCAACAGGGCGCGGGAGGGGCCGGACGAGACCACGACGCACAGGTGCCCGGGCGTGTGGCCGGGCGTACGGAGCACGGTGACACCGGGCGCCACCGTCACGTCCTCGTCCACCAACCGGAGCCGGGAGCTGTCGGAGAACCCCGACCGAATGTGCGGCTGCATGAACCCCGCCCCGCTGACGAAATGCTCGAAGTCCCCGAGCCCGAACCAGATCGTTGCCCGCGGGAAGACCGGCACCGACGACAGGTCGAACAGCCACCCCACGTGGTCGCTGTGCAGGTGACTGCACACGACATCCGTCACATCAGACGGACCGACTCCCAGCGCGTGCAGCCCCGTGAGGAGCTGCCCGCCGACCAGCAGCATGCCCTCGGCGACGTCCTCCAGCGACGGCCCTAGCCCGGCGTCGACCAGCACGACCCGCGAGCCCGTACGGACGAGGAAGCACCCGATCGGCAGCCAGGCCGCACCGTGGCGGGAGAACAGCTCCGGATGCGCGTCGGGCGGAACGTGCGCACCGAAGTACGCCGGCCGGGCGACGAACGAGCCGTCCGCCACCGGATCCAGTGCGATCTCTCCGACCCTCACGAAACGAGGCGCCTAACCCTCGCGCGGAAGTGACCGACCGAGGAGGTAGCGGACCAGCTGGAGGATGCCGATGACCACGGCCGCGATCGGGATGCCGATCCAGGGGCCGCGGATCACCAGCAGGAGGATCGCTACCAGGCCGAGGCCGGAGGCGAAGTGCAGCCAGCTGCGGGTGTTCCGCAGCGACGCGCGGCGGCGGAAGTCCTGAGCACCGAGAGGCAGGCTGCTCTCGGTCAGCGACGGCTTGACCACGCTGGGTTGCGCGGTCTGGCCGGGAACGACGTACGGGACGCCCAGCCGCTGGGCGAGCGCGCGGTGCTGGTCCTGCGGCGTGCCGGCGCCGGCCTCGAGAGCCTTGGCCTGGCTGCTGCCGCTCTCGTCCTCGGCGGCGAGCGTGGTGACGCTGTCGGTGAACGCCTTGACGAGCCGGTCGACGTCCTCGGCGCGGTCGGAGGCCTCGATCGGGTCGCCGGTCGGCCGGTAGTACGTGACCCGGCAGCGCGTGTCGTCGACCGACCACGCCAGCACGGGGACCTTGAGCAGCCCGACGAGCAGCGGGCCGAAGCTGCCGGCGGCGGCCTCGTTCTCCAGCCGCACGCTGGTCCAGCCATGGGAGGCCTGGACTCCGGCCTGGTCGGGCGTGCCGCTGCCCACCGAGGCGAGCGCGTCGACGACGTGGGCCGGATCCCCGGGGGTCTGCAGGATCGTGTAGTTCATCCCGAGCACCCTAATGCGTGACCGCTCGACGTCGTACGGCAGTTATCCACAGCTCACCGACGGGTCCGTGGGCGAGCGCCGGCTCCGCCGCTAGGCTTCCCCGCATGACAAAGCGGGTCGACTGGGAGTTCGTGAGCGAGCTCGGCAAACGGATCGAGCGATCCGCCGAGGCGCACATGCCGCGTGCCAAGCAGCTCGCCGCCGATGCCCAGAACGACATGATGGGCGCGGGCTCCGGCGGGGGCATGTTCGTCGTGGCGGCGTTCTTCTTCGGTGCGGAGTACGTCGAGCGGTCGTACGAGATCAAGCAGGAGGTCTCCGTCGAGATCAACGAAGCCGCGCAGAAGACGTCGAAGAACTGGGCGTACGCCGAGGGTACGGCGCCGATGCCGGGGGTGCCGCGATGAGCAATCCGTACGACTCGATGGAGGGCGTCGTCAGCCCCGGCGAGGCCTTCGGCAACATCGCGTTCTACTCCTCGCTGGCTGCCTGTACGGCGTTCTGGGAGCTGTTGATGCCCGTGCCGGCGGCGAAGAGCGGTCTGATGCTCAACAGCCTGCAGAAGATCGCGACCAGGGCGTCGAACAAGGGGATGCGGCCGACGCGCGTGATCCGGCTGCCCAAGTCGGCGAGCATCGTCACCCAGATCATCCCGACCGACGTGATGACGAGCGTTCCGGTGCGGCTGTTCCTGATCAAGACCGACACCGGGGCGATGATGCGCGCCTGCTCGAAGATGCACGAGTCGGCGAAGATCGGTGGCGATCTGCACAACGAGCTGGAAGAGCATGCCCAAAGCATCACCGACCAGCAGTGGGCGGCCGACGACCAACAGGCGTTCAGCCGGCTGCTCACCTCGCACCGGGTAGGCATCCTCGGAACGTCCCACCTCGGCTACGTGAACGCGGCCATGACCGGGACCGTCGCGATGCTGCGGTTCGTCCAGCTGTCGATCTCGATGGCGCTGATGGTCTTCCTCGCGGCGATGGCGATCGTGTTCTGGGCGCTGATGCTCATCCCCGTCGTCGGCCAGGGCACGGCCATGTCGTTCCGTACCAGCCTCAAGCCGGTCGTCGAGATCGCGCGCAAGGTCATCCAGGTGATGGACGAGATCATGGTGAAGGTCGGTTGGGCACACGCCGGCATCGTCGGCCTGATGACCCTCAACGCCGCCGGCACCGACGCGTACAAGATCGGCGACATCGAGGGCGGAGGCTGGGCGAATCTGGGCCAGTCCGGGGTCGACATCGTCAAGGACATCGCCGAGAAGTACCTTCGTGCGGTCAAGGTCTGAGTTCGCTCATCATGCTAGGAGAGTCGGGGAATGTCGGCGTCGGACAGCTTTGATCTGAGGGACCTGCTGCAGTCTCCGGAGGAGATCATCGCCCAGCAGCGGGAGCAGCTCGCCCGCGCGGAGGAGCTGCAGGCCAAGATCAACGAGGTGACCGGCACCGCCAAGAGCGACGACGAGCGCATCCAGGTGTCGTTCTCCGAGTCGGCTGGCGTCACCTCCCTGACCCTGGACCCGCGCGTCCTTCGGATGCCGTCGGAGGACCTGGCCGCCGAGATCGTGCGGCTGGTGAACGCGGCTCGGCAGGACACGCACGCGCAGATCCAGGTCGTGCTGGACGTCACGCTCGGCGAGGACGGCCGTCCGGACATGGAAGAGCTCAACGAGCAGGTCACGGCGATGAAGCAGCAGATGAACGAGTTCATGCAGGACACGGTCCGGATGGACGGCGAGCTGGACGTGTACATCGAGAGGATGCGCAAGCTCGCCGAGGACGCCAGCCCGCCGCCGCCCTCGTCCTAGCGAGGTCGGCGGAAGCGGCCCGTCCCACCGCGTTGCCACGGGTGCGGGCCGTCCAGCGGCCGGTAGTTGACGCCGAGCGCGTCCAGCCGGGGCAGGTGCGCGCGCAGCCGAGGGAGGAAGTCGGCGTACGAACGGCTCTGCGTCGTCCGCCACGCGGCCTCGGCGAACGCGCACAGGCGCGGGAACACCATGTACTCCACCCGCGCTGGCGTCGGCAGGTACTCGGTCCAGATCTCGCTCTGCGTCCCCAGGATCCGCTCCGCCTCCGCCGCGGACAAGGACGGCGGAACGGGCGCGTACTCGACGAGCGACTCCACGGTCGTGAGTCCGCCCATCACCATCGGTTCGTCGTCGCTCTCGGACTGGTAGGCGTCGAAGTAGGTCGGCGACGCGGGTGCCATCACCGCGTCCCGCCCGGACCGTACGGCCTCGACGCCGGCCTCGATGCTCTGCCATGACATCACCGCCGCGTTCGGTGGCGCGAAGCGGGGATCGAGTCCACCCCAGGTGACCATCCGCCGCCCTCGTGCGGACAACCAGCGGCCGACCTCACCCATGAACCAGTCCCGCAACAGTGCCGCGTCCGTCAGCCCCAGCGCCCGCATCCGCGCGAGCGCACCCGGATCCCGCTCCCACGGTCCCGGCGGGACCTCGTCGCCGCCCACGTGCACGAACTCGCTCGGAAACACCGCGAGCACCTCGTCCAGCACGTCGAAGACGAACGAGAGCGTGGAGTCCTCGACGTTCAGGACGGTCGACGGCTCCGCGGTCCCCAGCGCCGGGTACGCCCTGATCGCCGCGGCCGCGTGCGCCGGCAGCTCGATCTCCGGCACGACGGTGACGAACCGGCGCGCCGCGTACGCGACGATCTCGGCCAGGTCGTCCTGGGTGTAGAAGCCGCCGTGCGGCGTGCCGTCGCCGGTCGGCTGAGCATGCATCCGCGTCTCGGGCCGCCAGCCGCCGACCGAGGTCAGCAGCGGGTACCGCGCGCAGTCGAACCGCCAGCCCTCGTCGTCGGTCAGGTGCAGCTGCAGCACGTTCAGCTTGTGCAACGCCAGCAGGTCGATCAGCTTGAACAGGAAGTCCTTCGGCATGAAGTGTCGCGCGGCGTCCATCATCAGGCCGCGCCACGACAACGACGGCTCGTCCGCGATCTCGCCACCCGGCAACGACCAGTCGTGGAAGCCCTGCGCGCGCCGCAAGGCCGACGCCGGCAACAGCTGCCGCAGCGTCTGCAGTCCGTAGAACACGCCGGCCGCGGATCCGCCGGAGAGCTGGACGGCGTCGGCTGAGATCCGCACGACGTACCCCTCGCGGGCGAGCGCGGGATCGAGACCGACAGCCAGGGCGGGGATCTCGCCCGTCGACGTCTCGCACCAGCCGACGCCGAGGTCGCCGAGCTCCTGCCGGACCAGCGCGGTGAGGTCGGGCGGACCTGTGAGTCGCATCGCGGGGGCGAACGCGAACCGCCCATCGGACAAGGAGAAACGCTGAGGCAACGGGATCATCGACTCGACCCTAGGCAATCGTTTTCTCGCTCTGCCAGTCCGAGGACCGAACGGGAAGGCAAACCTGCCCGATCGGGCAGACTCAGGCCGGCTTTTGGTCAGCTTTGTTGTCTTGGGCAATTTCGCAACTATCGTTCCCAAGATCCGGGCGCCTCCTCCTCGGCAAGGAGCGACTCACCTTGGCAATCGATATCTCACGCCGATCGCTGCTTCTGACAGCAGCACTTGTCGGCGGCAGCTCCGCCCTGGCTGGCTGCTCGTTCCTCTCCACCGATCCCGAAGGGCCGGACGAGGGAAAGGGCAACGGCAACACCGGCGCGGACGCCGGCGCCAAGGAGTCGCCGATGCTCGCGGCCCTTGTGCAGCAGGGAAAACTCCCCAAGCTCTCCGAACGGCTGCCGAACAAGCCCCTCGTGGTGCAGCCCATGACCAAGCCCGGATCGTTCGGTGGAACGTTCCGCAAGGGCCAGATCGACGCCGCGGACGGCTACCCGATGCGCAACCTCGGCAGGTCGTGCCTGGCCGAGTGGAACCTCGAGTCCACCGCCCCGCAAGCCGGGCTGGCGGAGTCGTGGGACATCGAGGACGGCGGCCGTACGTACGTCTTCCACCTCCGCGAAGGCGTCAAGTGGTCCGACGGCACACCGTTCACGACCGACGACCTGATGTTCGTGCACGACCACGTGCTGCTGAACAAGACCCTGACTCCGCAGCCGTGGGGATGGCTTTCCCAGCAGGGCAAAGCGGTCGACTTCGAGAAGATCGACGACCACACGATCGCGTTCAAGTTCGCCGCCCCGCACGGCCTGCTGCTGAAGTTCTTCTGCTTCCCTGACGCGGCGCTCGGTCTGATGCAGCCCAAGCACTACCTGAGCAAGTTCCATCCCGACTTCACCGACCTGGCGTCGCTCACCAAGCAGGCGAAGGCGGAGGCGTACAACGGCTGGAACGACCTGTTCGCCGCCAAGAACGACTTCTGGCTGAACCCCGACCGCCCCGTGCTGGGGGCGTGGAAGATCGCCAAGCCCGCCAAAGCCGGCGGCCAGGCCGTCGCCGAACGCAACCCGTACTACTGGAAGGTCGATCCGGACGGGCGGCAGCTGCCGTACGTCGACAGGATCACCTGGTTCTTCGCCGAGCCGGAGACGATCGTGCTTCGGGCGGCGAACGGCGATCTCGACATCGGCACGGCCGCGTTGACGTTCCGGGACATGCCCGTGCTGCTGCGCAATGCCGACAAGAACGGCTACCGCGTCCTGTCCTGGAAGGACGACGCCGCGCTGCCGGCGATCAGCCTCAACCAGAACCATCCCGACACGATCCTGCGCGACCTGTTCGGCAAGGCCGACTTCCGCGCCGCGCTCTCCCATGCGATCAACCGGCAGGAGCTGAACGAGACGCTGTACGTCGGCCAGGGCATCATCCAGCACCCGTGCGGCCAGGCCGAGGACATCTATTTCGTCAAGGGCATGGGCCAACGCTTCATCGAGTACGACGTCGCCAAGGCGAACAGCCTGCTCGACGGCCTCGGCCTGACCGAGCGCGACAAGGACGGCTTCCGGCTCCGCCTCGACGGGAAGAAGCTGCGACTGGAGCTGATGATCCAGCAGCAGGACCTCGTCGAGCTCTACCAGCTCGTCGTCGACTACTGGGCGAAGGTCGGGATCAACGCGTTCGCGCACCTGATCGCCGGCGAGCTGTGGTGGCAGCGCGTACCCGAGGCGAAGTACGACATCGCCTGCAGCACAACCGAAACCTACATCTGGGACATCGACCCGGGGTCGGTCGTCCCTACCGCGCTCAGCGCGTTCTGGGCACCGATGAACGGCGTGTGGTACCAGTCGAACGGTGAGCAGGGCACCGAGCCGACCGGCGACATCCGCAAGCTGCAGGAGCTGTACGACCAGCTGAAGCAGGAGGTCGACGAGGCCAAGCGGCTCGAGCTCGGACGGGCGATCCTCGACCTGCACGACAAGAACGTCTGGGTGATCGGGACCGTGATGACGCCGACGCACCCGATGGTGGCGAACGCCGATCTGTACAACATCCGCGAGCACGCGATGGAGAGCTATCACGTCGGCGGCGACATGGCGACGCTGCTGGAGCAGGTCTCGTACGAGGACCCGTCGAAGCACTGAGCATGGGCTACTTCGTTCTGCGGCGGCTCACGTACATGGTCCTGACCGTGTTCGGGATCTCCATCGTGGCGTTCCTGATCATCCAGCTGCCGCCGGGCGACTACCTGACCACGCTGGCCGCGAACCTGGAGAAGTCCGGCCAGGGTGCGGATCCTGCGTACCTCGCGTCGTTGCGGGTGCGGTACGGGCTCGACCAGTCCGTTCTCACGCAGTACTGGAAGTGGATCAGCAACATCGTGCTGCACGGCGACTTCGGGCAGTCGTTCAAGTACGGCCGGCCGGTGTCGGCGCTGCTCGCCGAGCGACTGCCGTGGACGATCGTGCTCGGTGTCTCGACGCTCTTGCTGGGTTGGCTTGTCGCATTGCCGGCGGGCATCTACTCGGCGATCAAGAAGTACTCCGTCGGCGACTATGTGCTGACCAGCTTCGCGTTTCTCGGCATCGCGGTGCCGGGGTTCATGGTGGCGCTCGCGGTGTCGTACCTGATGTTCCGCTTCGCCGGGGTGTCCGTCGGCGGATTGTTCTCGCCGGAGTGGGTGGACGCGCGCTGGAACCTCGGCAAGGTGCTGGATCTGCTTGCCCACTTGTGGCTACCGGTCCTCGTGCTCTCGCTGGAAGGCGTCGGCGGAACGATCCGGGTACTGCGGGCGAACCTGCTCGACGAGCTGCACAAGCCGTACGTCGTCACGGCACGAGCGCGTGGGCTGACCGAACGTCAAGTGCTGCTGCGTTATCCGGTCCGGGTGGCGCTCAACCCGTTCATCTCGACGGCCGGCTGGATCCTGCCGGGGCTGTTCGGTGGCGAGGTGATCGTGGCGCAGGTGCTCGGGCTGCCGAGTACGGGACCGTTGCTGCTCGGCGCGCTGCAGGCGCAGGACATGTACCTGGCGGGCTCGATCATCCTCATCGTCTCGGTGCTGACCGTGTTCGGGACGCTGGTGTCGGACATCCTGCTCGCGGTCGTCGACCCGCGCATCCGATCGGGGCTGATGTAGGTGGCCGAGGTCTCGTTCGCGTCGCCACGCCAGCTGATGTGGTGGCGGTTTCGCAAGCACCGGTTGGCGGTCGTGTGCATGGTGGTGGTCGGACTGGCGTACGTCGGCGCGGCGACGTGTGAGTTCTGGGCACCGACGACGCAGAGCGCGTACCACTCGACCTACGCGTACGCGCCGCCGCAGCAGGTGCGCGTCGGCTTCGAGGGTGGGCCGCGGCTGTACGTCGACGGGTATCGGTCGTCCGCGGATCCGAAGACGATGGAACGGCGGTTCACCGTCGACGAGTCGAAGCCGATCGCGCTGCGGTTCTTCGCCAAGGGTGCTTCGTACAAGCTGTTCGGGCTGATCCCGTTCGACCGGCACTTCCTCGGTCCGGTGCGGGCGGGGGAGCCGTTCTATCCGCTGGGTGGCGACGCGCAGGGGCGGGACCTGGCGAGCCGGCTGCTGTATGGGGCGCGAATATCCTTGTCCGTAGGGCTTTTCGGCGTCGTCGTGGCGTTGGTACTAGGGGTGTGTCTGGGCGGGGTGTCGGGATACTTCGGTGGCGCGCCGGACACGGTGATCCAGCGGGGGATCGAGTTCATCATGTCGATCCCGACGTTGCCGCTGTGGCTGGGGCTGGCCGCCGCGGTGCCGCCGGGGTGGGGGCCGGTGCAGACGTACTTGGCGATCACGCTGATCCTGTCGCTGATCGGATGGACCGGTTTGGCGCGGGTGATCCGGGGGAAGTTCCTCGAGCTGCGTACGGAGGACTACGTACTGGCGGCGGAGCTCGACGGGGCCGGCCGGGGGCGGATCATCGTGCGGCATCTGCTGCCGGGCATGACGAGCTACATCATCACGACGCTCACGTTGGCGGTGCCGTCGGTGATCCTGGCCGAGACGGCGCTGTCGTTCCTCGGCCTCGGCCTGGTCCCACCCGCGGTGTCCTGGGGCGTGCTGCTGCAGGACGCGCAGAACATCCGCGTACTGGCCAGCGCCCCGTGGCTACTCCTCCCCGGAGCCGCCGTCATCGTCACCGTGATGGCCCTCAACTTCGTCGGCGACGGCCTCCGCGACGCCGCCGACCCCTACGGCAGCTAGCCGGGTGCGGCTAGTGGCGGACGTAGATGCCGGTGGTTCCGCAGCAGTTGGCGGCCGGGGCTGCCGGTGGTGGGGTGACCTGGGCCTCGGCCGCGACGGCGGCGAGCATGCGTTCGCGTTCGGCCCGCGTGATCAACCGGCCGCGGGTCACGACGGCGTGGATGCGCTGGGTGTTGCGGATGTTCACCAGCGGGTCCGCGTCGACCACCAGCAGGTCCGCCCACTTGCCGGGCTGAACGGTCCCGCTCAGGTGCCCGAGGCCAACCATGCGGGCGGGGTTGCGGGTCGCGGCGAGGATGGCCTGCATCGGCGTGAGGCCGCCGTCCACCAGCCAGCCGAGCTCGTCCTGCAGGCTGAAGCCGGCGAATTGGTACGGCACCAGCGAGTCCGAGCCGGCCAGCTGGACCACCTCGGCCTCGTTGATCGACCCGACCAGCTCCAGGACCGCGCGGTAGTACGCCTGCCCCGCCTCGATCTGCGCGGGCGTCCACTCCGGGCCCATGTTCGCGTTCCACGACTCGACCAACCACGGCGGCATGTACTTCACCCGCGGGTCCGCCCGGTGGAACGACGGCGGGAACGTGAAGAAGCGCTGCACGGTCATCGTCGGCGTGAGCACCGTACGCGAGCGCCGGAGCGCGGAGAACAGCCGTTCCGCGCGGCGCAGGGCGTACGACTTGATCGCCTCCATCTCCAACTGGCGCACGAAGAAGTAGTACGCCGCCGGGTTCGCCGGATCGACCGGCGTGCTGTTGATCAGCGCGCGGAACTCGTCCCGCCGGGACGACACGTCGAGCGGGATGCCGTGCAGGTGCTCCATCGTCGTCATGCCGGCCCGGATGCCGTCGAGCACCGGCACGCGGTCGGGCAGGTGCCCGGAGAGCGGCAGCCCGCGCCGGTGTGCCTCGGTCGCGATCGCCTCGAACAGCTCCGGCTCCAGCAGCGACCAGATCTTGACGAAGTCGGCGCCGCTGTTCTTGGCCGCACGGACCGCGGCGCGCGCCTCCTCGGGCGTACGGACGACGGCCGCGTTCGACGGGACGCTGGACCCCGCGTACGGGCCGTCCATCATCTTGCTGGCGATCACCATCCGCGGCCCGAGGATCTCGCCGGCCTCGATCCGCTCCCGCATCGCGGGCAGGTGCGCCAGGCCCCACATCTCGCGGACCGAGGTGACGCCGTTCGCGATCCACAGCGGCAGGTGGATCTTCGGCAGGTTGTCGGTGTGCGCGTGGGAGTCCCACAGGCCGGGGAGGACGTACTTGCCGCGCAGATCCACGACCTTCACGCCCTCGGGCAGCGCGTGCCGGGGACGGCCGATCGCCACGATCCGGTCGCCGACCAGCACGATCGTCGCGTTGTGCCGCGGCTTCCCACCCGTACCGTCGATCAGCGTCCCGCCGGCGAGCACGAGCACGTCCTCGCCGCCCCGATCGGCCGAAGCCGGCTCAGTCAGCGCCGCGACGCCCGTAAGCGCGAGCCCACTCGTCGACAGCCACGACAAGAACGCCCGCCTGTTGATCACTGCCATCGGTCCTCCAGCCGACCCGAACACTTCCGGGGACAGGCTTCCAGGCGAATGGCCTTACGTCCACAACGTGCCGCTGAAACCGAGGTGGTCGTCCAGCCACGGGAAGACGTAGCCGAACAGCAGCCACAGCACGACCGCTCCGAGCGCTACGGCGCACAGCAGCTTGGTCGGCACTCCGCCGGGCAGCCTGCGCCAGATCCAGGCGTACATCTCACACCTTCCCGGGCAGCCGGCGCGGGGTCGAGCTCACCAGCGTGGTGTACGTGATCAGCCGCGAGGTCGAGCCCCAGCGCGGGTGGCAGGTCACCAGCGTCAGGTGCGCCTGCGTCGGCTTTGCGCCTGGCTTGTTCGGTACGGGCAGCAGCACGCTGATCCGCGTGGGCGGGACGATCTCGGCCGCGTCCACGCGGTAGACCACCCGCCTCGATGCCGTCTCGAGGACGAGTTGGTCGCCGTTCCGCAGCCGGTCGAGGTGCGCGAACGGCTCTCCGTTCGTCGTCCGGTGCCCGGCGATCACCACGTTCCCGACCTGGCCGGGCCGCGCCGTGTCGGGGTAGTGGCCGGGCCCCTTGCGCAGGTCGTCCCTTCGAACGCCCTCGTACACCGCCCACTGCCACGCGTCGCCCAGGCGCGGGATCCGAAGCATCGCGAACGGTTCGCCCAGCTTGGGCGCGGGGTCAGCCGGGACGCCCTTGCTCGACGGAGTCGACGGAGTCGACGGTGGTGGCGGTATCCAGGCCCGCTGCAACGACGACGCGGCCTCGCGCTGCGCCTCGCCGGTGACGTGGCTCGTCCACAGCAGCTCGTACCCGACGAACAGCGCCACCAGCACGCCGAGCGTCAGGCACACCTCGGCGGCGACCCTCAGTGCGAAAGATATGTCCCTTTTCAAGGCCGATGTCCATAACCACTCTTCGAAGTCACTCGTTAGCCGAAAGTAACACTTCACCACCGCACGCCAGCACCGATCCCCATGGACTGACCAGATGAGCGTTACTGGTCGCGGCTGTCTTCGAGCCGAGCCGAGCCGGCTGGTCGGCCCCGGCGCGATGCGCCGCGGCCACGACCGTCTGACGCGACTCGAGCCGTCAGGACGTCGGAGGACGGGGGCCCGGACCAGCCAGTACCCGGTCCGGGCCCCACGCGGTTAATCGGGTTCGCTGGCTCCGGCCGGCTGGATAGGGTGCCTCGTCGTGGATTCTGTTGTGGTGGTGGGAGCCGGCATCGTCGGCGCGTCGATCGCGTATCACCTTGCTCAGCGGGGGATTCGCGTGCGCCTGGTCGAGCAGCACGCGGCTCCGGCGCAGGGAGTGACGGGTGGCTCGTTCGCCTGGGTGGGCGACACCGCCGGCGGGGACTGGCCGGGCGGGGCCGACGAGCTGCGCCTGTTCGTGCACGCGGACTACGAACGCCTGGCTGTGGAACTTCCGGACTTCTCCCTGCGACGTTCCGGCTCGTTGGTGTGGACGGAGGGGTCGACGCGGCCGGGTGTGACGATGTCGGTCGGCCCTGGTCAGCGGCTGGTTTCTGCGGAGGAGATCGCTCTTCTCGAGCCCTCGTTGCTCGCTGTGCCCGACTTCGCTGTCTTCACGCCGGGGGATTTCGCGGTCGATCCGGTCCGGCTGACGGCCTTGCTCGTCGAGGGTGCGGTCTCGTTCGGTGCGGAAGTTTCGTACGACTTTCCGGTCACGTCGTTGGACTTCGGCGCTTCGACGGTGGTGTTGGCGGCGGGGACCGGGGTGGCGGGGCTGTCGCCCGTTCCGGTGGAGGAGGCACCGGCGTTGTTGCTGTGGGCCTCGGCGCCTGAGGGGCTGGTACGGACGATCATCGCCACGCCTGACTTCGAGGCGCGCGAGGTGCGGCCCGGTGAGTTGCGGCTGACGGCTCCGTTGTCAGTGGATATGGAACGGACGTTCGCCACGTTCCAGGCGTCGTTCTCCGGTGCGGACTCGGCGCGGTTGCTCGGGCACGCGGTGGGGCTTCGGCCGATGCCTCCGGCCGGGCCGGTGATCGGATACGTGTCGCCGTCGTTGTACGTGGCGGTGCTGCACTCGGCGCTCACACTGGGGCCGACGGTGGGGCGGTTGGTGGCCGAGGAGCTCGCTTCGGGCTCTTCGCCCGCGGCGTTGGCGCGCTGCCGTTACAACCTCGGGGCGTAGTGCTCGAAGAAGATCCGCGCGACGAGCTCGCCGCGGGTCTTCGTGCTGGTCTTGTCGAAGATCACCTTGAGGTGGTCCTGCACGGTGTATGGGGACAGGTGCAGCTGCGTGGCGATCTCGTTCGTCGCGTGGCCCTGCGCGATGAGCTCGGTGATGGCGCGTTCGCGTGCGGTGAGTCCGTAGGCGTCGGCGATCAGCGGGGCGAGCTCGTTCGCCTGTGCAGGTTGGATGGTGACGGTGACGGCGTGGTCGTGCTGGGTGGCTCTGAGGGCGAGCCAGGTGCCTTGCTCGGTGCGGGCTCTGGCGTAGGCGTCGCCGGTGGATCTGGCTTGGTAGACGACGGAGTCGACCGCGACGGGTGAGAGCTCGTCGAGCCAGCGCTTGGCGGCGTGGTTGGCTTTCGTGCCGTCTCTGGTGACCGTGAGGACGCCGACGGAGTCGTCGTGCGGCGCGTTGGTCCGTGCGGCGCGTTGGAGGCCCTGGGCGAGGTCTCCGGCGAGGGTGGCGACGAGGTCGACTTCGGCTTTGGTGAAGCGGGGTTGGCCTTGGGTGCGCATGAGGGTGAGCGCGCCCCACGTTCCGGAGCCGTCGACGAGCATGGCGCGGAGCTCGTCGTCGAGGCCGTAGCGCTTGCGTACTTCGCGGTGCCGGAGGCTGCGGTCGAGGTCGCCTTGGGTGGCTGCGCTGAGGCTGGCAGCTCTTGCCGTGCTGGTCGTGCGGGCGAGGGCGGCGAACTTGTTGACGTCGTGGTCGAGGAGCTCGATCTCGAGCAGGCGGGTTCTGGTGCTGGGTGGGAGGCCGTTCTCGACGTACTCGCCGGTGGGGAGGAGCGTGGCGGGGTCGAGGGTGAGCAGGCAGGCGCCTTCGTACGGCACGAAGCGGCGGAGGGCGCTCGCGGCGTTGCTCGCGAACTCGCGCGGGCCGAGGCCACGGCTGACCAGCTTCGTGACCGCTTTGCGAGCTACCTGCAGCGTGGCCACGTTCTTCAGGCTAGCAACGGTCCCCAGGATTCTGGGGTGGTGCGGATCGGGCTGGCGGGGAACGTTGTCAAGTGTGATGGAGATCGCTGGGTTCTCTGGTTCGGTGCTGACCTCGCCGTCGGCATTGGCGTTGGCCGCGGACGACTTCGGGCATGTGGTGCGGTCCGTGCCCGCGGTGGTGGCGCGGCCGGCGTTGGTCTCGGACGTGGCTGTGGCCGTCCGGTGGGCCGCGGCGCGGGGATGGCAGGTGGCGGCGCGCGGGCTGGGGCACTCGGTCTATGGGCGGAGTCAGGTGGCCGGTGGGGTCGTGGTGGACCTCGCCGAGCTGTCGTCGGTGTCCGTGGTGGGTGCCGACCGGGTCGTGGTGGAGGCGGGGGCTTCGTGGCGTTCGGTCGTCGCCGCTGCGCTGTCCACCGGGTTGACGCCGCCGGTGTTGCCGAACTTCCTCGACCTGTCCGTCGGCGGGACGTTGTCGGTCGGGGGCGTGGGTGGGGCGACGCATCGGTACGGGTTCCAGACGGACAACGTGCTGTCGCTGGAGGTGGTGACGGGATCGGGGTCGGTCGTGACGTGCTCGCCGACGGTCAATCCGGCCTTGTTCGACGCTGTGCGGGGTGGGCTGGGGCAGTTCGGGATCATCGTGCGAGCGGAGCTGACCCTCGTACCCGCGCCGTCGTCGGTGCGGCTGTACACGTTGCCGTACCCGTCGCTGGCGGCGCTGGCTTCCGCTCAGCTGAGGTTGCTGGAGCGCGGAGGGGTGGATCATCTGCAGGGCTCGGTGCTGGTGGGCGACTCCCGGCAGTACGTGCTGGAGGTGGGGGTCTTCGATGGCGCGGCGGAGCTGGATGCTTCGGCGCAGGTCGACGAGCTGCCTTATGCGGCGTACGTCCATGGGTTCGACCGGTTCACCGAGCTGCTGCGGTCGACGGGGGAGTGGTCGCTGGCGCATCCCTGGTTCCTGACGTTCCTGCCCTCGTCGACGGCGGTGGAGGTCGCCTCGTCGATCGTTCACTCGCTGCAGGCGTCCGACCTGGGTGCGCACGGGCGGGTGTTGTTCTACCCCGTGCCCACGGCTGCCCTGCGCACTCCGCTGCTGCGGGTGCCGTCCGAGCCGGTGGCCTTCGTGTTCAACCTGATCCGCTTCGGGCCGGAGTCGTTGGTGGCGCAGAACGCGCGGTTCTACAAGCAGGTAAGAGAAGCCGGTGGTGTGCTGTATCCGGTCAGCGCCCTGCCGTGGAGTCCCGCCGACTGGCGGGAGCACTTCGGGGTGCTGTGGCCGGGGATCGTGCAGGACAAGGAGCGGTTCGACCCAGCGCACCTGCTGACTCCGGGCTACGAGCTCTTCGCCCGCTGGGGTGCCCGCTGAACAGCGCGCCGGGGGTGAGCGCGAGGGGTGGCGGGGTAGGTCACCCGGTCTGTTCAGCGAGCACCGGTTCGCGGGGTGAGGGTTGGCCGGGCGGGATGAGCACCTCTCAAACTCAGCCCTGCCCGACCGTGCGGCGTGGCACCGGACAGCTGTCGGTGCCACGCCGCGGCTCTGTGGTGGATGGCTGGGCGGGGTGGGCCCGTCGCGTGGTGTGGGGCACGCGGTGAGCCCAGTCCCCGCCCAGCCGGTGCGGCGCGTCACCGGGTCAGGCGGTGAGGGCCGCGGGGTTGGGCGGCTTGGCGCGGTGCCGCCCGGGGTGGGTGCGGCCGGGGGACCGCACCCGGTCTGGGGGTGCTTGGTTAGGCGGCTTCGGGCTGCTCGTCGGCCGCCGGTTCTGGCGCCGCCTCCGTTGTGCGATCCCATGGTGGGGACTCGGACGCCGTGGAGCGGGCGACGCGGACTCGGCGGAAGGCTGACGTTCCCCACGAGAGGTTGTGGCCGACCGCGTACGCCGACACTTCGGCCTCCCCGTACTTCCTCGCGTTGATCTCCTTCTCCTCCACGCGTAATCGCCCGACCACCAGCACCGGGTCGCCCTTGTGCAGGCTGGACGTGACGTGCCGCGCGAGCTCCCAGTTGCACCACACCGTCACGAAGTTCCCACCCCCGAAGTCCACGTACGTCCCCCGCTCCTTGTCGAACCGACGCTCCGTCCACACGAACCGAAACGCCGCCCAGGGACGCCGCTGGTCCTCGGACATTCCGTAACGCACCTCACCGGCAACCCAGCCAGCAGCGCTGAATGGTGACTCGTTCTGCAGTGACATCGCGTACCTCCTCGGAAACCGGCTGTGACACAACCGTGCCCGAAGAACCACCCCGAAAAGGGTCCCGGAAGGCGAATTGTGGAAAACTCGCCGAAACCTCACCCTGTGGACGAAATCCCGGCCAGCGGAGCCGCGTCCTCCAGCAGATCGCGCAGCAACGAGGCGGCACCGCGCGCACCGAGCCGCTGCCCCGCCAGATACGCGGCTGAGTACGCAGCCCCACCAAGCGACGCCAGCGCAAGGCCGCGCGCACCGTCCAGATCCGCCGCCTTCACCGGCTCGTGGGCGAACAGGATCGCCTCCCGCAGCCCGTCGGCCGCCCCCAACAGCCGGGCGACGAACGACCACGCGGACACCGCAGCGGCAAGCCGTACGCCGGCCTCCACCAGCTCGATCAGAATCCAGCGGTCGTCAGTGCCAGTCACCGAGGCAAGCCCCTGAGAGAGCTCCGAAGCCGCGTCCGCCAGGCGGTCCTCGTCCAACGCGAGCTCGGCCAGCGCATGCCGAGCCAAAATCGTGTCGCCACGGGCTCCAACGGCCTCGCCAATGGTCAGACTCTCCGTCGCGGCAGCGCGAGCCCCTTGCCGATCGCCGAGGCAGCGCAGGACGTGAGCATGGCGATGCAGGGGCTCGCAGAGACTCGGCGCATAACCGAAGGAGCGAAAGAGCCGCACGGCACGACCGAGGGTGTCGGCGGCCGTTTCCAGATCGCGGAGCCGATAGGCGACGAGCCCCCGCGACGACAGCACAGAGGCCTCGTCCGCACTGCCGAAGGACGAGTACGCGACAGCCGCCGAGTCGAGCAGCCTGATCCCGCGGTCGTACTGGCCCTGGTCGGTGAGCAGAACGCCCAGGAAATACATCGTCCTGGCCGTGAGGTACGTGTTCTTCGCTGCCTGCGCGACAGCGAGTGAACGTTCGTACCAATGCAGGGCGGTCGAGGGGTCGTCGCCGAGGTGGGCAGGTCGGGCCATCGTGAAGAGCGCCTGACTGAGAACCAACCGATCATCAAGCCTGGAAGCGATCCTGAACGCCTCCTCGGCAGCCTCGCGGGCAAGTTCCAGCTCGTATCCCTGCAGCCGCAGGTGCGCGAGAGCCATCAGCGCGCGGGCCCGACCTACGCCGGTGGATCGCGGCTCGGTGTTCACGGCGCGCTGCAGCCACTGTCGTCCCTCGTGAGGCGCACCAGATCGCAGGTACCCCCACGCAGACGTCAACAGCTCTGTCACCAGGATCGCCTCTCCAGACGCCAGGCCCCAGTCCACCGCGGCCCGAATGTCCGCGAGGTAGCCAGCGACACGGTCGACCTCGGCATACTTCGCGGGCAGCGACATGTCCGCGACGGCGAGCAGCTGCCGCAGGTGACGACGCCTGGTTTCCGCTGTCTCACCAGCACGATCCAGCTGCACCCGCGCGTAGTCCCGCATCGTCTGCAGCATCCGGAAGCGCCGCTCACCCAACGCGCCGTCGACCGTCACCAGGCTCTTGTTCACCAACCCCTGCAGGACGGACAGCACCGGAAAGACCAGAGCAGGAGCCAACGAACGGTCGACGCAGACCGCCTCCGCGTCGGCCAGCGAGAACGCCCCGGGGAACACCGACAGTCGGCGAAACACCAACCGAGCAGGGGCATCCAGCAGCCCGTGGCTCCAGTCCATGGCCGCCTGCAACGTGCGATGCTGCGGCAGGGACGTACGACCACCACCGCCGAGAACGCTGAACGGATCGTCGAGCCGCGTCATCAGTTCGTCCAACGACAGCACGGGAAGCTGCGCGGCGGCCAGCTCGAGCGCGAGGGGTACGCCGTCCAGCCGGTGACACACCTCGGCCACCCGCAGCAGCGCGGCACGGTCGAACGTCAGCCCCGGTGTCGCGGACAGAGCACGCTCACAGAACAGCAGCACCGAAGGAATCTCGCTCGGATCGTCCGCCCCGGTGAGGCTCGACGCGTCCGGCGCCGCCAGAGCGGGTACGGGCCATACCCGCTCGCCGTTGATCGCGAGCCGCTCCCGGCTGGTCGCCAGCACCCGCACCCCACGAGACCGGCGCAGCAGAGCGTCAGCGAGAGCGCAAGCCTGATCGATCACATGCTCGCAGTTGTCCAGAATCAGCAAGCCCGGCTGACGATCCAGCGCCGACACGATGACCTCGATCGGATCGTCGGACGTCGTCGCCGGACTCACCGAGGCCGCGACGGTAGCGGCCACGGCGGCGCCGTTGTCGAGCGGCGCGAGCTCGACCAGCCACACCGGGCGACCTGTCGCCCGCAACCAAGCCTCGCCGACCGCCAAGGCCATCCGGGTCTTGCCGATCCCGCCCACCCCGGTCAACGTCACCAACGGGCTGTCCGAGACGAGCTCGAGCACCTCGTCAACGTCGTCTTGACGGCCGATCAGCGACGTAACGGTCTGCGGCAACGGCGATCGAGGGGCGCCAGGAACGGGAGCCCCGAGAGACGGATCCTGCTCGAGGATCGAACGTTCCAGCGCCCGCAGCTGCGGGCTCGGCTCGAGGCCGAGCTGCTCGACCAGCACCGTACGGGCCCGGCGGTACGCGTTCAGCGCGTCCGCCTGCCGGCCGCTGCGGTAGAGCGCGAGCATCAGCTGCGTCCACAGCCGTTCGCGCAACGGGTTCGCCGCGACCTGGCTCTCCAGCTCGGCGACCAGCTCCTGGTGCCGGCCGGCGGCGAGCTCGGCGTCCATCGCGTCCTCGCGGAGCACCGTACGCAACTCGTCCAGCCGCGCCGCCTCGCTCGCCAACGCCGGCAGCGCGAGAAACTCCGACAGTGACCGTCCCCGCCACAGCGCCAATGCCTCCTGCAGGCAGGCGAGCCGGCGCGAGGTGTCCCCGGAACGAGCGGCCGAGTCCGCCTCCGCCCGCAACCGCGCGACCACGCCGACGTCGGTCGTGTCGGGTCCGCCGCGCAGCAGGTACCCGCGGGTCACCGTCTCGATCGCCAGCAAAGGGGCCAGCCGTTTGCGTAGCCGGAGGACATAGTTCTGCACCGTCTTGACCGCCGTACGCGGCGGCTCACCAGGCCAGACGACGTCCACGAGCCGGTCGATGGGCACGACGCGGCCGGCGTCGAGCGCCAAGGTCGCGAGGACCGCGCGCTCCTTCGCCCCGCCCAGCGGAATCGGCCGGTCTCCGTCCAAGACGACCAGCGGACCCAAGATGCCCACTCGCACATAAATGAAGATAGAACGTCGGATACCCCGTGTAAGCCCCACGCTGCGACCAACATGCGACTCGGCTGCGACCGGGCGGCCTCATAGTCGGGCCATGGCAGACCACGACCTTGTGGTGACTGTCTCTCGGACCGACGCGTTGTCGGTGGGCGAAAGCAGTCTTCCGACGTACACCGTGCTCGTTCCGCTCACGCACGGATCGCCCGGCCGGGTCCTGCGCGCGCTCGCGGCGGCCCAGTACCCGCGGCGGCGGCTCGACGTGAAGCTGCTGTCGTCGACCGCCGACGGTGACGTGGTGCCGATGTGGGCCGAGCAGGTCCGCGCGGACGGTCCCGCGCTCGGGGCGCTGTACGCGTCGGGGCTGGCGCGAGCCCGTGGCCGGTATGTCGCGGTGTACGAACCGGCCGACGAACCCGAGCCCGAGCAGCTGCGGAGTGCGGTGGTCGCATTCGAACGCCTGGGCATGGCGTGCGCCGGTTTGTGGGTGGATGGACGGTTGCACGTCCGCCGCTACGCCGCCGTCTCCGTCGGCGGTTGGAACGCGGACACCAGCGACCACGACGACCTGGTGTGGCGGTTGCGGCGGGACGGCTTCACCATCGCCGCCGTCCAGAGATAGCGCTCACCCCGTCCGGCCGAAGTCGCCGACCGGCTTGGCGACACGCCGGGAGGTGTTTCCATGCGGCGATGCAGGGCAGGCAGATATCAACACACCCGATGCGGGGAGGATCGAGGAACCACCGTGAGTTTGGAGATCAACGTCGACAGGGGACGCGACGAGGTGGGCATTCACCTCAAAGGCGACATCGACGTCGACAGCATCCAGCAGTTGCAGACCGAACTCCTGCGCGCCGTTCAGGATCGCCCGCGCGAGTTGGTCGTGGACCTCACCTATGCCGAGATCGGCGACGCGATGGGCGCCTCCACGTTCATGCTGGCGAGACGCGAAGCCGACATCGCCGGCGTCAATCTGCGCTTGACGAACGACAGCTAGCATAGCATCGGTCCCAGGCGAAAACCGCGCACAGCAAGGCGAATCGGGACACTTGCCGCAAGGGTCAACGAGGCAGCGGTGGGTAGAACCATGGCTTGCAAGCTGTCTTTCTGGGGAGGAACCCATGAGTGCGGGCAACGCCGAGGCCACTGCCCATGAAGCCGCCCGAAGTAAGCCGGTCCGGTTGCTGGGACGGGTGGGTCTGGTCGCGTACGGGCTCGTCCACGTGCTCGTGGCGTTCCTGGCGATCCGGATCGCGATCGGTGAGTCCGGCTCCGCCAAACCCAGCAAGGGCGGCGCGTTGCAGACCATCGCCGAGCAGCCCGGGGGTGTGGTCCTGCTCTGGCTGATCGTCGTCGGGCTCGCCGCGTTCACGGTCTGGCAGCTCGCGGTGGCGATCTGGGGACACCGAAACATCCAGGACCGAGGCAGCCGCACGAAACGCCGAGTGTCCAGCGCCGCGCACGCCCTGGTGGTCGCCGCGCTCGCCTTCACCGCCGCGAAGACGGCCCTCGGCAAGAGCTCCAGTGGCGGAGGCCAGCAGACGTTGACCGCCAAGGTGCTGGCGATGCCCGCGGGGTTCCTCTTGGTAGGAGCCGTCGGAGTCGCCGTGATCTGCGTCGCCGCCAACCTCGTCTACCGAGGCTGGAAGAAGAAGTTCACCGAGGAACTGGACTTCAAGGGCGCGTCGCCCGCCGCCGTCAAGAGCGCGATCAGACTGGGACAGATCGGCTACGGCGCCCTCGGCGTCGCGTACGGAACGGTGGGCATGCTGATCGTGGTCGCCGCCGCGACCCATGACGCGAACAAGCAGACCGGGTTGGACGCGGCGCTGAAGACGTTGGCCGAGCAGCCGTTCGGCAAGATCCTGCTCGGCATCATCGCGGTCGGTCTCGCCTGCTTTGGGCTCTATTGCGTCCTGGATGCCAGATATCGCGAGGATTGACGCGGGCACCGCAGCGGTAATCTGGGCGGGTGATCCACCATGGCTGAGCTCGACCTGTCCCCAGAGCGCGACGACGAGTACGACGGCGTCGACGTCGCCGCCACCATGGGCGACCTCTGGAACACCCTCGGCGGTGACGACGAGCTCGCCCCGATGCTGCAGCGGCTGACGACCATCGCCTCGCGGCTGTTCCCTCCGGGCTACGACGCGAGCATCACGGTCTACGCCTCGCACGGACTGCCGGAGACCGTCGCCACGACCAGCGTGGACGTGATGCCGCTCGACCGGGCGCAGTACGAGGCGGGAGCCGGTCCATGCCTGGAGGCGGCGGAGACCCGCCAGCCCGTCCGTACCGACATCGACGGCGCTCGCGAACGGTGGCCGCACTTCGCCGAAGCCGCGGAGAAGGCAGGTGTGCTGGGCTATCTCGCCGCGCCGCTGCTGACCGACTCCAGCGTGATCGGCTCGTTCAACCTGTACAGCAACAAACCTGAGCGATTCGACGGCATGGAAGCTGCTCTGCTCGCCCTGTTCACCAACTCGGCGCTGGCCGCCGTCGCGAACGCTCAAAGGCACGCGCGGACCCGCAAGCTCGCCGAGGATCTGCAAGCAGCGTTGGACAGTCGGTCCACCATCGACCACGCGATCGGGATCTTGATGGCGCGGAGCGGAATCACCGCCGAGCAAGCCTGGACCGAGCTTTCCAAGCAGTCGCAGAACAGCAATGTCAAAGTACGAGAGCTCGCGGCCAAGATCGTGCGAGAGCTCCCGAACCCACCGAGCTGAGGTTTAGCGGACCGCCTCGACGGGGCAGTATTGCCATTGCGAGGGCGGTCAAACAGTGCGCTTCCCTCCTCCAGGTGGCGAGGAGGCGGAAGCGTTGGTGGCCAAGTGAATTCCACCTCGCGTTCCCCGGCACGCCAATCGCGTTGTGATGGCTCAGCGCGCCTCGGATCCAACGAAGGTCGCGCCCGCCAAGAACACGACAAGGAGTGCGGAAATGCATACCCAGGCACCGACAGTTCGTGTCCTGCCCGTCGACCACAAAGGCCAACAGATGTGGGCCATTCATCGCGACGGCGCGAGCCGCGCGTCCCGGGTCTACCCCAGTCGTCTCGACGCCGTTGCCGTCGCGCGGCGGATCGCCCGTCGGGAACGTGCGGAGATGTTCGTCGAGGATCTCAACGGAACGACCGAACGTCACGATCCGACCGCGCGGCACGGCAAGGTGGTCTCCCGCGAGTCAGCCTCAGCGTGACGGCTGGGGGAGCGTGCACTTGATCTTCGGGTTAGCGCCGACGTAGTTGAGCGGTCCGGCGACGATCGTCACGATAGTCGTTCCGGCTTTCGCGCAATTCGTACTGGATCCTCCGAAATAGCCGCGTTGAACGGCGGCAAGGACACCGATGACCAACCAGATGACGACGATGACTGCGGCAATGCGCACGACGGCCTCCATACGGATGGCGGATGCGGATGAGCAAAGTCGTCGTACCCGCTCGGCTCCCGGATAGTCGCGGCGATCCCTCCTCGCAGGCGGGAAGAACGGAGTGTGAATGTCGACCGACTCCATGGAGATCTATCTGAACGATCACCTTGCCGGTGCGACGGCGGCCATCCAGCTGATCGAACGGATGCAGTCCGACGAGGCCGACGAGCGGTTGGCGAAGCAGCTCGCGCAGTTGCGCAACGAGATCGAGGACGACCGGGACACGCTGCTCGCCATCGTCGACCGGGTCGAAGCGCGACAGCATCGGGTCAAGCACGCGGCGGCGGCCGTGCTGGAGCAGTTGGGTCAGCTGAAGCTGAGCAAGGCCGCGACCGGCAGCACCGAGCTCACCCGACTCCTCGAACTCGAGACGCTGTACCTCGGCGTCCACGGCAAGCGCGCTCTCTGGCGCGCGTTGCGCGCGGTGGCGGTCCGCGGGCCGACGCTCGCGACGTTCGACTTCGACGAGCTGATCGACCGGGCGAACCACCAGTTGGAGGCGCTGGACGGCCTGCGTATCGAGGCCGCGACAGCCGCGCTGGTGGTGTGATCGGTGGTCGCCCGTATGCTCACGTTAGGTGACAGAGTGGTTGCGGAGAAGTTGTCTGTGTTGCCCCGGGCCGTCCTGGGTACGTGGCAGGCGTACGGGCGGGCAGCCGGCTCAGCACCGTAGAGCCCTGTCATCGTCGTGCATCGAGGGAGGTCGCGCGTGGAGGTCACTGTGAGCCATGTGGGAGCGGCTGCAGTGGCTGCGCCGGAAGGGGAAGTCGACACCGGGACCGCGTCGTCGCTGCGAGAGAAGCTCATCGCCGCGATGACGTCGCGCGTCACCGGTACGGCGCTGGCGGCCGACGCCGCGTCGCCGAGTGCGCTGATCGTCGACCTGTCCAAGGTCACGTTCCTGGACTCGTCCGGCCTCGGCGTCCTGTCCGCCACCGCCCACCGCGCCGCCTCGTTGGGCTGCGCGTTCAGCATCGCCGAGCCGTCTCCGACCGTGACGCGGATGCTCGCGATCACCGCGCTGGACCGCGCCTGGCCGGTCTTCCCCTCGTTGCCCGCGGCCCTCGCCGCGGTCATGTCCGACGGCAGCCGCGGCGGCTCCTGACTCGGTCGATAGCTTGGAAAAGGTACCTGTTGTAGGGCTGCAGCAGCTCGCCAGGCATCGGGGCAACGACCTGCTGGCCGAGCACAAGAGCGGGTCGCTGTACGGGGTCGTCGAACGGCTGGTCGCCGAGGGGCTGATCGAGCCGGCCGCGGTGAACCGGGCGGGCCGGCTGCCGGAGCGGACGGTCTATCGCGTGACCTCCGCCGGCCGGACTCGGCTGGCGGAGTGGCTCCGCGCTCTGGTCGCGGACTTGGCGAGCGGCGAGCTGACTTGGAGTCCGTCCGGAAGGGACTTGGAACATTGAGAAAGGTGCCCCTTCGGCCGTCGGTTCCGCGGATGGGTGCGCGGGAGGTGCCGCGGGCGTAGAGTCCGCATCAGGTCCAGCAGCGAGGCCGACCGCGGCGCAGGCCGCGTTCGCCTATGAGTCAGGGGAACGTATGACGATCCACGCTGCTTTCGACGCCAGCAAGGGCGACTTTCCGCGCACGCTCGGGACCCTTCGCACCGAGCCGCTCGCCCGGGCTGACGCCGTCGTGATGAGAGCGTCGGGTGAGTTCGACCTGTCGAACTGTGAGAATCTTCGCGATCAGCTCCTGGCCACCATGTCCGAGCCACTCCCGTTGCTGGTGCTGGACCTGAGCGGGGTGCGCTTCATCGACTCCGCCGCGTTGAACACGTTGCTGATCGTCGGCAGGCATGCGGAGGCCGTACGGACGACCCTCCGCCTCGCCGCCCCTTCGCCGATCGTCGCCAAGCTGCTGCACCTGACGTCGCTGGACACCGTGTTCGACGTCCATCCCGACGTCGACGCCGCACTCACCGTCTAGTACTGGCAGCTTGCTGACAGACAGCTGACAGGGATTGTTTCCGGCGTCAATGATCTAGGGCATGCGCCGGACCCTGTTGCTCGGACTCGTTGCCCTGGGCCGCTGCTGTCGCCACCGTGGGAGTCGTTCCGCACGAGGGCGTGGCGGCGGAGTCGCGTTCGACCGCGGCGGGGTTCCGCAATCCCGTACGGGAGGTCGCCTCCGACCCGCAGCTGTTCACCCACAACGGGACCTACTACCTGACCGCGACGCGGAACGACCGGATCACGCTCGTCCGCGGCGCCTCGGTGACGGACCTCGCGACCGCACCCGAGACCACCGTGTGGCAGGACTCGAGCTCGTCGCGTTGCTGCGGCATCTGGGCACCGGAATTTCATTACCTGCAAGGGAAGTGGTACGGCTACTACACCGCGACCGACTCGAGCAACGCGGTCGGCAACCACCGGATGCACGTGATCGAGAGCGCCGGCGTCGACCCACTCGGCCCGTACACGTACAAGGGCCAGCTCGCCGCCGCGGCCGACCACTACTCGCTCGACGGCTCGATCCTCACGATGCCCGACGGGCGGCTCTACGCGATGTGGTCGGGCTGGGAGCCGGGGACGACCGGGCCGCAGAACCTCTACATCGCGCCGATGAGCAACCCGTGGACGACGAGCGGACCGCGCGTGCTGCTGTCCCGCCCTCAGTTCGCGTGGGAGCTGGACCACGCCGCGGTCAACGAGGGGGCGGCCGCGTTGTGGCGGAACGGGCGGTTGTTCGTGGCGTACTCCGCGAGCGGCTGTACGAGTCCGAACTACGCGCTCGGGCTGCTGACGTTCAACGGTGGCGACGTTCTGAACCCCGCCGCCTGGTCGAAGTCGCCACAGCCGGTGTTCGGTGCGAACCCGGCGAACACGGCCTACACCACCGCGCACAACAGCTTCTTCACCTCGCCCGACGGCAGCGAGACGTGGATGGCGTACCACGGCGTCGTCAACCCGGCGGGGAGCTGCGGCGGCGACCGTTCGACGCGGATCCAGAAGGTGAACTGGCGCGCGGACGGGACGCCGGACTTCGGGGTGCCGGCGTCGTTGGGACAGACTTTGGCCTTGCCCGCTGGGGACCCCGGCGCCTTGGTGGTGCCTGCCGACGAGTACGTCCTGACGGCGACGCACTCCGGCAGGGTGCTCGACGTCGCGGGCCCGAGCACCGCGGACGGCGCGGACGTCTTGCAGTGGGACTACCACGGCGCGACCAACCAGCAGTGGCAGGTGCTCCCACAGTCGGACGGGTCGTATGAGCTGCGTGCGGTGCACAGCGGCAAGTCGCTGGACGTCGCGGAGAGCGCGGACGTCGACGGCGCCGACGTGATCCAGTGGATGGCGAACGGAGGCGCCAACCAGCGTTGGTACCTGGACTCCGTGGGCGACGGCGTCTACCGGGTGTCGTCGAAGCTCGGCGGGCGCGCGTTGGACGTCGACCACGGGGCGACGGCGAACGGCGCGAACGTGCTGGTGTGGCAGTACCTCGCGGCGGCGAACCAGAAGTGGCGGCTGTCGCGGGTCCAGCGGGTGATGCCGGCGGGCGACTCGATCACGTACGGCTCGGCTGCCGGCGTCAACTACCGCACCGAGCTGTGGCGGCGGCTGATGCTCGACCCGGCCGTGAAGCCGGACTTCGTGGGATCGGTCGTCATCGGCAACCTGCCCGACCAGCAGAACGAGGGCCATCCCGGGTGGCGCATCGACCAGCTCGCGGGCAGCATGAACGGCTTCCTCGACACGTACCGGCCGGACGTCGTGCTGCTGCACATCGGCACGAACGACCTGAACCAGAACTTCGACGTCGCGAACGCGCCGGCCAGGCTCGCCGCGCTGATCGACCAGATCACGAGCCGGGTCCCGCAGGCCTCGGTGATCGTGGCGTCGATCATCCCCGCGGCCGACGTGGCGATCGAGTCGCGCATCCGTACGTACAACGCGTCGATCCCGGGCATCGTGGAGGTGCGCGCGAACGCGGGGAAGAAGGTGTCGTACGTCGATATACACGCGGCGCTGACGACCGCGGACCTCGCCGACACCCTGCACCCGAACGCGGCCGGCTATCTCAAGATGGGCGTTGCCTGGCACGGGGCCATGCAAGCCCTGCCCGGCTGAGGGTCGAGGCGAGGAACATGCACGGGAGCATGAGGGCGTGGGCGACGATCATCAGCGTGTCGCCGTCGATGCCGGCCCCGTAGTAGAGCGGGGCGAGCAGCAGGAACGGGACGCCCATCGCGGCGATCATGGCGGCGACCGGCCTCCAGGCGTGGCGGCGGACCAGCATCCAGGCGAGCATGCCGACCGCCATGTTCGCCGTCATCACGAGCAGGTGCAGGTCGGCGCGGTCCGCGGGCACGTTCCACAGGGCGTTCTGGAACGGCGGGAGCACCAGCATGCCCGCGGCCATGGCGAGCAGCATCTCGAGGAACTCCCACACCCGACGCTGTGCCGCTAGGGCGTTCATCCTGGCCTCCATCCGTCTGGCGGTTATACCCACCGACGAACGGGATCGCCTCGATACGACATCAGGCCGGAAGAATTTCACGCCTGGCCGCCCTCTGGTGAGCGAAAACGCGGAGGCGTATCGTGACCGCTGGTCCGACAGAGTGGCCACGTACACGGGGCATCACTGCGGTCAGGCGGTGGCTGTCATGCATATGGACGCGAACGTCGTCTTCCTCACCGTTGTCGAGGACGGCTCTCCGGCTGTGATCGCGACGCCGGAGGGCGACTTCGGCGAATCCGACGCCATCGACCTGATGGCTCAACTTCTGGGCGTACTCGCGCGGAATCCGCGGCATCTCGTCCTCGACCTCTCGCACGTGACCGCGATGGACCCGACTGTCGTGCGGGCCCTCGACCTGGTCGAGAAGCAGGCCGCCGAGGTGGGGTGCGACTACCGCCTCGCCAACCCAACCCCGGTCGTGGCGACCGCGCTGCACGCGGTGCACCGCCCGAGCGTCGCGCGCCGTACGGGCAGCAGCCGCCTCGACGCCGTCGCCGTAGCCCGCCGCCTCGCCCGCCGCCGCGCGGTCCTGCACAACTAACGGCAACGCGGGCGCTCGCCCGCGCGAATAGGTCAGCAGGTGTCCTGATCGGTCGGCGATACTGCTGCGGTATGGGTGGACGATTCACCGGCTGGCCAGAGCAGGCGTACGACGTGCTGCTGAAGCTCGAAGGTGACCCGCCCATGGCCGTCCGGGAGAGCGTTCGCGACGAGCGGGAGCGGCTCGTACGTCAGCCGATGGTCGCGCTCATGCAGGATCTCGCCGACGCGGACGCCTGCTACCGCAAGTTCGTCGTTCCGAGCCTCGGCCTCACGCTCTGGCCGTGGCAACGACAGGTTGGCTTCGTCCGGGCCGAGCGCAACTTCGACCAGCGGGTCTGGCTCGACCTCGACGGGATGTACGTCGAGGCGTGCTGGTGGATGTTCAACCCTGGCTCGTACACCAGCCCTTGGCGCGAGGCCTACATGACGGCCGTCGCCGACGACACGTCGGGGCCGGAGCTGGTCGGCATCGTCGAGACGCTGCGACAGCAGGGCTACGACCTCGGCGGTGAGCAGCTGGAACGGATCCCGAAGAGCTACCCGGGCGACCATCCGCGAGCCCTGCTGCTGAGGGACGCCGACCATCCGCGGGCCGGGCTGCTGCGGCACCGCAGCCTGGTCGCCGGACGGCACCTCGGATCCGAGAACTGGCTACACAAACCCGAGGCGGCCGATCGGGTGCTCGCGGCGTTCGAGGAGCTGCGGCCGATGGCGTCGTGGTTCGCCGACCACGTGCCGGGCGACGCCCACCGGTACCCGTCCTAGCAGCGGGGGAGGACGCGGGTGAGGGTGGACAGGGCGGTCGGGTACGTGTGCTCGGTCGGGCGGCTGTAGCCGATCACGAGGCCGGGGCGTTGGCGGGTGAACGGGAGGCACTGCTCGGTGAGGCTGCTGAGCTCGAGCCCGCGCCGCGCGGCCGCGGCGACGACATCGCTCTCGACGGTGTCCTCGGGAAGCCACAGCAGCGCGTGCAACCCGGCGGAGATGCCGGCGATGGTGACGTCCGCGCGGCTCGCCTCGAGCTGGGCCAGCAGCAGGTCGCGGCGGCGTCGGTAGCGCAGCCGGGACGCGCGGATGTGCCGGTCGTACGCGTGGCTGGCGAGGAAGTCCGCCAGCGCCACCTGGCCGAGCGCCTCGGTCTGCATGTCCGTGTGCAGACGGAGATCGACCATCGGCGCGACGAGCCGCGGAGGCAGCACGATCCATCCGAGCCGGAGCCCCGGGCCGAGCGCCTTCGACGTACTCCCGACGTAACAGACGTGCTCGGGAGCCGTGCCCTGCAACGCGCCGACGGGCGCGCGGTCGAAGCGGAACTCGCCGTCGTAGTCGTCCTCGATCAGCACCCCGCCCGTCGCCTCGGCCCAGCGCACGAGCGCGCGCCGGCGTTCGGGGCTGAGCGCGACACCCGTCGGGAACTGGTGCGTCGGCGTCAACAGCACCGCGTCCTCGTCGCTCAACGACTCGACCTGCACGCCGTCCTGGTCGACGGTCAGCGGGCGAACCGAGGCGCCCATCCGGGTGACGACGTCGCGCGCGAAGTACCAGCCGGGCTCTTCGACGGCGATCGTCGTCCGCCCCTCGTCGGCGAGGACCCGGGCGAGCAGGTGCAGCCCGTGCACCGATCCCGACGTGATCATCACCTGGTCGGGCGCGCACACCACGCCGCGGGCACGGCCGAGGTACGCGGCGAGCGCGATCCGCAGCGGGCGCCAGCCGAGCGGATCGCCGTAGCCGTACACCTCGGCCGGCGCGTCGGCGAGCCCGCGACGCATCGAACGCAGCCACTCGGTCGTGGGGAAGCGGCTCAGATCCGGGTAGCCGGGAGCCAGGCTGAGGCCCGGTCGGGGATCGGTGGAGCGTTCGGCGACCGCCGGCCAGTGGGCCGGCAGCTCGGCGACCTGCGTACCCACGCCGTGCCGCGAGAGCAGGTAGCCCTCGGCGACGAGTTGGTCGTACGCGGCGACCACCGTTCCCCGCGAGATGCCCAGCTCCGTGGCGAGCTCTCGCGTCGCCGGCAGCCTCGTTCCGGCCGAGAGCCGGTGCGACTGGATCGCCTCGCGCAGCGCCCGTTCGAGGCCCTCGCGGCGGCCGAGCTGCGGAGGGAGGGAGAGCAGCAGGTCCACCCCGGTGGTCCATTCACGTGCCACGGTTTCGGACCCTACCCCTGGACCACGGGATTTCGGCGGCCCGATGTCGAATCGTGAGGTGCCTCGAACGTCGGTGGGCATGGACCGCCGAACGAAGGAGAGACCGATGTCGAAGAGCGGACTGCCGAACGTGACGGACCGGGCGAGCTGGCAGGCAGAGCTCGACGCCCTGCGGCTGCGGGAGAAGGCGCACACCAGGGCGGGCGACGCGTTGGCGGCGGCGCGGCGGCGGCTGTCGATGGTGGAGGTCGACGCGACGATCCCGCTCGTCGGCGAGAACGGACGGGTGCCGCTGCTCGCCGCGTTCGAGGGTCGCGGCCAGCTGATCGCGTACTTCCACATGTGGCACGCCGGCCATGACTCCGCCGGTCAGTGCGAGGGCTGCACGTACTTCAACGGCCAGGTGCGCGAGCTGTCGGTGCTGCACTCGCGCGATGTCACGTACGCCACGCTGTGCCAGGGTCCGTACGAGCCGAGCGTGCGCTACCGGAACTTCATGCAATGGGACGTGCCGTGGTACTCCGCGCAGGACTCTTTGCAAGCCCTGTTGGGAGATCGGCCGACCGCACCGTCGCCGTTGGTGTTCTACGTACGAGACGGCAACCGGGTCTTCGAGACATACTGGACGAGCGGCCGCGGGCTGGAGCCGCTGGCCCCGAGCTACGGGCTGCTGGACCGGACCGTGTTCGGGCGCCGCGAGGGCTGGGAGGACCAGCCCGAGGGACGGCCGGAGCCGATGTGGCCGGACGACGTCAACCCGATGCGGATCAACGGGCGCCCGATCGCGCAGTGGTCCCGCATCGCCGCCGGCCGCGACGACACCCTCGCCTAACGGCACAGTTGTCCCTGGCGATGACCTGGTGAGCTGCGGTCGACAGCAACGGCGACCCGCGCGACCGGTGCCGGCGCCGGGGCCAATGATCGTGTTTACAGGCTCATTGGCCGCTTTACGTGGGGTGGGCGGCAGGTAGTGGGGTGGTTGGCCGTGTGGGGTGACCGCAGGCGGTCGGCGCTCCGCTGGCCCCGGCCGCCGCTTAGGCGGCTGGGGTGAGGCGGTGGTTGCGGAGTGGTTGTTGGTGGGGGTCGATCCAGTCGGGGGGTAAGAACTCGGGTAATCCGTCGAGTGCGATGCGGACTTGCCAGGTGCCTTGGTGGATGAGTCGGTGGTGGTACCCGCAGAGCAGGACCCCGTTGTCGCGGGTAGTGGGCCCGCCCTTACTCCAGGGGGTGACGTGGTGGGCGTGGCACCAGCCGGGTGGCCGGTCACAGCCGGGGAACGCACAGCCACCGTCTCTGAGCTCGAGCAACCGGCGCAGCTTGCCCTGGAAGAGTCGCTGCTGGGTGTCGGTCAAGAGGCTGACGCGGCCGGGCTGGTCCTCGGGCTTCACGAGGTAGGTGCGGTCGGCCTCACACATCAGCTGCTCGACCAGGCGGCGGGACAGCTCGATCCCGGTGTGCAAAGTCCGCCCACCAGTCTGGGTGACGGTGACGACCACCTGGGTGGGGTTCCCGCCATGAGAGGGCACCAACCGCTCAGCCAACAACCGCCGGCAAGCCTCATCCAAAGCATCCACATTGCGCTGCTCGGGGAACCGGGTGTCACGCCCGTCGGGTCCAGGCTGCGGCGCAGCCAACGGATCGAGAACCAGCTTGAGGCGTTCCCCGACCACCTTCGGGAGCCGGGCGGTGACCCGCCACGTCCCCGACGTGGCGTCGAAGGACATACGCAGGAACCGGTCCCGTTCGGCGCTGGCCTCTTCCTGTTTGAGCTTCAGTTCCAGGACCTGGTCAGCGAGGTCCGGAGCGACGGTCTCCAAGAGCCTGTTCCCGACCTTCGACAAGACTTTGGGGTCGAAGGCGGCGGCATTCTTCAGCAGGGTCGCCTCCACCTCGGAGCGGAGCTCCGGGGTGGCGATGTGGGAGGGCAGCATCGTCACGACCCGGGAGATCACCCGCACCTGTGGAAGAGAAATCTCGCCGCTAGCAAGCGCCCGCGCGGTGGCGGGCAACTCGGCGTCGAGATGAGAGGCCAGCTTCACCATCGCCCCCGCCTCAGCCGTCGGGACCCGAAGCCGACCAGCGACCCACTGCGCGGTGTTCGCCGCACCAGCCGTGACACCAAGGTTGCGGGCCTCGGCTTCGCGGATGAGCTCGAGCTGGCGGCCCTGGAGCTGGTTCAGCTGGGTGGCGTTGTCGAGAAGTGCGGTGGTGAGTTGGTCATCGGACATCGACCACGCCGACACACCACCGGCGGTGCCGATGGTGTTCGAGCAGGTGGTCGATTCCATAGCAGAATTCTACCAGCCGAATCGGCTTAATGCTCAACCCGGCAAGGGAAATCCCCCGACTTCATCCGAGCCGTAAGCAAGCCGTGGGCTCCACAAGCAACCCAAGCACGGCAGCAAACCCAAGGCACAGGAGACCTGTCCCGGGGAACTGTTCCGGGGGCAGGGGCGGCGCGTGAAAATCTGGTGGCCGGGCCGGGGCGAGTCAAGGGCCGCAAAGCGGTCGCGAAGCGACGCCTCTCTCCTCCGCGAAGCGCCCCAGAGAGGCGCCCTCGACGCGCCCCGGACCGGCCACCACAATCGACCGCCGCCACAGCCCGACCAGCTAATCGCCAAGCGCAGCAGGGAAAAGCAACAACAAGAGCAGAAGCACAGCACCGCCCCAAAAGGGGCGGAGGTGAAGAGGATGGGAGGTAGCGGGCTAGGTGCGAGCGCGTGGGGCGGAGTGATGGTCGCGGGGTGCGCAAGGTGGCAGCCCGGCCACCACAATCGACCGCCGCAACAGCCCCGATCAGATGCCTTGCTCAAGCAGGGTGGGGCAAATCAACAGAGGACAGCACGCCCCCGGAGGGGCGATGATGAAGAGGACGGAAGTAGCGGGCTAGGTGCGAGCGCGGGGGCGGAGTGATGGGCGCAAGGTGGCAGCCCGGCCACCACAATCGACCGCCACAACAACCCGACCAGCTACTTGCCCAAGCCCAGCAGGGCAAAGCAACAGCAAGAGGATAAGACCAGCAAGCAGGCGATAGTGGCGGGGCTTGATGGTCGAGAAGTGGGGTGATGGCTGCCTGGGGGTGAATGATCGAGGGGTGCGGACCCGCCGGGGACCTGCGGGGCATGGCGTGTGCGCGATCCTGCCGGGAGCTATGCGCGGGATGTGGCGGAGTGCGCGAGTCGCGAGTCGCGGGGTTAGTGGGTGAAGCGCCGCCCCGGTGGGTACTCACCGTTCCAGCCACCACACCCGCAACCCCAGGTCACGGCCTGGGACCTAAGCCGTCCCCGCCACCACCTGCAAGTAGCCGCGTGCGGTGTCGCGGGTGCGCAGGCTGATCGGGAGGACGACCCGCCGGGGACTGTCGTCGAGGGAGCCGTCGATCCGGGACGCGAGCAGCAGCGTGCTCTGCCGGCCCAGTTCCTCGGCGGGGACGACGGCGGCGGCGATTGTCAGCGGCAGGATGTCGAGCGGGCCGGCGTCGTCCATGCCGGCCAGCTCGACCTGGCCCGGCACCTCGATGCCCATCGAGGCGAGGTCGGCCGCGGCGGTGGCCACGGTGTAGCCGTGCGAGCAGATCAGCACCGTCGGCGGCTCCGGGTGTTCGAGCAGCTCCGCCAGCCGGGCGACGCGTGCCGGCCGGTCGAGACGTTGGTGCGCGGTCAGCACGGTGAGGTCGGGACGTTCCCGTACGTCGTGCTTCCGCAGCGCCTGCAGATGTCCGCTCAGCCGTTCGCGCACGCTGGTGCAATCGGTCTCGTCCCACAGCAGCGCCATCCGCTCGTGGCCCTGCGCGATCAGGTGCGTGGACAGGTCGTACCCGACGGCGAAGTGGTCGACGGTCACGGTGTCGGAGGCGACCGTCGGCAGGTAGCGGTCGACCATCACGACCGGAACGTTCTGCCGCTCGAGCGCCGCGAGCGCGGGCGAAGGGGAGCTGCCCTGAACGGGATAGAGCACGACCCCGCTGACGCCGCCCTCGTGCGCGCGTTCCAGCGCCCGCTCCTGGCCAGCGAGGGAGTCCTTGCTGTGGAACAGGAGCAGCTCCGCGCCGAGGTCGGAGCAGACCGACTCCACGCCGGCGATCACGTTCGCCCGCATCGGGCCCTGCCCGTGGATGACGCAGGCGACCGACGTACGTGACGACCGCGCCGGGCGCTCGGGAGCGACGACCGCCGAGCTCGAGCGGTCCGCGACGTACGTGCCACGGCCCTGCCGCCGGACCAGGATCCCCTCGGCGACCAGGTCGTTCAGCGCGCGGATCGCGGTCGTCGTACTCACGTCGAACCGCTCGCAGACGCCGCGCTGGCTGACGAACGGCTGGTCCGGAACGTACTCACCGCGTTCGATCGCCGCCCGGAGCTCGCGCTTGACCTGCTGGTAGCGCGGCAGAGAGTCGTCGCTCATGGGCTCAGGTTAACGCGTTCAGACTCCTGGCAGCTTCTGGCCGCGACATTGACGCGTTAACGCGCTAAGTCTACGGTCCCAGACACGTTCACCTGCGGGAGGAGCCCCGGGATGCGCATCGGCACGTTCGCCACCGTCCTCACCTTGCTCGGCGCCCTGCTCTGGGCCGCGTCCCCACCACCGATCGCCCAGGCGGCCGTCACGGCGACCGCGGACTTCTCCGTCGACGCCGGACCGGGTCACGCCGAGGTGTTCGGCTCGGGCATCAACGTGCCGAGGCTGACCGACACCAACAAGATCGAGACGCTCCACCAGACCGGCACGAGGTTCATCCGCGGCGACGCGTATCTGGACGACATCCTGCCGAAGGACACCTCGATCGCCGGCTACCTCGAGGCCATGCCGTCCGGTACCGGCGTGGCCGACCCGACGACGTGGGACTGGAGCAAGTACGCCTGGGTCGACGAGCACCACAAGCGCGGAGCGAAGATCGTGCTGATCCTCGCCTACAACATCAGTTGGCTCAGTGCCAACGGCAAGCAGTTCGGGCCGCCGAACGGGCCGGACGGGTACCGGGTGTACGGGGACGTCGTCGGCAAGATCTACCGGCATTTCAAGGACAAAGTGCATCTGGTCGAGGTGTGGAACGAGCCCGACCTGGACATCTTCCTCGACCTCCCCGACGGAACCACGATGGCGCAGCGGATCGAGGTCTACACCAAGATCTACGAGACCGCCGCCGATGCTGTTCAGGCCGCCGATCCCCACTCCGACGTCCCGATCGGCGGACCGGTGATGTCCCATCCCAACGTGGGCCTGCAGTGGATCGACAAGCTGCTGCGCGACACGCGAGTGAAGGACGACATCAACTTCCTGAGCTACCACGTCTACAACCACTACGACAGCTTCCGGGACGAGCAGGTGACGCAGTGGAAGCAGGCCGCACGTGACCTCGGCAAGGGCGAGGACTTCCCCGTCTACGTGACGGAATGGAACTGGGACCCGGTGTACGGCGACGTGCCGATGAACGGCAACCACCCGCACACGATCAGCTACGCGGCCTGGCGGCTCAGCACGTTCCTCAAGCAGCACACGAACGGGACCAACTACTTCGCCGACAACGACGAGGCGGAGGTCCCGGAGTTCTTCGGCGTGCACCGCAACGGCATGCTGCCGCCGAAGGCGCGCGTCTACCGGCTGATGTCGGTCGACCTCGGCCTCGGTGCCGGTGCGAGCCGGCTGCGGCCGATGACGTACCCGACGTCGATCAGCAGCGCCGGTGCCGCGATGAACGCGAACGGCGATCGCGTTGCCTGGTTGGTGAACGACGGCACCGCGCCGCTCGAGGTCGAGCTCAACCTCACCGGGCTCGGCTCGGCGACGTCCACGACGGCGACGGTCTTCGAGGCCAGCCCGATCCAGCCGACGACCGCACCGAAGACGTCCGTGCCGTTGCAGGTGACCGGGGGAGCGGCGCGTCTCGATGTCGCCGTTCCAGCCAAGTCGCTCATCGGCGTACGGCTCGGCGCGACGCCGATCGCCGACGTCGAGAACCTCGCCCGTACCGCCACGGTCACGCCGTCGTCGGTCTCCGCGGAGGCTCCCCAGCTGGCCGGACCGAACGTCGTCGACGGCGTCGTCGGTATCCACGCGCGCGGCGAATGGGCGTCCCACCGCGAGCTCAGGCCGAGCATCACACTCTCCTGGCCGACGCCGCAGACGATCGGTCAGGTCGTGCTGTACGACCGCGCCAACCCGACCGATCGCATCAACGCGGGGAGGGTCGTGTTCAGCGACGGCAGCGTCGTCGACGTTCCCGCGCTGGTGAACGATGGCGTTACTGGCAAGGCGATCTCGTTCCCGGCGCGAACGGCCACCTCGGTGCGCCTGGAGGTGACGAACGGGGCCGGCTCGAACGTCGGCCTGTCCGAGCTGCAGGTGTTCGCCGGCGACAACGTCGCCCGCGAAGGGACGCTGACCACGTCGACGCAGGCGGACCTCGGCCCGCGCGGCCAGCTCCGCGCGACCGACGGAAACTCCACCAGCACAGGCGAATGGGTGTCGACAGAGACCAACCCCTGGGTTCAGGTCAGCTGGGTGAACAGCCACCAGATCGACCGCGTCGTCCTGCACGACCGGGTGAGCACGGCGAGCAACGTGAACGGCGGCACGCTGACGTTCAGCGACGGCTCGTCGGTCGCGGTGTCCGGCGTTCCGGCGAACGGAGCGGCGAAGGTCGTGTCGTTCCCGCCGAAGTCCGTGACCTCGGTGCGTTTCCAGGCCGCGGGCGGAACGGGATCGGGCAACGGACTAGCCGAGCTGCGGATCCTGAGCGCGGGCAACCTGGCCTCGAGCGCGGTGGCGACGGCGTCGAGCTCGGCCGGCGACCCCGGCCTTGGCCCATCGGCGGCCGTGGACGGTGTCGTCAACCAGTGGTTCGCCGGCGAGTGGGCCTCGAACGGTCAGCTCAATCCCTCGTTCCGGCTGACCTGGACGACGCCGCAGACGCTTGGGCAGGTCGTGCTGTACGACCGGAACAACCTCGTCGACCACGCGCCGGGCGGGACGCTCGTGTTCAGCGACGGCAGTCAGGAGCCCGTGAGCGGAATCGACAACACCGGTGTGGGAAAGCCGGTCCCGTTCTCGCCTCGGACCGTCACCTGGCTGGAGTTCCATCCCGCCGTTGGGAGAGGTCTGAACGTCGGCCTGTCCGAGGTGGAGGCGTTCGCCACGCGGCCTAGCTGACCGGCCTGCGGGCGTGGACGACGCTCGAGCCGGGCGCGAACTCCCTGATGGCGTTGAGGGTCTCGTTCACGGCCGGCTCGGTGAGGTACGGCGTGACGCCCTCCCACAGGAACAGAGTCACGCGGTCCAGCGCGGCGCCCGCCGCGGGGAGCGACTCGAGCAGCGAGTCGGTGGTGAAGTCCATCGTGACGTAGTGGACCTCGGCGGACAGCTGCGGGAGGCCGCGCATCGTCTGTTGCTTCCAGTCGCTCGTCGACGGATGGTCGACCTCGAAGAACGGGATCCCGCGCGCGGCGTCGGCGAACCGGTGGGCCCGCGTGTAGCCGCCCGAAGCGCCGCCACGCCCTCGGCGGTGTAGCTCCGCTTGCCGTCCCTCATGCGTGCACGCCCACAGGTCCGTTCACCGATGATCGCGAATTCCATCATGGCCGCACAACGTCGGCGCCCTGTCAGGTGTCTCACTCATGGGATCGAAGTCACCAACGAGGGGTGCCAGCGTGCAGAGTGCAGAACGTCCATGGTCGCAGTCGACCACCGCGACCGTCGACGCCGAGCTGATCGAGTCGTGGACCGCCGCTCTCGACGAGCTTCCGTACCCCACCGTCGGCTTCGGCCGCACGGAGCCGCTGGCGCCGGGGCTGTCCATCGTGGTGCTCGACCTCGACGACCTCGACGGGCTCTCGGTGGACGGCCGGCGCGACGTCGAGCTCGTGATCGTCCTGACGTCAGCGGGGCGGCCGATCGTCGAGGCCTTCCGTACGTCGCATCCCGAGCTCGACGTTCGCACGATCTCGCTGCCGACCGCCCACCGTGCCGCCGCCCGGGTGGCCGGCCTCGCCGCCGCTCGCCGGGCCCAGGTCAGGGAAGCCGGCGAGAACGGCACGGTGGTGGAGACGGCGCTGGCTCAGGCGATCGCCCGGCAGGTCGGCGGCGCGGAGGACGTCTACTGGGCGAACGTCGCGGTGCGCACCAGGACGGAGTTCGTGGCCGGCACACCCGACGACGACGCGGGCTGGCGTCCGCACCTCGCCGCCATCGCCCAGCTCGAGGAGCTGCGCGCCGAGGCAGGCGCTGCGATGGTCGCGCCGATCGACGAGGCCATCGCGGCGCGCGCGACCGCGATCGGCACGTACCTCCAGCGGCACCCGTCCGAGCACGCCGAGCTGGTGGCCGCGCTCGACGAGCTCCCGATCTTCCACCTGCCTTATGGATTGGTGAACGCGGGCATGCCGCGCGGCGTGGTGTTCGCGTACGCGTTCGCCCCGTACGCCGACGCGAGCGGGATCGTCATGGCCAAGCGGATCAGGACGATGGGCCGGGTCGCCGACGTCGTCTACAACGCGATGGACCGGATCCGTACGGTCGATCCGACGACCCGCCGCATCGCGGGACCGTTCACCGCGGACGAGGCGGTGATCGCGACCCCCACGTACTTCTCGCACTGGCCGGCGATGGAGCAGTTCATCCTCGAAGGGCTCGACCAGGCGCGCAAGTGGGAGGCGGAGAAGGGCCCGTACCGCTGGTCGTACAGCCGCGCGCACTTCGCGGCGTCCCACCTGCTCGGCGCCGCGCACAAGCTGGCCAGCCCGTCGGTCTCGTGGACCGCGGAGTTCTCCGACCCGCTCTCGCGCGACATGCTGGACGAGGAGCGCGGCACGACGGTCGAGCCAGGGCCGGTACGCGAGTTGTTGACCGCGGGCTTGGAGAAACTCGGGCTGCCGATGCCCGCGTCCGACAACTGTTTCGTCTGGTGCGAGGAGCTCGCGTACGTCCTGGCCGACGAGCTCATCTTCACCAACGAGAACCAGCTGGAGTACATGCTGTCGTACTGCTCCGACCCGTTGGTGGCGGCGACGGCTCGCGCGAAGGCGGTGGTGTCGGCGCACCCGACGCTGCCGACGCCGTTCTACTCGATGGTCGACGGGCACGCGCCGCTCGAACCGGGCAAGGCGCACGTGGCGTACTTCGGCGTCTTCTATCCGACCCGCGGGCTCGACGACGTGCTCGCGGCGGCGGCCGAGCTCGGCCCGGCCGATCGCGAGCGGCTGATGCTGCACGTGTTCACGACGAAGCCGGAGACGCTGCGGGCACGGGCGGCGGAGCTGGGGATCGGCGCGTGCGTACGGGTGGGTCCGTACGCGGGATATCTGGAGTTCCTCAACCTCACCACGCGATTCGACTGCCTCGTGGTCAACGACGCGAACACCTCCGAGCACCACGAGCGCAACCCGTACCTGCCGTCGAAGTGGTCGGACTACAAGGGGAGCGGCACGGCGGTGTGGGGCTTGGTCGAGCCGGACAGCCCGTTGAGCCGCCAGCCGCTGGCCTACCAGTCGCCCGTCGGGGACGCCGCGACGGCGAAAGCCGTGCTGGAGCGGATCGTACGGGCGAGGTTTCCGTCAGCGTGAGCAGCGCAGGACCGAGGCGATCTTCTCCACGTTGAGGCGCGTCTCGGTCAGCCACGGGTACTCGGCCAGCCAACGCGCGACGAGCTCCTGCTCGTCGGTACGGACCAGGTCGTCCAGCACCACGACCGCATCGCCCGCGAACCGGTCGGCGAGCAGCGGCAACGCTGGATAGCGGGCGTGCCGGCCAGTCACGCCAGGTGGGCCGTCGACGAACAGCAGGTCGAGCTGGTCGAGGTCGCGCCAGGCGTCCTTCGCGTACCACGACCGGTCCTGGTCACCGAGGCGGTACGTCTGGAGCGGCGCGAGGCGTACGTCGGCGAAGTCCGCGACGCCGTGCGCTTCGAGCAATGCCTCGGTCTGGCGTACGTACTGGGCGTCGTGCTCGAGCGCGACGTGCCGGCCCTCGACGCCGAACGCGCGTCGCGCCAGCGCGCACCACAGCGTGGAGACGCCGCTGCCGCACTCGACGCTGAGCCGCGGCCGATCCGCGCGGATGGTTTCGACCAACAGCAGAAGGAGGTCCGGCGATGCCGCCCATCCCCGCATCGCCGGAACGCGCGCGGTCACCGGGACCATGCTGTAGAGGTTGACCAGCGCCTCGAGCTGGCGGTAGACGGTCGTGGTGTCCCGTATGACCTTCCGCCTGGTGTTCTCCGGGCCTCGGTCGATCGCGGTCGCCGCGGCATCCAGAGTCGAGCTCATCGTTCTCATCGCGGTCAGCAGGTCGGTGGCGTGCTGCGCGCCTTCCTGGTGCCTCCCTGCCAGCTGGCGGAGCTCGCCGATCACGAAGCGGTTCTGCCTGTGTGAATTGAGGACGACGAGGAGCTGCAGGCCGAGCACGGAAACGAGCAGGACGACGGTGACGTCCGATCGGAGCGCGGCGGTGATCGCCAGCGCGGCCAACCAGATCGCCGCGACCGCGGCGAGCAGGCCGCGGCGCGCGAGGTTGCTGGCGAGCTTCGACCTCACCGGCCCGAGTCCGGGAGCTCGACGCTGGCGTACTCCGCGAAGTAGCGGCGGGCACCGGCGACGTCGCGGTGCAGCAGGTCCGCCCACGCGGCGACGACCTTGTGCGGGTCGTGCGTACGGCCAATCTCCTCGCGGGCCTGGTCCCGGCTCTCGGCCGACACGGCTGGATCCGCGTTGCTCAGCACGGCGTTCGCGGCCGCGCCGATCGAGTCGTGCACCCACTGCTTGCCGTAGATCTCGGCCGCGCCGGGCCAGGACCGGACGACCGGCACGGCACCCGAGGCCATGCCTTCCGCGACCGACGCGTGGCTGCCCTCCTCGTCGCTGGTCGAGACGAGGTAGCCGACCCGGCGGAACCAGCGCGCCATGTCGCGTCCGGGCGGGTGCAGGACGACGGCGTCGCGCAGCAGCGGGTCGCGTTCGATCCGTTCGAAGCACCAGCCGACGTAGTCGCGTTCGTCGTCGTTGGTCCACGCGTACTTGTTGTGCCACGGCATCGCGCCGCGAACGACCATGCGGAATCGCTTGTCCGTCTGGCGAATCTCGGCGAGCAGGTCGAGCGCGAGGTCGAACCGCTTGCGGATGAACTCGAAGCCGACGAAGCCGAGCGTGAACTGGGCGCCGTCGAGCTTGGGCCGGTCGAGCCAGTCCAGGTCCAGGTAGTTCGGGATGTAGACCAGCTTGTCCGTGGGCCAGTTGAGCTCGTCGCGGATCCGTCGTCCGAACAGCGGCGCGATGTAGACGACGGCATCGACGTTCTCCAGCGCGAGCTGCCGCGGGTACGGGGTGTCGAGCTCGAACCTGTGCAGTCGTACGACGAGGAACTGGTCGGGGCGCTTGTGCTCGGACAACCAGATCGCGCTGGTGCGAGCCCACTCGGCGAGAATCGAGTCGGCCCGTTCCAGTCGTTCGGCGGTCTGGGCGGTTTGACGCGCCAGGCCTGGCCATTCGTCGATGGAGAGGTCGAGATCGCTCCTCCGGTCGAGACGTTCGGCAAGCTCGACGGCGAACTTGAGGTCGTGCCCGGACACCATCACGTTGCGCCGCTGCCTTGGCGCGGTGGGGCCGGGCATGCGGACGGTGTCGCGTACCGCGCGGGCGCCGGCGGCCTGCGCTGCTGCTGTCCAGTCGGCGGGTCGGTCGCCGGGCATCGTCATCGGCGTGCCGGTGTGGTCGTTCTGCCAGGCCGACCGGTTCGCCTTCGCCCAGGGACCCGCCAGGCCGCGTTGACGCGCGCCGGCGAACGAGTACGGGTGGGGCTCGTCCTCCTCCGCGTGTCCGTCGCGCCAGAGCGCGAGCTGCGCCACGGTGGGATCCAGCTCGGTCAGGTTGAGTGGCTCGACCGGCTGGCCGGTGCAGGCCTCGCAGGCCTGGTCGGTCGCGATCGGCGGGAACAGCTCGACCTTCGGCCTGAGCGCGTGGGCGGAGCGCTCGATCGACTCCCGGGCCAGCTCGCCGTCGGTGAGGAATCCGCCGACCTGCTTGGCGGTCTCGTTCAGCTCGGTCGCGTACTCCGTGTGCCCGCCGGGCGGCAGCCACTGCGGTGGGAGGGCGAGGGCCCAGACGCGGTAGCTCGGGGTGTCCGCGCTAGCCGCGGCCCGCGCGGCCCGGAGGGACTCGGCGACCACGAGGTCCGCACCGTCCAGGTCCGGTCGGTTTGGGTCGGGGGCACCCTGGTCCGAACCTATGGGACCAGGGTGCCCCCGACCCAGCCGGACCTCGGCCGTCGCGCGGCGCAGGCGTCGGTAGGCCTGGGCGAGCGGGCGCCGTGCGAACGGTGGCAGCCAGGCCAACCGGCGTGGACCGTTGCCCGTGGTCGCCTTGCGGACGGGTGCGGGAGCGGGCGGCTGCCACACTACCTCGCGGACCGTCGCGCCGGCCGCGCCGAACGCGTTCCGCACGCCGCTGCGCCAGCAGCAAACGCCGGGCACGTTCGGCCATTCTCCGTCGCACAACAGGACGACCTCGAAGTCCTGGTGCTCCGTTACATCCCCGCCCATTCCACCCTTGCCTTTCGACCGACAATTGCTCGTCGAACTGTGTCATGGAGCGTTGTCAAACGGCCTTCAGATCTCCTTCATTCGCCGCGAGAACTCACCGTGGAAATGCGCTAGCGTGAAATCATGGAAAGCGAAGCCAAGCTGCTCGTGGTGATGGATGACGCCGATTCCTGGTCCGACGCGTTCGCGCTTCCGTTCCGGGACGCGACCGTGGTGGACGGCGACGGTGCGTGGGAGCTCGAGGGCGCTTTCGACACCGTGGTCATCGACCGTCCCGGCTTCGATCCGTTGTGGCTCGACCGGGTCGCTGCCGAGCTGCGTTCGGTGGTGAGTCCGAAGGCGCGGATTCTCGTCGCGCTTGGTGGTCCGGCCGCCGCGACCGCGCAGTCGCCTGCCCTGCCTGGGCTGGAGTGGGACGGGCTGGTGCTGCTCGGCGAGCGGCCGTGTGCGGTGTTGCGTACGACGGGGTCGGGCTCGGGCTCGACGGGAGTCCTGGTGGCTGCCGCTCATTCGGCGGCAACGATCGCGGAAGCGGGCATGGCTCGGAATCGTCCACGTGCACAGGAAGTTCGGCGGCTTCTGCTCTCGGGTGAGGCGGACCGGAGGCGCAGCGAGCAGGCGCTGCTCGGTCACCTCGCGAAGGCCGCCGCGCACGCGGAGAAGCTGTCCGTGGAGCTGCGCCGGCACCTCGATGCCGCAGCCCAACCGGTCACCGTCAAGGCACTGTTGCGCTCTTCGTCCTCAGGGCGGCGCCTGCTGGGTATCCTCGGTCGGGCTAAGCGGCTGCTCCGTCGGCGCTCATCTGCTTGAGCGAGGTTGCCCGCGCGAGAACGTGAAGCCGGTAGCGATCCGGCGCGTGTTCCTTGACCAGCTGGGCGTCCGCGAGCTCCTCCAGAAGTCGTCTCGATTCGGCCACCGTCGAATGCAGAAGAATGGCGGTGCTCTGGGGCGTGAGCTCGCCGCAGGTGTGCTTTCCGAAAAGCCGCAGGGCACGTTCCTGATCGCGCGTGAGATCTCGAGAGGACAATGCGAAGGCGGCGTCTACCTCGGATATTCCCTCTCGGAGCCGTTCCGTCAGCTGGGAAGCCGACCAGAATGGTCGGGAGCGGAACAATTCCGCGGCGTGCCTGAGGGCGAGAGGAAGGCGACCGCACAGCTCGACGAGCTCGTCGACGGCCTGCCGGGAGTCGTCGCGTTCTCGTCCGTGCGACCTGGTGAACATCGCGATCGCGTCTGCCTTGGGGAGCACGTCGAGCGTGAGCTGATGGTCGGCGTCGATCGTGCGCAGACGCCGGCGGCTGGTGATCAGGAGCAGGCAGCCCGGGCTGCCTGGGAGGAGCGGTCGCACCTGCGACTCGTCGTGCGCGTTGTCGAGTACGACGATCATCCGGCGGCCGGCGAGCGTGCTCCGGTACAGGGCGGCACGTTCGTCGAGCTCGACCGGGATGGACTCGTCCTGCACGCCGAGCGCGCGCAGCAGGCGCGCGAGCACGACGCCGGGAGCCAACGGCGATCGGCCCTCCGTGTAGCCGTACAGGTCGACGAAGAGCTGACCATCGGGAAACTCCGGCGCGAGCCGATGCGCCACGTGCACCGCCAGCGCGGTCTTGCCCACGCCGGCCATGCCGTCGATCCTGCTCGCGAGGACCGTCGTTGCCGGTTGTCCGGCGAGGTGGAGCAGCTCCTCGACCTCCCTCACACGCCCGGTGAACGCGGGGGTGTCCGCGGGTAGCTGCGCCGGCCGGACGGGTTCGGCGATGGTCACGGCCGGAGTGTCCGCGGCGAGCAGGCGAGGGTCCGCGGCGAGGATGGCCCGATGGAGGTCCCGCAGCTCGCGTCCCGGGCTGACGCCCAACTCGTGTGTGAGCACGTCCGCCGTCGCGGTGTACGCCTGCACGGCCTCGGCCTGACGACCAGACCGGTAGAGCGCCAGCATGAGCTGACCGCAGAACCGTTCCCGGAGCGGATGCTCGGCGAGCAGCCGCCGCAGTCGCGGGAGCTGGCTGGCGTGGTGGCCGAGCGACAGTTCGTCGTCGATGAGCTGTTCCTCGGCCTCGAGCCGACGTTCGTTCACCGGCGTGGCGTCCAACGCGTGCAGAACGTCGGAGTCGAGGTCGACGCAGATCGGACCGCGCCACAGCCGCAGTGCCTCGGTCAGGAGCTCGACCCGACGTCCGGTCTCGGATGCCTTTGCTGACTGGCGGAGCAGCTGGTCGAACCGCAGCAGGTCGAGCTGGGTCGGGTCCAGCTCGAGCTGATAGCCACCCGGGGTGGTCCGGATCAGCCGCGGGTCACCGAGCGCCTGCCGAAGCCGCACCACGTACAGCTGGACCGCGTCTCGAGGCTGGCTCGGCGGCCGCTCGTTCCACAGCCGTTCGACCAGCTCGCTCGTGGGGACTGGATGGTTCGCCCGCAGCAGCAGCGAGGCCAGCAGCGTGCGGAGGCGCGGCGGACCCACCCGCACGGGCCGGCCGCCGCGGGTGACCTTCAGCGGTCCCAGGACCGAGAAGCTCGGCTTTCCCGACATCTGACGTCCTCTAGTGGTGACTCGAGAGTTCCTTGCGTGAAGAGACACGCGAGAGCGTCGTTTCGTTGTCGCGACGGTGCCGTCGGAGTACGGGCACGGCGACCAGCATGATCAGCCCGGCTGCGCCGACGGAGGACATCAGCAGGCCGGCGCGCAGGCCGGGCGGGCGAAAGGCGAGCTCGATCCGATGGCGACCAGGCTCGAGGTCGAGGCCGATGAACGCACCCGCGGTGGTCCGGATCGGTGCGGGACGACCGTCAACCTCGGCCTGCCAACCGGAGATGTGCGGTACGGACAGGAAGAACCGGCCGCCCTTCGCGTCGTCGACCTCGACGGCCAGCCCGGCCGACGTCCAGCGCACCGCGGTGGCCGAGCGGGCGCGCAGCCCGCTCACCCACCGGTCGAAGCGCGCCACGTCCAGGCCTTGTACGAGAGGTTGAGGAAGCGCGACGCGCTTGCTGCGCGTACTGAACTCGATCGTGAACGTCGTGTCGGTGCGCTGGCCCAGGTCGAGCGGGCCGGTCGCCTGCCTGGTCGGGTAGGTGATCGTCGGCTCGTCGTCGATCCGTACGTCGCTCGCGTCGAACGGGGCCTGGTGCCACAGGTAGAGCTGACGCGTGCTGGTGGCGTGGCAGGTCCAGCGCAGCGTCGCGGATTTGACCGCCGGGTCGCGGGTGAGGACGATCGCGCCCGGGCGTTCTCGCACGGTCCCGCCGGTGACGACGGGATCCTTTTGGCAGCTGTCGGTGAAGAGGTTGTCGTCGCCGAGGAGACTCTCCTGGTTGGTGAACGGGTTCTTCGAGTCGAGCGGACCTCCGGGCTCGAAGAAGTAGCCGACCGGCAGTGCGTTCGCGTTTCGGTAGGCGAACAAGGGTTCCTGGTACGGCGACGGCCGCTCGGCGGGAACGTGGCGCACCAGCTCGAAGCCGGGGCGGGTGAGTGGCCGGTCGCTGAGCACGGTCCGGAAGCCGAACATCGCGTCGGTCACCAGCGTCGAGCCCTGGTAGTCGAAGCGCACGTTCGGAAGCGGGTCGGAGAAGCCGAGCGCGTGGAAGGCGCGGTGGGCGCGGCCGTTCGTGATCGACGAGTAGTGCGTGATCGCGAAGTTGCCGAACCGGAGCGCGTCGTTCGGCGTGCGGTAGCTCGTCGCGTCCGCGCGGAAGAACTCGTCCTGCTGGGGGTTCGCGGCTCGCAGCTCCGCGGACCAGGCCGGTCCGGGTCGGCTCCACAGCTCGCGGTCGACGACGACCAGCTTCTTCGACGCCAACGCGGCCGCTCCGCTCGCGTCGAGGATTAGCAGGATCGCGAGCGCGGCGACGAGCGGCCTTCGAATTCGTTCTCTGCCGCGGAACAGGAAGTACGCGAGGCCGATCGTCGCGGCGGCAGTGACGACGACGGCCGTCCACAGCAGCACTCTCTCCGGCAGCAGGGCGGGTCGTACGCCGGCGACCCAGGCCGCGGTGGCGAGTGCTGCCCCCGCCACTCCGACCGCGGCGGTTGCCGCGACCCTGCCGATCCCTGTGACGGCGGCGCGATAGCCCAACAGCACAAGGAGAAACGAGAGGACGAACCCGAACCGGTGCGGGTAGCTCGTCGGCGGCTCGAAGCCGTGCCACAGCAGGTAGAGGAACGGCACCTGGCAGGACGCGATCAGAAACGCGAGCAGGAGGCCGAAGCCGACGCGTTCGCGTCTTGGGATTCTCTTGGCGGCGAAGAACACCAGCGCGAAGACGAGCGTGGCGGTGCCGACCGCGAGATGCGGCGGGCCGTTGAGCTTGTCGAGCATCGTTCCGCCGTACAGGCTGCCGAGGAAGTCGGCCCAGGGGAGCGGAACGTCGCTGTTGCCCTCCGGCGCCGCGTAGCGGTCCTGGATCGCCCGCAGGGACGGGATGATCACCACGCCCGCGCACAGCAGCCCGATCGCCACGGCGGCCGTGGCTCGCGCGGCGGTGGTCAGGGCGGCACGTGTCTGGAGGGTGTGGTGGAGGGCGACGTACCGGACGACCAGGTAGAGGCCGGCGAACAGCATCGTCATCATGCCCGCGTAGTAGTTGACGATCATGGTCGCGGCGGTGAGGCCGGCGAGCGGCAGCATGCTCTGGCTGGCCAGGAGTCGCTCGATCGCGAGGAGGACGAGGGGCAGGAGGTAGAGCGCGTCCAGCCACATGAGGTTCGAGGCGTTGAAGATCGCCCAGCTCATGGCCGAGTAGGTGACGGCGGCGGCGACGACGAACGGGCGCGGGCCGGGGAACGTTCGGCGGAGGTACCAGGCCATGGTGGCGGCCGCGAGCGCGAGCTTGCCGGCCGTGACGGCGATGATCGCCTCGGGGAGGTTGCTGTCGCCGACGAGTAGTGCGATCGCGTTGAACGGGCTGGCCAGGTAGTAGGCGGCGAGTGGGAAGAGGTTCATGCCGAGATCGGCCTGCCAGCTGAACATCAGGCCTTCGGGACCCAGGACGGCCTGGCGGAGATAGGAGAACAGTGGGGCGTACTGATGGCTGAGATCGTGGGTCAGGATCGAGTTGGTGCCGGCGGGATAGACGTTCCTGACGACCAGCGTGCCGAGGTAGACGCCGGTGGCGAGTACTGCGGCTGTGACGATCTCCCATGCCGGTGTGGGTTTGCTTGTGGGCTCGTCCTTGGGGGCGAGGATCGTACGCGATACGAGGAACGTGACCGGGATCGCGGCCGCCGCGGCGACGAGTGGGGCGGGGCGTTCGTCCATGCCGATCCACTCGACGAGTACGTACACGCCCGCGGTGGTGAGCACGAAGTTGGTGGCGGTGGTGAGGGGGAAGAGGAGGAACCGCTTCCAGGTGGGGCTTACGCGGTAGGTGAACCAGCAGTTGAGGAAGAACGAGCCGACGGTGCTGATGGCGAACGCGAGGACGTGCGCCGCGAGGTAGGGGAGGACGAGGCGGAGGGCGAGATAGCAGGCGAGGTACGTGCCGGTGTTGACGACGCCGACGAGCCCGAACCGTACAGCCTGCCTGAGGATCACCATGGGCCGGGCACGTTGCTGTCCTTGACCAGGAAGTGCGGTCGGCGCTTGGTCTCGTAGTAGATGCGGCCGATGTACTCGCCGATGACGCCGAGGAACAGCAGCTGGATGCCGCCGAGGCCGGCGACCGCTGCGACGAGGGTGACGTAGCCGGGCATCTCGACACCGAAGAGTGCGACGCGGATCGTCAACCAGAGCACGTAGAGCATGGATGCGAGGATGACGATTCCGCCCAGGTAGATGGACAGTCTGAGCGGTCTGTTGTTGAACGAGAGGACGCCGTCGATGCCATAGTTGAGCAGGCTGCGGAACGTCCAGCTGCTGTCGCCGCCGGCGCGTTGGACGTTGTCGTACTCGATCGTGATCTGCTCGTAGCCGATCCAGGAGAACAGGCCCTTGGAGAAGCGGTTGTACTCGCCGAGCGCGAGCACGGCATCGACCGCACGGCGGGACAGCAGCCGGAAGTCGCCGACGCCGTCGACGAGCTTGACGTCGACGAGGCGGTTCATCACCTTGTAGTACGTCTTGGCCGCAAGCGTCCGCGTCGGCTTGTCGCCGGTCCTGGTGCGCCTGGCGACGACCTGGTCGAACCCTTTGCGGTGCAGCTCGAGCATGCGGGGAACGAGCTCCGGCGGGTGTTGCAGGTCGGCATCGATGATCACGACGGCCTCGCCGTTGGCAGCTCTGAGCCCGGCGAGCATGGCGGCTTCCTTGCCGAAGTTGCGGCTGAACGCGACGAACCGGACCCGTTCGTCCTCGGCCGCGAGGACGCGGATCAGCTCGAGCGTGCCGTCCGTACTGCCGTCGTCGACGAAGACCAGCTCGTAGTCGTCCACCACCTCGGCGATCTCGCCGGTGAGGCTCGCGTGCGCAGCAGTAACCACCTCCGCCTCGTTGTGGCACGGAACGACAACGCTCAGCGCCGGCTTCATCGACCCCCCGCCTTCGGTTCGTTCACCGTTAAAGACATCGTGCGGGGGCTGTTTGTTGCCTCGGATGCCGGACTGTTACTTGATGGGTTGCGATTGCTCGTGCGGGTGGCGGGCGACTTCACCCCACCCCAGGCCTCGCCCAACGGGCCGTCACGTGACCCTCGGCGCCGCACTCCCACCCCGACGGTGATCACCCGTCTCCGTTGTCCCGCACCGTCTTTGTCCACCCGTCTACCCGGGCCGTCACTTGACCCACGGTGCCGTGACTTCACCTACCCCCGGCCACACCCGCTAGGGCCGTCGCCTCATCCTCTGGGCCGCGACTTCGTCCACCACCCCTGAGACCTCACCCCGGCACGTCACCTTCCGTCCGCGACCTCGTCCACCGGGCCGCCGCCTCGGCCCACTACCCCGACACCTCACCGTGGCTCTGCACTCACCGAGCCGTCTGTTCATCCGCCGCGTGGCGACGTCGCCCAGGCGGCCGCTACTTCGCCCACCGGGCAGCGGTTCCTGCCCGTTCGGGTCGTGACGCGCTGGTTGTGGTGCGCGGCTGGGCGTGGTCGTCGTGGTTTCGTGATTGGGTGTCGAGCCGCACTCCGAGGCCTGTCGCTCCCGCCCCTCCACCGTTGCCACCCAGCGGCCCATCACCTCACCTTCACTCCACTTTCGGACCCATCCATCGATGCCACCCGGAAGTCATCGCTCCCACTCCCGCGACCAGTACCCGTCTTCCGCCAGCGGCCATCGCTCCCACTCCGGCCGCTCCCGCGGCCATCACCCGCCGCCGCATCCAGCCGCCATCCTTCTCATCCCCACGCATGTCCCATCCCGGCTAGTCCCGCACCTCTCACCTCACCCACCGGCCGTCACGTCACCCACCGGCCGTCACGTCACCCACCGGCCCGTCACGTCACCCACCGGCCGTCACGTCACCCACCGGCCCGTCACGTCACCCACCGGCCGTCACGTCACCCACCGGCCGTCACCCACCGGCCGTCACGTCACCCACCGGCCCGTCACGTCACCCACCGGCCCGCCACCTTGCGCTTACCCCGCGACCATCACTCCATGCCGCGCCTCGCTAGCCCACTACTTCCTCTTCAACATCGTCCACCGCTCGGTCGCTCCCAGCTCTCGACCGTCACTCCCATCCTCTTCACCTTCGCCTCTTGGGGACGGTGCTGTGCTTCTGCTCTTGCTGTTGCTTTTCCCTGCTGTGCTTGGGTGAAGTAGCTGGTCGGGCTGTTGCGGCGGTCGATTGTGGTGGCCGGTCCGGGGCGCGTCAAGGGCGCCGCGGCGGCTTCGCAGAGGGGCGACGTCGCTTCGCGACCGCGTTGCGGCCCTTGACTCGCCCCGGCCCGGCCACCAGATTTTCACGCGCCGCCCCACCCCCCGGAACAGTTCCCCGGGCAAGGCCCGCTTGTCGTTCCCGTCTGCTGCCGTGTTGCGGCTTCTTGTGGAGCCCCCGGCCTCTTGTAGTTTCGATGAAGCCGGGGATTTCCGTTGCCGGGTTGAGCATTAGACCGGTTCGGCTGGTAGAATTGTGCTATGGAATCGACCACCTGCTCGAACACCACCGGCACCGCCGATGGGGTGTCGGCGTGGTCGATGTCCGATGACCAACTCACCACCGCACTCCTCGACAACGAGGCGGCACTCCACCGGCACGAAGGCCGGCGGCTCGAGCTCATCCGCGAGGCCGACGCCCGGAACCTCGCCGTCACCGCGGGTGCCGCGAACACCGCGCAGTGGGTGGCCGGCGTCCTTCGTGTTCCTTCGGCTGAGGCTGGGGCGATGGTGAAGCTGGCCAGCCACCTGCACCACGAGTTGCCCGCCACCGCGCAAGCGTTAGCTGACGGCGAGATCTCTGTTCCGCACGCCCGGGTGATCTCGCGGGTGGTGCAGCTGCTGCCCTCCCACATCTCCACCCCGGAACTCCGCTCCGAGGTGGAGGCGACCCTGCTGAAGAATGCCGCGACCTTCGACCCCAAAGTCTTGGGGAAGGTCGGGAACCGGTTGTTGGAGACCGTCGCGCCGGATCTTGCTGACCAGGTCCTGGAGTTGAAGCTCAAGCAGGAAGAGGCCAGCGCTGAGCGGGACCGGTTCCTCCGCATGAGCTTCGACGCCACGTCGGGGACGTGGCGGGTCACCGCCCGGCTCCCGAAGGTGGTCGGGGAACGCCTCAAACTTGTGCTCGACCCGCTGGCGGCGCCGCAGCCCGGACCCGACGGCCGTGACACCCGGTTCCCCGAGCAGCGCAATGTGGATGCTCTGGATGAGGCCTGCCGGCGGTTGTTGGCCGAGCGGCTGGTGCCCTCTCATGGTGGGAACCCGACCCAACTGGTCGTGACCCTCACCCAGACTGGTGGGCGGACTTTGCACACCGGGATCGAGCTGTCCCGCAAACTCGTCGACCAGCTCATGTGCGAAGCGGACCGCACCTACTTGGTGAAGCCCGAGGACCGGCCCGGCAGAGTCACACTGCTGACCGACACCCAGCAGCGACTGTTCCAAGGCAAACTCCGCCGCATCCTCGAACTCCGCGACGGCGGGTGTGCGTTCCCCGGGTGTGATCGGCCACCTGGTTGGTGTCACGCTCACCATGTGGTCCCGTGGAGTAAGGGCGGGCCGACTACTCGCGACAACGGGGTCCTGCTGTGTGGGTATCACCACCGGTTAATCCACCAAGGCGCGTGGCAGGTCCGAATAGCGCTCGACGGATTACCGGAGTTCTTACCCCCCGACTGGATCGACCCCCACCAACAACCACTCCGCAACCACCGCCTCACCCCGGCCGCCTGAGCGGCGGCCGGGTGGGTGATCATGCGCGGACGGCCTTCGCCAGGCTGTCCTAAAGCTCGGTTGTCGGCCGCGCGATCCATCCCGATCCGCCGGGCCGCTACTGAGCGAGGTCTTTACAGCGTGGCAACTTGAGGCCAAGACCTTTTGTCCGCGCCCCAGCGGCCCGACACTGGCCGTGGTCCTGAACTCGGGTTTCGGACATCGGAGGTCGCCAATGTGGGCACGTCGTTCCATCCTGCTCTCCGCCGTGGCTCTGCTCGGTGCCAGCCTGCTCGGCGGCGTCCAGCCTGACCGGGCCGAGGCCGCTGATCCGTTACCCGGCACCGTCCCGTCCGTACGCCAAGCCACCGCGGGCACGGGGGCTGGGTTCGCGTGGACGCCGACCGGACGCATCGTGGCCGAGGCACCCCTTGTGAACGACGCAAGGACGCTCGCCGAGGACCTTGCCGGGATCTTCGAGGGCCGCCTGCCGCAGGTCGTCACCGGCGCGCCCGGCAGCGCGCAGCCCGGCGACATCACGCTCGCGCTGGGCAGCACCGATACCCAGCTCGGCGAGGAGGGTTACACCCTCGCGATCGGCCCGACCCTCAACATCCAGGCGAGAACGAGCACCGGCGCGTTCTGGGGTACGCGCACGGTCCTCCAACTGCTCAGGCAACGCTCGACCCTGCCCGCGTACACCGTCAGGGACTGGCCGAAGTTCAAGGTCCGCGCCGTCAGTGTGAGCCTCGACAAGTATCCGGCTGGCTGGTTCGTCAACCTGGTCAGGGACCTGAGCTTCGTCAAGCTCAACGAGCTCACCACCGGCTCCGCCCTCGCCGGGCTCTCCGACGACCAGCTCAGAACGATCCAACAAGCTGCCGACAAGTACCACGTCAAGTTCGTCGGCTGGTTCAACACCCCGCACTACAACGGCAACGTGCCGCCGGCGCACCAGCTGCGGGTCGCCAACCAGGCCGGCACTGTGGTCGCGCCGGACCCGAACACGCTCGACCTCACCGAGCCGGCCGCGATCAAGTGGGCGACCGACCAGATCGAGCACTACATGGACCTCCAGACCACGCCGATCTGGCATGCCGGCGGTGACGAGTACCCGAAGTGGTACCTGCGCAACGACCGGGTCACCGCCGCCAATGCGCCGGATCTGTACGCGGTCGCGAAGCAGCGCTACCCGACCGAGACGTACCCCGCGGGCGCGCTCTACAACGAGGTCTTCAACAACCTGAACGACCTCGCCAAGCAGCACGGCAAGCAGATGCGGATGTGGAGTGACGCCATCGTTCCGACCACGACCATCCAGCTCGACCCCGACATCACCATCGACCACTGGTTCAAGCGGCCGCCTTCGCTCGAGCCCGCGCAGTTCGCCGCCGCCGGACACCAGCTGATCAACTCCAACCAGCAGTACCTCTACTACAACGAGGGCGCACCACAGTTCCCGAACGCCACCGACACCGCGCTCTGGACGACGTTCGATCCCGGCGAGTTCAACGGCGGACTCAGGCTGCCCGGCGGCGCCGACGACCCGCACCTCGACGGCATCAAGCTCAACACCTGGCACGGCTCGATGCACCTGCCGCCGGCGCCGATGGAGAACAACCTGCTGACGCTCACCCGTCCGCTCGCCGAACGTGCCTGGGCGCCGACCAAACCGACGTCGACGATCGCCGTGGCACGCGTCCTGTTCAAGGCGATCGGCCGCGCGCCCGGCTTCGTCCAGACGCCCGCGACCGGTGCCGCGAACGACCCGTGGGATCCCGGCAAGTCCTCGCTCCCCGGCAGCCCCGCCGTCGGCTACAACGGTTCGCAGCAGGTCTTCTTCGTCAACGCCGCCGGCCAGCTCCGGCACCGGTTCTGGAGCCCCGGCCAAGCGGTGAAGGACGAGCCGCTGACGACCGCGGTCACCGTGACCGGCCGTCCCCTCGCGTACGTCGGAAGCGGCCAGCTGCACGTCTGGGTACGCGGAACGAACGGCAGCCTGCAGCACGTCTGGTGGGACCCCGGCGCGAACCGCTGGGCCAACGACGACTGGACCGCGAGGAGCGGCACACCGCTCGGCTCGTTCACCGGCGACCTGGCCGGCTACGCGTACGGCCCGCACCAGCACGTGTTCGCGCGCGGCACCGACAACAAGCTGCGGCACATCTTCTGGGACGCCAACCAGCAGAAGGTGCTCACCGACGTCTGGGGCGGCGACATCGCGGGATCACCCGTCGCGTACGCGTGGGGCAGGACGCAGAACGTCTTCGCGGTCGCCCCCGACGGCACGCTGCGGCAGTGGTCGCTGCAGGGGACCGACCTGGCCCACCGGCAGTACCGGAACCTCGGCGGAACTTTCGGCGCCGACGCGAGGCCCGCCGCGCTCGCCTTCTTCGAGACCCGGCAGGACGTCGTCCTCCGCGATACAGCTGGCCGGCTGCGGTTGTGGTCGCACGACCACAAGGCAGGCAGCTCGTCCTGGCGCGACCTGACCACCGAGACCGGGATCACCGTCACCGGCAACCCGGTGGAGTACGCCTTCGGGGTCGGCGACGCCGGAACGCGGTACGTCTGGGTGCGCCGCGCGAGCGACGACCACCTGATCCGGCTGTCGCTGCCTCCGGCGGGCGGCGTCACCGTCGACGACTGGACGGCGACCGCGATCGGCGGCCCGGCGACCGCCGTCGCGGATCCGTACGGCTTCAACTCCGCTAACGACCAGCAGCACGTCTGGGCCACCGACGCGGCCGGGAAGATGCACCACTGGTTCTGGAAGATCCAGGACAGAAAGGTCTACCAGGACCTCTGGGGGTAGCTGTCGTCCGAAATTAACACTGCGGACATCAACGGGTCGGTCCGTCGGAACAGCGCAGGCGGGCCGACCACGGACTTCGTGCTTGACAGTGTCCAAGAAGGCAGGACAGGCTGTGGAATCGATCTGCCGTAAACCCGATTTTAGGACAGCGACGTATGGCACGTGGCGGGGCAGTGCGGGAAGGCCCGCGACGGGTGGTCGGCCAGCGCGCCCTGACGCCGTACCTGTTCATGCTGCCCGGCCTGGCGTTGTTCGCAGCGATGTTCGCCTGGCCTGCCTTCATCTCCCTGCAGATGTCGGTCTCGTCGTACCGCATCGTCACGCCGGTCACGTTCGTCGGCCTCCGCAACTTCCTGCAGTTGGCGAACGATCCGCAGTTCCACCACGCGGTCACCAACACGTTCATCTTCATGGGCCTGTTCCTGCCCTGGGCCGTCGTCCTGCCGCTGCTCCTCGCGCTCCTCGTCAACCGGCGCTTGCCGGGCATCCATGCGTTCCGCGTCGCGTACTACCTGCCGGTGGTGACGAGCATGGTCGCCGTCGCGGTCGCCTGGCGCTACCTGCTCAGCCGCGAGGGCGTCCTCAACTGGCTGCTCTCGCTCGTCGGCCTCGGCCCGATCGACTTCCTGCTCGACACCGGCTGGGCGCTGCCCGCGCTCGCGACCGTCGAGGGCTGGAAGTCGATGGGCCTGTTCATGATCATCTACCTGGCCGGCCTGCAAGGAGTGCCCAAGGAGCAGCTCGAGGCGGCGACGATGGACGGCGCGAACGCGGTCCGCAGGCTGTGGCACGTGACCCTTCCGGCTCTGCTCCCGTACATCTCGGTCACGCTCACGCTCGGGATGCTGGAGGCGACGCGATCGTTCGAGTCGATCTACGTGCTCACCCGCGGCGGCCCGGAGGACAGCACGTTGACGCTCGGCTACTACATCTGGAGCACGGCGTTCGAACGGTACGAGATCGGTTACGCCAGCGCGGCCGGCCTGGTGCTGTGGGCGTTGATGATCCTGCTCGCCATGCTGAACCAGCGTCTCACCAGGCAACAGGGGGTGTGAGAGGTGCGGATCGCCAAGCGGGTCGGAACGTACGCGCTGCTCGTCGTCGTGGCGGCAGCGTTCATCGGCCCGTTCCTGCTGCTGCTCTCGACCGCGCTGAAGCCCGGATCGCAGTCGGTCTTCTCGTTCCCGCCCGACCTGATCCCGCGCCCACCGGTGGTCGACTGGTTCATCGAGGCCTGGACGACCATCCCGTACGGCAAGTTCGTGCTGAACTCGCTGTTCTACGTCGGCGTCATGGTGCCGCTCTACCTCGTCGTCTCGGCGATGACCGCGTACCCACTGGCACGCATCGCCTTCCGTGGAAGGCAAGTCTTCTTCCTGCTGTTCCTCTCGACGATGTTCCTGCCGGGCGAGCTGATGCTCATCCCGCGCTTCCTCGTCATGCGCGAGCTCGGGCTGATCGACACCTACGCCGCCGTCATCCTGCCTGGCATCCTGTCCGCGCTCGGCATCTTCATGCTGCGCCAGACGTTCGCGACGATCCCCGAGGCGATCATCGAAGCGGCACGGGTCGATGGTGCGAGTGAGTGGCGCATCTTCCTCTCGATCGCGCTGCCGCTCGCGCGACCCACCCTTGCGGTGTTGACGATTCTCGGCTTCATCTCGGTCTGGAACAGCTTCCTCTGGCCGCTCGTCGCGCTGACCGACCAGAGCAAGTTCCCCCTCGCTCTCGGCATCGCCTACCTGTCGGGTGTCAGTGGTGCGGACGTACGCGGCCTCGCCGCGGGCACCGTGCTGTCGCTGATCCCCGTGGTGGCGGTGTTCCTCTTCCTGCAGCGCCACATCCTCAGCAGCATGGCCGGCGCGATCAAAGGGTGATCGCCTTCGTACGAAAGGGATCCGTCATGAACGATGCCTTCTCTGCACGCCGCCCGTCCTCCTCCCTCACCCGACGCACGCTTCTGGCAGGCGGTGCCGCGCTCGGACTCGCGGCGACGGTCGCGTCGCCGGCCCGAGCCGCCACCTACGAGTACACCTCGCCCGCGGACTTCGATCGGTTCCTCACCGGCTACGAGGCCTCCGGAGCGATCGGCCAGCCCACCGAGAACAACGAGAACGGCAACCTGGCCTGGGGGCAGGCGTACGTCCTGCTCGGTCTTGTGCGCATGTACGAGGCGACCCACGACACCAAGTACCTCGACCACCTGATCCACAACGTCGACCTCGTCCTCCAGCAACGCGACTCCGAGCGCGGCGTCACCGACTACCGCGGGATCGCCGGCCCGGTGTGGCGCGCACGCGGCAACTACACCGCGGCGACGGCCACGTTGAAGAACGCCGCCGGCCGCCCGCTCATCCACGTCCGCAACGCGCAGAGCTCGGTCAACACGGGCGCGTCGGTGGAGATCCGCGCCGGCAGCAGCCCGCAGAAGTTCACGATGCTGCTGACGCCCAAGGGCGGGACTCCTGTTACCACGTTGACCGATCTCGACTTCGACGTGACCAGCAGTCGCTACTTCTTCAAGCGGGTCTACCTGGACGTCTACAACACCACCACGCGCTGGAGCGTGCGGGACGCGCGGCCGGACCGGGTGTTCGACGGTTTGCCGATGCTCGGCCGCACCACGTTGCAGCCTTCGGCGTACGTCTTTCCCGTGCACACCGGGCAGCTCTGCTACCCGATGGCGGCGTTCGTCAGGATCATCAAGCGTGACCCTGCCCTGAACGCGAACCCCACCTACAGCGCGAAGGCGGACGCGTACAAGGAGGCGGTCGACGCCGCGATCGCGTACCACGAGCGCGAGTACTGGACGAACACCGACGGTTGGGGCTCGTACAAGTGGATCAAGGAGACGCCCGTTCCGTGTGACGGCAGCAACCAGCCGCTGAACCAGTGCAACACCCTCGGCGCCGCGTCGGCCGAACTGTTCCGCGCGACCGGCGACGCCGCCTACCGCCCGCGCGTGGTGGGGCTCGCGAAGGCCATGCGGGAGAACCTGGAGCTGGCGGGCAGCACGTACCGCTGGCACTACTGGTCGATCCGCGCCGCGGTGTACAACGGCTGGACCGCGACCGGCTACACCGCGCAGGACATCTCCAGCTACACGCAGACGATGTCCGCCTCGCGGCAGTACGAGGACATCAGCCACGGCGCGATCAACGCGGAGTTCGTCGTGGCCGCGTACCGCGCCGGCCTCGCGTACACCGCGACCGACATGACGCGGCTCGGCGCGACGTATGCGACCAACGTGCGCAACGGCGCCACCGGCGCTCACCTGACCGTCGCCGGCACCGGGACCGCCGGGTCGGGCTACATCCAGCAGGTCCCGCGGTGGATGCCCACCGGGGCGTTCAACACCGCCGTCCTGCCGCACGCGCTCGCGGTCACGCGCGCGCAGGCACTGCAGCCCACGCAGGGCTCGTACGTGCTGGGTTTCGCCTACTGTGTATGGGGATCGAGAGGATATGGGAGCTAACTGGTGAGGATCGTTCGACTGGGAGAACCGGGCGAGGAGCGCGAGGCCGTGCTCGTCGACGACGAGCACGCGGCGTGGCTCCCGCCCGGTGGCGGTGACGTACGTCAGCGGGGTGAGGAAGCGCTCGCGAACGGAGAACGCGTTGCCCTGCAGGGGATTCGCGTCGGAGCGCCGCTGCGTCCGGGCAAGATCGTCTGCGTCGGGCTCAACTACGCCGACCATGCGGCCGAAGGAGGGCAGCAGGCGCCGGCGGAGCCGATCCTGTTCATGAAAGTGCCGGACACCGTCGTCGGTCCGTACGACGACGTCGTGATCCCGCGCGGCGGGGACAAGACGGACTGGGAGGTCGAGCTCGGCGTGGTGATCGGTCGCCAAGCAACCGCACTCGCCGACGAGGCGGCCGCGATGGACCACGTCGCGGGGTACGTGCTGTGCAACGACGTGTCCGAACGCGCGTTCCAGCTCGAGCGCGGAGGCCAATGGGACAAGGGAAAGAACTGTGCGACGTTCTGCCCGATGGGTCCCTGGTTCGTCACCGCCGACGAGCTCCCCGATCCGCAGGCGGTCGCGCTCGGCCTCGACGTCAACGACACGGCGTACCAGGACTCCAGCACCAAGCAGATGATCTTCCCGGTCGCGCACCTCGTCTGGTACATCTCCCAGTTCATGACGCTCTATCCCGGCGATGTCATCAGCACCGGCACGCCCGCCGGGGTCGGCGCGGGACAGAAGCCGCCGGTCTTCCTGCGTACCGGAGACGTCATGCGGGTATGGGCATCCGGACTCGGCGAGCAACGGTCCACCCTGATCAGCGGAGACTCATGACCCCTCGACTGCAGACGTACGCCACGCAGCACCTGGAGCATCTCAACACCCAGGTGCTGCCGTGGTGGTTCAGTAACGGCAGCGACGACGAACGGGGCGGGGTCTACACCTGCTTCGACAACGCCGGCGAGCTCGTCTCGACCGACAAGTACACCTGGAGCCAGGGCCGCTGGGCCTGGCTGGTCGGCGCGATCGCGACCGAGGAGAAGCTGTCGGTCTTCGGCGCCGACCAGGCCGCTGCTCGTGCAGCGCGGACCGCCGACTTCCTCGTCGCGCACGCCGTGCTGCCGGACGGGTCGACGATCTACCAGCTCACCGCGGACGGCGAGCCGATCGCCCAGGCCGACGGCACGTTGCACGCGAGCATCTACGCGGACCTGTTCCTCGTCCTCGGCCTCGCCGGCGCCGCGAGCGCGCATGCCGGCTCCGAGCGCGCGGCGGTCTGGACGAAGACGGCGCAGGACGTCCTCGCCTCGGCGAGCGACCGGATCAGGCGCAGCGAGATCCGGAGCGAGCCGTACCCGGTGCCCGAGGGCATGACCAGCCTGGCCGTCGGGATGATGATGCTGAGCGCGTCCACCGCTCTCTTCCGCGCGACCGGCGAAGCTGGCGTACGCGACATCGCCACGCACTGGGCGGAGCTGCTGATCGCGCAGTCCTCCGGCGACGGGCTGCCTGCGGAGTTCACGTCCGCCGCACCGCGCGACACCCTGATGGAACGGCACCGCACGCCCGGGCACGTGCTCGAGCTGCTGTGGTTCCTCGTCGACGCGGGCGACGCGCTGCCCGACGTGGGCGCGAAGCTGGGCGAGTGGTGCGTACGGCTCGCCGTACGTTCGCTGGAGCTGGGTTGGGACGCCGACGAAGGTGGGCTGTTCCGGTTCACCGACCGCGACGGCGGCCCGCCGACCGGTGCGCGGATCGGCGTCCCGTACGAGGACCTGGTCGACCGCACCTGGTCGACGAAACTGTGGTGGCCACACGCCGAATCGCTTTACACCACGGCGTTGTTGGCGGAGAGGTACGACTCCGACGAGCTGCTCGACTGGCACGAACGGCTGCGCGACTACGCGTACGCGACGTTCCCCGACCCCAACGGCAGGGAGTGGATCCAGATCCGCGATCGGCACGGAGCACCCGTCGACCAGCTGATCGGCCTGCCGGTCAAGGACCCGTTCCACGTAGCGAGGTCCCTCCTCCTCACCGCACGTCTCGGAGCGGCATGAACGTCGACAACCTCGGCCCCGGCATCGTCGCGTCACCGATCACCTCGGCGGCCAAGGACGGCACCGACCTGTTCCTCGGCACGCGCGGGATCCGTCCCACGAGCGTGCTGCGCTACGACCTGGCCACCGACCGGGTGGTCGCGTCGGCGGCGCTGCCGATCGGCTCGGGGAGCTGGGCGGCGACGGCAGCCGGCGGAGTGGTCCACCTCGGCACCTACGCCCCCGCGGCGATCGTCCGCTACGACCCGGTGACGAACCAGACACGCCTGCTCGCGGACCTGCCCGAGGAGGACTTCGTCTGGGACCTCGTGACCGCCCGGGACGGGACGCTCTACGCGGGCAGCTATCCGGGCGGTCGCGTGTACGCGATCGATCCCACCACGGGCGAGGTCGACGACCTCGGAGAGGCCTGCCCTGGGCAGCGTTACGTGCGCTGCGTCGCCATCGGGGCGGACGGGACGGTCTATGCCGGAGCGGGCGGTGAGACGGCGCACCTGATGGCATACGACCCGACGCTGCGCGAGTTCCGCGAGGTGTTGTCGATCGAGGGCGAGACGTTCGTCCGGACGCTGGTGGCCGACGCCGACCGGGTCGTCGCCGGCACCGCCCCGCACGGCTACCTCGTCGTCGTGGATCGCACCAGCGGGGTCACGACCATCGACGTCGGCGAGGGCGGGATCGACGCGATCCTGCTCGAGGACGACGGCGTGGTGTTCGCTACCGGGAACACCGGCGCGGTCTTCCGGTTCCGCGCGGGAGCGCTGGAACGGCTCGGGGTGCCCGCAGCGGAGGAGGCTCGCGCGCTCGTGCCGATCGACGGCGGGATCCTCGGCGTCACCGGCGGCGGCGATCTGTGGAAGCTGGGCACGCCGGGGCTTCGCAGCCTGCTGGACGCGGGCGCTCCCGGTGGGCCGGAGCCCGTGCAGTCGGTGTCGGTCGACGGTGAGAACGCCTATGTGGGCGGCAACTACCGGATGTCCGTCCACGACCTGCGCACCGGCGACGCGCGCCGGATCGTGGTGGGCGGCGAGGCGAAGAAGTCCCTCTCCGTCGACGGCAAGCTCTACCTGGCGCTCTATCCGGGCGCGCACCTGGAGACGTACGACCCGCGCACGGGCGAGGTGGAACGGATCGCGACGCTCGGCGGCCGGCAGAACCGTCCGCTGTCGCTCGTCCACCACGCCGAACGAAACGCTCTCCTCATCGGCTCGCGCTCCGACTACGGACTGATCGGCGGTTCGTTCTCCCGCTACTCCCTCGACACAGGAGCGGTGGAGCGCCTCGACGATCCCCTTCCCCAGCAGGGCGTCAGCGCGATCGCCGCCGATGGTTGTGTCGCGTATCTCGGCGGCAGCATCGGGGCGGACGGCGTCGAGGGCGTAGCGTCGGAGTGCGAGCTCGCGGCGGTCGACCTGTCCACGTTCGCCGTGCTGTGGCGGTGGGTCCCGCTGGCGGGGGAGGAGGCGATCCTCTCGCTGCGGACGTACGGCGATCACCTGTACGGGTTGACGAATCGCGGCACGCTCTTCCGTGCGGACGTCGCCGCGCGCGAGGTCGTCGCGACGTACTCGACGCCGGACAAGACGAGCGGCACGCTCTTCGAACGCGGCGGCGACCTCTACGGCGCGAGCGGGGACACGGTCTTCCGCGTCGACGCCGACGGGTTGACCATTGTCGCGGACGGCCTGGCCGGCGACTGGTTCAACCCACCGGCGCCGTACTACGACGAGAAGACCGACGCCGTCTACACGATCCGGGACCGCGACCTGGTGCGCGTACGGCTCAGCGACTGAGCTCCGCGAACGCCGAGTCCACCGCCGTGAGCGTCTCCTCGACGTGCGCGGCGGTGTGCTCGGTGGACAGGAACCACAGGCCACGCGGAACGGTGTAGATGCCGCGGTCCAGCAGCAGCTCGTGCAGCCGCTGCATCGCCGCGCGGTCGGTCGAGGCGAAGGCGCGGTAGTCGTTCACCTCGGGGCTCTCCGTCACGTACACCTGGAACAGCGCTCCCGGACCCGTGACCAGCACCGGGACGCCGTGCTTCTCGGCCGCCGCGCGGATGCCGTCCATCAGCGAGCGGCCGGTCGCGTGCAGCGGCGGGTAGATCTGGTCGCGCTTCTCGTCCAGGACCTCGAGCACCGCGGCGGCTGCCGCCATCGCGACGGGCTGGGAGTTGAACGTGCCCGCGTGCGCGACCCGCCCGTCCGCGATCGCCGCCATGAACTCGGCGCGGCCGGCGAGCGCGGACACCTGCATCCCGCCAGCCATCGCCTTGCCGAACGCCGCCAGGTCGGGCGTGACACCGAAGAACTCCTGCGCCCCGCCGGCAGCGAGCCGGAAGCCGGTGATGATCTCGTCGAAGATCAGCAGCGCACCCGTCTCCGTACACACTTCTCTCAACCCAGCAAGGAAGCCCGGCAACGGCGAGATCACGCCGGAGTTGCACAGCAGCGGCTCGCAGATCACCGCGGCGACCTCGTCGGCGTGCGCGGTGACGTACGTACGCACGGCCTCGAGGTCGTTGAACGGCAGCACGACCAGCTCGTCGCCCGCACCCGGCGTCAGTCCCGCCGACCCCGGCACCGTCGCCGGCCGCGCCGCCGCGCCGGCGGCGTCCAGCGGGGGATGCACGCTGTACAGGACGGTGTCGAACCAACCGTGGTAGTGCCCCTCGAACTTCACCACCTTGCGCCGGCCGGTGTAGCCGCGGGCCAACCGCAGCGCGGCGTGCACGGCCTCCGACCCGACCGTGTTGAAGCGCACCAGCTCCGCGCCGGGCACCATCGCGCACAACCGCTCGGCCACGACGTGCTCCAGAGCGTGCTGGGCCGCGTACGCCACCCCACGCGTCACCTGAGCGGAAACCGCCTCGGCGACCACCGGGGCGGCGTGCCCGAGCAGGTTCGGGCCCTGGCCGAGCACGTAGTCGACGATCCGGTTGCCGTCGACGTCCCACAGCTCCGCGCCGCGGGCGTGGTCGACGAACAACGGCGTTCCGGCCGCTCGCCGGGCGTCGCTCGACACCCCGCCGGCGATCGTCAGCCGGGCTCGGGCGTACATCTCGTCGGCGCGCGTACGAGTCACCATCGCAACAACCTCAGCCGAACAGGCTCGTCGAGGTCGCCGGACGACTGTCCGGCAACAGGCGGAACTGCAGTCGGGGCCGGCCGCCGCCCGGCGGGGCGACCGGCGGCAGCGGCCAGGCCAAGCCGGCCTCGACGAGCTGCTTGAGCAGCCGCCGCCCGGTCCGGTCGGTCACGCCGAGCGCGGAGCTGACCTCCTCGACCCCGACGACCGGCGGCTGTTCGCCGGCGGCGGGGTGCGCGGACAGGATCCGTTCCAGTACGGCGACCGCCCGCTCGCGTTCGCGGTCGGAGGACTCGGGCTCGTCGGCGGCGCGGTCCGGCGCGGTGAGCACGATCGCGGCGTCGCCGCCGTCGACGTACACCGCGACCTCGCCGCGCTGCTCCAGCGAACCCTCCAGTCCGACCAGCGCGTTGCCCTCGGCGTCCCGGGCGGTGTTGCCCACGCCGATGCCCACCGCGACCGGCAGCCCGAGCCGCTGCTGGATCGCGTTGATGAACGGCGCGTGCTGCAGGTGCGCGGTCAGCGAGTCGAGCCCACCGAACGTCGTCGTCAGGACGAACGAAGCGTCCCCGCGCCGGGCGACCGTCGCGCCGGCCGTCCGCGCCTCGGCAAGCAGCAGCCGGTGGACGGAGAGCGCGGCCTCCTGCTGCCAGTAACTGCTGCCGTTCGCGAGCGACCCCTCCGTGAGGACCTGCACCGCGATCATCGCGATCTGCTGCTCGCCGAGCTTCGACCCGTGGCCGAGGAGTACGGCCGTCTCCAGCGCCTCCCGGATCGTCGCGCGCGTCGGCTGGATCCGCATGACCGGAAAGCCCTCGGACCGCAGCTCCTGCTCGACGCTGAGGATCGTGGTCAGCGCCATCGTCGACTCGCCGGACCGCAGCAGCGGCCGGTGGAACTCGGCGAACCGCAGCGCGGATTCGGGATCCGCGTACGGCGAACACCGCACCCCGGCCGAGGGGACGTCGATCTCCTCGTACGCCTCCTCGACGGCCGCGTGGCTGAGCGAGTCGATCGAGATCCGGGTCAGGTCGAGCTCGCCGTGCACGCGGCCGCGGAGCAGCGTGGAGTACAGCGCGGCGCCGCTGAGCCGGACGTACGACGACGGCACCGACAGGTAGCCGGCGGCGCGGGCGAGGTCGTAGTGCATCGGGCCGGGGAAGACCGCGACGTCGATGCGGTCGGCGAGGCGTACGTACCGGTCGGCGGCCTCGGACAGGTCGGCGTGCCCGGCGGCGAGGAACCGTACGGCCTGGCGCGGATGGCGTGCGGCGACGGTCTTGCCCTCGTCGACCATCACCTTGACGATCGCGCGCGGGCCGAACAGACCGACGGCGAGGTCGGGCACGTTCTCCCCGACGGCGTGGAGCGGCTTGTCCTCGGTCATGCGATGCCTTCCGCGTACTGCACGGTGCCGAACCGTTCCGGCGACCGTGGGCCGAACAACAACCTGGCGTTTCCGCCAAGGATGGCGGCTGCGGAGCCCGAGTCGAAGCCCGCGCCGACGACTCGCCCAAGCGAACACCGTTGGTCGATGAACGGGAAGTCCGAGCCGAACAGCACCCGGTCGGCGCCGACCCGGTCGACCAACCAGCGCAAAAGGGACCCGGTCATACCCGAGCCGCAGATCTCGAGGTACGCGGTGGGGTGCCGCTGCGCGACCTTGATGGAGGCGGCCATGCCGGCCGGGCTGACGCCGCTGTGGCCGAGCAGGAACGGGATGCCGGGGTGCCGCGCGAGCACCTCGCCGACCATCGCCGGGTCGTCGAACCGCGAGCCGTGCCAGGTGTGGGTGAGGACGGGGATGCGTTCGGCGGCGGCGCGTTCCCACAGCGGCTCGTAGAGGTCGCCGGTGAGCGGGTACTCGTGCAGGTCCGGGTGCACCTTGAAGCCGAGGAACCTCTGGTCCTCGGCGATGCGTTCCAGCTCGCGTTCGGGGTGCTGCCACGGGTTGACGACGCCGTACCCGGCGAGGCGGTCGGGGAAGCGGTCGATCGCGCGCAGCGTCTCGTCGTTGCCTGCTGGGGCGTCGTGCTGGATGGCGCGGTTGGACGAGAGCACCGTGAGCCGTACGCCGGTCCGGTCCATGACGCCGACCATCGCGGCGGCGTCGGAGTCGGGGACGAAGAACAGGCTGTACGTGCCGAGGTGGGCGTGCGCGTCCACCACGTCGACGCCGGACAGCGGGCGGCCGGCGCGCATCGCCCGCAGAAGCTCAGCCGACATGGGCGACCACTCCGGGGAACAGGCGCTCGGCGTTCGCGTGGCCGACGAGCTCGCGGTCGGCGTCGGTGAGCCCGGACCACATCAGCCGCCCGACGGCCTCGGCCGGGTCGCGGAACGGTGCGCCGGTCGCGAACAACAGCCGTTCAGCGCCGTACTGCCGGGCGAACCACTCGAAGCCCTCGTGGGTGGCGAAGTTGACCGTGTCCGCATGCAGGTTGGGCCTGCGGGCGAACAGCGGCGCGATCGTCCGCAGCGCGCGGTAGCCGATCGACGAGACGATCAGCGTCAGCCTCGGCCACCTCGCGGCGAGCGCGTCGAGGTTCGCCGGACCGATGTCGGCGTCGATCGTGAGGGGGCGCCCGGTGCTCACCAGCGCGTCGTACGTCGGATCGAGCGCGGCGTCGGTCGGGTCGAACCCGTGCGTCGACGGCGCCATCCGGAAGCCGACGACGCCGGCCGCGACCGCTTCCGCGACCAGCGCCGGCGGGTCGGACTCCTCGGGGGTGGAGCCGACCAGGGTGAAGCAGGGGAACAGTCCGTGGTGGGTCGCGGCGGCGAGCGCCTCGTCGTTGCCGCCGACGGGGTCGTGCCAGACGGCGGCGGTGGCGCCGACCATCGCCGCGGCGATGTCGAGCCGGCGCATGGTCGCGGCGAGGCCGGCGGCGGTGTGGTCGTCGACGTACGCGCGGGGATGGGCGCCGACCCACGCGCAGGCGTCGATGAGCGCGGTCATCCGACCTCCACCAGCCAGCGCACGGTGCCGTCCGCGTCCTTGTGCGAGAGCTGCGTACGGGTGAGGAGGTCCTCGCCTTGGGGGTGCGCGATCGTGAGGGCGCTGTCGGTGCCGAAGACGTGCCAGCCCTCGGTGGTCGGGGCGAGGACGGTGGTGAAGTCGCCGCTCGTACGTTGCCAGCCGAGCGTGTGCAGGGGCCCGTACTCCGCGGTGCCCTGCTCTGGATTGGGGATGCGCGCTGTGCCGGTCGTCAGGTGGGTGGAGTCGTCCGCGGCCCCGATCAGCCAGGCCCGTACGCCGCTCTCCCACTCGTCGCCCTTGCCGCGCCACGGCGTGGGGGAGTGCAGGTGGAGCTCGTACGTCCGGTTGCTGTCGTCCTCCGCTGTGTCGCGGACGACGAGGTACGCCGGGTCGGTCCGGACCAGCACGAACGTGCGCCGCTGGACGAACCCGTACCCGCGGTGTCGTGCGGTGAGGACCGCGACCTCGTCGGTTTCGCGGAACGACTCCACCACGGCGTCGCGGTCCGGGCTCGGGTCGCCGCAGTCGACCATCACCGTGTTGTGGCCGCGGGCGGCGCGATACCAGGTCTGGTATGCCGGATCGTCGTAGTCCGGCGGTCCGCCGGCCTCCCAGAGCAGTGGCTCGCCGGCGTGGTCGACGACGAAGTCGAGGACGGCGTGGTGGGAGTGCGACTCGAGCTCGTGCTCGACGTACGGGCCGCAGTTCACGACGACGCGCAGGTCGTCCGCCTTGAGCACCGCGTAGCCGCTGGCCGGCAGCAGGACCGACCTTGCCTCGTGGGGATTCGGCCAGCTGGTCGGCCGGCGTTCGGCGAACGCTGTCGGCAGCGCGGCGAGCTCGCGGAGGACGCGTTCCTCGGGCAGCCAGCGTTCGGCCGCGCGGACCAGCTCCTGGTCGTCGAGCAGCAGCCCACCGCGCAGCAGCGACGGGCCGCTCCACACGATGCCGGAGTCCTGTAGGTGCGGCGCCCAGCCACCGTTGCCGGTGAGCTCGAGCAGCCAGTGGTGCATCGCGCGCACCTTCGGATGGTCGGCCAGCCCGGTGTGGAGATGCAGCTCGTCGACCCCGAGGGCGAGCTGGACCGCGTCCAGACACATCGAGTGGTAGCCGGGGGAGCGTTCGTGGTGGCCGCCGTCGTCGCGGAGGTCCTGGTCGAGGTGCTCGATCAGCCGTTCGCGTCCGCGTTCTCGCCAGGCCGCCGCCTCCATGAGCTGGGGGTAGGCCGCGCCGATGTGCAGCAGGTGCGAGGCGGAGACGAACTGCCAGTTGCCGTGCCGGAAGGCGTCGTGCTCGTCGTACGCCCATCGCGCGCCGCCGATCAGCGTCGCCATGATCGCGCCCCACGCCTCGTCGGAGAGCGGCGAGCGGCGCAGGCTGTCGAGCGCGGGGAGCAGGAGGGCGGCGCGGGCCCAGGTGCCGAGCGAGTACCAGACCAGGTCGAGGCCGGGCCACTCGCCGGCGAGGCCATCCTTTTCCCTTGCCCAGTTGAGGAACAATGTCTCGAACGTGTGGACGTACGCCTCGTCGCCGGTCAGCTCCCAAGCCTGAATGGCGGGGTGGAGCCAGCCCAGGTAGTGGTGGCCGTACCGCGCGGACCTGCCGAGTTGCGCACCGGTCACGTCGGTCGGCTCGTCGCGCAGGCGGTTCGCGGCGGCGATCACGTTCGCGGCCTCGTCGGTGCCGAGCCACGCGTCCGCCCACCGCCCGATCGGCCACAGCGCGGTCCGGCTCTCGGCGGCGGCCCACTGCCGCAGCGACTGCAGGTCGGTGACGCCTTCCGGCCGCCCGAACGCCTCGACGAGCTCGTCGGTGCCGATGCGGGTGATCCGGTCGTCGATGTGCCGGGCCTTCTCCGGCCCGGTCGCTGTCGTCATGTGGCGGCCGGCGGGGCGACGTCCACCGGCTGTCGAGACTGGATGGACTCGTGCGCCGCGGCGAGGACGGCGGTCACGTGGCGCGAGCTCTCCACACTGATCAGCGGCTCGGAGCCGGTGAGGCAGCAGTCGACGAAGTGCCGGATCGCGTCGCGGTAGGCCCCTGCAGGGATGCCGTGCAGGACGCGCTGCAGCATGTTCCGCGGGTACGCGTACGTGTCGTGGGTGGCGAGAACGACGTTCTCCTTCTGGCGATCGAGCTGCACGACGCCACCTTCGCAGGCGAGCGTGACGTAGGAGTCGACCATCGTCGGGAACGTCTCCGGGTAGACCCACGCGGACTCGAACGTCGCCGTCGCGCCGCGGCTGTACTCGGCCTGGATCTGCACGGCGTCGGGGGTGTCGATCCCTCGTTCGCGAAGGACGCCCCATCGCGCGGTGGCGTAGACGCGTGTCACCTGGTCGTCGACCAGCCAGTTCATCAGGTCGATGTCGTGGCTGGACAGGAACCACGCGCTGGTCGTGCGGTCGGCCCAGCTGAGCATCTTCGTGGGCACGTAGATCGTGTCGTTCTTGCGCGCGTACCCGACGACCGCTTCGCCGAGCTGGCTGGTGAGGTCCTTGGCCTGCGCGTACGCGGGAACCCAACGGTGGTTGAACAAACACATCGCCACGACGCCGGCCTTGCGGATCGCGGCGACGGCACGGTCGGCCTCGGCGACGTCGGTGGTGAACGGTTTCTCCACCAGGATGTGCTTTCCGGCCTCGGCCGCCCGCACCATCATGTCGCCGTGCAGGTGGTCGGGTGTGGTGAGCACGACCGCGTCGATGTCCTTGCTGGCAAGGACATCGTCGAGGCTGTCGAGGACGCGCGGCGCGTCCTTGTGGTCGTTCGCGAGGGCCTCCGCGTTCGCCCTCGTGTGGCTGGTGATCGCGGCGACGACCACGTCGCGTTCGCCCGACAGCGCCTGGGCGTTGCCGCGCCCCATGATGCCGGCGCCGACGATCGCGACGCGGAGCTTGTCCGCCATCAACTCGCCTTGGCCAGCTCGGTGTCCCAGGCCGCGGCGGCTGCCTTCAGTGCCTCGTCGGCGGACTTCGAGCCGCGCATGTACGTCCTTACCTCTTCGTCCAGCAGCTCGCGCATGCGTTCGTCGTTCTGCGAACCCAGCGTGGCGTCGACGATCTGCGGGAACGTGTCAACGAGGACCTTGCGTGCCTCGTCGATCGGTGTTTTCCCTGCTGTGCTGGTGAAGTGCGGGTCCTCGAGGGTCTTCAGCGCGGACGGGTAGATCGACGAGATCTTGCAGAAGCCGAGCTGGTTCTCCGCGTTCGTGACGAACTTGAGCCACTCCGCGGCGGCCGCCTTGTTGTCGGACTTGGCCGGAATCCCGAACACCTGTTGGCCGTTCAGCAGCTGGTCACCTTGCGCGCCGGTGACGGCTGGCGTGACGACGATGTCCTCGTAGACGTCCGGCGAGTTGTTCTGCAGCAGCACGACGTCGGTGGAGGTGGCCTTCGGCATGAACGCGATCAGCTTGTTGGACAGGTTCTGGGCGTACGACCGCGCGTCCTTGCCGAGCACGCCGGGGGCGATCGCGCCGGAGTCGAGGTTCTTCTTGTACTTCTCCAGCACCGCGGCGGCTTCTGGGGTGGCGAACGCGGCCTTCTTGCGGTCGTCGGAGATCAGCTTGATGCCCTCGCTCTGCAAGGTGTAGCTGTAGGCCATCGCGTTCGTGCCGTACCCGCCCTTGGCGTCGTGCACCTTCTGGGCCAGGGCGAGCGCTTCGTCCCACGTCTTCGGCGGGTTGGCCGGGTCGAAGCCCGTACCCTCCAGCGCCGACTTCCGGTAGATCGCGACGCCCGCGCCGCCGTTGTACCAGGGGATGGCGATCTGCTTGCCGTCCGTGCTCTTCAGCTTGTCCAGCAGGGCTGGCGCGTACGTCGCCAGGTCGTCCTTGCTGAAGAGCTCGCCGAGGTCGGTCATCGAGTTGCCGAACAGACCGGTGGTGAACGACGTGAAGTTCACGACGTCCGGCACCTTGTCGCCGGCGATCGCGGCGAGCAGCTTGGTCGTGATGTCCTGGCCGGGCACGTCGACCCAGCGGATCTTCACGTCCGGGTGCTGCTTCTGGTAGCTGTCGATCAAGCCCTGGATGTACGTGGGGTAGTTCTTCTGCAGGTTGATCGTCCACCACTCGACCTCACCGGCGTACTTCTCGCCGGCGGGCTGGTCCGTGCTCTGTTCGGCTGCCGGCTCGCCGCCGGAGATGCAGCCGGTGAGCATTGCGCCGGCAGCCAGCACTCCGGCTGCCACCTTCCACAGCGACCGCATCGCGCGCCTCCCAGCATTCGATGTCCGAAACAAGGTCTACGGACATCGGACACTATGGGCGAGCGGGCTGTGGGCGTCAAGGTCCGTGTCCGGACTGCCTTCGTTGGCCGGCGTTTCACCTGGGCCGGAAACGCGTCTTTAGGGAAGGTGCGGCGTCGTGCCGGTCGGCGGGGTGGACTGGTTCGGGCTGATCGAGGAAATGCGGCCGCCTACGGGGTGCCGTGGCAGGAGCAACTGAAGATCGTTGCCACCGCGGTGGGTCGTTCGGCCACTGTCGACGCGGTGGTGGCGGGCGCATCCGGAGTTCGAGGGCGATGCCGTCGGATCCGCGGATGCAGTTGCTTGCCGCCTTGGGGTTCGAGATCGCCTCGGTGGCGCCGGAGAAGGTCGAGGTGCTCGAGGCCGACGTACTGCTGATCGCCGCCCTGGGCGCGGACGGCAAGGTGGTGCCGGAGGTGCGGAACGCTCAGGTCTTCCAGAATCTCGCCGCGGTGAAGGCCGGGCACGTCGCGTCCTTCCCCGGGCCGGCCAGCATCATGTCGACGACGGCGGACTGGCAACTTCTCCAGCGAAGTCGCGTCACGCCGGGATCCACGACGATCGGGAACACCGCATCTGGCCTGGTGAGCAGCTCCTCCTTCTCCATCGGCGGCCCGCTGGGAGTCCCGGCCTGCTTGGACGAGCTCACCAAGCTCCTCGCGACAGCCATCGGCGGCCCCCGGCGCCGCGGCCCTGCGGGAGGTGAGTCGCGCGGTGCCAGTCTCCGCCCTGGAGGCGCCCCCGGCCACATCCGCCGTCCTCACCGCCGCCACCATGACTCCTGGCCCGCCACCCCCGCGCCTCCGCGGCCTGACGCACTGCATCACGCGGGCGGCTCACTTCCACTTCCACTTCCACCGCCCCGCACGTCCCACCCCCTTGCTCCTCCCATTCACTTCACCCACTGGGGCTGCCACTTCACCCAGCACTCCGTGCCTCGCATTGCCGCCACCTCGCGCACCTCCGCTCCCTCATGCCACGTCACCGGTGAACTGTCACTTCTATGCTCTTCATCGCCGCCTCCTTGGGGGCGTGTTGCTCCTCGCTCTTGCTGTTGCTTTGCTCAACTGTGCTTGGCGATTAGCTGGTCGGGCTGTTGCGGCGGTCGAGTGTGGCCACCAGATTTTCACGCGCCGCCCCGCCCCCCCGGAACAGTTCCCCGGGCCAGGCCTGCTTGCCGATCCGTCTGCTGCCGTGCTTGGGTTGCTTGTGGGGCCTTCGGTCTCTTGGCGTTGAGATGAAGCCGGGATATTTCCCTTGCTGGGTTGGGCATTAGGTCGATTCGCTTGGTAGAATTCTGCTATGGAATCGACCATCTGCTCGAACGGCATCGCCGGTGCTGCGGCGTGGTCGATGTCCGACGACCAACTCACCACCGCACTCCTCGACAACCAGACCGCACTCCACAAGCACGAAGCCCGCCGGCTCGAACTGATCCGCGAGGCCGATGGCCGCAACCTCGCCGTCACCGCTGGAGCCGCGAACACCCAACAATGGGTCGCCGGCATGCTCCGGGTTCCTCCGGCCGAGGCGGGGGCGATGGTGAAGCTCGCCAGCCACCTCGACTCGGAGTTGCCGGCCACCACCCAAGCCCTCGCCGACGGTGACATCTCTGTCGGTCATGCCCGCGTCATCTCCCGGGTTGTGACGATGCTGCCGCCGCAGATCTCCACCCCCGAGCTGCGCTCCCGAGTCGAAGCGACGCTGGTTGAGCGATCCGCCACGTTCGATCCAGTCACGGTGCGGCAGCTCGGGAACCGGCTGTTGGAGACTGTCGCCCCGGATCTCGCTGACCAGGTGTTGGAGCAGAAGCTCAAGCTCGACGAGGCTCACGCCGAGCGGGGCCGGTTCTTCCGCATGTCCTACGACGAGACCACCGGCACCTGGCCGGTCAACGGCCGGCTGCCGAAGGTAGTGGGGGAGCGGCTCAAGCTCGTTCTCGACCCGTTGGCCGCTCCACAGCCCGGGCCTGACGGCCGCGACACCCGGCTCCCCGAACAACGCAACGTCGACGCGTTGGATGAGGCGTGCCGCCGACTCTTGGCCGACAAGCTCGTGCCCTCGCATGGTGGGAACCCGACCCAGCTGGTGGTCACCGTCACGAACACGGGTGGACGCACGTTGCACACCGGGATCGAGCTGTCCCGGAAGATCGTCGACCAGCTCATGTGCGAAGCCGACCGCACCTACCTCGTCAAGCCCGAGGACCAGCCCGGCCGAGTCACCCTTCTCACCGACACCGAGCAGCGACTCTTCCAAGGCAAACTCCGCCGGCTCCTCGAGCTACGCGACGGCGGGTGCGCGTTCCCCGGATGTGACCGCCCACCCGGCTGGTGCCACGCCCACCACCTCACCCCCTGGTCGGAGGGCGGCAAGACCAGCCGCGACAACGGGGTGCTGCTCTGCGGCTACCACCACCGACTCATCCACCAAGGTGCATGGACCATCCGACTCGCACGCGATGGGTTACCGGAGTTCTTACCCCCGGACTGGATCGACCCCAGCCGAACCCCACTCCGCAACCACCGGTTCGTACCGGCTGCCTAGGGTGCTGCCTTCCTCACCACGATGAGCGCCATGATCATCGTGGTCAGGAGGGCGTCGCCGGTGTGGAGGACGTACAGGCCGAACGAATAGCCCTCGTGGATGACTGAGCCGAGGATTGCCATGGCTTGGAAGCCCAGCCAGAGCAGCGCTCCCGTTGGGAGGGCCGCTGCTCGCGTCGCCACTCGGAGGCGGGCCAGCAGCGTGGCTAGGACCGTGGCGACTATGAGGTTGCGGCCTAGATGATCGATTCCAAGGGGTTAGTGGTCGTAGGCCAGGAGTGATCGCTTGATCGGTTGGCTGGTGTGATCGTTGTGCCAGATCGCGGTAGTCATGGCCAGGACGCGTTGGAGGACGCGGACCCAGACGCCTGCGGGGGTGTGGCCGCCGTGGTGTTCGAGGTCGAGTTGGCCTTTGAAGGTGTCGTTGATCGACTCGATGACTTGTCGTAGCGGTTGGAAGAACTCGGCGCCTGCCCGTGGGGTTTCGCCTTTGCGGGTCGGGCGGAGCAGGTGGAGGCCGGCGTCGGCCAGGGCGGTCTCGAACTCGCGGCCGTAGTAGTTCTTGTCCGCGATCACGATCTGCCCGACCCTCCCGGTGGTCAGGTCGGGGTCGGCGTGGAGGACGCCGAGCAGGATCTGACGTTCGTCGGCCTTCGCTCCGGTCAGGGCGAACCCGACCGGTAGCCCGTGCAGGGTGCACAGCAGATGCAGCCGCAGTCCCCAAAAGAAGCGGGAGTGGCTGGCGCAGTAGCCGTACTCAGCCCAACCGGCCAGATCGGAACGACGCGCGGTCTCGCGTGATCGACCGCACTCGACCGGAGTCGAGTCGACCACCCACACATCGTCGGTCCACATCGTGGTGTCGCGGGCCAGCACCCCGACCAACCAACCGATCGTCGAGCCCAACCGCCGCAGCCGCTTGTTGTAACCGGGCTGCTTGGGCAGATACGGGAACAACGCCCGCAGGTGGCTCCGGGCATAGCGCAACCAGCGCGCCTCGCTGGTGTGTCCGAGCAGTGCCTGCATCACCGCCAAGGTGACCAGTTCAGCGTCACTGATCTTCGGAACGATCCCCACCGCAGGACGCCATGGCGCTCGTTCCGGCGCCGACTTCAACCAATCATCGGTCCGCACGTACAGTGCTGTCGCGAGGGTGTCCAGGTCAGCGTCCACGAAGGTCTCCACGAGATCGGCGTCGGGTAAGCAACGCCGATCCTGGACACCCTCCACCTCAGCCAACACTCACCACGCCGAACCACACCCCTTGGAATCGATCATCTAGTTGGGCGGCGATGGGCCACAGTTCCGTCGACAGCTCCGCTCCACCGCGGAGGTCCTGGTACACGTCGCCGAACAGGATGTAGTAGACGGAGCTGGCGAACATGGTCGCCACCGCTGCCACCAGGATGCGCCATGCGTACGGTGCGAGGGGCTGGATTCCTGTGGGGGTAGGGGTTTCGGTTCGCAGGTCGGTCATGGTGAGTCTCCTCTTCTTGCGTCGTTGACGGGAATCGTCGACCCAACTCGCAGAGGGAACGATGGCCAGTGGCTCATCGCATCGTGAAGCCACGCTTATCGATGCGGTGAGCTGTCGGCCGTTGTTCACACCACGCCACCGGTAGATGCTGGATGGGTGCAGAAGTTCTGGTTGACCCATGCCCGGGTGCTCGACGCCACCGGGGCCGCTCCTCGTAATGGGCGGGTGATTCTTGTTGAGGACGGGCGGATCGTCGCGGAGGAACGTGCTGGCGCTGCGCCCACCGATGCGCTGACCATCGATGTCGAAGGTGGGACGGTCCTGCCCGGCTTGATCAATGTGCACGCCCATGTCTTTGCCGCGCCCCCAACGCCCGCGGAGGGTGCTGAGCCGCTGTGGCCGGGCACCGGAGCGCACTTTGTGGCTGCCGGGCTCAAGGACGCCTTGCGGATGGGGTTCACGACGCTTCGCGATGTCGGGTCGTACGGCGACGTGGTCGTCGCGGCGCGGCAGGCCATGCGGTACGGGGCGTTCAACGGTCCGCGACTCCTCACCTGCGGCCGGATCGTGTCGGCCACCGCGCCCGGCGGGCGGTTCTTCGACGGCATGTATCGCGAGGCCGACGGCCCCGACGAGGTACGCAAGGCCGTCCGCGAGCAGGTACGGCGGGGCGCTGACTTCGTCAAGGTCATGACGACCGGCGCCCGCTCGGTCGAGCTCGAGGACCCGCATCCCGCGCAGCTCACCAGCCAGGAGATCGAGGCGCTGATCGACGAGGCACACCGGCTCGGCTACCGAGTCGCCGCGCACGCCGAGGGCCTCCCCGGCACCGAGCGGGCGATCAGGCTCGGTGCCGACACGATCGAGCATGGCATGTACGTGAACCAGCGCCCCGAGCTGCTCGACGAGATGGCTGCCAACGGTCAGACTCTCGTTCCCACCCTCTCCTGCTACTACGGCGTCGCCGAAGGCCCGTGGACCGAGAAGCTCGTCAAGCTCGCAAGGCACAACCTCGAAGAGGCCTCACGCACCCTGCTCGCCGCACGAGCCGCAGGCGTACGGATCGCGCTCGGCCACGACTGGCAGCCCTTCCAGGGCGCGGCCATCGAGCTCGCGCGGCTCGTCAAACACGGATTGACGCCGCTCGAAGCCCTCCAAGCAGCTACCGTCGACGCGGCGCACGCGCTTGGCATGGACAAGGAACTCGGCACGATCGAGCCGCGCAAGAGAGCCGATCTCCTCGTGGTGCAAGGAGATCCGCTCCAGGAGCCGACCCTGTTCCAGGACAAGCACAGGATCTGGCTGGTCGTTCAGGACGGCGAGCCGGTGGCCGGCTCAGCGCTCGAGAGCTCGCCAGTTGGACGACCGGGAGCGTCTCCGGTGGCACGGTGGATGACGCGTCAACCAAAGGCAACGCCTCCAGGTCGGCGCGCGTCGCAACCCCGAGCCCCGCCAGCGGATGCCGCTTGCGAACGGCGAGCGCCCGCGGCTCCCGCAGCACCACCGGCCACGAAGTTGAGCAACGCGATCCGCAGCTGCCCGGTGATCCCCGACGCGACCTCGCGGACCTCGGCGAACGCGCGGTAGATCTCGTCGTACGCTGGCCGCAGCCGGTCCCGCAGCCGTTCGCCCAACGGAGTCAGCAGCACCCGCCGCGACGTCCGCTCGAACAGCTCCCCGCCGACCCGCGCCTCCAGCGTCCGCACGGTCTGGCTGATGCGCGACGAGGACAGGTACAGCCGCTCCGCGGTCCTGCCGAAGTGTAGTTCGTCGGCCAGCGTCAGGAAGATCTCGATTTCGCGGAGCTCCACCGCCCCATCTTGTCAGCTCGGGGTTGACGGTCCGCCGCGTTCGACGGTGGCGAGGGCCTCGTCGACGCTGGGGTGGATCGGCCAGATCCGATCCAGCGCGGTGGCGGCCAGCGCTCGGGCGGCGACGTGGGTGGGGGCGGCGAGGTGGAACTCGCAGTCGAGCTCGCGGGCTCGGCGGGCGGCGACGACCAACGTCCCGATCCCGGACGAGTCCAGGAACGCCACCTGGGACAGGTCGACGACCAGCGCGGCCGGCGCCGGGTCGAGCGCCGAGAGCAAGCGCTCGCGCAGCAGCGGCATGTGGTCGACGTCGCCCTCGCCGCGCGGCACCACCACGGCCACCCGCAGAGAGGCCACGTCGCGTAGCTCGACCGAGACCGCGAACTCAGTCATGAGAACTGCCCCCGAGTAGACGACGAACGGCCAGGCTGCCGGACCTGGCTTCCAGGACAGTCAAGATCCTAGGCCAGCGTCCGGAAGCGTGCCGCTTTCGTCAGTGGTAGAGCTCGACCTCCGCCAGCTGGAACGCGAAAGTTCCATCGGAGAACCGATACAGATCGGTGGCCTCGATCCGCACGCACCGAGCAGTACTGGTGGGGAAGCCGATCGTGCGGGCGAATGTCCCCGGGTTCGGATAGTTCGCCCGGCTCGCCACCGTCGTCCACGTCGCACACGCGTCGTCGGCGGCAACCTGGACGTGGAACGACTTCGGGAACCCCGCACCCTGGTTGCCCGCCTCGTCGCGCGGGAACAGGTCGACGCGGCTCAGCCGGGTCGTCGCGGGCTGCCGGAGCGTGAGGTGCTGGGGCGTGTTGGCGGTCAGCAGTGCGGTCGACCAGCCGTGCGAGGCGCCCGAGGACGACCGGACGCCGTCGTTCACGAACGCCTGGGACCAGCCCCAGTCCTCGATCGTCGTGCTGCCCTGGGCAGTGGCTCCGATCGATGCGTTGGTGTCACTCTCCACCTGCAGCTCGGCGAGCTGGAAGTGGAAGCTCGGGTCGTCGGCACACGCGGGCCGCAGCCGCGAGGCGGTCACCCGTACGTACCGGAAAGTCCCGGAAACTGTGTACGTCTGCGCACCGATCGGAGCGGCGAGCGGCTGGCCGCCGTTGTGGTTGGTCACCGTCCGCAGGTTCGACCAGTTCGCGCCGTCGTTGCTGCCCTGCAGAACGAAGTCGACCGGGAAGCCGTAGCCCTCGCACTCCTTGTCGTCGCGAGGGAACAGCTTGATCCGACTCAACGACACCGGTGCCCCAAGATCCACCTGCACCCATTCGGGAGCGGACGCCACTGCCGAGGGGTGGCCGTTGCTCGACCAGCCGTTGCTGATCGGGCCGCTGTCGACCTTCCGGAACGTGTGGGTGAGACCGTCCACCACCGCACCGGGCGACCAGCCGAACGCCACCGAAGTGCTCGCGGAAGCCAGCCGTCCGTGCGCGAGGTTGCGTGACCCCACGGGGATCGGGGCCGGCCCGACCTGGGGAACGTCGGTCGGCGGCGTCGCGGTCGGCTCGAGCACCCACAGCACCACGCTGTGCGGGGCGGCCTGGAACGTCCGCGTGAGCGACTCCCCGCCGGCGATGACCCGGCTCTCCACCGGGTCGGCGTTCTCGTACGGCCCGACCTTCCAGCCCCGCAGGCCTTCGGAGTAGTCCTGCCAGTAGGTCCCGTGCGTCGCGTCGATCTGGTAGCGCGTCAGCCGCACGTTCTGCCCGGCGTACGGAAGTTTCGACAGGTTCACCGAAAGATCCGTCGCCGCGTTCTGATCGTTCCAGGCCAGTACCGCAACTTTCCCGGTAGCAGGGTCCTTGGTCGCGATAGTCCCGACCGTTCGATCGGAAGTTCCGGAGCCGGTGGCGGTCGCCGCCAACCGCGTCCCGTACAGCCTGTTCAGCAGCTGGAACGTGTTGGCCGGCGCCTTCTTGTGCCCGTCGACCGTCAGCAGGCCCAGGTCGCCGTTCATCAACGCCGTCGGCGTCAGCCCTTCCTTCGGAACGAACCAGAAGACCTTCGACAACGCCGGCCTGTCGAGCGCGTCGGCCACCCGGCGGGCGGCGTAGGACGCGCCGACGTTGGTGTCCGTCGCCGACCCCGGGCCGCCGGTCATGTTCGGCGTGCGGTTCCACTCGGTGATGAAGATCGGCACGCCCGTGCGCCCGGCGGCGTCGAGCCGCATCTTCGCGGCGTCGGTCTCGCCGAACGTGTTTCCCCCGTAGGTGTGGAACGACGCGAAGTCCAAAGGCACATCAGGGTTGTTCTTCAGGAACGTCGTGAAGCCCTCGAAGAACGCCCATCCACCCTGCGTCGTCGTCGGCCCACCGATCTTCGCGGAAGGGTCAGCCGCCCGAACGCCCTCAGCGGTCGCGGCGTACATCGCGTTGAACTGCGCCTGCGTACCGGCCCAGAACGACGGAACTCCTTGCGCGTCGGTCAGATCAGGCTCGTTCCACACCTCCCAGTACCACCCGGTGTGGCCGAGGTCCTTGTAGTGCTGGACCATCGCCCGCACGACCTGCGTCCAGTGCGCGTTGTTGTTGGGGATCGCGTTGCTGAAGCCGGTGGCCGAGCCGCCCAGCACCGCCGGGGTGAACGCCACGCCCATCAGCGGCGTGATGCCCTGCTCGACCAGCGGCAGCACGACCCGGTCGAGCTTGTCGAAGTCGTAGCTGAAGTTCGGCGCCGTTCCCGAGACGACGTTGTAGAAGTTCTCGTTCAGCAGGTGGGTGATCGCCACCATCCGCATGCCCAGTTGGTCGAGCTGCGGGTACGACTCCGGCAGCCACGTGAGCGCGTTGTGCGTCAGGTAGCCACCCTCGTTGCCGTTCAGGACCTTCGCGTGGTCGAACGTGCCTGCGGTGACGGTGTAGTCGGCGTTGATCGTGACCGTCGCCGCCTGGGCAGCGGTGGAAACGGCCAGGAGGATCCCGACGACGAGCATGAGCGAGACGACGAACCGAGCGAACGACGGCATGACGAACCCCTCCTGCGATGGCGCGTTGGCGCGTGAGAGCTGCAAGGGAAGCTGCGGGCGGCCGCTGAGCCGAGCCTGACTGTCAGGCCCCAGTCAGGAGTAGTCCGATCCGAGCCGGGACTCGGACGATCCTGACCGACTTGCCCGCGCGGTCCGGAGCGTACGGCTCGCCGTGGCCAGCACGGCGAGCGCCAGCAGCCAGACCGAACAGGCGATCGCCAACGCCGGCGCGCCGATCAGGCCGAGCAGTACGCCGCCGACCATCGTGCCGACCGCGGAGGCGCCGGTGACGAGCGTGCCGAGCGCGCTCATCACGCGCCCCCGCATCCGGTCCGGCGTGATCGACAGCCGGTACGTGTCCATCGCGACCGAGTAGATCGGCGTGATCACGCTCTCGGAGAACGCCACCAGCGCGAGCCAGATCCAGGACGGCGCGATCGCGTAGAGCGGGAACGCGGCCGCCTCGACCCACAGCATCACGGTCGCGACCCGTCCGAGCGCGAACCGGCCGGCGATCTTGCCGGCCAGCAGCCCGCCCGCGAGCCCGCCGATCGCCGCGCCGGTGAACACCAGCCCGACCTGGACGGGGTTCGCGCCCACGTGCCGGGCCAGCTCGATGATCAGCAGGTAGCCCGCGCCGAACCGCAGTGCGTCCGCCGCCTCGACGATCGTGAGCAGCCGCAGCACGCGCTGCCCCCACAGCCACTGCAGCCCGTCGCGAACCTCGCCGACCAGCCGATTGCCGCTCGCCGCGGGCTCGGCCGGAGCCTCCTCCTGGAACCGGGTCCGGATCGCGCGCAGCGTCACCGCGGACACCAGGAACGAGACCACGTTGAACACGAACGGCACCGCACGCCCGAGCGCGTACGTCGCGCCCGCGATCGACGAGCCCACGATGCTCAGCGCACTGCCCGAGGCGTGCGTCGCGCCGAGCGCGTCCGGCAGCTGGTGCGCCGGCACGACGTTCGGCAGCGCCGTGGTCCACGCCGTCCGGAACAGCACGGTGAGGATGCCGGTCGTGACCGCGACGCCGTACACCTGGGCCATCGTGAGCGCGTCCCAGATCATCACGACCGGGATCGTCGCGGTCAGCACCGCGCGCCCGATCTCGCACCAGATCATGGTGCGCTTGCGGTCCCAGCGGTCGACGAGCGCGCCGGCCACGAGCCCGACGACCAGGTACGTCGCGGTGCTGACGCCGAGGACCAGGCCGGCTTGGGTGGGCGAGCCGGTGAGGGTGATGACGAGCAGCGGCAGGGCCAGAAGCTGGAGTGAGTCGCCGAGCTGCGAGATCAGCTGCCCGCCGAGAAACAGGCGGAAGTCGCCATTGCGCCAGATGCTGGTGGAGGTGGTCATGGGAGTTCCCTCGGGGCGTGTCTGTCGGGCGTGGACATGCGAGGACACGCGAAGAGAAGGCTCACGAAGAGTCAGACAGAACGGCCCGGATCTGGGCACACTTCACCCGCGTGTCGAGTCCAGCCACCTAGACATCGCTGAGAAGCATGGCCCGGACGCTACCAATCCGCGCGTTCCAGGTCCAGACCGTTTCGGACCCGGGGGAGGACGTGCTCGGTGAAGCGGTGCAGGCCGTCGAGCGCGACGTCGAGGGGCATGCCGGGCCAGTTCATCCGCAGGTGCAGGTGGTCGACGCCGAGCGCGGCGTAGCGGGCGATCTCGCGTAGGCAGTCGTCGGGATCGCCGAGGATGAAGCGGTCCGCCGCGAGCTCCTCGAACGGGACCGTGAAGTCCTCCTCACCGGGCAGCGCTTTGTCCTGTCCCCATTGGGCGTACGCGTCGTACTTGCCGCCGAGGTACGGCTCCGCGATCGCGACCGCCTCCGCCCGCGTGGCGCCGCAGTAGAGCTCGCGGCCGAGCGGGAACGTGCCCACCGGCTGTGCGGCCGCCGCGCGATAGAGCTCCAGCTGGCGGGCGATCGTCTCGTACCGGGCGTGTGAGTTCCCGTTCCACGGCAAGCCCCACCGACCCACCCGCGCGACCGCCGCGTCGGCGTTGGCGGCGATCCAGATCGGTGGATGCGGCTGCTGCAAAGGGCGAAGCGTGCAGACCGCCTGGTCCAGCGCGAACCCCAGCCCGGTCACCGTCACCGACTCCTGCGTCCACAACGCCCGCACCGTGTCGACGACCTCGCGCAACGCACGCACGCGCTTCGACGGGTCGACGCCGAACGCCGCGTACTCGACGTCCCGGTACCCGAGCGCGAACGACAGCCCGATCCGTCCACCGGTGATCACATCGAGGGACGCCCACGTCTCGGCCAGGTCGACCGGGTTGTGCAGCGGCGCGATCAGCGTGCTCACCAGCCGCAGGTCTCCGCTCTCCGACGCGATGCGCGCCAACAGCGGCACGGGTTGCAGCTCACACAGGGGATCGAGCAGGTAGTGCTGCCCGGTCGTGAGGTAGTCGAAGCCGCTGTCCCGTACGGCGTGCACCCAGGTGAGCAGCTCACCGAGGCGCTGCGTCATGTCCGAGTCCCGCGGCTGCTGCGCGAGTCCCAGCAGCGAGACACCGACCTTCATCGCGGATCCGGCACGCCGACCATGCCTACAGAATATAGAATCGAGCGCATGGATGCATGGCCAACCGTCACGTACAAGGAAGAGGCGATGCGCGAGGGCATGCAGATCGAGTCCGCCGGCATCTCCGTCGACGACAAAGTCCGGCTCCTCGAGGCGCTGAGCGACACCGGGCTGAATGAGATCGTCGTCGGCTCGTTCGTCCGCCCGGAGTACACGCCGCAGATGGCCCACATCGACGAGGTGGTCAAGAGGTTCCGGCCGCGGCCCGGAGTGACGTACACCGCCCTACTCGTCAACCAGCGCGCGGTGGAACGGGCTCGGCAGTACGCGCCGCCGCTCACGATCGAGCAGGACGTGCCGCGGCTGTCCGCCCACCTGTGCGACGTCTTCGCGCGGCGCAACTACAACCGTAGCCAGGCGCAGGTCATCGCGGCGTGGCCTCAGGTCGTCGCCCGCGCGGTGGAGAACGGCGCCCGAGAGGCGGGCATCGGAGCGCACGCCGCGTGGGGATCGAACTTCACGGGCGAGGTCGCGCTGCCCCAGCTGATGGACACCCTCGCGACCGCGCACGCGCCCTGGGACGAGGCGGGCATCCCGGTGACCTCGGTCGTTTTGCTCGACCCGATGAGCTGGAACACCCCGCACCGCACCGAGGCGATCCTCCAAGCCATCAAGGAGCGTTGGCCGGCGATCCGTTCGTTCCGGCTGCACCTGCACGACGCGCGCGGCATGGCGATCGTGTCGGCGTACGCGGCACTCCGCGTGCTCGGCCCCGGCGACGTCCTGCACCTCGAGGGCACGATCGGTGGCGTCGGCGGCTGCCCGTACTGCGGCAACGGCCGCGCCACCGGCATGATGGCGACCGAGGACCTGCTGCACCTGTTGGACAGTATGGGCATCGACCACGGTGTCGACCTCGACCGGATCATCGACTGCGTGTGGATGCTGGACGAGATCCTCGGCCGGCCGACGATGGGGCACGTCTCGAAGGCGGGACCGCGGCCGATGACCCCGGATCGCTGGTACGACCCCGACCTGCCGTTCGTCGAGACGTTCTCCGAGGCCACGCACTTCAAGCGCGGGCCGGGCGTGTACGAGGGACAGCTCAAGCCGTGGAAGGAGCCGATCACCCGCCCCACGTGATCGGCGCGCTGCCTTCCCGCGTCGCCCGGCCGGTCGCCGCGAGGTGGACGAGGTGCGCGTACGTCTCGCCCATCGAGCTGATCTTCGCCGCCGCGTTGAGCTGGTCCCACGTACGCGAACGGGGCACCAGGCTCGCGACCTCCCACACCGTCGACGCCCCGCCGGCGACCAGCCGCTCGCACAGCGACAGCCGCTCGGCATGGTGCTGGCGCAGCTGACCCAGGCGTTCGTCGAAGCCCTCGAACGGCTCCTGGTGTCCCGGCAGCACGAGGTCGACGGGAAGCGTCGCGAGCCGGGTCAACGACCGCAGGTAGTCGCCGACCGGATCCGCGGAGCACTGCGGGCGGAACGCCGGACTCGTCTTGATGTGCGGGAACACGTGGTCGCCGGAGAACAGCAACCGCGACGTGCGTTCGTAGAAGCAGAGATGCCCGCCCGTGTGGCCAGGGGTGTGGAACGCGGTGAGCTCCCAGCGGTCGTGCTTGATCACCTCGCCGTCCACGACCAAGTGGTCGGGAACGAGGGGAGCGACGCGTGCCTTCGACCGGGTCAGCTGGGTGAGCGACACCTCGCGGACCGCGTCCGGCGACCCGGTCGCGTCGACCCAGCGCATCATCTCGGCCCGGTACGGCGTCTGGTCGACGAACCGGTCGTACAGGTGACCCGCGTCGATCGGGTGCATCCCGATCGACGCGTCGACGAACAGCCCGGCTTGGCCGCAGTGGTCGGGATGGAAGTGCGTCAGCAGCACGCGGCGTACGTCGCGTGCCGACGAGCCGACGCCGCGCAGCAGCTGGTCGAGCGCGTCCCAGGACTCGTCCGACCGCCAGCCGACGTCGATCAGCAGCACGCCCTCCGGCGCGATCAGCGCGTAGGAGTTGACGTATCCGATGCTGTGACCGGGCAGCGGCACGGGAAGTCGCCAGATCCCCGGGGTGATTTCGGCCGGCTCCGCATGCGACGTGGACGCCCGCCAGCCAGGTTCCATGACCTATAGATTACACAATTTGCTCGCCGGAACTAGTACGCCTGGCGTACCAAAGCGGTACGCTAGGCGTACTAGTTCTCGACCACGAGGAGACGCCGGTGCCCGCCGCGACGAAGGTGCCGCTGGACACGGTCGTACGGCTACGACTCGCCGCGCTGCGGCTCGGGCGAAGGCTGCGCCGGCAGTCCGGTACCGGTCTCACCCCGTCGCAGGAGTCGGCGTTGTCCGCGCTCGAACGGCATGGCTCGATGCGCATCGGCCGGCTCGCCGAGCACGAGCAGATCGGCAAGTCGACCGTGACCCGGCTGGTGGCGAATCTCGAAGCACTCGGGCTGATTCGCCGCAGACCGGACACCGAGGACGGCCGTACGTGGTGGGTCGACGTCACCGATCGCGGGCACGACCTGCTCGCCGGGTCGACCGAACGCGCCAACGCGTACCTGGCCAGGCAGCTCGACGGGCTCTCGCCCGCCGACCAGCGCCACCTGCTCGCCGCCGTCCCCGCTCTCGAACGGCTGCTGGAAGTCAAGAGGTGAGGCGGTATCTACGGGCCACGTTCGCCTCCCTCGGCAACCGGAACTACCGACTGTTCTTCGCCGGGCAGACGATCTCGATCAGTGGCACGTGGATGCAGAAGATCGCCCAAGCCTGGTTGGTGCTTGAGCTCACGAACTCGGGAACGCTGCTCGGTGTGACGGCGGCGCTCCAGCAGCTGCCGACGATGCTGCTCAGCCCGTGGGGCGGACTGCTCGCCGACCGCTTCGACAAGCGCAAGATCCTGCTGTGGACGCAGTCGCTGTCGGCGATTCCCGCACTGGTGCTGGGCATTCTGACCGCGACCGAGGTCGTGACGCTGTGGATCGTGATGGCGCTCGCGCTCGTGTTGGGCACGATCGAGGCCCTGGACAAGCCGGCGCGGCACACGTTCGTGCTCGAGATGGTCAACGCCCAGCAGGTGACGAACGCGGTGGCGCTCAACAACATCGTGCTCAACGCCGGCAAGGTCCTCGGTCCCGCGGCGGCCGGCGTGCTGATCGCCACGGTCGGGCTCGCGTCGAGCTTCTTCTTCAACGCGGTCTCGTTCCTCGCCGTCGTCGCCGCGTTGCTGTTCATGCGCACCGACCAGCTGGAGCTCAGCCTGCGTGCTCAGCGGGCGCGTGGCCAGCTGCGCGAGGGGCTGCGCTACGTCGCGAGCAGGCCGGGGTTGCTCGGCCCGCTCGTGTTGATGACGGTGTCGGGGTTGTTGGCGTACGAGTGGACGGTCACGCTGCCGTTGCTCGCGCGCGACACGTTCGGCGGCGACGCGCGGATCGCGGGCTTCGTGTTCTCCGCGATGGGCATCGGCGCGGTCGTCGGCGGGCTCGCGCTCGCGAGCGTCCTGCACGCGACGACGCGCAACCTCACGTTCTGGGCCTTGGTGTTCTCCGCGGTGCTCCTCGCGACCGCCGCGGCGCCGACGCTGGTGCTCGCTTTGGTGCTGCTGTTCGCGCTGGGTGCGGCGAGCGTGGCGTTCCGGGCCGTGGCCGCGGCGTTGATCCAGCTGCGCGCGGACTCACAGATGCGTGGGCGGGTGATGGCGTTGCTGGTCGTCGCCATCGGCGGCACGACGCCGATCGGTGGGCCGTTGGTGGGCTGGATCGGCGAGACGTTCGGCGCGCGGGTGGCGCTCGGCATGGGCGGCATCGGTACGGCGTTGGCCGTCGGCGGGATGGCGCTCTACCTCCGCCGCCGCCGCGAGAGTCAGGAAGCCGCGACCGTCACGTTGCCCTCGTAGGCGTCCGCCTCGTCGGCGGCCGCGAGCAGCTGCGCGGCGAGCGCGCGGGCCGACTCGCGGTCGAGCTCGATCGCGACCCGGGCGTCCGGGCCGGCCTTCGCGTCGACGAAGTCGAGCATCATCGCGTGCTCGAGGTCGATGTGGAACGGGTGGTCGTAGCTCACGCACACCTGGTCGACGGCGAACCAGCCGCGGCTGCCCTTCGCGCTGCCGGAGATCGCGACCTTGTTGGCGATGGTCGTACACATGACTAGCTGGTCTCCTTTGTGAGTAGGCCCGTTTTTGTGAGTAAACCCGTTTATGAGTAAACCCGCGACTCGTCCGTGGTCATCGCCAGGCCGTTTTCGGATGTTCACCGCGCTCCTGCTCTGGCGTGGCGTCTGCGGCGAGTCTTATTTGCCGCGACTCGTCCGTGGTCATCGCCAGGCCGTTTTCGGATGTTCACCGCGCTCCTGCTCTGGCGTGGCGTCCGCGGCGAGTCTTATTTGCCGCGACTCGTCCGTGGTCATCGCCAGGCCGTTTTCGGATGTTCACCGCGCTCCTGCTCTGGCGTGGCGTCCGCGGCGAGTCTTATTTGCCGCGACTCGTCCGTGGTCATCGCCAGGCCGTTTTCGGATGGTCACCGCGCTCCTGCTCTGGCGTGGCGTCCGCCGCGAGTCTTATTTAGCCGGCGAGGTTGGTGTGGAGGAAGTCCCAGATCTTCGCCCACCCGTCGACCGCGGCCTCGGCGCGGTAGGCGGCCGGCTTGTCGTAGTAGAAGAAGCCGTGGCCGGCGCCCGGGTAGCGGTGGAACTCGTAGGTCTTGCCCTGCTTCTTCAGCTCGGCCTCGTGCTGGGCGACCTGGTCGAGCGTGGGGGAGTGGTCCTCTTCGCCGAACAGCCCGAGCAGCGGGCAGCTCAGGTCCTTGGTCAGGTCGATCGGGGCGACTGGGTACTTGTCGTTCAGGTCCTCCGGCGCCATCACGACGCGCCCGCCCCAGCAGTCGATGGCGGCGTCGACGTTCCCGCTGCAGGCGGTGAGGTACGCGTGCCGCCCGCCGGAACACGTTCCGAAGACGCCGACCTTGCCGGTGGTGTTGGGCAGCGCGCGGAGGTACGCGACGCTGGCGAGCCCGTCGCCGATCACCTGTGCGTCGGAGACGTCGCCCTCGGCGCGGGCGCGGGCGGCGACATCGTCCGGGCTGCCGTGGCCGAAGCGGAAGAACAGGTCGGGAGAGATCGTGACGTACCCGTGGTGGGCGAACCGGCGGGTCGCCTCCTTGTACCACTCGTCCCAGCCGGGGCGGTGGTGGAAGAGCACCATCGCGGGGAACGGTCCGGGTCCGGTGGGTCTGGCGAGATAGGCGTTGATCAGGTCGCCGCCGTGTCCCGGGACCGCGATCGTCTCGGCGATCATGCCTTCGTACTCGTCGGTGGAACGACCCATCTCTCGCACCTGCCTTATGCATAGTGGGACCGCGTTGTGGATCTTATCCCCGCCGGGGTCAGGCGCGGATGCAGGCGACGAAGCGGCCGGGTTTGGCCTCGCGGAGGGGCGGCATCTGCTCCTTGCACGCGTCGATCGCGATCGGGCAGCGCTGGTGGAACACGCACCCCTTCGGCTTGTTGGCGGGGCTCGGTATCTCGCCGGTGAGGATGATCCGCTGCCGCTGTTCCTCCTGGATTGGGTCCGGGATCAGCGCGGCAGACATCAGCGCCTTCGTGTACGGGTGCAGCGGCTCGCGGAAGACCTCGTCGCGGTCGGCGATCTCGACCAGATGACCGAGGTACATGATCGCGACGCGGTCGGCGATGTGCCGTACGACGGAAAGGTCGTGCGCGATGAACAGATAGGTGAGGCCGAGCTTGTCCTGCAGTTCCTCCAACAGGTTGAGCACCTGCGCCTGGACGGACACGTCGAGTGCGGACACGGGCTCGTCGCAGATGATGAACGGCGGGTTGATCGCGAGCGCCCGCGCGATCGCGATGCGCTGCCTCTGGCCGCCGCTGAGCTCGTGCGGGTAGCGGCTCGCGAGCTGCGCGCCCATGCCTACCGTGTCGAGCAGCTCGATCACCTTGGCGCGGCGTTCGTGCCGCTTGGCCAGCTTGTGGATGATGAACGGCTCGCTGAGGATCTGCTCGACGTTCATCCGCGGGTCGAGCGAGCTGAACGGGTCCTGGAAGATGACCTGCGCGTCCTTGCGGAACTGGTGCAGCCCGTGGCCGTGCAGCGTGCTGAGGTCCGTTCCGTCGAACAGGACCTGGCCGCCCGTCGGCTTGTACATCAGCAGCAGGCAGCGCCCCACGGTCGTCTTGCCCGAGCCGGACTCGCCGACCAGGCCGAGCGTCTCGCCGCGGCCGATCGTGAAGCTGACGTCGTCGACGGCCTTGATCACGCCGCGCTTGCGGGGGAGGAGGCCGCCGGTCGTGATCGGGAAGTGCATCTGGAGTCCGCGGACGTCGACCAGCGGGGCCGCCGCGGTCTCGGTGTCGGCGGGCTTCTGGGTGGGGGCGGTCAGCTTCACGATGCCTCCCGTACTGGCTCTTTGGCGCGCTCGCCCAGCCGGTCGGCGGCCCAGCAAGCGGACAGGTGGCCTGTTCCCACTTGGACCAAGGGTGGCGTCTCGGTCTTGCAGCGGTCCATGACGAACGGGCAGCGCGGGTGGTAGGCGCAGCCCGGCGGCAGATCGCCGAGGTCGGGTGGGCTGCCTTGGATCGGCTCGAGCTTCGCCGTTCGTTCCATGTCGAGCCGGGGGACGGAGCGCATCAGTCCGAGCGTGTACGGGTGGCGCGGGTTCGCGAACAGCTCCTTGGTCGTGGCTTGCTCGACGATCTTGCCGGCGTACATGACGTTCACTCGCTGGGCGTACCGCGCGACGACGCCGAGGTTGTGCGTGATGATGATCATCGCGACGCCCGCCTGGGCGCTGAGCTCGCTCATCAGCTCGAGGATCTGCGCCTGGATCGTGACGTCGAGCGCGGTGGTCGGCTCGTCGGCGAGGATCAGCTTCGGGCGGCAGGCCAACGCCATCGCGAACATCACGCGTTGCCGCATGCCGCCGCTGAGGTGGTGGGGGTACTGGCTGAGGCGTTGCTCGGGATCGGAGATCTGTACCTGGCCGAGGAGCTCTATTGCTCTCTTGCGTGCTTCGGTGCGGGTCGCGTTCTGGTGGAGCCGGAGGACCTCGGTGAGCTGTCGGCCGATGGACAGCACCGGGTTGAGCGAGGTCATCGGCTCCTGGAAGATCATCGCGATCTCCTTGCCGCGGATGCGGCGCATGTGCTTGGCGTCCAGCTTGAGCAGGTCGACGCCGTCGAACAGGACCTGGCCGCCCAGGATCCTTCCTGGTGGGGAGGGGACGAGTCGCATGATCGACAGTCCGCTCACGCTCTTACCGCTGCCGCTTTCGCCAACCAGGCTGAGTGTTTCACCACGTTCGACATCGAACGAAACGCCGTCGACGGCCTTGACGTCGTTGCCTTCGCTGTCGAAGTGCGTCCGCAGGTCCTTGACCTCAAGGAGCATCTCGCGCAGTCACCTCCACGCTCGGTCCCCGTGGACGGCCGCTCCCTCCGGCATTTGCTATAGACTACATTGCACAGCTTGACGAGTGGGTTCAATACGGGAGAGGAAAGCGGTCATGAGCTCGACCGACGCGATGGAGCATCCCGGTCCGCCCATGAGCAAGACCGCGTACGTGCTGGACCGCATGCGCGGCGAGATCGCCAGCGGGGCGATCATTCCTGGTGAGTCTTTGAAGCAGACCGACCTGGCGGCTCGTTACGGCGTGAGCCCCACGCCCGTTCGCGAGGCTTTGCGGCTGTTGCAGGCCGAGGGCACGATCAGCTACTCGCCGCACCGTGGCGCGACCGTCGCGGGAATGTCCGCGGAACGGGTGCGCGATCTGTACCTGCTGCGCGCCACGATGGAGTCGTTGGCTACACGGCTCGCGGTCGAGCGCTTGGCAGACGACAGCGGAACTTTGGAGCTCGTCCAGAAGCTGCACCGCGAGCTTTCGCGGGGGCGGACGAAGCTCTCCGGTGGTGAGCTGGCGCAGCTGAACAAGACGCTGCATTTCGCCATCTATTCCAGCGGATCGACCATCGTCGCCGAGCACATCAACTCCCTCTGGCGGTTGATTCCGCCGACCGTGACGATGTGGGACCAGCCGCGGATCACCAAGGTCCTGGTGGCCCAGCACGCCAAGATCATCGAAGCCTTCGCCTCCCGCGACGCTGCCGCCGCGGCCGACCTGATGTCGGACCACGTCATGACGGCGGCGCGCTTCCGCGAACAACAGCTGACCCACTGACCCGCGCCGCACTTCACCCACGGGAACGGGGTTCGACGGGCTGTTGCCACGTTGCAGAACCCCACTTCGGTGGGTGAAGTGGCCGCCGGCTGTGGACGGCCGCGGTTCGGCGCCCTGCAGCTGGATGGTCGAGCGGCGCCAACGCGATGAGTCGCTCATCGCGTGGTGCCACTTGCGCGAGCGGTCGCACGGTCGGAACATCCCCATGTGGTTGCACTTCACCCACGGGAATGGGGTTCGGCGGGCTGTTGCCACGTTGCAGAACCCCAGTTCGGTGGGTGAAGTCGGCGGCGGCTGTGGATGGGTGGAGTAGCCCGCTAAGCGATCGGTCTCTGGATTCGCAGGCGTCGCCCGCTCGCCGCGTTGGCTCCACGATGCGCTGGTCTGGGCTGCGATCGGCTGTGGGGCGGGGCATTCCATCGCTCGACCATCCACTCGACCCGTTCGCCCAGGCAATCTTCTGATTCGCTTGTGGAGGCCATCTGTCGTAGCTACGATATTCTATATCGTGTACAGCGACGATTGATCCGGCCACGGAACGTGGCCATCACGAGCTCGGCTGGCACGGGTCGCACGGGGGACGTCAGGTCTCTGCTCAACGCGGGTTGGGAGATGCGGCCGATGCCGGAAACCGACTACAGCGGACCCCTCGAAGGCATCCGCGTCCTCGATCTGACCAGGGTCCTCTCCGGGCCCTACTGCGCCCTCCTCCTCGGAGAGCTCGGCGCCGAGGTCATCAAGATCGAGAAGCCCGGACGAGGCGACCACGCCAGGCGCCCAAGGGGCGGGCCGGGGGACACCGGGCTGAGGTTCCTCGCCTGGAACATGTACCGCAAGAGCCTCACCCTCGACATCTGGCAGCCCGAGGGCAACGCCATCTTCAAGAAGCTGGTCGAGCAGTCCGACGTCGTGCTGGAGAACTTCCGACCGAACGTCATGGGCAAGGCCGGCCTCGACTTCGAGACGCTCAGAAGCATCAACGAAGGCATCGTCCTCGCCTCGATCACCGGGTTCGGCCAGAACACCAGCCTCTCCCAACGCACCGCGCACGCGTCGGTCATCACCGCGTTCACCGGCGTGCAGCACATGAACCGGTTCGAGGGCGGCCCGCCCACCCCGACCCCCGGCGCCTCGCCCGACATCGCCGCCGGGACGCACGCTGCGATCGGGATCATGGCCGCGCTCCTCGGACGCCAGACCACCGGCAAGGGCAGGCACGTCGACATCAGCATGGTCGACTGCATGGTCGGCCAGGTCGCGTTCGACGTGATGTACGTCCTCATGACCGGCATTGCCCCACGCGAGCGCGAGCTGAGAGCCGGCGACGGGCACTCCACCGGCGAGGCCGGCCCGGCGTTCCACGAGTGCTACGAGGCCAAGGACGGCTGGTTCTACCTCCAGGCCGACCTCCCCGCGCACTGGCAACGTCTCGCCAACGAGATCGGAGAACCCCACCTCGTCGACGATCCACGATTCGCCACCGAGGGAGCCCGCAGCGACCACAAGGACGAGCTCGACGCGATCTTCTCGAAGTGGCTCAAGCAGCACACGAAGGAAGAGGCGTTCCGCATCCTCGGCGACGCGGGCGTCCCCTGCAGTCCGGCGTACAGCACGATCGAGGTCGCCAACCACCCCTACCTGCGCGAGCGCAACGTCCTGCACGAGATCGACGACCCGCGCCTGGGGAAGATGACCGTCCTCACTCCGCGCCTGCGCTTCGTCGGCGAGGAGCAGCGGCCACCGACGTACGCGCCGTTGCTGGGCGAGCACAACGCCGAGATCCTCGGCGACCTCCTCGGCTACGACGAGGCCGGCATGGAAGCCCTCAAAGATCAGGGCGTCATCTAAGGAGAGAAAGGCCGTCATGGCAGTCGAACGAGTCGTCACCCCTGAGATCGAGAAGATGGTCGGGAACGAGTCGCGGCCGCGGCAGGCCGTCGACGAGGTCACGACCAGCGAGGTCCGGCGCTGGGTCATCGCGACGCTGGACGACAACCCGCTGTGGTACGACCGCGAGTACGCCGAGGCCACCCGCTTCGGCACCGGTTGCGCGCCCGGCCCGTTCCCGATGCGGGCGGTCGGCCACTGGAAGCGCAGCCTCGGCAGCAAGGATCCCGTCCGCGAGCTCGACTTCGACGACGACTTCCGGTACGGCGACGAGTCGCTCGACGATCCCGCGGTGAAGATCCAGTGGCCCGAGGGCGTCGGCGCGTTCCACGCCGGCAACGAGGTCGAGTACTACAAGTTCCCGCAGATCGGCGACACGATCTCCGTCGTCGAGAAGATCGTGAAGATCGAGGAGAAACAGGGCCGCAGCGGCAAGCTCGCGATCGTCCACGTCGACCACATCTTCACCAACCAGGACGGCGAGATCCTGATCGTCAACCACGGCACGAACATCGCCCGCGAGATGCCGGCCGACCAGTGGAGCGAGTCCCGTTCCAAGAAGGAGGCCTGAATGACGCGGTACTTCGACGACGTCAAGGTCGGCGACGAGCTGCCCGAGGTCGTGCAGAAGGTGACGATCCCGGTGATGCAGCGTTGGGTCGCGAGCGCGGAGACGCTGCGCCGCGACCACTACGACCCCAAGTTCGCGATCGAGTTCGACGGGCTGCCGAACGCGGTGATGTCCGGCTCGTTCTCGCAGGCCTATCTGTGGCAGCTGCTGTTCAACTGGGCCGGCCCCGACGGCTGGGTCTTCAAGGCGTACCAGAAGAACGCGATGATGGTGCATCCCGGCAACACGATCACGTTCTTCGGCGCGGTGACCAACAAGGAAGAAAAGAACGGGCTGGGGTACGTCGAGCTGGACCTCGGACTGCGCAGGGAGGACGGCGTCGTCGCCGTACCCGGCACCGCCACCGTCGTGCTTCCGCTGCGCGGTGGCCGGAAGGTCCCGTACCCGTTCGTCCGCGAGCCCGAAGCCAGCGACGCATGAAGCGCCTCAAGGTCGGCGTCGTCGGCGCGAGCATCGCGCACAGCGCGGACGCCCGCGAGAACTTCGCGATCCGCGCCCACCTCCCAGCACTCAAGGCACTCGACCAGAACTACGAGGTCACCGCGGTCTGTACGACCCGGATGGAGAGCGCGAAAGAGGCGGCCAAGCGGTTCGACGTTCCCGAGGCGTACGACAGCGTCGAACGCATGCTCGCCGAGTCAGAGGGCCTCGACGTCGTCTGCGTGTCCGTACGTCCAGCTGCCCACTACGACGTGGCGATCAAGGCGCTCGAAGCCGGCAAGCACGTCTACTGCGAGCACCCCGGCGGCATCAGCACCGAGCAGGCCACCAAGCTCTACCAGACCGCGCTGCGCAACGACGTCCGCACGATGACCGGCCACCAGGCCCACTTCGACCCGACCGCGCTGCGGATGGCCGAGCTCGTCAAGCAGGGCTACGTCGGCAGGCCGCTGAGCTTCGGCATGAGCCACTTCGGCGCGAACTACATCACACCGCGTCCGTACTTCCATCGTTGGCTGTTCGACATCGAGGCCGGCGGAAGGCCCGCCTACCGCACCGGCCACAGTCTCGAGCGACTGATGGCCGTGATGGGCCAGGAGATCGCCGCGGTCTGCGCGGACTTCACCATCCAGGTGCCGGAACGACCAGCGCTCGACCAGCCCGACACCGTGCTGAAGAGCAGCCAGGTCGACAACATGAACTACCTGCTCCGCACCAGAGACGGCGCGGTCGGCACGCTCCAGGTGTCCAACACCGCCTGGTCCGGCACCGGCGACCGGTTCGAGCTGTACGGCACCGACGGCATGCTGATGCTCGCCGACACCGACGCCGTGGAATCCCTGTCCGGCAAGGTCGAACCCCTGCCCGACACCGAGACGGACACCCCGCGCGACTTCCTGCTGTACGGCGCACAAGCAGACGTGCAAGGGATCCTGCGCGACAAGAAGCCACCAGAGGAGCTGGGAAGGCTGGCACCGCTGCAGGTCGAGCCACGGGTGCTCCCGGTAGCGCTCAAGGGCCGCCCGGCCAGGCGCGTCGCCGCGGCGTGGATCGAGTTCGCACAAGCGATCGACGAGGGTCGCGACTGCGCGCCGAGCCTGCACGACACGTTCAAGATCCACCGCATCTGGGACGCCGCCGAGGAGTCCGTTCGCACGCATTCGTGGGTCGACGTCACCTACAAGTGACGCGCTCACCAGGGAGGTGCCACCGCATATGAACGCTGATCCCGCCACGGAGGACGAAGTCCGCATCATGTCCGTGGGCTCGATCGGTGCCGGGTTCTCCTACCGTGCTTTCAAGCGCGGGCTCGAGTGGAATCCCCACGTCGTCGCGTCCGACGCCGGCTCGGCCGACCACGGCGCCGCCTCGCTCGGCACCGGTGCCGTACGGTCGCGCGGCCCGATGAAGAAGCAACTCGACACGCTCATCACCGGCGCGCGGAGCATCGGCGCCAAGTTCATCATCGGCTCCGCCGGGACGGCCGGCGGCGAACGGAATCTGCAAGCAGTACGGGAGATCGTCGAAGAGATCGCCCAAGAACGCGACCTGCACTTCCGGATGGCGCTGCTGCACGCGGAGCTCGACAAGGACTTCCTCAAGGCCAAGCGCGCGGCGAACAAGATCGTTCCGCTCGGCCCGTTCCCCGAGCTGACCGACGAGCAGATCGACGAGTCGTACCCGATCGTCGGCATGATGGGCGCGGAGCCGTTCCTCAAGGCGCTCGACCTCGGTGCCGACGTCATCCTTGGCGGCCGCGCGACCGACCCGGCGATCTTCGCCGGCCCACCGCTGCGCGCCGGCATCCCGCCCGGCCTCGCCTGGCACGCGGCGCGCACGATGGACAAGGGCGTGATGATGACGGTCCCCGGCGAGGAGACCGGCTCGCTCGGCTTCATCCACTTCCGCAAGGACCACTTCGTCGCGTCGTCGACGAAGGAGGGCACGTACTGCACACCCCGGTCGGTCGCGGCCGTGACGCTGTACGAGAACGACAGCCCGTACCACACGATCGTCCCGTCCGGCGTCATCGACACCTCGGACTGTACGTACGAGGCCCTCGACGGCGGGCGGGTCAAGGTGACCGGCAGCAAGTTCCAGCCGGCGTCGAAGTACACGGTGAAGCTCGAGGGCGCGCGCTTCGTCGGCTACCGGGCCTTGGCGTTCGTCGCGACCCGCGACCCGATGCTCATCCCGCAGGTCGACGACTGGCTGAGCCGGGTACGGATCAACGCCGAACGCAACCTGCACCTGCAGGGCGTGGAGAAGGACGACTACACGGTCCGCTTCCGCGTCTACGGCAAGAACGGCGTGATGGGCGACGACGAGCCGATCAAGGAGACCGCGAGCCACGAGCTCGGGATCCTGATCGACGCGATCGGCACCACGCAGGAGGCGGCGCTCGAGGCCGCCGGCCGGCACAAGGCACTGGCGGGTCACACCAAGTTCCCCGGCCAGCTCAACCACGCCAACACCGCCGAGCCGTTCGCGATGGGCGCGGTCCCGTTGGGCGAGGTCTACGACTGGGGCGTCTGGCACATCGTCGAGCTGGACCACTGGAACGACTGGGAAGACCTGTTCCACGTCGAGATCGTCGACCTGTGAAGCAGCGAGGAGAGCTCTGATGATCCGGCTCCAGGACGTGGCCAACTCGATCCGGGGAACGAACAACGGCATCACGCGGCGCTCGTTCGACATCATGTTCGACAAGGAGGACGACTTCCGCCGCGTGTGGTCGTCCGGCGCGATCACGCCCGAGCTCATCGCGGAGCTGTACCGCGTCCCCGCGACCGAGGTGCGGATCTTCGACTACCCGCCGGCGTACGCGATCAAGATCCTGATGCCACGCAAGGTCGTGTCGGGCAGCCCCGACGACACCGACATCGACGGCAAGCAACAACACGTACCACTGCTGGACATTCTCATTCCATGGAGCGACGACACCTGACCGATGTCGCCGTCCGCCCGACCACGGCACAGGTCGCGGTCGAAATCCCTTGAGGTGCGAAGAGTTAAGGAGGGCACGAGAATGTCGTTGCCCAAGACAATCCGGGGGATAACGGTGGCGCTTGCCTTGCTGGTCGTCGCCGGAGCGTGCCAGAGCGGCGGCACGGGAGGTGCGCCGCAGGCCGGGAGCACGGGCAAGAAGGTGCTCACGATCGTGATCGGTCGCGCCCCGGACGAGCCGCTCGGTCTGCTGAACAGGCTGGGCGGTTCGAAGCCGTACACCGACCTCGCGGCGGACGTGCTGATGGAACGCGACCCGGCCGACGGGTCGCTGAAGCCGCAGCTCGCCGAGAAGTGGGAGATGATCGCGCCGAACAAGTGGCGCTTCACGTTGCGCAAGGGCGTGAAGTTCCACGATGGCGAGGACTTCAACGCCGAGACCGCCAAGTGGAGCATCGAGAAGCAGACCGAAGCGGACAGCCCGGCGCGGGTCGTCCGGTACGCCAAGGAGCTGAAGGCCGAGGCCGTCGACCCGTACACGCTCGACATCATCTGCCCGACGGCCTGCCCGATCCTCGACATCATCGCGCCGCAGCTGCAGTTCGTCCCGCCGAAGTGGGCGCAGGCGAACCCGAAGGAAGCGGCGCAGAAGCCCGTCGGTACGGGGCCGTTCAAGCTCGAGGAGTGGCGGACCGGTGAGTTCATGCGGTTCGTCGCGTTCAAGGACTACTGGGGCGACACCGGCTACTTCGACGAGGTGAAGTTCGTCTGGCGAAGCGAGCCCGGTGTCCGCGCGTCGATGGTCGCCGCGGGTGAGGCGCAGCTGTCCGACGACCTGGACCTCGAGTCGATCGACATCGTCCCGAAGACGTTCAAGCCCGAATCCATCGACTACGCGTGGATCCGGCTGCGGGAACGGGACGCGAACGGCAAGCTCGACCCGCTGTGGGGCGACAAACGGTTCCGCCAAGCTCTCGCGTACGCCATCGACTGCGACGCGATGGCGGAGACGCTGCTCAAGGGCGCGGTCAAGTGCAGCCCGTTCCCGTTCAACTCGGCGTCGGTCGGCTTCATCAAGGACGGGCCGCGCCACGAGTACAACCCGGAGAAGGCACGCCAGCTGCTCGACGAGGTCGTCGGTGCGGGCAAGGAGGTCAACGGGGTCAAGATGTTCTCCGAGACCGGTGACATCCCGCGGGTATGGGCCGAGACCATCATGAGCTACTGGGAGGACATCGGCGTCCACGCGACGTTCGAGTTCGTCGACGGTCCGCGCCGGGAGAAGCTGCACAACCCTGGTGTCAAGGGCAATCCGCCGGACGTGTTCATCCAGAAGAGCCACACCAACGACCTGTTCGACGCGACCGTGAGCCTGGCGTACATCGACGGCTGCAACGAGCCCCGCTCGTACTCGGTCTGCAACGAGGAGTTCTCGCAGAAGCTCAAGGATGCCGGCGCGGCGTCGGGTGAGGAGCGCCGCGGGCTGCTCGAGGCGTTGGAACGCGACTACTTCTACGACGGCGCGTACCAGATCCCGCTGTGGAGCTCGCCCGCCATCTACGGCGCGGCCGCGAACCTGGAGTGGGAAGGGCCGGTCGTCGGCTGGCTGCGCCCGGACCGGATGAAGTTCTCCTGAGGACGGACGGGTGGGCCGGAGCCTCTCTCAGGCCCACCCGTTCCACTTTCCGCTTACTGGCTGGCAAAGGATGGAGGCGAGGGCATGGGCAGGTACGTGATCCGCCGCGTCGCCCACTCCGTCTTCACGCTGTTCATCCTCGTCGTCGCTCTGTTCTTCGCGATGCACACGCTCGGCGACCCCGTCGCGCTCATGCTCGACACGGACTACTCGCAGTCGCAGTACGACGCCCTGCAGCACGAGCTCGGCTACGACCGGCCGGTGGTCGTGCAGTTCCAGGACTACATGACCGGCATCCTGCAGGGCGACTTCGGCGAGTCCCTGCGGCGCGGTCAACCCGCCCTTGACATCGTGCTCGCGTCGCTGCCGAAGACGTTGTTCCTTGGTGCGCTCGCGTTCCTGATCAGCCTGCTCGGCATCCCTCTGGGGATCCTCGCGGCGACCAGGCCGCGGTCGTGGATCGACCAGCTCGTCAACGCCTCGTCGTTCGCGATGCTGTCGGCGCCGAACTTCTGGGTGGCGCTGCTCGGCATCTACATCTTCGCCGTCCAGCTCAACTGGCTGCCGACCTCGGGATTCGGCGGCTACCTCAACCCGTCGTACCTCGTGCTCCCGGCCGTCGTTCTCGCGCTGAACAGCCTGGCCCGCTTCGCCCAGCTCACCCGCACCGCGGTGATGGAGGAGCTGACCAAGCAGTACGTCCAGACCGCGCACGCCAAGGGCCTCGGCGAACGCGTGATCCTCTGGCTGCACGTGCTGAAGAACGCGGCGATCTCGATCCTGACCCTGGCCGGTGACGAGGCCGCGTCGATCGTCAACGGCTCGGTGATCATGGAGACGATCTTCGGCTGGCCCGGCATGGGCTTCCTGATGATCTCGGCGATCGAGCAGCGCGACCTCCCGCTCGTTCTGGCCACGGTCGTGGTGGCCGCCGTTCTCGTCATGCTCATCAACCTCGTGGTCGACCTGGTGTACGGCTGGGTCGACCCACGCATCCAGTACCAGTAGTTCGCGGAGGCAGCAGTGGACGTGGAGAAGACAGTCCCGGCGGCACGGCGGCTGACCGGCCTGCCGTGGCGAGCGCTGCTCCGCGACAAGTGGAGCACCGCGTCGCTGGTGTTCCTGCTGCTCGTGATCCTGGCCGCGGTGTTCGGCCCGATGCTCAGCCCGTACGAGGTCACCGGCCGGAACATGGGCAGCGCGATGCTGCCGCCGTTCTCCGTCCAGGAAGGGAACTTCTACCTGTTCGGGACCGACGCGATCGGCCGCGACATGCTCACCCGGATCCTCGACGGCGGGCGCGTGTCGCTGAGCGTCGCGGTCGCCGTCGCGGTGATCTCGGGAACGATCGGCGTCGCGCTCGGCATCCTCGCCGGCTACTACCGCGGCTGGGTCGACGACGTGATCATGCGCATCGTCGACGTGTTCATGACGCTGCCGACGATCTTCTTCGTGCTGCTGGTGCTGTACGTCGTCGGCGCGAGCACGTTCAACCTCATCGCCGTCATGGCGGTCGCCCGCTGGATGCTCTACTGCCGCGTCGTCCGCGGGCTGGTGCTGTCGTTGCGTGAGCAGACGTTCGTCGTCGCGACGCAGACGCTCGGTGCCTCCGGCCTGCGCGTCATGCTGCGCCACCTCATTCCGAACACGCTCACCACGATCCTCACCATCGGCACGATCGACATCGCACGGGTCATCCTGCTCGAGTCGAGCATCAGCTTCCTCGGCCTCGGGCTGCAGCCGCCGAGCGTCTCCTGGGGTCTGCTGGTCGCGGACGGTCGGGCGTACATCCGCAACGCCTGGTGGCTGATCACGGTCCCGGGGCTGTTCATCTTCCTTACCGCGTTGAGCATCAACATGTTCGGCCTGTGGTTGCGGATGATCAACGACCCGTCGCACCGCTGGCGGTATCTGCGCCTCGCGCCGCGGAAGGAGCGTGCGGCATGAGCACGGTGACGTACGAGCTCAAGGGCCGCGTGTGCGTGCTCACGCTCAATCGGCCCGAGGCGCGGAACGCGATCAACCGGCAGCTGCGCGCCGACCTGCGCGCCGCGCTGGAGCGCTTCGACGACGACCCTTCGGCGCGGGTCGGGATCCTGACTGGTGCCGGGAAGTCGTTCTCCGCCGGACGGGATCTCAAGGAACGTGCGAGCGACAACGCCGCGGGCATCGTCGCGCGGCCGGACGACAGCATGTCGGCGAACAGCCTGCACAGCTGGCGACAACCGCGGAAGCCGTTGATCGCCGCGATCAACGGGCACTGCCTCGCGGGTGGCTTCTCGATCGCGCAGATGTGCGACCTGCGCATCGCGGCGGAGGACGCGAGCCTCGGCATCACCGAGCCCCGCATGGGTTTGCTGGCACCGTTCGCCTCGCTGCTGCCGAAGCTCATCCCGACGGCGACCGTGATGGAGCTCGTCCTCACCGGACAGCCGATGACCGCGCGGCGCGCGTACGAGATCGGTTTCGTCAACCGGGTCGTGCCGAACGAGAGCCTGCTCAGCGAGGCGATCGCGCTCGGCGAGCGCATCGCCGACAACGCGCCGCTCTCTGTGGAGTACTCCAAGGAGCTCGTCTACCGCAGCCTCGAGCTCGACGACGGGGGACTGCTGCGGCTCACCCACCACATGTACGCACGGCTGCTGGAGAGCGAGGACGCCAAGGAAGGCCCTCGCGCGTTCGTGGAGAAGCGTCCTCCCGAGTGGAAAGGTCGCTGATGGCCATACACACCACGACGATGAGCCCGGTCGACGTCGCCACCCGGCTTGACCGTGCCGGCATACCCGTGGCGAGGGGCGTCCTCGTCGACGACGTGTCCGGCATCGCGGCGGCGTACGAGGCGGTCGGCGCGACGCTCGTGGTGGTCAAGGCGGCCGGGCTGTTGCACAAGACCGAGTCCGGGGGAGTGGCGTTCGGACTGTCCAGTGCCGAGGCGGCCACGGAGGCGGCTCGGCGGATGCTCGAGCAGGTAGGGCCGCACGGGCTGCCGTTCATGGTGCAGGAGCAGGCGAGCGGCGTGGAAATGCTCGTCGGCCTGCGCCGCAACCCCGAGCTCGGCGCAGCGGTGGTCGTCGGTCTCGGCGGCATCCAGGCGGAGATCCACAAGGACGTCGCCCGCCGGCTCGTGCCCGTGACGCCCGACGACGTGCTGGCCATGCTGCGCGAGCTGCGTTCGTGGCCTCTGCTCGACGGCTACCGGGGCTCGCGTCCGTTGGACGTCGAGGCGCTGTGCGAAGTCATCGTCAAGGTCGCCTTGCTCGCCGAGGAGGACCCGAGCATCGGCGAGCTCGACCTCAACCCGGTGATGGTGCGGCCGGCGAACGAAGGGTGTCTGGTCGTCGACGCCCGGATCGTCACGATGCCCGTTCCGGAACGTACCGAACGCCCGCGCCACCAGCTCGAGCGGATGCTGCGGCCCAAGCACATCGCGGTCGTCGGCGTCTCCGACGACGAGAAGAAGGTCGGCGCCCGGCTGTTCCGCTACCTGGTCGACCACGACTTCCCCGGCCGGCTGTCGCCGGTGCATCCGTCCGGCGGTGAGACGCAGGGCTACCGGCGCTACCAGTCGCTGGCCGACATCGAGGGCACGCCCGACCTGGTGTGCGTCGCCGTTCCCGCGCGTGCCGTCCGCGAGGTCGCCGAGCAGGCGGTGGCGATCGGCGCGGGTGGCGTCCTTGTACACAGCTCGGACTTCGCGGAGGTCGGCGAGACCGGTCGGGAGTTGCAGGAGGAGCTGACCAAGGTGCTGTCGGCGGGCGCCGTTCCGCTCGTCGGGCCGAACTCTATGGGTGTCGTCGCGCCTCGGTTCGGCCTCGCGGCGTCGATCTCTGGCGGCCTGGAGATGACCGAGCTGACCGCCGGCCGGGTCGCGCTGCTCACCAGCTCCGGCGCGCTGGGCAGTTGCCTCGCGACCCGGTTGATGGGGACGAACGTCGGGATCTCGTACTGGATCCACGTCGGCAACGAGGGCGACCTCGTGCTCGCCGACTTCCTCGAGTGGCTCGCCGACGACGAGGACACGCACGCGATCGGCCTACTGGTCGAGGACATCAAGGACGGGCCGCGGTTCGTCGAGGCGGGGCGGCGGCTCGCGCGGGCGGGCAAGCCGATGTTCGCGTACAACATGGTGCGTTCCGAACGAGGTCGTGAGGCGGCGTTGAGCCACACCGGCGCGATGGTCGGGGCGATCGAGCTGCGCGAGGAGGTGATCCGCGCTGCCGGCATGGTGAGCGTTCCGTCGTTGCGGGTGTTGGAGGACGCGCTGCTGCTGACGTCGGCGTACGCCCTGCCGCGCGGGCAGCGACTGGTGGCGATCACGTTCTCCGGTGGCGCGAGCACGATCATCGCGGACGAGGCCGAGCGCTTCGGGATCGATCTGCCGGAGCTGTCGGAGGCGACGGCGGCGGCTGTGCGTACCCACGTCCCGTCGTACGCGGCGGTGCGCAACCCGATGGACACCAGCTTCCAGATGCTGTCCAACCCGGAGAGCTTCCGGAAGGCGATCACGGCGATCCTCGCGGGCAACGAGTTCGACGCGGCGCTCGTGCAGTTCACGACGAACGCGGACCCGTTCGCCGAACGGCTCGCCGAGTCGGTGGTCGAGGTGCTGCGGTCCGCGCGCGTACCGATCTACGTGTCCCGCTTCGGCGGCACGCAGCTCGCGCCGCGGGCGCTGAAGGTCTACAACGACGCCGGCATCCCGGTGCTCGACGCGCCCGACCGCGCCGCGCAGGCGATCGCGGCGGTCATGATGGCGCGGCGGGCGCTCGACGCGGCTTCGCGTTCGAGGTGATTGGCCCATGGACTTCTCCCTGACGCCCGAGCAGCAGGCTTTGCGGGCGATGGCGCGGCGGCTGGCCGTGGAACGGTTCGCGCCGAAAGCCTTTACCTGGAAGGGTTTTGCCTGGGAGAACGCTCGGATCCTCGCGTCGCTCGGGTTGACCGGCATCACTCTCGCGCCGGAGGACGGCGGGCAGGGCGGGTCGCTGCTCGACGCGGTGCTGGTGATGGAGGCGGTCAGTGAGGTGTGCCCGCACAGCGGCGACGCCGTGCAGGCGACGAACTTCGGGGCGATCCGCCAGGTGTCGACGTTCGGCTCCGCTGCCGTGAAGCGGGACGTGCTGCCTTTGCTGTTGTCCGGGGAGGGGCTGATCAGCGCGGGGATGTCGGAGGCGGAGGCGGGCTCGGCGTTGACGGACCTGCGGACGACCGCGCGGTACGAGGGCGACGAGGTGGTGCTGAACGGCGAGAAGCTGTGGAGCTCGTACGCGCCGGAGATCACGCACTCGGTCGTGTGGGCTCGGTTCGGTCCGCGTGCGCGCGACATCGGGTGTGTGGTGGTGCCGGTGACCGCGCCGGGGTTCTCGAAGGGGGTCGCGGGGACGTACATGTCGGGGGAGCACCACGGCGCCTTGTATATGGAGGAGTGCCGGGTGCCGCGGTCGTACGTCCTGGCCGACAGCGATGCGTTGCGGACGATGTTCACCGTGTTCGGGATCGAGCGGATCGGCAACGCCACCAGGGCTTTGTCGCTGGCGCAGGCGGCGTTCGACCGGGCGGTCGCGCACGCGAAGACGCGGACGCAGTTCGGCCGGCCGCTGTGTGAGTTCCAGGGGTTGCAGTGGCGGTTCGCGGACATGCGGATGAAGCTGGACGCCGCGCGGCTGCTGATCTACCGGGCGGTGCAGAACGCCGACGACGGCGCGCCCGACCCGGCCGAGGCGGCGATCGCGAAGTGCTTCGCGAACGAGGCCGCGTTCGAGATCGCCAACCAAGCCCTGCAGGTGTTCGGGGCGTCGGGCTACTCGACGGAGTACCCGATGGAGTACTACGTCCGCCGTACCCGCGGCTGGATGATCGCCGGCGGCTCGGTGGAGATGATGCGCAACCACGTCGCCGAAGCCGTCTTCGACCGCCGTTTCCCCCGCCGCCCCTGACGTCCGCCAGACCTGGCCCGCTACGCCGGGTAGATGCCGACCGCGTCGTAGACCAGCCAGGAGCCGGTGGCCTTGTCGAGCGTGATCGTGTTCCTGCCCGCCACCAGCTGCGCGGCCGGGAGCGCGACCGTGAACTGGGACGGGATGTCGCCGGAGTCGACCGCGCTGCCGGAGGCGTGCCCGGCGCTGCCGCCAGCGGGCAGCGCGACGGTCGTTGCCGTTCCTCCGTTGAGCTTCACCACGACCGTTCCAGGCGCGGTGGCGTGTGTGTCCAGCAGGAACACGACGAGCCGCAGGTCGCGGACCGTCGGCAGGTCGACGTTCAGCGTGTACGTGTGTGCCCGGCCGCCGGCCCACGAGTCGTCCGGGCCGGGGTGGATGTACGACCAGGACTGCGCGGGGTCGTCGCCGATGGTGAACGTCACGTCGTTCGGGAACCGCGTCGGGTACTCGGCATAGCCGCCCGGCGCGAGCGCGAACTCGTGGTCGGTCCAGTCCGGCGTACCGACCATTGCGAGCTCGCCGGTCGGTACGGCGATCACGGCGACCGACCTCATCAGCTGAGCGACCTGCCGCCCGCCGACGGAGGCCGCGGTGAAGATCGTGTTCCGCCCGAGCTCGAGCGCGTCAACCGGGACGGCGACCGCCTTCTCGACCCGCTTCCCACGCGGTGCGGTGACGCGGGTTTACCTTCTCAGGCTGGTGAAAACGGCATCGACCGACCTCTCGCCACCGGTGTTGTCGACGATGTAGGTGAGCGTCAGCGTCTGGTCGGACGTACGGACCACCTGCGGCACGGTCACCTCGAAGCGTGCGTTCGCGACGGCCTGAGCCTTCGTCCGCACGTACACCGGCGCGCCCGTCAGCGTGAGATGCACCTTGCCGTCGACCGGGGTGAGCCGGGTGCTGCCACCGGTCACGTCGACGACGTCGAGCGGCCGCTGCGTGGGCACGGCGACCGGCGTCCGGGTGTCGGTGCTCCACAGCACCGAGACGTCGTCGAAGACGTACTGGCGGATCGCTCCCGTGACGCGTTCAGAGCGCAGTTTCCGCCCTGTCAGTTGACGAATCGCCACGGCGTAAGCGGCGAACACCGGCCGCGGCGTGAAGTCGTCGACGCCGATCTCGTTGACCAGCCCGTAGTTCTGGTCGCCGACGAGGTCGTACCAGAAGAACTTCTCGACGCCGCCGGCGAGCGAAAGCACGAGTCCACGGACCAGGTAGCCGGCCGCGGTCAGCCCGTTGCCGAGCGACCGAGCAGTACGTGAGCCGCCACCGCGGCGACATCGCGCTGGCCGAGCAGACGACCCGGCGCATGCTCGCGCTCCCGGATCCGCCGACCGCGCTGATCACCGCGAACAACCGCAATACCGTGGGTGCGTTGCGGATTCTGCAACGCAGCCCCACGGCCGTGGCGCTCGCCGGCTTCGACGACATCGAGCTCGCCGACCTGTTGCAGCTTCCGCTCAGCGTGGTCTCGTACTCCGCGGCCGACGTGGGGCGCGAGGCCGCGCGGCTGCTGTTCCAACGCATCGAGGAGACCGGCGAACGTACGGCCGCTCGCCAGCAGGTCGTCATCCCCACGCAGGTGGTCGACTACCCGCGCTCTCGCTGACCTGTAAGGAGAAACTGGCGCGGCTATCCGCTGGACCGCAGCGCCGCGGTGGGTGCCATGCGTGCGGCGCGGAGGGCGGGCCAGGCACCGGCGAGGGCGCCGAGCAGCGCGGCGGCGAGGACGGCGCCTGCGAGGACGAGGGGATCCAGCGCGACCGGCCAGCCGCGGCTCGTGACGTACGCCGCGGTGGCGAGCGAGCCCAGCGCGGCGCCGGCCAGCCCGCCGAGACCGGCGAGCAGCAGGGCCTCGGCCAGGAACTGCGCGAAGATCTTCCGCCGCGTCGCGCCGAGAGCCCGGCGCAGGCCGATCTCCGACCGCCGCTCCAGCACCGCGATCACCATCGTGTTCGCGACGCCGATCGCCCCGACCAGCAGGGCGACCGCGCCGATCCCGAGCAGCAAGCCGGTGAACGCCTGCCGCGCCGCGATCTGCGCCTCCAAGGCGTCCGACGGCCGGCTGACCGCGATCGCGCTCGGGTTCGCCGGGTCGACCGTCCGCGGCAGCACCGCGCGGACGTCCTCGACCGCTTCCGGAAGGGAGCGCTCGAAGATCCGCGTCGGGTGACCGTCGAAGCCGAGCAGCCGTTCGGCAACGGGCCAGCCGACCATCGCCGCGCTGTCGATCTCCGGCGCCAGTGGCACCTCGGTGAGGATGCCGACCACGGCGAACCATTGGTCTCCGAGCCGGATCAGCACGTCCGGGTCGGCTGACGCCAGTCCGAGCGCGAGGGCGGCGTCGGCGCCGAGCACGACCGCGGGGTACGTCGACGTCGCGGCGTTCAGCCAGCGCCCGGTCGCGACCGACGCGCTGATGGTGTCGAGCAGGTCGAGCTGGGTCGCGTACACGCCGATGCCGCCACCACGGTTGGCCGGGATCCGCTCGGTTCGGTAGACCTGCGCTCCTTCGACCACGCCGATCGCGGAGACGTCGGTGACCGGGCCGATCCGGGCGACCATCGCGGGCGCATCGCGCGGCAGGACGGCCGTTTCGCCGAAGGCGGTCCGGCCGGGGGAGACGGTCAGCAGGTTCGTCCCCAGCTGGTTCAGCACGGCGTCGAGGTCGGCGCCGGCGGACGCGGAGATGCCGACGACGGAGATCATCGAGCCGATGCCGATCGCGATCCCCAAGCTGGACAGCAGGATCCGCGTCCGGCGGACGAGCAGGCCGCGACGGGCGGCGGCCAGGGTGTCGAGCAGGGCGTCGAACGTTCGCATTACCGCACCTCCGTCAGTCGGTCCTCGCGGACGAGCCCGTCCTTCACCTCGACGCGGCGCGGCAGCTGACCGGCCAGGTCGAGGTTGTGCGTCACGACCACGACCGCAGTGCCTTGTGCGCACAGGTCGAACAGCACCTCGACGAGCTCGTCGCCGGCGGCGCTGTCGAGATTGCCGGTCGGTTCGTCTGCCAGGAGCAGGGCCGGCGAGCCGACACAGGCGCGCGCGACGGCGACGCGCTGCTGCTCGCCGCCGGAGAGCTGGTCCGGCCGGTGGCCGAGGCGGTGACCGAGCCCGAGGCGTTCGAGCACCCGCGCGGCACGTTCGCGCCGGGTCGCGCGCGGCACGCCGGCGTACACCAGGCCGTCGGCGACCGCGTCGACCGCCGGCACACCGGTCGGAAGGTGGAACTGCTGGAAGACGAACCCGATCGTCCGTGCCCGCAACCGCGACAGCTTGCGGTCGTCCAGCTCGGTCACGTCCTGCCCGTCGATCCGGACGCGGCCGGCGTCCGGTCGGTCCAGCGTTCCCATCAGGTGCAGCATCGTGGACTTCCCGGACCCGGACGGTCCGACGATCCCGACCAGCTCGCCGGGCTCGATGGACAACGTGACACCGCGGAGAGCGGCGACGGTGCCCGCGTAGCGGCGATGAACGTCGATCAGCTCGACCAGTGACTCGTTCATGCCGCCATCCCCACGACGGTGCCAGCCTCGATGCCCGCGCCGGAGACCTCGACCCGGCCGGCCGCGAACAGACCCGTCTCGACCGGGACGATGCTTCGGCGATCTCCGTCGACGATCTCCAGGCCGTGACCGCCTTCTCGCAGGGCGAGCAGTGCCGCGACCGGGACTGTCAAGACGTCGTTGCGCCGGTCGCCGACGAGCTGGACGTCGACGGGTGCGCCGGTGATCGTGCCCAACGCTTGCTGGTTGGCGATCGTGATCGTGAGTGTGATCATGGGCTCCTCGGGTGCCGGGGCTTCCGACTCAGTCGTTGCCGGTTGCGCGATGTCGTTGCCGATCCGGCTGATTCGCCCTTGTATGGCTGGACGTCCGGGCACCGCCAGCTGGACGTTCGCGCCGGCGCGGGCGAGGCCTGCTTGCTCGACCTCGAGCTCGGCATACACGTTCCGCGCCGTCCCGGTGTGGTGGAGTACGACGTCGCCGGCCACGATCGCCTTACCTGGCGTGGCTTCCACGGTGTCGACGCGGACCGCGGTCGGCCAGAACACGACGCGGCCGAGCTCGACCTCGCCGGTGCGCAGGAGCGCGTGGTCCTGCTGCCAGTCCCTCACCGCTGCCGCGGTCCGCGAGGTGTAGCGGTTGTCGACCGTGAATCCCTCGTAGCCGAGGGCTCTGAGGTTCTCCTCGAGCTGGCGTACGTCGCGGCCCTCGACGCCCGGCGCCAGGTTTCGCCACGCGGGCAGGCTGCCGACCAGCAGGATCACCGGCCGCATGTCGATCGCGTACAGCCTGCTGTCGCGGCCGATCGCCGCGCCGGCGGCGGGCAGCCAGGTGACCGTTCCCTCCAGGGTGGTCGGCAGCTCCGTCGCCGGCCCGTACCCGAGCTCGCCGTCGATCGTCCGCGTCTCCACCAGATCGCCCCGTTCGACGGTCGCGGTCGACAGTGCCACCGGCTGCTGCTCGGCGACGGGGCGGGGGCGGAGGCCCACCGCAGCCACGACCGCGCCGGCGACGAGAACTGCTGCGACCGCTGTCCATCCGATCCGGGCCGCCCTCATTGCTTGCCGCCGCCCTTCGCGTCGTTCAGGTGATGGGAGCACTCCTGGTCGGCGGCCCTGAACCGCTCGTCGTCGATCAGGTTCTTCGGGATGCGCGGGCCGCGTTCGTCCGGGTCCGGGAAGTCCGGCAAGCCCTGGGCGCGGACGCACTGGGCGTACGCGCGTGCCGCCGCCGGGTCGAACGAGGACTCCTGCTGCTGGCTGGGCGGCGCGAACTGGGCGCACGCGCGGAGTGCCTCACGCGTCCGGTCGTCCTTGTCCGGCAGCTCGACCTGCTGGCCCGGCCGCGGGTCGGCGACATCGATGCCGCGCTCGCGGAGGCAGGCGGCGAACCGATGCGGATCGGCCGTGGCTCTCGAGGTGGCGGACGTCGTCGCTGTTGGCGACGCGGCGGTCGCGATCTCGTTGCTGGGTGGGGGTGTGCAGGCCGTGGCCATCGCCAGCGCGGCGATCAGCACGGCGAGGTTCGTGTGTCGGGTCATGGCTCGGACGCTAGGGAGCGAGCGATAAATCGGTCGTTAAGGCGAAACGTTGATCATTTCTTAACGACCATCTGGTCATGATGGGCTCGTGCGAGTCTTGGTGGTCGAGGATCAGCAGCTGCTCGCCGACGCGGTGGCCGAAGGGTTGCGGCGGGCGGTGATGGCGGTGGACGTGTCGTACGACGGCGCGGCGGCGCTCGAGCGGCTCGATGTGAACAGCTACGACGTCGTCGTTCTGGATCGAGATTTGCCTTTGGTGTCAGGCGATCGGGTTTGCGAGGCGGTCGTCTCGTCGGACGCGGGTACGCGTGTGCTGATGCTGACCGCCGCGGTGACCATCCCGGATCGTGTTGCGGGGTTGAACCTTGGCGCGGACGACTATCTGCCGAAGCCGTTCGACATGAGCGAGCTGTTGGCGCGGGTACGTGCGCTGGGGCGGCGCAGCGGGCCGGCTCGGAGCCCGGTGCTGTCGCGGGCCGACATACGGCTCGACCCGCACGTCCGTGAGGTCTACCGCGGCGATCGGCTGATTCCGCTGTCTCGCAAGGAGTTCGCGGTCCTGGAGGAGCTGCTGCGGGCGGAGGGAGGCGCGGTGTCGTCGGAGCTGTTGTTGGAGCGTGCGTGGGACGAGAACGCCGACCCGTTCACGAACGTCGTCCGCGTGACCGTGCTGAACCTGCGGCGCAAGCTCGGCGAGCCGCCCGTCGTCCAGACCGTCCACGGCGTCGGCTACCGGATCCCGTGATGTCGCGGCGAGCCTCGGTCCGCGTCCGCCTCACACTGGGATACGCGGCGACGTTCTTCGTCGTGAGCAGCGTGCTGATCGCAGCGACGTACGTCCTGGTGCGCAATCAGCTGCTGAGCGAGTACCGGCGGCTGAACGTGTTCGACCTGAAGGGCGGCCTCCAGCTGCCGCCGGAGAAGATCGTCGACTTCCGCCCCGACGGCACTCCGGTCACGATGGAGGAGCTTCGGACGCGGATCACCGAGCAACAGGAGTTGGCGCTCCAGACGACCACGACCAACCTGCTCGGCATCTCCGTCGCGGTGGCGTTGGTCGGAGGGCTGCTCGCGTTGGTCGTCTGCTGGCTGCTGGCGGGTCGGGCGATCCGGCCGCTCGCGATGATCAACGACACCGCCGAGTCGATCGCGGGGAGCAGCCTGGATCGGCGGATCCGGATGAGCGGGCCGCCGGATGAGCTGAAGCGGCTGGCGGACACGTTCGACGCGATGCTGGAGCGGTTGGACCGCTCGTTCGACGGGCAGCGGCGGTTCGTGGGGAACGCGTCGCACGAGCTTCGTACGCCGCTCGCCGTGACGCGGACGTTGGTGCAGGTGGCGATGTCCCGGCCCGGCGCTTCGGCGGATCTGCAGGAGCTCGGGTCGACGCTGCTCGACATCAACACCCAGCAGGCGCGGCTGACCGACGCGCTGTTGACGTTGGCGCGATCTGAACAGGCGTTGACGGCTGTGGTTCCGGTCGACGTCGGCTCCGTCGTGCTCGGCGTACTGGCCCGACATCGCGACGCCGCTTCGTCTTCGGGCGTGGCGGTGCACCCGAACGTCCGGGTCGCCGTCGTCCCGGGCGACGCCGTGTTGCTGGCGCAGCTCGTGCAGAACCTGGTGTCGAACGCATTCCACTACAACCATCGCGACGGCTCGGTGGTCGTCTCGGTGCTCGCGGCCGGTGGGCAGTGCCGGCTGATCGTGGAGAACACTGGCCCCGTCGTGTCCGAAGCTTCCGAACTGTTCGAGCCGTTCCGGCGCATCGGGACTCCGCGGGTGAACGGCCAAGCCGGGGTGGGGCTGGGGTTGTCCATCGTTCGTTCGATCGCCCATGCGCACGGCGGGGAGGTGCTTGCGACCCCCCGCGCCGCCGGCGGCCTCACCGTCACCGTCACGCTCCCGATGGTGCGGCCGGACTAGGCGACGGCTCGGTCGGCGATGGCGACGATCTCGTCCGTCAGTGCTTCCGGGGCGTCGAGGGAGACGAGCGTTCGCGACTTCGGCACGGAGACGAACCGTGCGTCGCGGAACTGGCGTTGCAGACGCCGTCCCAGCTCCGTCGAGAACGCGCGGTCGTCCGCTCCCCAGGCCAGCGTGACCGGGCCGGGGTAGCGGTCCAGCCTGGTGGAGACGTCGAGGAGCTCGCTCGGGCGTACGGACCGGGCGAAGCGGGAGACGTCGCGCAGGATCTGGCCGTCGTTCAGCGCCGGCTCGATCCACCCGCGGGTCAGGTCGGCGGGCAGGTCGTGGGCCAGCAGACCGAAGCCGAGCGGCGACTGCCGCAGGGGAGTGAACCGCATCTGGCCGGCCAGCAGCTTGGCGCGCCATTCGCTGCGCAGCAAGGCGAAAAGCTGCTTGAATGGCGCGGGCGGGAAGACGTCGAAAGCGTCACAGTTGGTGAGCACGAGCCGGCCGATCCGCTTGGCGTCCGCGTCGATCACGAACTGGCACAGCGCGCCGCCCGTGTCGTTGCCGACGAGCGTGACCTCGTTCAGGTCCAGCGCCTCCAGGAACTCCAGGATCATCCGCGCGACGCCCCGCGGCGACAGGTCAGCGTCCGGTGCCATGGGGGTGCGGTGGGAGCCGAGCGGCCAGTCGGGCGCGTACGACCGGATGCCGCGCTCGGCGAGCCGCGCGGTCACGCGCGACCAGAGGGTGGCGTCGGTGAGGAAGCCGTGGACGAACACGACCGGCGGCGTCGTGGAGTCCTCCGGCCCGGTGACGCGGTAGTGCAGGGTGCCAAGGGAGAGTTCGATCGTGGGCACGGCGGACCTCCGGGGGGTTGAAACTTGTGGCCTGCGGGGTAGTAACATACAGACTGTATGAATGTTCAGCGGAGAACGCAAGCAGACCGGACCGCGGCCACCCGCGCGGCCTTGATCGATGCCGCCCGGCGACTGTTCGCTGCTCACGGCTTCTCCGGCGTGGGTACGGAGGCAGTGGTCCGGTCCGCGTCGGTCAGTCGTGGGGCGCTGTATCACCACTTCGCCGACAAGACGGAGCTGTTCGCGGCTGTGCTCGAGGATGTGGAACGGGAGGTCACCCAGCTCCTCTCTTCTGTCGCGCTGGCGTCCGGTGATGCTGGCTTTCAGGCTGCGACTCTGAGTGCGTATGAGGCTTGGTTGGAGATGTGCGAGCGGCCGGAGATCCAGCGGATCGTTCTTGTCGACGGGCCTTCGGTGCTGGGCTGGATTCGGTGGCGGGAGATCTGTCAGCCGAATGTTCTTGGTCTGATCCAGGCTGTTCTTGCTCAGGGGATGGCCTCGGGGGAGGTTTCTTCGCAGCCTGTGGTGCCTTTGTCTCATGCGTTGATCGCTGTGGCGGATGAGGCGGCTATGTATGTGGCTTCCTCGCCGGATCCCGCTACGGCCCGCCGGGAGATGCTCGATGTGGTTCGGCAGTTGCTCTCGTCGCTCGCTGCCTAGGTGGTTGTGCTTTGTGCTTTGTGCGTGTTGGTTGGTCTCGAGCCGCCCGGCGTTCTCGTGCCCCGCGGTTGTGCCGGTGTAGCGCGTGACTGGCGGTCTGCTGACCCTTCAGCAACGCCAATGCGGGCTGAGCTCCAGGCCTATGTCGCCGCGACTCGCTGCCCGGCGACCCGCACCGGCGCCCAGCCAACTCCCGCGCGGTGCCCGGCCTGGCAGGCGCGGATCGCCAGCCCGATCGCGAGGTGGGACTTGCCGGTGCCGGGCGGGGCCGAGGAGGACGACGTTCTCCTTGGCAGTGACGACGTCCAGCGTGCCCAGGTGCGCGATCAAGTCCCGCGGCGCTGATGCGGCCCTCGTCGCCGTGCGCTTTCACGGTCGCTCACTTCGCGTTGCAGGTAGGCGACCAGGACTCCGCGACGGCCCGCTCGGTCAGGCGGTCGACCGAATCCCGCAGTGTCGGCGCCTTCCGCACCCGCGTCAGGTTGACGATCTCGGCGGTCAGGTCCGGCGCTGTCTTCGCCTTGGTGGTTGTGGCCATCGGGGATCACCCCAATCCCCGTCGCGCGGAGTCGGGATGGAGGGCAGTATGTCCCGCATGGCTGCTGACCTGCCCACTGTGGTGATCAAGCTCTGGCGCGCCGATGCCGTCGTGCTGTTCGACTGGTTGATGAGCACCGACCTGAACAGTGTGCCGATCACCCATCCGGCTCAGAAGCAGGCGCTGGCGGACCTGCTGACCCGGTTGGAGCACGAGACCGACATCCCCGGTGTCACGCAACAGCAGATCGATGCGGCCCAAGGCGAGGTCGCGCGCGACATGGGCTGGTAGTAGCTGCGTCATCAGGCGATACCGCCGTCGAGGTCCAGGCCGAGGGCGGTGTCGTAGTCGGTGAGTTGTGATGTTCATGCAGGTTGGTCAGGCGGTTGGTTGGTGCCAGGCCCAGGCCTGCTCGTGGTCGGCACCAGCCGGCCGTCGCAGACCATCCCCGTAAGTCCTCGGGCGAGTCCCGCGGCGCTCGATTTTCACCATCGTCACTTTGCCGACTGCGGTCATTCACCCAATGGCCCGCCACCTCACCCCGGCCGCAGGCCGTCACCACCAATCCCGCCCTTCCTGTTCCGCCCTGCTGCCATCCTCTTCACCATCGCCCCCTGGGGGCGGTGCTGTGCTTCTGCTCTTGCTGTTGCTTTGCCCTGCTGTGCTTGGGCGGCTAGCTGGTCGGGCTGTTGCGGCGGTCGAGTGTGGTGGCCCGGCCGGGGCGGGTCAAGGGCGTCGCGGCGGCTTCGCAGAGGGGCGACGTCGCTTCGCGACCGCTTTGCGGCCCTTGACTCGCCCCGGCCCGGCCACCAGATTTTCACGCGCCGCCCCTGCCCCCGGAACAGTTCCCCGGGACAGGCTTGCTTGCCGTCCTGTCTGCTGCCGTGTTGCGGTCTTTTGTGGAGCCCCCGGCTTCCTGTGGTGGCGGATGATGTCGGGGATTTCCCTTGCTGGGTTGGGCATTAGCCCGGTTCGGCTGGTAGAATTGTGCTATGGAATCGACCACCTGCTCGAACACCATCGGCACCGCCGATGGTGTGTCGGCGTGGTCGATGTCCGACGCCGACCTCGCCACCGCACTCCTCGACAACGCCACCCAGCTGAACCAACTCCAGGGCCGCCAGCTCGAGCTCATCCGCGAGGCCGACGCCCGCAACCTTGGTGTCACCGCGGGTGCCGCGAACACCGCGCAGTGGGTTGCTGGTCGGCTCCGGGTCCCGACTGCTGAGGCCGGGGCGATGGTGAAGCTGGCATCTCATCTCGACGCGGAGTTGCCGGCGACCGCGCGGGCGCTTGCGCGCGGCGAGATTTCTCTTCCACATGCCCGGGTGATCTCCCGCGTGGTGCAGCTGCTGCCCTCCCACATCGCCACCCCGGAGCTGCGCTCGGAGGTGGAGGCGACGCTGCTGAAGGGGGCCGTCACCTTCGACCCCGCCACGCTGCGGCAGGTCGGGAACCGGTTGTTGGAGACCGTCGCCCCCGACCTCGCCGACCAAGTCCTGGAACTGAAACTCAAACAAGAAGAAGCCAGCGCCGAACGCGACCGGTTCCTGCGCATGTCCTTCGACGAGTCGTCAGGGACATGGCGGGTCACCGCCCGGCTCCCCAAGATGGTCGGGGAACGCCTCAAACTGGTGCTCGACCCGCTCGCTGCGCCGCAGCCCGGACCCGACGGACGCGACACCCGTCTCCCCGAACAACGCAACGTCGACGCTCTGGACGAAGCCTGCCGCCGGTTGTTGGCCGAGCGGTTGGTGCCCTCTCATGGCGGGAACCCGACCCAACTGGTCGTCACCGTCACCCAGACTGGTGGACGGACCCTGCACACCGGGATCGAACTGTCCCGCAAACTCGTCGACCAGCTGATGTGCGAGGCCGACCGCACCTACCTCGTGAAGCCCGAGGACCAGCCCGGCAGAGTCACACTGCTGACCGACACCCAACAGCGACTCTTCCAAGGCAAACTCCGCCGGTTGCTCGAACTCCGCGACGGCGGGTGCGCGTTCCCCGGCTGCGACCGGCCACCCGGCTGGTGCCACGCCCACCACGTCACTCCGTGGAGTAAGGGCGGACCCACCACCCGCGACAACGGCGTCCTGCTCTGCGGCTACCACCACCGGTTAATCCACCAAGGCGCCTGGCAAGTCCGCATCGCACTCGACGGGTTACCCGAGTTCTTACCCCCCGACTGGATCGACCCCCAGCAACGACCACTCCGCAACCACCGCCTCACCCCAGCCGCCTAAGCGGCGGCCGGGGCCGGCGGAGTGCGCGCCGCCGGCTGGGGGCACCTCACCCGGCCAACCACCCCTCTACCTGGCGTCCACCCCACGTAAAGGGCCCAATGATCATGTAAACATGATCATTGGCCCCGCGGCCGCCGCATCTCGGCTCATCTCACAGCTGCTGGGTGAGGTTCAACGGGTTGCCGTCTGGGTCGGTGATGTGGGCCACTCGATGCCCCCACGGCATGTCGCGGGCTGGGCCGGTGACCGTGCCGCCGGCGGGTTCGACTTGGGGCAAGAGGTCGTCGACATTTTCGACGAACACGGTCACGGCGACTCGGCCGGGCGCTGCCTTGGCTCCCTTCTTGTAGTCGACCAGGGCCAGGCTGGCGTCGCCGAAGCGGAGGGTCACCATGAAGGGACCTTTGCTCCCCGGCACGCGGAGTTCTTCCGAGGCGCCGAACAGCTCGATGTAGAAGGCGCTCAGCCGGGCGATGTCGGTGGTGCAGAAGCCCGGTTGGATCGCGAACGCGCTCATTCGGCGGCCAACGGGATCTCGCCGCCGGTCTTGCTGTACCCGAGCGCTTCGACGACCTGGCCGTCTCGTACGCGCATCACGTTCACGCCGCGCACGTAGTCGGCGGGGCCGGAGCCGAAGCGGTAGCGCCAGCTGATGGTCGCGCGGTCGCCCATCACCACGATCTCCTCGTCCTCGAACTGCGAGCTATGGTCCTCGGCCAGCGCCAGCCAGAACGTCAAGCATGCCTCGCGGCCTTCGTAGCGGGCGCCGTCGGGGGCGGGCTGGATCGCCTCCATCACGCAGTCCTCGGCGATCAGGCCGTCCAGGGCGGCGGGGTCGTGGTGGACGAACGCGTGGTTGAAGCGCTCGATGGTCTCGGTCGGCGTACGCGGTGCCATCACAAGCTCCCTAGATAGAACGGTCGGTCTACCAGGACTATATCGACCGGTTGATCTACAGGCAATCCCGTGGCACTCTGCCGCTATGGAGACCCACACCCAGAGCCGTCCGCGCGAACGGCTCCTCGCCGCCGCGAAGGACCTGACCTACAGCCAGGGCGTGGGTGTGGGCGTCGACGCGATCCTCAAGAAGGCGAACGTCGCACGAAGGTCGCTCTATGAGCACTTCGGCGGCAAGGACGGCCTGATCGCCGAGGTCCTGCGGATGACGACCGACGAGGACGAGGCGCTCTACCGCGCGACCATGCAAGCCGCCGGCGACGACCCCCGCGCCCGGCTGCTGGCGATCTTCGACTGGCTCGGCGAGGTCGTCAAAGACCCCGACTTCCGCGGCTGCCGCTACCTGTCAGTGGATCTCGCGCTGACCGACCCCGACCATCCGGCACACGCGATCACCCGCCAGTACAGCGAGAACGTCAAGGCGCTCCTCGAGGCCGAGCTCGCCAAGCTCGGCCATCACGACCCAGCCGAGGCCGCCAACGAGCTCATGCTGCTCATCGACGGCACCCTCGCCGCCGGCGTCACCAAGCCGAGCTCCGACCCCGCCCGCCTGGCCCGCCGCCTCGCCGAGCAGGTCATCACCCCCTAGCGCGGCGCCTGCTCGCCCGCGGTGACGGGGAGGAGGAGGCGGTTGCCCTCGATCGGGGCGGGACAGGTGCCGTACGGGGTGAAGGCGAACGGCAGGTTCGTCGTGCGGTTGAAGTCGATCGACACCACGCCGTCCGGCCCCGGCGCACCGACCGACACGGCGCGCCAGGGGGCGGTGTCGACTCCGTTGGTCTCGTCGTGGAACGTCAGCGTCACCGCTCCGCCCCGGCCCGCCGTCGCGACCAGCTCGTACTCCGTTCCCGCCAGCGAGAAGCGGACGATCCCCACGGCGCGCACCTGCTGGCGCAGGTCCGAGCGCGCGGTCGCGACCTCGATCGCCAACGGCTGCGGGTACGGCGTGAACAGGCCCGGCACCACCCACTCCGACCGCGGGGCGAACGTGGGCACGCCGGCGAAACCGAGCCGAGTATGAGCGGACGGATCGCGCTGCCGAACGGCGTACCGCCCGCCCCGCAGCACGAGCTCGACCAACCGCCGACCATGCCGCAACCAGAGCAGCGAGCCCGCCTCCGAGACCGTCGCGCCGAACGTGCCGTCGATCGGTTCCCCTTCGTACGTGAGCCCATCCGATCGATCGGCCGTGACCCACGCAGCCCCGGATCGCACCGACCACAGCCCCGGCAGACCCGACACCCCACGAACGTCCGAGCCCAGCCAGTCGAAGCCGACGATGCTCAGCCAGCCGTACTCCTCCCGCAGCGAGCGGTCCCGCTCCGCCCGCCACGCGTCCCACGAGGTGACCACCGCGAGCCCGGTCACGACGCCAGCTCCGCTCGACGCTCCGCCGCCTCTCGGCGCGCGACTTCCTCGCGCACCAAGGGGATCACGTACCGGCCGAAGTCGATCGCGTCCTCGTAGACGTCGTAGCCCCGCGCCGAGAAGATGCGCACACCGAGGTCGTAGTAGTCGAGCAGCGCGGCCGCGACGGTCTCCGGCGTGCCGACGAGCGCGGTCGAGTTGCCACCGCCGCCGGTGAGGCCGGTCGGCGCGGTCCACAGCGCGCGGTCGTACCGTTCGCCCTGCGCGACAATCTCCAACAGGCGTTGGGATCCGGCGTTCTCCGGGTTCTTCGGACGCAGCCGCGCCGGCGTACGTCCGCCGGCCTGGACGGCCTTGATCCGCCCGAGGATGTCCTCCGCCTTCTGCCAGGCGAGCTCGTCGGTTGGCGCGAGGATCGGCCGGAACGCGATCTGGACGATCGGCCGGTCGGCGCGGCCCGCCGCGGCCGCTCCGGCGTAGATCGTCTCGATCTGCTGCTTGGTGTTCGCGAGCGGCTCGCCCCACAGCCCGTAGATGTCGGCCTCGGCCGAGCCGACCGCGTACGCCGCGGGGGAGGAGCCGCCGAACGAGATCCGCGGCCGCGGTTGCTGCAGCGGCGGGATGTCCGACACGAACTGCTCGAACTGGTAGTGCTTCCCGTGGAAGTCGAACCGCTCGGAAGACGTCCAAGCCTGCTTGAGGATCTGGATGAACTCGCGAGTGCGCGCGTAGCGCTCGTCCTTCGCCAGGAAGTCGCCCTCCGCGGCCTGGTCCGCGGAAGAGCCACCGGTGATCACGTGCACCTCGAACCGGCCGCCGGACAGGTGGTCCAGCGTCGCGAACGTCTTCGCCGTCAGCGTCGGGTACGCGACGTTCGGGCGGTGCGCGACCACGAGGTTGATCCGCTCGGTCTTGCCCGCGACGTACGCGGCGACCTGCGCCGGGTCCGGCGAGCCCGAGTGGTACGCGAACAGGATCCGATCCCAGCCCTGGTACTCGTGGGCGCGGGCGAGCTTGACGGTGTAGTCGAGGTCGAAGCTGCCGCCGGAGCGCGGCGTCACCTCGCTCGCCTCGTTCGTGCCGCCCATGCCCAGGAACTCAACTGGCATAGCGTTCATCGTCCTCTCTGCGGGTACGGGAGCCGGCCACCTCGGCCAGCCGGAGGAGTAGGTGCCGCGCGACCCGGTCGTTCTGCCGGAAGCCGGCGCCGTTGAAGTGCGGACGGGAGAAGCCCGACGACCCGGCGGAGCCGGAGACCGACGGGCCGAGCATGAACAGATCCGGGTCGACCGTCCCGTCGGCGCGGACGGCGCGGCACTCCGGGTCCGCGGTCAGCTGGCCGGCGTTCGCGGCGACTCGCCCACTGTGCAGGAGACTTCGCACCAGAGGGTCGGGCGCGGCGAGAACGTCCGGACGGGGGAGCCGAGCCTCGACGAACGCCCGCGCGGTGATCGCCCCGGGTACGGAACGGCTCCGGGCCACGAACCTGTCGCCGACGAGCTCCACCTCGAGGTCCGGCCCGGCGAAGCGCACGACCCCCGCACGGTGCATCGCGAGCAGCTGCTCCAGTCGCTGCGGTGGGGGACCGCTGGCGAGGAACGAGAAGAAGCCGTGCCACTCCAGCTCGACGTGTTGGACGCGATCGGCGTCGGAGAGCCAGCCGGCCGTGATCGCCGTGGACAGGACGCCGTAGACACTGAGCAGCGCGTTGAACACGGCGAGATCCGGGGAGTACGCAGGGTCTGCTCTCCTGCGCAGGTCCGCCTCGACCAGCGTGACCAGCTCCGCCTCGAGCGCCGCCCGGTCGGCGAACCGCCGCCCGGCGAGCGGCCGGTCGATCGCGGCGACCACGAACCGGTCTGCCGGATCGGGTACCGCTTCGTCGACGGCAGCGACGAGGTCCGGGTCGTCCAGCCAGCAGCGGTCGAGCACCGACTCGAACCGTTCCCACGGCCACCGGGTTCGTTCGGTGTGCGCGGCGAACAGGCGGGCGTAGTGCGCGTGCGCGAGTTCCTTGTGTAGCAGGGGTTTCACGTCGGCCACGAAGTCGAGCAGACCGTCGCGCCGGCGCGACGCGAGTGCCTCGGAGGTGAGGTACCTCGTCGGCACGGGCCCCGCGCCGGGCGCGACGTACCCCAGCTTGGCGTGATAGGGAACGCCGCGCCGCGAGCCCACGTACTGGATGGGCTCGCGACCGCTGGGGTGGTAGGTCAGGCCGCCGTCGTCCTCGCTGAACTGCCCGCCGCGCCCCTCGCCGAGCAGCACCATGAGGTCGACGAACGCCTGACCGAACCCGCGAACGATCACCGGCTCTCCGCCCCGCACTTCGGAGAGGTCGACGTCCGCGGTGTAGCCGGGACCGATGTACGTGAGGTCGTTCTCCCTTGCCTGCTGGGCGATCGCGGCTTGCTCCGGCGTCGGCAACCGGTCGAGGTAGCCGAGCGCGAGCACGACCAGGTCGGCGGGCAGCTCGGTGCCGGACGACAGCACGACTCGGTCGTCGTCGAGCGCGACGGCCCGGTCGGCGTGCACGGTGACGGAGACGTTCTCCGGCAGCGAACGAAGGACGCGGTCCCACACGCCGGCGAGGTACTCCGCCTGCGCGATCCGGGACGGGAACTCGGTCGGCTCCGCGCTGAGCCCGAGCTCTGTCAACCGCGCCTTGCCCGTGCCGGCGGCCCACTCGGCGAGCGACGGCCCGGGGACGATCGGTCCGTCACAGGTCACCGACTCGTCGGTGAAGATCGTGACGTCGCTCGCCATCGAGTTCATCCACAGCAGCGGCGACTGTGCGCGCCGCCAGATGCGGCCACCACCGGGCGGGTACGGGTCGACGACGTCGATCTCGACGCCCACACGGGGATCCAGCAGCTCGGGCGCGCTCGCGGCGAACCGTTCCAGCAGCCCGACGGTGCGCGGCCCCGCGCCGACGAACACCAGCCGGGCCGGCGCGCACACCGTCGTCGCGCCCAGGCTGGTGAGGACCGGCCGCAGCGCGTAGTCGATCGCCAGCACGTGCGCGGCCGTACCACCGGTCGCGATCGGCAGGACGACCTTGCCGCGCAGAGCGCTCTGCGGCAGCAGGTCGAGGAAGATCTTCAACAGGCCGGAGTACGCGGCCTTGTAGATCGGCGTCGTGACCACGACCGCGTCGGCCTCGTCGAGCACCTTCGCGGCGGCGGTGAGGGCCGGATCGTTCGCGCGGCCTCGTACCAACGGCTCGGCCGGCAGCTCGCGGAGCACGACCAGACCGTCGTCGCCGACGGTCGGCGGCACGCCGGGGTGGTGCTCGGGGATGGTGTTCGAGACGTCGGAGGGCGTGCTCGACGAGGTTGTCGACACAGGATCTCCCTGGCAGCAAGGCGATCACAGGCAGGATGCGTTGACGACCGAGTCGGTCGCACGAGGTGTTTCGCGAGCGTGGGGCGCTGGTCAGCGACGACAGAGCGCGCTGGAGACGCGCGCCAGGTCCACGTGACGGCGGTAGAAGGCCGGCCTACTCATGCCAAGCAGTGTAGGCACAATCCCTAGTGAAATGGTAGGCATTCTGGTCTTGCTTCGCGGCGTTCCGCGAAGTAGACAGGTCGCCTAGTCGATCAGCTCCGCGATCAGCTTCTCGACTCGCCTGCGGATCTCGTCGCGGATGGGGCGGACCGCGTCGAGGTCGAGCCCGGCGGGGTCGTCGAGCTGCCAGTCCTCGTAGCGCTTGCCCGGGAAGTACGGGCATTCGTCTCCGCAGCCCATGGTGACGATGACGTCGGACCCGGCGGCGGACTCGTCGGTGAGCCTGGCGGGTTGGGCCGTGGTGAGGTCGACGCCGACCTCGGCCATGGCGTCCACCGCGGCGGGATTGACCTGGTCGGCCGGTGCGGTGCCGGCGGAGCGGACCTCGATGGCGTCGCCGGCGAGGTGGCGGAGCCAACCGGCGGCCATCTGCGAGCGGCCGGCGTTGTGGACGCAGACGAACAGGACGCTGGGCTTGGTCATCGGGGGTTCCTCGAGAGTTCGGTGGTGGTCGGGATCGGCTGGGCGACGCGGCGCGGGTGCAGCAGCAGAACGATGCCCAGGCCGAGGCCGGCGCCGACGAGCTGGGCAAGGACGAACGCGGGTACGGAGGTGGGCGCGATGCCGGCGAACGTGTCGGTGAACGCTCGGCCGATGGTGACGGCGGGGTTGGCGAAGGAGGTCGAGGAGGTGAACCAGTACGCGGCGCCGATGTAGGCGCCGACGGCCGCCGGGATCGCGGCGGTGCGGCCGGCTCGTACCAGCGCGAAGATCACCAGTACCAGGCCGGCGGTCGCCACCACTTCGCCCAGCCACAGGTGTCCCGCAGCACGTTCGGTCGTGGACCAGGCGACGGCCGGCTGGTCGAACACCAGGTTCGCGAGAACCGCGCCCGCGATCCCACCGACGATCTGCACCGCGACGTAGGCACCCGCGTCGGCCAGTGGCGTGGTCCTCTTGGCTGTCAGCCACGCGACCGCGGTGACGACAGGATTGAAGTGGGCTCCGGAGATCGGCGCGAATACGAGGATGAGAACGCCGAGCGCCAAGGCGGTCGCGAGCGAGTTCTCCACCAGCTGGAGTCCGACATCATCGGGCGACAACGTGGTGGCCATGACGCCGGAGCCGACGACGACGGACACGAGAAGACCCGTACCCAGGAACTCCGCGAGCAGGCGTCGCCACAGCGCCACGTCAGGCATGCGCCGGGTCAACGGGTGGGAGTTCGAGCTCGGCGAGGAGGTGGCGTACACGGCGCTCCAGCTCGTCGCGGATGGGGCGTACGGCTTCGACGTCGAGCCCGGCGGGGTCGTCGAGGTCCCAGTTCTCGTAGCGGGTGCCGGGGAAGATCGGGCACGCGTCGCCGCAGCCCATGGTGATGACGACGTCGGCGGCTCGGACGACCTCGTCGGTCCACGGCTTGGGGTACTCGCCGGAGATGTCGATGCCGCGCTCCGACATGGCGGCGATCGCCGCGGCGTTGATCTCGCTGCCGGGCTCCGATCCGCCGGACCAGGCGACGGCCTGGTCGCCGGCGAGGGACGTGAAGAAGCCGAGTGCCATCTGCGAGCGGCCAGCGTTGTGGGTGCACAGGAACAGGACGACGGGGCGGCCGTCGTTGTGGTGGCCTTCGACACGGGCGAGGGCTTGGAGGCGTTGCCGGGCGAACCGTTCGGCCAGAAGGGGAAGGAAGTTCGGGATCGTACTGGTGGTCGCGAACTGGTCGTAGCTGGTGTGCAGGAACCGGTCGATCGTCTCAGGACCGTAGGTGCCGGTGAACTCCTCGGCGAGCCTGGTGGCGGCGGTTCGGAGGGCGAGTTGTTGGTCGATCGACAGGTCGTCGCGACGGTGTACGGGTGCCGGGCTGGTGGTCATGAGCGTGCTCCCTCGGGAGGCGGACTGTCGAGGGCCGAACCGAGGCGGCCGATCCGGGCCTCGAGGTCGGCGTAGGTGGCTTCGAACGCGGCGGCGGTGTCGATGCGGGCGGGGTCCGGAACGGACCAGTGCAGGTGGGGTCGGAGGTGGGTGGGTCCGGCCGCGAGGTGCTCGTGGGCGGTGTCGCAGACGGCGATGACGAGGTCGTTCTCGCGTACGACGTCGGTGGCATGCGCCGTCCCGGTGGGGTCGAGTTCGAGCCCGTGCCGGCGGGCGACGCGGACGGCGCGCGGATGGACGCGGTGGGCGGGATCGGTTCCCGCGGAGGCAGCCGGCCGGCGAGTGCGATGGGTCCACAGGGCAGCGGCCAGCGGAGAGCGGGCGGAGTTGTGGGTGCAGACGAACACGACCCGCGCGCCCACCGGCAGGCCAGGCAGCCGCAGCTCCGCCAACGCGTCCGGGCGCAACCGCAGGTACGTCCGGCGGCGGTCGCCCTCGGAGCGGGTCCGGTCGATCAGGCCCGCATCCTGCAACACGTTCACGTGGTGCGCGACGAGGTTGGTCGACAGCGACAGCTCGCGGCCGAGCTCACCCGGCGACGCGTCGCCGACGCTCAGCGCGTCGACGATCGCCAGCCTCGCCGGGTCGCCCAGCGCCGCATGGACGCGAGCCCGACGCTCGAGTGATCGCTCAGTGTTCATTGAGTCAATAATGACTGAGTGAACCGACCACGTCCAGTACATCATGTGGACGAGACCGTCTCGAACCAGCCGCGGCGACCAAAAGTACGAGCCACCTCGATCTCGCGCATCCACGGCGCAAGCGCCGCGCCAGTGTGGCGCAAGGGCGCCTCGCCATCCTGTGCGCAGGGGCGCCGGTCGGTGCGTACCCGCAGTGGTGCTGGGGAGCACTTCGGGGAGGGGTCTTGAACATGTGGCGAGGCGTGGTCGGCGTACTCACGGCGGCGGCAGTGGTGTCCGCGGGAGTGATCGCCGCGGAACCACGGTCGGCAACGGCAGCGGCGCCAGTGGTGAGGGCGGCACCGACGGGCCTGGAGGTCGAGCGGGAGACGGCCTCGGAGCAGGCCAGGCGGTCCGGCAAGCGGATCGAGGTCAAGAGCCAGCGCACCGTGTCGCAACGAGTCTTCGCCGACCCGAACGGCAAGTTCACCATGGAGCTCGACGCCCAACGCGGCGTACAGCCGAACGCCGTGCCCGGACTCCCGTGGTATCCCGCTCCCGGCGCGGGCTGGACCAAGGTGTTCAAGGGCCACCTGGACATGTCGTACTGGAACGGCGCCAACGACGACGGCTTCGCCAAGGTGGGCCGCTGCGACTGGCCGGGATGCAGGGACATCCATACGGCCCGTTCGTACTGGCAGTTCAACATCTCCGCGCTCCACGGCGGGGCCCAGATCCACGACGCGGAGCTCAACCTCCACCTGGCCTACTCACCGAGCTGTACGCCGACACCGTTCCAGGTCTGGCAGACCGATCCGATCAGCCCGGGAACGACCTGGAGAGCCCAGCCGAACACGACGCCGAGCCCACTGTGGACCCCCAATGTCGCGCACGGCTACAGCGCGGCCTGTCCGCCGAACAACGTCGGCATCCCGGTGCACGGCTCGATCGTCAGCAAGCTGAGCGTGGGCTCGACCACCGCGACGTTCATGGCCAAGGCCGTGGACGAGGGCGACAAGTTCCAATGGAAGAGGTTCGACGCCGCCACGCTCCTCGTGCAGTACAACTGGCCGGCCAGCAAGCCGACCAAGCTCTGGTCGAACGTGGGGCAAGGGCCAAGCCTCGGCTGCGCGAGCGATCCGAACCAGGCGTTCACCTACTCGCCGCGGCCCACGTTGCGCGCGAACGTGTCCGACCCGGACCGCCAGAACGTCAGCCTCGAGTTCGAATGGCACGAGTGGGGCAAGGGCGCCGTGGGTCGCATCCGTACCGCCGCCCACGGCAACAACACCACGGTTTCGGCGACGATCCCTGCCGGCCACTTCCAGGACGGCAACCAGATCGGCTGGCGGGTCCGCGCGACCGACGGCATCTCCTACAACGGGCAGCTGGTGTGGAGCGCGTGGGCGCAGTGGTGTGGCATGACGGTCGACACGAGGCCGCCGGGTCGCCCGGCACTCACCTCGACCGACTATCCGGAAGGCCAGATCGCCGGCTACGTGGGCAAGACCGGCGCGTTCACCGCGACCTCCACCGACCCCGACGTGATCGGATACCAATGGGCGTTGAACTTCCAGGACCTGCCCATCGTCGACCTCAAGTCGCCCTCGTTCGTCCCGGCGACGAACGGAAGGGCGATCATCCGAGCGACCCCACCAAGGGACGGTCCCAATGAGCTCTACGTCCGTGCCGTGGACCGCGCGCTGAACGTCTCTGACGTCTACCAGAAGCCAGATCCCAACGGTGGTTGGGAACCCGGTGGCTACCGGTTCCGGGTCGGGTCGGCGACACCGCCGCCGGTCGGGCACTGGCCATTGGAGGGCGGGCGCTACACGCCATCGGTGCCCGACGTGACGGCGGGCGGCCGGCACGGGACGGTCAGCGGGATGGTGCCCGGCGGTGGGTCGAAGTGGGTCTCCGGACGCGACGGCGACGGGCTGGGCTTCGACGCCACGGAGTCGGTGACGACCACCGGCGGCGCGCCGGTCGACACGGCCAACACGTTCACGGTCACAGCGTGGGCGCGCATGGATCGTCTCGCGGGATACCCGTCCGTCGTCTCGATGGACAGCAAGACCACGGCGGGGTTCCAGCTCCAGGCAACGCCGCAAGGCAAGTGGGCGTTCGCGATGTTCGCCGCCGACATCCCGAGTGGTGGCGACCGGCACGATCGGGTGGTGTCCTCCTCGAGCGTCCAGCTCGGTGTCTGGACCCACCTCACGGGCATGTACGACTCCGGTTCGAAGGAGCTCCGGCTCTACGTCAATGGCGCCTTGACGGCCTCCGGAACGCACCCGGGTGGGTTCACGGCGACCGGCCCGTTGACGATCGGACGTTCGATGTGGAATGGGAAACCGGTCGACTTCTGGCCGGGCTCCGTCGACGACGTACGAGTCTTCGACCGCATGCTCGCCGACAGCGAGATCGGGACCCTCGCCAACACTCCCACCGCCGAGGAGGTGTTCCTCCCGTTCGACGAGGGCGCCGGGACGACGGCGAACGACGTCTCCGGCAACTACACAAATGGGCGGATCGTTCCCGGGACCACCTGGGGTTCCGGGGTGGTCGGCGACGGCGCGGTAGTGCTCGACGGGGTCAAGGGCGAGGTCCCGACCTCTAAGCAGGCGGTGCGTACCGACCGAAGCTTCACGGTCACCGCGCGGGTCAAGCTGGACGCGGCGAGCACGAAGGCGCACACCATCGTCAGCCAGGACGGGCCGCTGTCGTCCGGATTCTCCTTGCAGTACGTGCCGATCGCGGGACAGGCGCCGGGTCGATGGGCGATGTTCCTGTCCCCAGCCGACAGCGCCAACCCGTCCTGGATCACCGTGATGTCCGCGGACCCCGCGCGCGATGGCGAGTGGACACACCTCGGCGCGGTCTACGACGCCGCGAAGGGCCAGGTGCGGCTGTACGTCAACGGCTACGAGCACGTGGCCCCGGCACGACCCAGTGCCCACGTCGGTGGCAATCTCGTTCTGGGTAGGGCGAAACTGAACAGGGCCGCGGTGTCCCGCTTCGACGGCGCGATCGACGACCTGCACGTCTACTCCGGAGTGCTGACCAAGGAGCAGCTCCAGGCCGACAACCTCAGCCCGGTCACGTCGCGCCCGAACGTGCGCGCCGGGCAGTTCAACCGGTACGTCAGTCGAGACGGCCGAGGACATTTCTTCACCAACGGACCTGTCCCGGCCGACATGCGGTTCGAGGGCGCGCTCGGCACTCCCGCGCCCGCGGAGGAGACCAACACGCGGATGCTCTACTCCTGCAGCTACGACCGGGGCCAGTTCTCCTCGGCGGATCCGGCCTGCGAGGGACGCACGCGGATCGGCGACATCGGGTTGGTCTACAAGAGCCCACCACCGGACGTCGAGTCCATCCCGATCTACCGCTGCGCCGTACCGGGAACGGGTGACCACTTCAACACCACCGACGAGAACTGCGAAGGCGACCAGTACATCCAAGAGGGTCTGCTCGGCCACGCACTGGCCTACTGGCAGTTGATCCGCTACGAGCAGGGCTACGGATCCCGCGACCAGCTGACGACCACGAACGTTCCCGGCCCTGGCTACCGACCGGCAGGTGCCCAGGGGATGGTGTCGATGAAGCGACTGCCCAACGGCGTGGACCTGTACTCGTGCGCCGACGGCACCGACGAGTTCGTCACCGACGACGCCACCTGCGAAGGGAAGACCAAGCACCGTTGGGTGGGCGACGCCTGGCCGGAGGCTCCCACGTTCGCCCGCCAGACCGCTCGGCTGTTCGCCTGCAAGGTCACCGACAGCGGCGACAGGTTCACCTCACTCGATGCGGAGTGCGAGGGCGAGACCGTCCAACGGCCGCTCGGCTACGTCATCACCCGCCTGTAGTCCCAGCGCACAAGGAGATTCTCGCGATGGCGAAGCATCGATCGACCGTGTTGCGCGGAGTAGTGCGCTGGCTCGCGATAGGTATCGGGTTCGCGTTGGTGGCCACCCTGGCTGAGCCGGTGGTGGCGGCGCCCCCGCCGTCGACGGTTCCCGGCGTTCCGCACGTACCGCCGTTCGACAAGCCGGTTCCCGTCACGCCGGTGCCGGTGAAACCGCAGCCGGCGAACGCGAAGGCAGTCGCCTCCGCCACAGGTGAGGTGCCGGCCCCGGCATGGCCGTCCGCTGGCACCGCCGACGTTCAGCTGGGCGCGATCGGCCGCGCCGCCGCGACGGCACGGGTCGGCGGACTGCCGATCAAGGTGGCGTCGACAGCACGAAGCGGGAAGGCGCCGGCATCGGTGCGGGTCGAGCTGCTCGACAAGGCCGCCGCCGACAAGGCCGGCGTCGCCGGGCTGCTGCTCCGCGTCCGCCGGACCGACGGCGTCGCGGCGCCCAGTACGGTCACGCTCACCATCGACTATTCCGCGATTCGCCATGCCTACGGCGCGAACTGGGGCAACCGGCTGCGCGTCGTGCGCCAGCCCTACGCGGCGCTCGAGTCGACGAACGACCCGAAGACCGAGACACTCACCGCCCAGGTGCAGGCCTCCGGTGCGGACGCGACGTACGCGATCGCCGCCGCGACGGGCGGCGACACGGGCAGCCACGCCGCGACGCCGCTCGCCCTCACCGGGACGTGGCAGACGTCCGGCCAGACCGGTGACTTCAACTGGTCGTACCCGCTCCGGGTGCCGGAGACGCCGGGCAACCTCACGCCGCAGCTGGCCGTGTCGTACTCCTCGGGCTCGGTGGACGGCCGCACCGCGTCCACGAACAACCAACCCTCGTGGGTCGGCGAAGGCTTCGACCTGTGGTCCGGGTCGATCGAACGTGCCTACAAGAGCTGCTCCGACGACAAGGTCGGCGGCAACAACGCGACCTACCCCACCAGCGACCAGTGCTGGTTCACCGACAACGCGACGATGTCGCTGGCCGGTCACTCCGGCAAGCTCGTCCGCGTCGGCACGAGCGACGTCTTCCGGCTGGAGAAGGACGACGGGACGAGGGTCGAACGCCTCTACGGTGCCGACAACGAGGACAAGGACAAGGAGTACTGGAAGGCCACGTCGTCCGACGGCACGCAGTACTTCTTCGGTCGGAACAGGCTGCCCGGATGGCCTGATGGCAAGCAGACGCAGTCCGCCTGGGTCGCTCCCGTGTTCGGCAACCACGCCGGTGAGCCGTGCTACGAGACGACGTTCCTCGCCTCGCAGTGCAGCCAGGCCTACCGCTGGAACCTCGACTACGTCGTCGACAAGCACGGCAACACGGTCACCTACTACTACCAGAAGGACCGCAACAAGTACGGCCTCGACAACGGCAAGAAGGTCGCGGAGTACGACCGCGGCGGCGTGCTGCTGCGCGCGGAGTTCGGCACCCGCGCGGGCACCGAGCACCTGGCTGCGCCGCCGGCGAAGGTCGTGTTCGACACCGCGGAGCGGTGCCTCGTGGCGACCTGCACGCCGACGAAGGAGAACTACCCGGACGTCCCGTTCGACCTGCAGTGCGTGGCAGCCACCTGTCCGACCGTCGTGTCGCCCACGTTCTGGACGACGAAGCGGCTCACCAAGATCACCACATACGCGGGTGCGCAGGCAGTCGACGCGTGGACCTTCAGCCACAGCTTCCCCAAGCCGGGCGACGGATCGAGGGAAGCGCTCTGGCTGACGAGGATCGGCCACGCCGGCCTGGGCGGGACCGCCGCCGCAGTACCGAACGTCACGTTCTACGGCCGGGCGATGGAGAACCGGGTCAACTCCAGCTACGACACCGCCGGACCGCTGCCGAAGTACCGCATCACCGGGATCCGCAACGAGTTCGGCGGCCACGTCACCGTCAACTACGCGCCCACGAACTGCACACCGACGACACTGCCGAAGCCGGAGCAGAACTCGCTGCGCTGCTTCCCGGTCTACTGGGCTCCGGACGGTGGCATCGCGTTCACCGACTGGATGCACAAGTACGTGGTGGAGAACGTCGTGCAGCAGGACCTGGTCGGAGGGTCGCCGAGTGAGGTCACGTCGTACGACTACCTGGGCGGCGGCGCCTGGCGGTACGGCGACGACGAGCTGATCGACCCGAAGCGCCGCACCTGGTCGGAGTGGCGTGGCTACCAACGCGTCGTCGTCCGGCACGGCAACCCGACGGAGACCGACACCCCGCAGTCCAAGACCGAGTACGTCTACTTCCGCGGCATGAACGGCGACCGTCTCAACCCCGCGGGCGGCGTCCGTCCGGCGTCGGTCCCGGACAGCCGCGGACCGACGTCGACCGTCCCCGACGACGACCAGCTGAACGGGCTGGTGCGCGAGAAGGTCACCTACAACGGCGTCGGGGGAGCGGTCGTCGGGAGCACGATCACCGACTACTGGCAACGCGGCCCGACCACCACGCAGGGTTCGGCGAAGGCGTACATGGTCGAGACCGGTGGGGTGTTGGAACGCACCGCGCTCCCCGGCGGCAAGTGGCGCAGCAACCAGATCAGCCGTGCATACAACGACGACGCCCAGGTCACCCAGATCGACGACCGCGGCGACCTCGGCACGGCTGACGACGACGAGTGCACGCGCACCTGGTACGCGCGCAACGAGACCGCCCTGCTGCTGCGGCTTCCGTACCGCACGCAGACGGTAGCGGCGCCCTGCTCGGCGACGCCGGTCTTCCCGGCCGACGCGGTCTCCGACGTCCGCACGTACTACGACGGCAACAACACCCTCGGCGCGCGTCCGGCGGTCGGCAACCCGACGAAGGTCGAGCAACTCACCGACCACCAGAATGGCCAGCCGGTCTACGCGGTCTCCTCCCGCACGACCTACGACGCGTTCGGCCGTCCGGAGGACAGCTTCGACGCACTGGGCCGCAAGACGGCCACGAGGTACACCGAGGTTGGCGGCCTGACGACGAAGCTGACGATCACCAACCCGAAGGGCCACGTCACGACGACCGACCTGGCGCCGGCGTGGGCGGAACCGGTCCGGTCGACCGACTCCGCTGGAGGCGTCACCGAGTTCGCGTACGACGCGCTGGGGCGGATCGCCAGCGTCTGGCTACCGGGCCGGGTGAAGGGCCGCGACAGCGCGAACCTGCGGTACGCGTACCTGATCCGTACCAACGGGCCGAGCGTTGTGACGACCGAGACGTTGCGGGCGAACGGCAACCACGTCGCGAGTCACTCGCTCTACGACGGGTTCCTCCGGCCGCGCCAGACCCAGTCGCCCGGCTGGGGTGAGGGCGGGCGCCTGACCGGCCGAGTCATCACCGACACCGTCTTCGACTCGCGCGGCTCGGTGGCCAAGGACAACGGCCAGTACTACGCCGAGGGTGCGCCGGCGACGGTCCTGGTCCAGGCCGGCGACAACAACATCCCGAGCCAGACCGTGACGACGTACGACGGCGCCGGCCGCGCCATCGGGACGGTCTTCAAGTCCAAGAACGTCGAGCAATGGCGGTCCACGAGCGAGCATTTCGGCGACCACACGAAGGTCACGCCGCCGCCGGGCGGAACCCCGACCACGACGTACCTGGACGGGGACGGGCGGATCGTCGCACTGCATCAGCACACCGGGTCGACCCCGGACAGCCCAGCCGACATCACGAAGTACACCTACGACCACAAGAACGGCGAGCTCGCGACCGTCACCGATCCCGCGGGCAACCAGTGGAAGTACACCTACGACCTGCGTGGGCGGCGCATCGCCGTGGACGACCCGGACCGGGGCGAGTCCACCTCCACGTACGACGCCGCCGGCCAGGTGCTGACGACGACCGACGCGCGCGGCGAGACGCTCGCGTACGGCTACGACGCGCTGGGGCGCAAGACCGAGGAGCGGCTGGGTTCTGCGACCGGTCCGATCCGGGCTTCGTGGGCATTCGATGCTCTTCGGCCGGGGCTTCCGGACTCGAGCACGCGTCATGAGGGCGGGCTGACCGTCACCACGGCAGTCGCGGGCTACGAGCCGGGCAGCAACCGGCCGACCGGCGAGAAGGTCGGTCTCGCTGGGATCGAGTCCGAGCTGAACGGCACGTACGCCACGAACTTCACGTATCGGCCGGACGGGAGCATCGCGTCGGTTGCCCTTCCAGGTAAGGGAGACCTACGGGCGGAGACGTTGACGCTCGGGTATGACGACCTCGGCCTGGTGCGGACCGTCAACGGCAGCCTGGCCGGCTACGTGAACGACACGTGGTACACGAGGTTCGCCGAGCTGTCGTTCCTCTCGCTGGGAGACGCGGGTGCACGGGTGTGGAACTCGCTGTACTACGACGAGGCGACGCGGCGCCTCACCCGGTCGCGGGTCGAGCGGGAGAAGAGCCCGGGCGACCAGGTGAACGACTTCCGCTACGACTACGACAAGGTCGGGAACGTCACCTCGATCGCGGACCGGCCGGAGGGCGGGGTCGCCGACGTGCAGTGCTTCGACCACGACCACCTCGCGCGGATGGTCGAGGCGTGGACGTCAACCGGGGCTTGCGCCAGCACACCGACTCCGGAGACGGTGGGTGGGGCGTCGGCGTACTGGACGTCGTACGGCTACGACGTGACGGGCAACCGCACCAGCGAGAAGCGTCACGGTGTCGGTGGTGCTGCTGACGACGTGACGCGCACCTACGCTCATCCTGCGCCGAAGTCGGCGCAGCCGCACACGGTGACGTCGGTGACGACCACCGGGCCGAGCGGGTCTTCGGTCGACTCGTTCTCGTACGACGCGACCGGCAACACGAAGAAGCGCACGCTGGCGGGCTCGACGCAGACGCTGGATTGGGATCCGGCCGGTCGGTTGATGTCGGCGGTCGCGGCGGACGGCGAGACGACCGGTTTCGCGTACGACGCCGGTGGCGAGCGCGTCCTGCGGCGCGAGCCCGGCTCGACGACGCTCTACGTGGGCGCGCAGCAGTTCGAGCTGAACCACGCGACTCGGGCGGTGACCGGTACCCGGTTCTATTCGCATGGCGACCGGATCGTGGCGGTGCGGAACGGCACCGGCCTGTACTGGCAGGCGGCCGACCATCACGGCACCGTGACGACCACGATCAGGGCTGGCACGTTGGAGGTGGGCCGGCGCCAGTTCACCCCGTTCGGCGAGACCCGCGGCGCGGCGCCTTCGTCGTGGCCGGACGAGAAGGGCTTCGTCGGCGGGAACCAGGATCCCTCGCTGGGAGTGACCCAGCTGGGTGCGCGCGAGTACGACCCCGCGCTCGGTCGGTTCCTGTCGGTCGACCCGATCATCGATCACCAGGACCCGCAACAGATGCACGGGTACGCGTACGCGAACAACAACCCGTCGACGCTGAGCGATCCGGACGGCCTGTTCCCCGACTGCGGGTGCCCGTCGGACCGGTACGGGTACGACAACGTGCTGCACAACGCCGACGGGTCGCTGCTGAGCGAGACGAACGCGAACAAGTGGCTGTCGCCGACACAGAAGAAGAAGTGGAAGGCGAAGGTCAAGCGCAAGGCCGAGGCGAAGAAGCGGCGGCAGGCCTGGGAGCAGAAGGTCCGCGCGGCCGGCTACACGCCAGAGGAGTACGAAGAGGCGAAGAAGATCAAGGAGAAATCCGTCTTCGACGTCGTGGTCGAAGCCGGCGGCGCGATCCTCTCGGAGTTCTTGGGCATCGAGGACATCAAGGGCTGCTTCGGCCGCGGCGATCTCGGCTCCTGCATCTCGATGGTGATCAACGTCATTCCTTGGTCGAAGCTCTTCCGCATCGGTGAGCTCATCGGAGCCGTGAAGAAGGCCTGGAAGGCCGTTACGTCGTTCAACGAGAAGAGGCGCCAGGCCGACAACGTGCTCAAGGGCGTCAACAACGCGACGAAGGGGTGTCACAGCTTCCGGCCATCGACGAAGGTGAAGATGGCCGACGGATCGACCAAGCCGATTGGGGAGATCAAGCTCGGCGACCAAGTGCTGACGATCGATCCGAAGACCAAACGTACGAAGGCGCACAAGGTCGTCTCCCTGCACGTCAACGTGGATCGCGACCTCGTCGATCTCCGGGTCCGGAACGCGAAGGGCGTGGTGACCACGTTCTTCACTACGGCGAACCATCCGTTCTGGCTCGAGTCGTCGGGCAGGTTCGTGGACGCGAGCGAGCTGGCGCCTGGGGACCGGTTGTTCGGGACGGCCGAGGGGTCGTTCGAGGTGCTGGAGGCGCGACGCTACGCGGGCGAGTCGTCCATGCGCGACCTGACCGTCGACGTGGCGCACACCTACCTCGTGTCGGACGGCGCGACAGATGCGCTGGTGCACAACAACGACTGTCCCGTGCACAGCCCCGACCCTTGCGACTGCCCCGATGCTGGGACCGAGGAACCCTGGGTCAACGAGCTCCACGACACCGAGAGGTTCAAGGAACGAGTGACGGAGACGAACACCAGGACCGACCAAGTATGGAACACGCCGAAAGTGGCAGATGGACTCGCCCACGGCACCACGTCCAACCCCATCGGCGACGCGATTGTCATCACCTTCGGTATCGGGCTTGGCATCAAGGTCGCATGGCAAAGGTTGCGGCGGCGGTGAGGGTTCGTGGTGGGCCGGGCTGAGGCGGGCCCACGACGTCATCCCAAGGCCACGTCCGTCAGCTGACGGAACGGAGCCGGGCGTGGAGGTCGGCGCGGTGGAGGTCGGGGGAGTCGGCGGCGCCGGTTTCGTCGAGGATGCGGAGCGCTGCTCGCCAGCTGGTGGCGGCCTCCGCGGGGCGCGCGCAGCGCAGTAACGCCTGGCCCAGTTGGGAAAGGAGGCTCGCCTCGTACCAACGGTCGCCGAGCTGGGCGTAGATCTCCACCGCCGTTCGGTATTGCTCGACCGCTTCGTCGCAGCGGACGAGGTTGGTGCTCGCCGCGGCGAGGGCTTGCAGCACGCGGGCTTCGCCGCGGCGGTGGCCGAGGGAGCGGAGCAAGGCAAGGGCGGAGTCGAAGACGGGCACTGCCTCAGGCGCGCGGCCGAGGGCGGTCAGCGTCACCGCCTCCTGGTACGCGCACACCGCCACGTTCCCCGACACCTCCTCACGCGCCCGTTCCATCGCACCCGCCCGCCGGAAGCAGTCCAACGCTTCGTCGAGAGAGCCGCTCGAGCGCAACGCGCTGCCGAGATTGTTCAACGCCTGCGCCGCGCCCACGGCGTGGCCCGCTTCGGTGAAGACCTCGAGCGCCGAGCGCTGCGTGCGTACGGCGAGCTCCGTCCGGCCCGTGGCGCGGTACGCGGCGCCGATGCCCGACAGCATCGTTGCGATGCCGACCCGGTCACCGCAACGCTGAGCCGCCCGAAGACCGATCTGGTGGGTCGTGACGATCTCGTCCCACGCGCCGATCAGATACAGATGCGCCCAGGTGGCGTTCGCGAGCCACCAGCAGAGGTAGTCGAAGCGATGGGCGAACGCGACCCGCACGGACGCGACGAGATTGTGCCGCTCCGTCTCGAACCAGGCATGGGCATCCGCTTCGCCTGTGAACGTAAGCGGCACGATGCCCACAACGTCGGGATGGAGGTCGTCCTTGGTCGGCTCCAGCTGCGCCTTCGCCTGGAAGGCGCTCATGGTCTGCCAGCCGAGGAGACGTCGAAGGCTCTCGGCCCGGTCCGCGGGCGCGTCCTGCTCCGAGGCGAGCTCGGACGCGTACGAGCGAAGCAGGTCGTGCAGTTCGTACCGCCCAGAGCGCTTGTGCTGCAGCTGACTCGTGCCCACCAGCCGGTCGAGCAGTCTGCCCGCGGAGGCGAGAGACACTCCGGCCAACGCGGCGGCTCCGGGCACGCCGATGTCGGGGCCGGGGTTGAGCGAGAGCACGCGAAGCATCCTCGCCGCATCGGCGGGCAACGCGGCGTTGGACCAGGAGAGGACGCCTCGCAGGTCCGTCGTCTCGTCGTCGTCGCTCTGCAGCGTGTCGAGTTTGGCGCTCTCGTCGCCGAGCGACGCCACGAGATCGGTGAGCCGATCCGACAGCTCCCGCCCAGCACGTTCACCCGCGATCGTCAACGCCAGTGGGAGACCGTGGCACAGCCGAGCCAGTTCGGCAACGCTGTCACGCGAGGTGCCGCGATCGCCGAGGAAGGACTCGAGCAGGTCGATCGACTCCTGGTGGTCCAAGCCGTCCAGGGTGAACGGATGCGCGCCATCGCGCACGGTCAGGCCACGCAGCTGGTTGCGGCTCGTCACCACCACCAACACCCCGGACCCGGGGATCAGCGGTCGGACCTGGCGAGCATCGCGGGCGTTGTCCAGCAGGATCAACGTACGGCGCCCCGCCATCATCGTGCGCAACAGCGCCGAACGGGCGTCCAGGTCCGGTGGCAGCTGGTCGGGTCGGCCACCGAGCGCACGCACGAGCGTCTCGACGGCGACCCCGGGGTCCATCGGCTCCCCGGGCCCGTACCCGTGCAGGTCGAGGTACAACTGCCCGCCGGGAAACAGGTGCGCGACCTGATGTGCCCAGTGCACCGCGAGCGCGGTCTTGCCGATGCCCGCCGGCCCGTCCAAGGTCACGACCATCCCCGGCTGGTCCGCCGCGTCTTGGTCGGAGATCAGCTTGCGCAGTCGGGTGAGAACCTCCGTCCTCCCGGTGAATCGCCCGAGATCGGACGGCAGCTGGCGCGGGATCGAGGAGGGCGGTCCCGGCTCGTCCGCGGCGAGCAACCGCAGATGTGCGCGCTGGAGGTCCGGCCCGGGTGAGACCCCGAGCTCGTCTGCCAGCCGGGCGCGGATCCGTTCGTACGCGACCAACGCTTCGGGGACACGGCCGCGGCGCTCCAGCGCGAGCATCAACCGCGCCCACAGCGACTCCCGGAACGGATGCGCGTCGGCCAGGCTGATCAGCTCGGCGATCGCGCTCGCGGCGCGATCGGTGGGGAGGTCGAGATCGACCCGACGCTCCACCAGTTCCAGCTGACGCTCGACCAGGTCGCGTTCGTACCGTGCGTCGAGCCAGGCCGACCGTACGTCCACGAACGCCCGGCCCTGCCACATCCGCAGCGCGGCGGCGATGGTCGCGGCCTCCTGGGGGGTACCACGCTCGGCGGCCGCCTGGTCGCACAGCTCGAGGAACCGCAACGCGTCTACCGCCTCCGCGCGGACGCGGAGGCGGTAGCCCTCGTGCTGGGTCTCGATCAGGTCCGGGAGGACCCGACGCAGCCGCGAGACGTACGTCTGGATGCCCGCGCGGACGTCGGCCGGCGGATCGGACTCCCACAGCGCGCGCGAGATCGTCTCGATCGGCACTGGGTTCGGCGCCGACATCGCGAGGACGGCCACCAACGTCCGCGGGATCTCCGCGGCGATCCGGACCGGCTCACCGCGCACGGTGAGTCCGAACGGACCTAGCAGCGTGATCTCGAGGTGTGACACCAGCCTCTCCCCTCCGCGAGGTGCGTCAGCCCTTGTAGTAGAAGAACCAGGGACCCCAAGCCATGTTGGTGTTGTGGATGCAAGCGCCGCTGGGGATGCCAGCGAGGCGTTTCTGGTGGCGTGCGTAGTCGCAGTCACGCCCGCTTCCGTGGTCGCGTGAGACGCAGGTGACACGCCACTTTCCGCCCGGTGTCGACCAGCACTCGGCGGCGGCGCGAACGGCGGTGGTGGTACCGGTGGGGGCGGCGGCCTGGGCGCCTGTCGCGAGCGAGATGGTGGAGGCGCACAGGAGGCCGACCGTTCCCATGGCGGCCGCGATCAGGCGGATTCGACTCGACACTGGCTGTTCCTTCCCTCTTGGTGAGAAACCCTACGAAGAGGGACGATGCCTGCTGGCGCTTTCCGGACGCTTTCCGCGCCCTTTCACCGCCACGGGCGGGGTGCCCCCGCACCGGGGACGGGGTGGGGTAGCGGATACTGGCGATGTGGCACAGCGCGTGACGATCATCGTCAACCCGATCAAGGTCGACGACCTCGACGGGTTCAGGTCCACTGTCAACCAGGCTTTGACGGAACGCGGGTACGACGAGCCGGTCTGGTTGGAGACCACGGTCGACGATCCCGGGTACGCGATGGCCAAGCAGGTCGCCGACGATCCCGTCGAACTCCTCGTGGTGGCCGGTGGGGACGGGACGGTACGCATCGTGTGTGCCGAGCTCGCGCACACCGAGATCCCGATCGCCATCCTCCCTTCAGGTACGGGGAATCTGCTCGCCCGCAACCTCGGCATCCCGCTCCAGGTCGAGACCGCGCTCTCCGCCCTGCTCGACGGTCGGACCCGCGTGATCGACATCGTCGGCGTCGAAGGCGACGGCATGGACGCCGACCGGTTCACCGTGATGGCAGGCCTCGGGCTCGACGCGGCGATCATGGCCGATGCCCCGGATCCGTTGAAGAAACGTCTCGGCTGGGCCGCCTATCTCGTGTCCGCCGCCAAGAATCTCAACCACCGCTCGGTGCGGGTCAGGATCACCGTCGACGACCATCCGCCGCTGACCAGGCGGGCCCGTACGGTGATCGTCGGCAACGTCGGCACCCTCACCGCGGATGTCGCGTTGCTGCCGGACGCGCGGCCCGACGACGGGCTGATCGACGTCGTCGTTCTCACCCCGACGCGACTGTCGCACTGGCCCGGTCTGGCCTGGCGCATCCTGACCCGCAGCGTGGCCCCCGACCGGCACGTGCACCGCCTCGCCGGCCGCCGCGTCCACGTCGAGGCGGCCCGGCCGATGCAACGCCAGCTCGACGGCGACCCGATCGGGCCCGGCCGAACCCTGACCGCCCAGGTCGAGCAGGACGCGCTCTCCCTGCGGGCACCCGCGGAGTCCGACGGCTAGCCTCAGGATTTCAGGTGTTTGGTGGGCGGTATCGACTGATCCGAGCGGGAAGGCACTCCGTTGGGTGAGGCGTCGTGGTCGCCTTACCCGGCCAGTGACCGCTCTACCTGGCGTCCACCCCACGTAAAGCGGCCAATGATCATGTAAACATGATCATTGGCCCCAGTGCGGGGGCGGACCGGGCGAACCCACCGGACGGACGAAGGATCGAGGCTAGTCGCCGTTCACGGCGGTGACCAGGTACTGCGTCTGGACGTGGTGACCGGGCGCCACGCCGTACTTCCGGTCGAGCTCGAGCACCTCGTCCAGCGCCGTGACACGGACGTCGGAGAACCCGCTCTCGCGCACGACGTCCGCGGTCGCGTCGATCGAGATCGCCTGCGCGAGCGGGAGAACGGTCAACACCTCGTCGTCGTACAGGTGCTGGAAGTCCGCCTCCTTGGCGGTCGCCGGGTCCGAGCGGATGCCGTCGGGGAACCAGGTGCTGTCGACCGCGACGAGCCGGCCGCCGGGCCGGAGCAGGCGGCGCCAGTTGGCGAGCGCGATCGCGGGCGTTCGGAGCGTCCACAGCACGTACCGGGCGGTGATGACGTCGAAGCTCTCGGGCGGAAAGTCCGGTGCGACGGCGTCGCCCACCGCGAGGATCGGCGGGGCGAACGGGAGCCGTGCGGCCTTCGCGCCTGCGTTGTCGAGCATCCCCTCGGCGAGGTCGATGCCGTAGACGGAGTAGCCGAGCTCGGCGAGCAGGAGCGAGACGTGCCCCGTGCCCGTACCGACGTCGAGAACGGTCGCCGGCGGAGGTGGGAGCGCCCGCCGCCAGACGTTCAGCCAGGTCTGGTGGACCTCGTCGTGCCGGAGGCGTTCGAGCTGGTACGCGTCGTAGGAGTCGGCGTGCCGGCTCCAGTAGGCGCTGATGTTGGACTGCACACCGCCGTCAGCTGGCGAGCTCACTGGTGTCCCTTTCGTCGAACGGCCTGAACAGCAGCTGGAAACCGTCGTCGGTCCGCACCCGCTGCACGCGGATCCGGTAGACGGGCTCCAGCACCTCCGCGCGGAGCACGTCCTCCGGACGACCGGCGGCGCGGATCGTCCCGCGGTCGAGGAGCACGACCTCGTCGCAGTACCGCGCCGCGAGGTTGAGGTCGTGCAGCACGATGATCGTCGTCACGTCGAGCGTGCTGACGAGCTGCAGAACCTCATGCTGGTAACGGATATCGAGGTGGTTCGTCGGCTCGTCGAGCAGCAGGTGGTCGGTCTGCTGTGCGAGTGCCCGCGCGATCAGTACGCGCTGTTTCTCGCCTCCCGACAGCCCGGCGAACGCGCGGTCCGCCAGCTGCCGCGCACCGACTCGCGTGAGTGCCGCGGCGGCGATCGCGTAGTCGTTCGTGGTGTGCCGTTGGAACGTCGACAGGTGCGGAATCCGCCCCAGCAGAACGAGATCGGTCACCGTGAGCGGCAGCTCGCCCCCGCCCTCCTGGACGACGACGGCGAGCCGCTTGGCGATGTCGCGCCGGTGCAGCGTCTGGATCGGGACGTCGTCCAACGACACCTGGCCCGCCCGCGGTGCGAGCGCTGCGTAGAGCGTGCGGAGCAACGTGGTCTTGCCGCTCCCGTTTGGCCCGATCAGCCCGACGATCTGGCCGGGGCGCGCGGTGACCTCGACGCCGTCGAGGACCACAGCGTCGCCGTACGCGAACGAGATCGACTCGGCAGTGATCACGTGCCGCTGCCGAAGTGCTGCTCGATCCGCTCGAGGCCGTCGACCGACAGCGGGGTCGGCGGCTCGGTGAAGTTGAACAGCTGCACGAGGATCGCGTCGTTCTTCACCGCGCGAAGGTCGTTCGCGCCGGGCAGCTTGACGATCGCGTGCTTCACTGCCTTCGGGTCGCCGTCGACGTAGAGCAGGACGAGCACGTCGGGGTCGCGGTCGATGATCGACTCGAGCGTCACCTCGAAGACCCGTTCGTTCACATCGCCGAACACGTTGGTGAAACCGGCGGCCTCGAGCTGCGGGTGGGACATGCTCTTGTTGCCGTACGCGTACCCGCTGCCACCGCCGACGGTCGGGAACAGCACCGCCGCGGTGCGCTTCTTGCCGGTCGGCCGCACCGTGGCCTTGGTGACCCGCTCCTGCAGCGTGTCGATCATCGCCGCGGCTTCCTTCTGCCGGCCGAAGATCTTCCCGTACGTCTCGACCTGCCCGTAGATGTCGTCGAACGTCGTGGCGCCGGGCGCACCTTCCGGGCAGTAGACCGGCTGCATCAACGCGTTGATGCCCGACGCGGCGAGCCCCTCGCGGGTGAAGCCGTCGGGCAGCCCCATCACAAGGTCGGGCTCCTTGGCGATGACGGTCTCCTGGGAGAGCTTCAGGTGGCCGCTGGAGTCCAGGTCCTCGCCGAGCGACTCGATCTTCTCGATGAACGTGTTCGTCTCGTCGTCGAAGTAGGCCGGCGGGAACGCACCGGCACGCAGCACGACCTTGTCCAGAACGCCCAGCCCCTTGAAGATCGTGACCGGTGCGCTCTCCAGCAGGATCACTCGCTCGGGTGGGCGTTCGAAGGTGACCTTGGCCCCGCAGTTGTCGATCGTGACGGGGAACCCGGCGACGGCCTCGTTGGACGAGCCGGTGGACGGACCAGCGGCAGGGGTGGCCTCGTTCCCACAGGCGACCGGCATGAGTCCGAGCGCGAGGACCGGCGCGAGCAGCAGCAGGCGTTTGCGGACGTGCATGTCGAACAGCTCCCTATTCGGTGGTGGCGTGGAATCGGCGGACGAGGAGAACGAGGAACGGGGCCCCGACGATCGCGGTGATGATGCCGATCGGGAGCTCGCGCGGTTGGAGGAGGACACGTGCGGCGACGTCGGCCCAGACCAGGAAGATCGCTCCGACCAACGCGGCGACGGGCACCACCCGTCGGTGGATCGCGCCGATCATCCGGCGGGCGAGGTGCGGGATGACGAGCCCGACGAAGCCGATGCCGCCCGACGCGGCGACCACCGCGCCCACGCAGAGCGAGACCACCACGAGCAGCTGGATGCGGAACCTCGTCGGCGAGACGCCGAGCGTCTGCGCGGTCTCGTCCCCGATCGCCAGCGCGTCGAGACGCGTACTCCACAAGGTGAGCAGCGCGATCGTCGCGCCGACGAGCACGAGCGCGATCGCGAGCGCCGTCGACCAGCGGGCGAGGCTGAGCGAGCCCAGCAGCCAGAACAGCACCGAGCGCGAGCCCTCGGCCGAGTTCGCGGCGAAGATCAGAAAGCTGGTCGCGGCGTAGAGGGCGTAGCCGACCGCGACACCGGAGATGAGCAGCCGGAGCGAGGTGACGCGGCCACCCGTACGCGCGACGACGAACACCGCGATCGACGCGGCGAGCGCACCGATGAACGCGCTGCCCGACAGGGCGTTCTCGCCGAGCGCCGCGCCGAACCCGAACAGGATCGCGGCCGCGGCGCCCGTCGACGCACCGGAGGTGACGCCGAGCAGGTACGGGTCGGCGAGCAGGTTGCGCACCATCGCCTGCAGCGCGACGCCGCACACCGCGAGCGCCGCGCCGACGGCCACGCCGAGCAGGACGCGGGGGAGCCGGACCTGCCACACGATGGAGTCCTGGGATCTGGGCCAGGTCGCGACCTCGGGTACGCCGAGCAGATGGTGGGAGACGATCCGCAGCACGGTCCCCGGGTTGATCTGGACGGCACCCATGGCGACCGCGAGCACGACGGTCACGACGAGGCCGGCGACCAGGCCCAGGGACCAGAACAGGTAGCGACGCCGGCCCGCTCGCTGTCCGAGGTCGTCGAGGACGTCCGTCGGCAGGTCGGGTGTCGTTGCCGTCATGGTTGTTGCCTTTCGAGCCGGTCGCGAGGCGATCTCAGCTGTCGTCGAGCTCTCCGGAGAGCTGGGTGGCGACGAGACGGCTGTAGGCACCGTCGCGTTCGATCAGGTCCCCGTGGGTTCCGGGCTCGGCGACGCAGCCGCCGTCCAGCACGACGATCCTGTCCGCGGCACGGATCGGGAGAGGGCGAAGACCCTGGCCAGGGCGGCGGCGACCAGCAGGCCCTGCCCCACGTACGTCGCGGTCGTCGCCAGCAGGACGACCACCAGCGCGACGACCCACCGTCGTGCGTCGGGCGCCATCCGTTGCAGCCGGCCGCCCATCGTGCTGTTCACCACTGCACGTTATTGCGAACGCTTTGCAAGTGCGACGGCGGGGCGCATATTGGTCAGACGTTCGGCAACGCGTTACGGGACGGCCACCGCGATGCCAGCGCACGTGCCGTGCGGCAGGTGGGGCGACGATCAGAACGTCGAGGTGAGGACGGCGCGATCGGTCTGGTCGAGGACGCGGAACCCGGCGGCGTTCTGGCGCAGGACTGAGGAGTTGAGGTTGCAGTGCATCTCGTTCGCGCCCGTTCCGATGAACTCGCCGGCCAACGCCTCCTTACCGTCGGCGGTCTGCACGACGACGCGGTAGCGCTGCCCGGAGGCGAAGCCCGTCGCGGTGAGCTTGATCTCCATGCCCCAGGTGTGCGGAACGACCCCGGCGGTCGAGGTGACGCCCGCCGCCGCATCGGCGACCGCGACCGCTTCCAGCGGGATCGCCGGTGGCTTCGGCGCCACGGTGTAGCCCACGGCCGCGCCGGCGCCGCCGATGACGACCACCGCGGCCGCCGCGGCCAGGACGCTGACGATCCGGCGGCGTGGCCGGCGCCGTGCTTCGTCGCCGATCGCGGTGACGATCGCGTCGCCCAACCACGGGGGCGGAACGGGAGTGGGCGTCCCACCGACCCGGTCGGGGTCGGCGTGCCGGAGCGAACGGGCCGTCGCCTCGAGCTGGGCGAGCTCGGCGCGGCAGTCGGGGCAGGAGTCGAGGTGGGCGAGGACGGCGGTGCGCTCGGCATCGGTGAGCTGCCCTTGCGCGAGGGCCGCGAGCAGCTCCCGCAGGGCGCGGTGGTCGTCGGGGGTCAGGTGGTCGTTCACGGCTCGATCCCCATCTCTTCCATCGCCAACCGCAGCGCCTTCAGACCATAGAAGACCCGGCTGCGAACGGTGCCCACGGGCACGCCTTGCTCGGCGGCGATCTCGGCGTACGGCCTGCCTCGCAGGTACGACTCGACCAACGCCGTGCGGTGCTCCGGGCGGATCCTCGTCAGCGCCTCCTCGACCAGCCAGCTCGCGATGGCGGCGTCGTGCGCCGGATCGTCCGCGGGGGCGATCGAGTGCAGCACCTCCATCGGCTGCGGCGTGGACGGGCGTGCCGCGGTCCGCCGGCCCTCGTCGATCACGGCGTTGCGGGCGATCGCGAACAGCCAGACGCGCAGGCTCGCGACGTTCGGATCGAACCGGTCGGCCGACCGCCATGCCCGCAGGAACACCTCCTGGACCACGTCGCGCGCGGCGCCCTCGTCGTCGAGCTGGCGGAGGGCGAACCGGTAGAGCTCGGCGCCGTGCTCGTCGTACGCCGCACGGACGCCTGCCTCGTGGCGCAGGTCATGCGTACCGCGCCGCGCGTCGGCGGATCTCGTTCGCGGGAGCCCGCGCATTCCCTGCCCTCCCACCGACTCGTTGTCCAAGGTTCTCGTGCTCGTCGGGAGTGTGTACGCACGGCTCCTCCGTCACGTTCACCGGCACGCCGATGAACGCGGTCCGATGTCGCTGCGTAAGCACCAGCGACACCTGAACGAGCGAAGGAGATCTGCCATGAAGAGACTGCTCGCGGTCATGACGACCGTGGCGCTGGCCACGACTGCCGGGGTGCTGACGATGCCGTCGGCGTCGGCGAGCTCTGGTGGGGGAGGCCAGATCTACCTGCTGGAGAAGGGCGGAACCCTCAGCACCCGCGACGCGAACCTGCCCCTGCTCGCCAAGCACCGGGTCAAGATCCGTGGGCTGGACGGCGATCGGCTGGTCGGCATCGACACCCGGCCGGCGACCGGTGAGCTGTACGGGTTGGGCAAGCGCGGGCAGCTCTACGTGGTCGACGCACGGTCGGGTCGCGCTTCGGCCGTGGGATCGCCGGCAGCCGGCGCGGTCGGCGACAAGGTCGGCTTCGACTTCAACCCGACCGTCGACCGGATCCGCGTGGTCACGAGCGCCGGACGCAACGTGCGGCTGCACCCCGACACCGGTGCTGTGGCGGGCGTCGATGGAGATCTCGCTTACAGCACAGGCGGATCGGCACCGCGCCTCGCCGCGTCGGCGTACACCAACAGTGTCGCCGGTGCCACGACCACCGGCCTGTACGGTCTCGACTCCGCTCGCGACACCCTCGTGACGCAGGGCACGCTGCCCGGCCGCACGCCGGTGGTGTCGCCCAACACCGGACAGCTGTTCAAGGTCGGCCGACTCGGCCTCGACATCACCTCGGTGAACGGCTTCGACCTCCGCCCTGGCGCGTCCAGTGCGATCGCCGCTGTGGAGCGTGACTCCCACGGGTTGTTCGGTTCGTCGAAGCTGGTCCGCGTGAACCTCAAGACGGGCCACGCGACCCCGTTGCTCGCGCTCGGGCTGGGTGACGTGGTTGGTCTCGCGTACTCCGGCGGCTCCGCGCACTGACGCGGGAGAATCCTTCGGCGGGCGATACGGATCGGTGTTGCCGATCCGTACCGCCCGCTGGCCGTTGTGGGCGGTCAGGCGTCGCGGCGCACCTTGAGGGCCCAGAGGACCAGCGGGAGCTGCAGGGGGAGACGTCCGTACGCGATCGCGCGCTGCCGCCACGGGCGATGCGACGAGTCGAGCGCCATCTTGATGTTCGCCGGGAACACCGCGACGAACAGGCCGGCGGCGAGCAGCCCACCGATGCGGCGGGTGCGGGGCACGGCGATCGCCGCGGCGACGGCAAACTCGGCCACTCCTGACGCGTAGGTCCACGTACGCCGGTCCCCGGGCAGCCACTCGGGGATGATCTGGTCGAAGGACCTCGGTGCGGCGAAGTGCAAGGTGCCCATGACCGTGAGGAAACCGGCCAGGGCGGCCGCGGGGCCGTGACGTGGTGCCATCCCGACAGCGTCCCACTTCGCCCGCATCCCTGCCATCAGCCGATACCGAGCGCGGTGCCGAGTCCCCGCGCGGTGAGCCCCACGCCCAGGACGATCACGACGGCCGCGGCGGCCGCCGGGAACAGGCGGAGCCAGGTGCGCGGCTGCGCGCCGCGCAGCAGCTTGGCTTGGACGCGTTCGCTCAGCCGCACCACGACCAGTCCCGCGAGGGCGAGGGTGAGCGCCATGCCGGTGCCATAGGCCAGCACGAGGACAACCCCGAACCAGGCTTGACCGAGCGCGGCCGCGCCGAGCAACACCACGATGGCTGACGGGCTGGGCACGAGCCCGCCGGCGATCCCCATCAGCACGAGACCGCCTCGACGCTCACCCGTGTGCTCGTGGCCATGTCCGTGGCCATGTCCGTGCCCGTGACCGTGCCCGTGACCGTGGCCATGACCGTGGCCGTGCCCATGGGAGTTCAGTTGGTGTTGGCGAAGCCGCTGGATGGCGCCTCGGAGCAGAGTCACGCCCACGACGAGGACGAGGATCCCGCTGATGGCTCCGAACCAGGGAAAGAGCGTCTCGGGGGCCAATGCCGTACTGACCGTGACGAGCAGGCCGAGGATGAGGACGCCCGCGGTGTGGGTGATGGTGACGGTGGCGCCGAGCGTGAGAACCCCACGCAGCGAGTGCTCGCCGCGGCCGGCGGCGTACGCGGCCATGATGGTCTTGCCGTGTCCGGGGCCGATCGCGTGCAGGGCGCCGAGCCCGAGCGCGATCGCGAACGCCAACGCGCCCAGCCCGAGGGTGAGGTCGCGGCGCGCGATCAGGTCGGTGAACGCGGCGGTGAGGTGATCCACCCCTCGCGGCAGCACGTTCGACAGGGGCGTTCTCGCCACGCCATCTTGGGAAGCCGCAGCTTGATCGCTTCGTGGGCCACCGGGTGCGAGCGTGAGACTCGCGGTCCGCTGGTCCAGCGGAGACGCCAGCATGTCCTCCGGGTAGCTGAGGAGCTGCTTGCTCACCGAGTCCTTTGGCACGTCGGAGCGGGTGAGCGTGACCCGGTCGCCTCGAGCGGTGATCTCTCGCCAGCCGACCCGGTTGGTTCCCGGATCCTTGAACGTCAACACGGAGTTGACGTCGATCCTCGGCAGGTCGGCGTGCAGCTGACAGTCCAACCGCAGCGTGGGGAGACCAGCCTGACCCGGGCGGGTGCTGGCCTCGGCGGTGGTGACCTCGAGCGGGAGGGGGTGACGGTCGAGGCTCGCGGCAACGGTGGTGGCGGCGTCGGCGCAGCTGGAGTCCGCCCAGCCGCGCAGCTCGGTGGCGCCGAGGGCGCCGTCCTTGTCGGTGTCGAGACCCGGCCGGAGCTGGGTGGTGGGGATCTCGGCCAGGTCCAGGACGTGGTGGACTCGCAGCTCCTCCAGACCGATGGTGAGGCCGTCGTAGCTGTTGACGCTGAAGTTCCCCAGCGGGTGGGCCACAGCAGTGCCGGCCATGCCGGCGATGACGATGGCCACGGCGCCCGCGACGATCGCGAAAGCGCGGCTCACGAAGCGGGATCGGACCTCGTTCACCGGTGGGCTCCGGGGTGGTCGAGTTCGGCGAGGGCGGTCCGGGCGTCGGCGGCGTGCAGCGGGGAGAAGCGCGGGTCCAGGTCGAGCGCGGACTTCAGGCTGCTGCGGGCCGCGGCGGTGAGGCCGAGCGCCTTCTCGATCATGCCGCGGTGGTACGCGAACGTGGCGTTCCGGAACCCGGTCGCGGCAGCTTGCCGTGCGTAGGCGAGGGCTTCGCGGTCGTTCCCGGCTCGGTGCAGCGACCAGGCGAGAGCGTCGGCGACGTGAATGCTGTGGCGGCGGCTCCATTCGGCTCGGGCCTGCTCGACCGCGCGGTCGGGGTCGCCGTGGTCGGCTTCGAACAACGCCATCTCCAGGTCGGTACGGACTCCGCCTGCCGCGGCGAGGCGGCGCCAGCTGTCCACGGTGGCGTATTGCGCCTTGGCCTCGGGTAGCCGGTCGATCGCCGTGAGCAGATCGGCGAACTCGATCAGGTACTGCGGCTCCGGGCGTTGCGCGACGACCTCGGTGAAGAGGTCGACCGCTGCGGCGTTCTTGCCTTGGGCGGTGGCGACTCGGGCCTGGCCAGCGACCGCCGCGACGTTGCTGTGGTCGGCCTTGACAGCAGCGGCGTAGTGGCCGGCGGCCTGGTCGTACGCGCCGCGGTTGCGCGCGAGCTCGCCGAGCTGGAACCGCACGAAGCTGACATCGGCCGGGACGGTCGTGGAGGACAGGGCCCGCTCGAGCAGTTCGGCCGCGGTGTCGGTCTGGCCGCGCAGCTCGGCTTGGTAGGCGAGCCGGGTGAACGTCGACAGTCCGGGATGCGTCTGGTCGGCGCGTTGGGCCGCCTGCTGGGCGTCGTCGTAGCGGCCGAGCTCGGTGAGGGCGTCGGTCCGTACGCCCTGGGCTTTGCTGTTGTACGGGTTGATGGTCAGCGCCTTGTCCGCCCACGACAGCGCCGCGGTGAACTCGTGCCTGGCCGCGGCCAGCGCGCCCATCCCGGCCGCCGCCGTGTCGTTGTCGGCGGGCTGGCGGTCCAAGGCGGTGCGCAGTACCTGGTCGGCCTTGTCGTAGAAGCCAGGGTCGCCGGTGATGCGGGCCTGTTCGACGTAGGCGATCCCGAGCGTCGCCCAGCTCTTGGCGTCCTTGGGCTGGCTGCGCAGGTGCGTCTGCAGCGTGGAGATGGTCGAGGCCATCGACACCGTTCCCGCGCGTTCCAGTCCGGCCTGCTCCGAGCCTGGTGCCCCGGTGGAGGAACGTGGGTTGGCGGCTCGATTCTCACCGCTTGACTGGCCGGAGTCCGGGCCGAGGACGATGGCCGCCGTCAGCGTGACGACCACGGCAGCGGCGCACGCGGCGAGTACGAGAAGGATCCGACGCACGAGATGTCCTCACGGGGAGAGGTTGCTGGCGGTGAATCCGGCTGCCCGGTCGGTGGAACGAGTGAGACACGACCGGGCAGCCGGGCTAGGTGGGACTAGAAGTGGGACTGGCTAGCTCACGCGGTGGCGACGGAGCCGCGGTTCCTGCGGTACAGGAACAGCCCACCGGCGATGGCGAGTCCGCCGAGCGCGACGGCCGACAGCGACACCAACGGGGTGCCGAGCAGGCCGGAGCCATCGGAGGTTCCGCCGGACGTGCCGCCGGCGATGGCGCCACCGTTGAGCGGCGTGCTTCCCGGCTTGCCTACGGCGGACTTGACCACCGAGCCGGAGTGCGGAAGCGCGACGTACGGGAACGTCTTGCCGAACGCCTTGTCGTTGGCGTTCACGGCGTCACCCAGGTCGTTCGGGGCACCGACGAGCTCACCCTCGACGACCTGCAGCGCGATGTCGACGACGTCGTCGGTGAGTCGGCGCCCGTTCGGGAAGCCGGCCGTGTCGCCCTCGAGCACGCCCAGCCGCTTCGGACTCGCCGCCGGCTTGATCGCCGTGTTGAGCCGCAGCTGCTCCGACGCCTTGACGTTCTTCGGCTGGTTCAGGCTGGGAACGCCGGTCAGGAACACCTGCACGAGGTCGTTGCGGGGCTCCTTGGGCGCCGGGATCCCGTAGACGGCCTGGATCAGCTTCGGCAGCTCGGGGTTGGTGACGTACTTGCCGAACTGCGCGTCGTCCTTGGGCTTGGAGGCGTTGAACCGGTCCTTGTCCTTGACCGGGATGACGACCTCGTTGACCAGCGGCATGCCGAGCCTGGACACCTGGCGGTCACGGCCGGAGCCGTCCTCGCGCGAGGTGCTCGACCAGACACCCACCACGGAGTCCCTGTCGATGAGCAGCTTCGACGGCACCTGCAGGGCGACCGTGTTGACGTTGTAGCCCTTGAGGCTGTCGTTGCCGACCTCGGAGAGGTCCCCGCCGTAGAGCAGGTCGAACACGCGCAGGTCGAGGAAGAACGAGTCATCGGCCTGGCCGGTGAAGCTCTTCGCCTTGCCCTTGCTGACCACGGCCTGGTTGCGCAGCGCCTCGTAGTTCGGCATCGACGCCGTGCCCACGTTGGACGGTGCGACCGGGGCGTTCTTGATCAGGTGCAGGGTCTTGCCGTCCCGGGCACCGAGGAGCACCGAGATGTCGATCTTCAACAGGTCCGCGATCTTGACCAGCAGCCGCAGGTCGAGCAGCGAACCGGAGTGCTCGTTGAAGATCAGGTCCAGGTTGTAGGTCTGGCGGAAGTTCAGGTCCGGATCGTTCAGCGACGTCACCGGACCGGTGTTGTAGAGGAACGTGTTGCCGTTCCGGTAGTGGTCCTTGAACGTCCACCGATACGTCAGGTCGGCCTTCGCGTCGCCGTCGTTGTCGATGTGGATGTCGTACTTGGCGTCGGTGGCGAACCGGTAGAAGTTCGGGCCACCAGCGGGGTCCTCGAACGGGACCCAGTTCGCCACCAGCGTGGTCGTGTCCGGCTTGTCCGGGGAGACGAACGCGTAGGTGTCGGTGTTGTCGTACTGCGGCTGACCCGAGATCAGCGGTGCTTCCCGGTGGCTTGACGCCAGCGCGGCCGGAGGGGCCAGCCCCGCCAACCCGCCCAGTGCGACGGCGGTGCCGGCCGCGACCAGCGCTGCCGCGCGTCTCTTGAAGCCTGATGCCTGAGACATGAATGTCCTTCAGACGAGAAGTTCGGCGCCCCCACCTCGTCGAGGGGGACGCCCCGTGATGTGCCGACCGGGCCACGGGGGAGGGCGTCCGGTCGAGCGTCGAGGTCGAGAGGCGCTCGACCCCGGTGGAACCTCCCTCCGTCCTCCGGGCTGTACGCGAACCACTAGGTGCTCCGCGCGCGATACCTCTCATTCGTGTGGGGCGGGCGGACGGATGGGCGATGTGGCCTCTTTCATCAAGAAAGTACTTGCAAGTAATTCGCAGCAACTGCGATTGCTTCGATCGCCGACCACTCCGGGCGGCCACCTGTTCCGAACTCCTGCTGACCTCGCGCGGGCTTTGGCGATCGCCACCGACTACGCAGCGCGAGAACAAGCGGAGGGGAAGTGCAGGTACCTCGTGCGGCCACGCATCGACCCTCGGGTGTCCGACAAGCAGCTGGAGAGTCTCCTCGTCCGGGTGTCGGACGGTGACGCAGGCGCGTTCGAACGTCTCTACTCGGTGATCGCCGACACCGTGGTCGCGTCAGTGCGCGCCGTCGTCTCCGACCCGGACCAGGCACAGGACATCGCGCAGGAGGTGGCGTTGCAGCTCTGGCGCAACGCCCACCGCTACGACCCGTCGCGGAGCAGCGTCTTGTCCTGGGTGAAGCTCATCGCCCACCACCGGGCCGTGGACCAGATCCGCACCAACCTGATCCGTTCGACGAGCGAGACCGCTGTGGCGCACAGAGCGACCGGACACGAGGCTGGTCCGGTCGAGCAGGTGCAGATCCGGTTCGAGCACCAGGCGGTTCGTGATGCTCTTTCTGGGTTGACGCGGATCCAGCACGAGGCCGTGGTGTTGGCGTACTTCGGTGGTCACACCTATCGGCAGGTGGCCGATCTGTTGAACGTTCCGGAGAGCACGGCCAAGACCCGCATCCGCGACGGCCTGATTCGGATCCGCCAGCACCTGGTCGAGAGCAACTGGACGTAGGGCTGGCTTGAACGGGTCAACGGCGACGGTGGCTGACCGAGTCCGTTCGCTGCAAGGAGACGACCTGCGCCGGTGGGGTGCCGAGCTGGTTCAGGCCGGACGACACCAGGCTTGCGGTGAGTTGGGGCGGAAGGCCCATCAGGCTGCCGATGTCTCGGTAGCTATGGTCGCCGAGCAGGGCCAGAGCCACGGCGGTGCGCTGTTGGTCGGCGAGGACGGCCAGCTCGGCGATGAGGTCGCATCCACCGTCACGTGGGCGATCGGTGCCGGCTCGGCCGCGGTGGCGTGGCTCGAGATCATCCTGGTAGCCGAGGAATCTGGACGGCTTCGCGCACCGTCGATAGATGAGTCGCGCCAGGTCGTGACGCACAGAGATGAGAGCTCCCTCGGCGGGCTGTTCCGGTGCCGTGCAGGCATGCTTGAGCACGTCGACGGCCACCAGCCGGGCGAACTCGCGATCGCCGGAGATGATGTTCGCCAAGGCGAACAGCGCAGCACCGTGGCGGTCACAGACTCGTCCGACCGCTGTCAGGTCTCCGGTACGAGCCGCCTCCAACAAGGCGTGATCCTCAGGCGGAACCGAAGCGTCACGCGACAACACATTCCCCGGCTCAACGTACTCAGACATCGCCCAACTCCCTTGTCCCAGACGCAAACGCGCCACCGGGGTCTTGGGCGGCAACTACTCGACCTCAAACGGACCTACCCTCTCCGCCGACTTCGGAACCTGAAAGGCGGAGAGACTCGACGATAGCCCGTCAGGGACTCTCGGTGGACGAAGTGGGGCGGCTTCCCGGCGAGTCAGTCAGAAGGTCGGTGGTGTCGGCGGTGCCGGCGGTGACCGCGCGGGCGAGATCGGACAGCCGCTGGTGGGTGCGGCGGGCGTGGCGTCGCATGGTGTCGAACGCCTCGTCGACGCCGATTGCGCCTCGTTCGGCGAGGATGCCCTTGGCTTGTTCGATGACGACCCGGCTGTTCAGGGCGGCCTGCAGCTGGTCGGTGAGGATCTCGGCGTGGCGGAGGCCGCGGTGCTGGAGGATGCCGATGGTCGCCGTGTCGGCGAGAGCCTGTCCGACCCGCTGGTCCTGCTCGGTGAGGCGGGTGTTCTCGGCGGAGAAGAGGTTCAGGGCGCCGATGGTGTCGTCGCGAAGCCGTAGCGGTAGGGCGTGTGCGGAGGAGAAGCCCGCTGCCCCGGCCGCTGCCGCGAAGTGTGGCCACCGGCTCTCGGCGGCCCGCAGGTCGACATTGACGACTGGGCTCTTGGAACGGTAGGAGTCCATGCACGGCCCGGTATCGGTCTGGATCTCGAACAGCTCGAGCAACCGGGCCTCCTCGGTGGAGGCGGCCGCGGGGCGAAGGTGGCCACGCTGGTCGGCGAGCATCACTCCCGCGGCCGTGACGCCCAGGAGCTGCACCGTTCTCTGCGTGAGGCCGTAGAGGAAGTCGATCACGTCGAAGTCGTCGATCAGGGTGTCCGCGAGCTCGACGAACGCGCTGATGAGCTGCTGCTCGCGAGTCATGCTCGTCATGGTCGGCTCCACGGATGAGATCGACGTCGGTTCTGGTGGTTGTCAGGCATGGAATCGTAACCGCCTCTGGACTACGTCCGTCGCGATGGCACGAATGGGTCGAGCACTGCTGAAGGCATGAGCCCGGAGCCGGACCAGGGCGTCGGCGACGCTGATGTCGAGCTGAACGCTGATCATGCCCGTGGCCTGATGAACGACCGCCGAGACGTCCGCCGGATCGAGCCCGCCCGCGCCGAGGGCGGATGTGGGGCTGGACGGGTTCAGCTCGTCGATCATCAGGGTCAACGTGATGGCGTCGGCGATGACCAGGCCATCGCCCTGCTGGTCTGCGGTCATCGGACCGACCGTGTCGCGGTGCAGCATGAGCGCACCGATGCTGATCACGCCGAGACGCAGGGGAAAGGCGAAGACGGCCCTGACCCCGAGGGTCTCCGCTTCGGTGGTGAAGGCCGCCCAGCGCGTGAGCGGTACGTCGCGCAGGCTGGGCTCGAGAACGATCGAGGTGCCGGCGCCCGCGTCGATCACGGGTCCCTCGCCCAGCGTGAGCTGGAGATCGACCAGCGAGGCACTCATCGGGTTCTCACCCCAGATCACCACCGGACCGGTGCCACTCGACAACGTCACCACAGCCGCGGTCATCCCGAGAACGAGCGCCACCTCCGCCGCCTCGACGGCCTGGAGCCCGCCCGCACCGCCATCCTCGCCGGTGAGCCTGGACAGGCACGCTGTTGCGGCGGCGGTCACCACGGCTCGCTTCACCTCCGACCCAAGTCCGCGACCTTGGCAGGAACCACGAGAGTCGGAGAGAAAGGTTGCGGTCAACCGTACCGGACGTCAGTGCCGGCACCCATCCATGATCGCGGCAGTCTCGAAGAGGAGGTGACGATGTCGCGCCGATGAGTGGAGTTGCTTTCGATGATCACGCTGGCCTTGATCGGATTGGTGGGCGGGCTGATCACGGGGGTTTCTCCGTGTGTGTTGCCGATGTTGCCGATCATCTTCTTTGCCGGTACGGCCGGCAAACCCGAGAACGCACCGGACAAGACGGCTGACAAGGCCGGCCGGCACAGCCGCGAGAGCGGTGGCGATGTGTTGGTGGATGAGGTCGTCGAGGCAGCGCCGAAGAAGGCGAAGCGGGATTTGCGGCCGTTGCGGATCATCGCGGGGATCGTGGTGAGTTTCAGTGTGTTCACCCTGTTGGGGTCGGTGATTTTGTCGTTCCTGGGACTGCCGGACAGCTTCCTACGCTGGGCCGGGCTGACGGTCCTGGTCCTGGTGGGGCTGGGGCTGATCTTTCCGGCGTTGGGGCATCTGATCGAGAAGCCGTTCTACCGGCTCCCGAAAGTCACCCGCAACGCCAACGGCGCGTTCGTCCTCGGCCTCGGCCTGGGCACCCTCTACGTCCCCTGCGCCGGCCCCGTCCTCGCCGCGATCACGGTCGCCGGGGCGACCGGGCAGATCGGCTGGCGCACCGTGGTCCTGACCGTCTCCTTCGCGGTCGGTGCGGCGCTGCCGTTGCTGGTGTTCGCCGCCGCCGGCTCCCGCATCGCACGCAGGGTGAAGGCGTACCGCGACCACGCCCGCGGCTTCCGGATCGGCGGCGGGGTCGTGATGATCCTCCTCGCCATCGCGCTGGGGTTCGGGGTGACCGATCTGCTGCAGAAAGCGTTGCCGAACTACACCGGCGGGTTGGAGAAGAAGGTCGCCGAGTCCGACACCGTCCAAGGCGTGTTGGCACCCGCCATCGGTGAGGGCGGTACGGAGTTGGCGAAGTGCACGCCGGGGGCGGCGGAGTTGGCGGCGTGTGGGGCGGCGCCGGAGTTCCGCGGCACCCAACAGTGGTTCAACACCCCCGACAACCAGCCCGCGACGGTGGCCGGGTTGAAAGGGAAAGTGGTGCTGGTCGACTTCTGGGCCTACTCCTGCATCAACTGTCAACGCGCCACCCCCCACCTGCTGGCGTGGGACAAAACCTACGGGCCGTTGGGATTGCAGATCGTCGGGATCCACTCCCCGGAGTTCGCGTTCGAAAAAGACCCCGGGAACGTGGCGGCGGCGATCCGGAAAGAGAAGATCGGCTACCCCGTCGGGCAGGACAACAACCTGTCCACGTGGACCGACTACCGCAACCGGTACTGGCCCGCCAAATACCTCATCGACGCCGACGGCACCGTCCGGGCGATCAAGTTCGGCGAAGGCGACTACGGACAAGTCGAAAACCAGTTCCGCCAACTCCTGAAAGACGCCAACCCCGACCTCAAGCTCCCCGACCCGGTCGACGGGACCGTCGAAGCCGACAACCCCGGCGCCAAGGGCACCACCCCCGAAACGTTCCTGTCCTACGCCCGCGCCACCAACTACCAAGGCACCGGGACACTCACCCCCGACGACGGACGGATGTTCGGGCTCAACCCCAACCAGCCCAACGACACCTTCAGCCTCGGCGGCACCTGGGCCGTCGACTCCCAACACGTCACCGCCACCACCAACGCCCAAGTACGGCTCAACTTCAACGCCGCGAAGGTCTACCACGTCCTGTCCGGCCAAGGCACCGTCACCATCAACATCCCCGGCCAACCCGACAAAACCATCAACGTCACAGGCACCCCCAACGCCTACCAACTCCTCGACCAACCCAACGCCGGCCGCAACACCATGACCCTCACCTACAGCCCAGGCATCTCCGCCTACACCTTCAGCTTCGGCTGAGCACGGCTGCCGGCAGCACTCGACGGGCTCGTCGCATTCGACCTGTATCCAAAGGAGATTCTCATGGGCACCAGCTTGGTCAGTGTGACCGACGCCGAGTATGACGCCGCCGTGTTGGAGAGCGAAAAGCCTGTGGTGGTGGACTTCTGGGCCGAATGGTGCGGTCCCTGCAAGCAGGTGACCCCGATCCTGGAAGAGCTGGCGGCCGAACACGGCGACCAGATCACGTTCCTCAAGCTGAACATCGACGAGAACCCAGCCACACCGGCCAGCTACAACGTGATCAGCATCCCCACGATCCACCTCTACCGCGATGGTGGGCTGGCGAAATCGATCGTCGGCGCCAAGCCCAGGGCGGCGCTGCTTCGTGACATCGCCGACCACACCGGGCTGCGGCTTTAGCAACGCTTGACCTTCCGCTCGGCCCGTACGACCCATCCGGGGCGGCACCAGCTCCGAACGATCAACACGGCCAGCCGGCACAGGCCGCCTGAAGTACGAGGGGATTGCAGATGATGGGTCAGGGGCCGAGGCTCGCCGCGGTGGCCGGTGATCGCACGCACGCGGGGGTCGTGGACAATCCGGACATGGCGACGATCGCGACACTGAGGCGACTTGTGGGCATGCGGGACGCGGATCCCACGCCCGAGGAGCTGTTGTCCAGGGCCGCTCGTGGCGACGAAGCCATGTTCGCGCTGTTGTACGACCGCCTCGCGCCGCCGGTCTTCAGCATGATCGTCAGGCTGGTCCGCAACCACGCCCTGGCCGAAGAGATCACCCAGGACGTGTTCGTCGAGCTCTGGCGTACGGCCACGAGGTTCGACGCGAGCAAGGGCACAGCGCTGGCGTGGGCGATGACGATGGCGCATCGCCGCGCGGTGGACCGGATCCGGTCCGAACAAGCCATGACCGACCGCGAACGGCGCGCCGCCGCCAGCGCCGGCGCGGCCGAGTACGACTCTGTCGTCGAGGAAGCGGTGGCGAACCTCGAGCACCAGCAGGTCCGCGGTTGCCTTGGCTCGTTGACAGACCTGCAACGAGAAGCGGTCACGCTCGCGTACTACGGGGGCTACACGTACCACGAGGTCGCGAACCTCCTGCAGGCCAACTTGGCGACGGTGAAGACGCGGATGCGGGACGGCCTGGTCCGGCTCCGCGATTGCTTGGGCGTGGAGACGACACGATGACGAACGACCTGAACAAGGGAGCCGACCCGCACTCGTTGGCAGGCCCCTACGCACTCGACGCGCTTCCGCTGGCTGAGCGGGCCGCGTTCGAACAACATCTCGACGAGTGCGACACCTGCCCGGCCGACGTCGAGGACTTCCGCCTCACCGCGGCTCGACTGGGAGCGGGCGCCTCCGACGGCGTGGTTCTGCCGTCCGGCTTGCGATCCCGGGTACTGGCCGAGGTCGCGGAGACCCGGCAGCTGCCACCCATGCCTCGCCACATCGGGTCCGCGCGTTCTCGTCGCGAGGGAGACGCGGCAGCGAGCGGTACGCGTACTCCGCTGTGGCGGCAGCCTCGGATCCTCGCCGCCGCCGCGGCGTTGGTCCTCGTCACCGGCGGCGCCGGAGTGGGCATCGGCATCGCCACGTCCCAGTCGCAGCAGACCCGACTGGCCGATCAGGCGCGCGACGAGATCACCAGCATCCTGAGCGCTCCGGACTCCACCACTCGACACGCGACGGTCACCGGTGGCGGCCGGGTCACGTTGGTCAGTTCGCCGTCGCACGACGCGGCCGTAGCGGTCTTCAACGAGCTTCCCGCCAACGCGGACGATCGCAGCTACCAACTGTGGATGTTGCATGGAACGGCTGCCCGTTCCGCTGGCGTCGTCCACGTTCCCGCGTCCGGTGGGGGAGCGGAGCCGGGCAAGGTGACTCGGGTCCTTCGGGGTGGCATCGTCGGTGCCGACGGGTTCGGCCTCACGGTCGAGCCCGCGGGTGGGTCGCAGACTCCCACCCTGCCGACGATCGCCCAGATCCCCTTCGCCTGAAGGTCAAACGCCTCTTACCGAAAAGACACGCCGTCCCTCGCGGGCGGCGTGTCTTTCGTCGTGCTCCCGAAGAAGTGGACAAATTCCTCGAGATTCGACCCATCCATCCGCTGAGTAGCCGCGAATGCCGGTCATGCAGACGATGCGGCACCACAGCTCGAGCGCACTGGCGTTCTTGTGCATCGTCCGCGTGCCGGACTCCCACCCGGATGTGCCGAGCGGGGAGCAAGTCATCGGCCTCCATAGCGCGAGGCGCGTCTACGACAGAGGGAGCACCACCTCATGAAGACCATCCGATCTCGATTCCGCTTCGGCGTGATGTTCGCCGGTGTGGGGCTGCTGGCCATGGTGGGTGCGGCCTGTGGCAACACCGCCGAGCCCACGACGCAGAACGAGCCCGCCCCCACGACGAGCGCGTCTTCTGAGGCGCCGGACGCGATGGGCGCGGGCATGGTCGGCGCCGGGTGCGCCGGCTACGCCGACCAGGTGCCGTCCGGGCCGGGTTCGGTCGAGGGTATGGCCAAGGACCCGGTCGCGGTCGCGGCGGGCAACAACCCGCTGCTGAAGACCCTGGTGTCGGCGGTGTCGGGGAAGTTGAACCCGAAGGTCAACCTCGTCGACACCCTCAACGGCGCCGAGTTCACCGTGTTCGCGCCGGTCGACGACGCGTTCGCCAAGATCGACGCCAAGACCATCGAGACGCTGAAGACCGACGACGCTCAGCTGTCGAAGATCCTCACCTACCACGTCATCGCCGGCCAGATCGCCCCCGACAAGATCGCCGGTGAACACAAGACCGTCCAAGGCGGCACCGTCACCGTCACCGGCTCGGGTGACGACCTCAAGGTCAACGACGCCACCGTCATCTGCGGCGGAGTCCAAACCGCCAACGCCACCGTCTACCTCATCGACACCGTCCTGATGCCGAAGTAGACAGCCGGAACAATCCTCACCATCACCCCCTGACTCTGCCGGCGCCCATCAGCGCCGGCAGAGTCATGCTCCACAGACCGAACCGCCGAGGAGGGGCAGTCTTGTCGACCGGGATGAGCTTGCGAGAACGAACCGGGCGCGCGCGGTCGAGCCTGTTGCTGCTGGGCCCGGCGTTCGTCGCGGCGATCGCGTACGTCGATCCCGGCAACGTGGCGACGAACGTCACCGCGGGCGCGGAGTACGGCTACCTGCTCGTCTGGGTGATCGTGGCCGCCAACCTGATGGCGGGCCTGATCCAGTACCTGTCCGCGAAGCTCGGCGTGGTCACCGGTCAGTCTCTGCCTGAGGCGATCCGGGACCGGCTTCCGCGCCCGTTCCGGCTGGCCTACTGGGGTCAGGCCGAGCTCGTCGCGGTGGCCACCGATGTCGCGGAGGTCATCGGTGGCGCGATCGCGCTGCAGCTGCTGTTCGGCCTGCCGCTGCTGGTCGGCGGTGTCATCACCGGCGTGGTGTCGATGGCGCTGCTCGCCGTGCAGGACCGCCGCGGGCAGCGTCCGTTCGAACGGGTCATCACCGGTCTGTTGCTGGTGATCGCGGTGGGTTTCTTCGCCAGCCTCGTCGTGTCCCCACCCGATCCGGCCGGCGTGGCCGGTGGCCTCGTTCCCCGGTTCGAGGGAGCCAACAGCGTCCTGCTCGCCGCCGGCATGCTCGGTGCGACGGTGATGCCGCACGCTGTCTACCTGCACTCCGCGCTCGCCCGCGACCGCCACGGCCGGCCCACGGGCCGCCGGCTCCGGCAGGTGCTCATGGCCACCCGAGTCGACGTGATCGTCGCCATGGTGCTCGCCGGCAGCGTCAACCTCGCGATGGTGCTCGCCGCGGCCAGCACGTTGTTCGGCCGCGAGGGTGTCGACACGCTGGCCGGAGCGCACGACGGTCTCGGGCAGGTGCTCGGGCCGGTGGTCGCCACGTTCTTCGCCGTCGGGCTGCTCGCGTCCGGATTCGCCAGCACCTCAGTCGGCTGCTACGCCGGAGCGGTGATCATGCAGGGCCTGCTGCGCCGACGGATCCCGCTGCTGCTCCGACGTCTCGCGACGTTGGTTCCCGCCCTGGCTGTCCTCGCCGCTGGAGTGGAACCGACCTGGGCGCTCGTGCTCTCCCAGGTGGTGCTGTCGTTCGGCGTCCCGTTCGCGCTGATCCCGCTGGTGGCGCTGACCGCCCGCGTCGACGTCCTCGGTGTCGACGTCAACCACCGCCTCACCACGGTCTTCGCGGTCGTCGCCGCCACCTTGATCGTCGCCTTGAACGTCGCGCTGATCGTGCTCACGTTCCGTTAACTCAATCTCTTGCGCAAATAAGAAGATCTGACCCATCCAACGGCCCTGCCCGTCCGAATACCTGAATGACATGTCCGCAATGGAAGGGATGTCTTCATGTTCGGTCGAAAGTACGCGGCCTCGATGATCAACCGCAGCGCGGAGACAGAGGCCGACCGGCGTCGGTTCCTGCGCAGCGCCGGTCTGGCAGGCCTCGGGGTGGTCGGCGCCGCGGCGCTGAGCACGGGAACCGCCCAGGCCGACCAGGTCAAGGCCGACGCCACCGCACTCAGTGACGCCTCGGTACTGAACTTCGCGTTGAACCTGGAGTACCTGGAGGCGCAGTTCTACCTCTACGCCGTCACCGGTCAGGGGCTTCCGTCCTCGATGACCGGCGGCAAGGGCAAGCACGGAACGGTCACGGGCGGCCGCAAGGTCCACTTCCGCAGCCGCGCTCTGCGCAGCTTCGCTCGTGAGATCGCTGGTGACGAGCACGCGCACGTCAAGTTCCTGCGTACCGCGCTCGGCTCGGCAGCGGTCGCGCAGCCCAAGATCGACCTCAAGGGCAGCTTCACCGCTGCGGCCCAGGCCGCGGGCATCGTACGCAAGGGACACTCCTTCGACGCGTTCGCCTGCGAGGAGAACTTCCTCCTCGCGGCGTACCTGTTCGAAGACGTGGGCGTCACCGCGTACAAGGGTGCGGCCCCGCTGATCCAGAACAAGACCTACCTCGAGGCCGCCGCCGGCATCCTCGCGGTCGAGGCCTACCACGCGGCCAATATCCGCACGTCCATCTACAACTCCGACAGCGGGCTGCTCGGAACCGGCTTGTTCGGGCGCGACCTGCGCAAGGCGGCCGGCAAGCTCTCCGCCGCCCGCGACAGTCTCGACGGCAAGACCGACCTCGACCAGGGCGTCGAGAACAGCAACGGTGAGGCGAACATCGTCCCCACCGACGCGAACGGCGTGGCCTACAGCCGCAGCGCCGGCAGCGTGCTGAACATCGTCTACCTCAACCCGAAGAAGGTCACCGCCGGCGGTTTCTTCCCCGCGGGCGTGAACGGCGACATCACGTCCAGCAACAACAACGCCTGACAGGCGGTTGTCCATCGGCCCTCCACCAACCGGCCTCGGCCAGTTGGTGGAGAGCCGCCGGACTCACCTCGTACTTGCGCCATCGGCTACTGGTCGCGCGCGTGCTCGACGCGCCAGGAGGATCAGCAGCGCGATCTCCAGCAGGATCGTGATCGCGCCGCCGACGACCGAGACGGGCGCGGCGCCGCGCTCCACCGCACCACTGCCCAGCCGATGCCGAGGGCGACCAGTGCCGCGAGGACGATCGGCACGGGATCCGGGACGATCCCGCCAAACACCGTTGTGGTGCCGGGGCGCAGCGCCAGCGGCAGCGTCAGCACCAGGAACACGAACGTCGCCGCCGCAGCGACAACGCCGACCACGACGAGGCCGCCGCGACGCAGGAATGGTTTGCCTCGGTGGGACGGGAAGATCAGGCCGACCAGCATGACCGGGACGAGCATGCTGAACACGACGTGCACCCCGAGCTGCGACGCCCAGTAGGTCAGGTTCGCACCACCCAGCCGCCGCGGACATCGGGGCGGGCACACCCTCGGACCTGACCGGCGTCGTGCGCGGCAAGATCAGCGAGCTGAGCTGGTGGATTCGGCCTGCCTCGGTCGCCTTACCCGGCCAGTGGCCGCTCTACCTGGCGTCCACCCCACGTAAAGCGGCCAATGACCATGTAAACATGATCATTGGCCCCAGGGCCGGACCGGGCCGGACCGGTCGAACCCACCGCTGGACGAAAGATCGACGCTATTTCGGCGTGGGGGCGCTGGACACGAGTCGCGCCCAGACGATGGTGTTGTCCTTGTAGGACCGCCGTGCGGAGTCATAGTCGCCGCCGCAGGTGATCAGGCGGAGGCCCGCGTGGCCGGCCCCGGCGTAGACGTCCTTGCTGGGGAAGTCGTTCTTCGGGAACGTGGCCACCCGTTCGACCTTGAACACCGCGGTCGTACGGTCTGCTCGGTCCACCTCGATGCGGTCACCCTTGTGCAGGGTGGACAGCTGGAAGAACACGGCCGGACGTCGGTCCCAGGTGATGTGGCCCGCGAGGATCGCCGACCCCACGACGCCGGGAGTGGGCGAGGGAGTGAACCAGCCCGCCTTGGCCGGGTCCTTGGGCGTTTCCATCACGCCGTCGTTGTCGAGCTCGAGGTGTTCCAATGTCGAGGAGACGTCGAGCCGGGGGATGCGTACGCGCCTCGGCTCGGACCTGGCGAGCTCGAGCTCAGGCGTCGGACGCGCCGCGGGCGAAGGCGAGCGGGACGCCTGCGGCGGTACGGAGGAAGCGGAGGAGGCGGAGGGCGACGGCGCGGCCGACTGCTTCGGCGGCGTGGGCAGCGTTTGGGTCTCGTTCACCGCGGGCGGATCGGGTTGCTGGCCGACCAGCGCGAACACGACGGCAGCCACGCCCAGAAGCGCGAGGGTGGCGCCGACGAGCGCGAGGATCCGCGCTCGTCGGCTGCGAGGCAGCTGTTCCGAGGTCAACGAGTCGTCCTGGTTCAGGACTCGACTCGGTGAGCCGCGGCGGACCGTCGGCGCGCGATCAGCACGCCACCCGCACCCAGCATCAGAACGCCACCGGCGGCGAGCAGGTCGAGCCGCTCGATCCCGTGGGTGCTGCTGGCGCCGGTTTCGACACCGCCCACAGGGGAGACCTCTCCGCAGGTCGCCGGGTTGGTGGCTTCCTCCGGGATGCCGCTCACGCCGAGAGACTTGGCGAAGACAGACTCGCCGAGCGCCTCGAGGTCGTACTTGTCGTTACCGTTGGCATCCAGGCCGTGCTGCACCACGTGCAGGTGCGACAGGCTGTCCACCAGGCCAGCTGGCAGCTGGCTGGCGGGGATGGTGCGGTCGTACTCGAGGTCTCCGTTCGCGTCGGCGACCGGGAACCGGTCGATCGCGAGCCCGCTCTTCGGACTCGTGTCGCCCTTCGTCGTCAACGACACGAACACCCCGCCGTACTGGGGAACGCCCTCTTCGGTGGCGACCTGTCCGTCACCGTTCTTGTCCGCCGACGGAGGCGGGCAGAAGAAGTCGTCGCTGTGCGCCATGCCGTGAATGTGCTGAGCGTGCGGCGAGTTCGGGGTGAAGCCCGAGCCCTCGATCTTGACGTGCAGGCTGCCGTCTTCTCGTGCGGTGATCGTCGCGTCTCCGCTGGAACCACTGTCGTTCAGCTCGTCCAACGTGAACCGGACTGTCTGGTCCGCATAGGCCGGGCTCGCGGCGAACAACACCGCGGCCATCGCCGCGATCAAGCCGGTTCCGGCCGCGACTGCCGCCGTACGTGTCAAGCGTGGCATCCGCATCACACCTTTCCGAGTCCTTCGGAATCTGGTTATTGGGTGTGGTTCGGAGCGGAGAGTGGAAAGGATGGGGTGAATCTCAACCACGGCGTGTCCGTGCTATAGCCGATAAACAGGAGGAAATCGGCTGTTTCCGGCTGCTAGTCAGCCCTTGGAGCCGCGCTCGTTGCGGGCGAGGGCGCTGCGGACGATGTCGGCGGCGACGTCGCGGAGCTTGCGGTTGGTGTCCTGGCTGTACCTGACCAGTGTGGCGAACGCGCGGGCGGTGTCGATGCCGTGGCGTTCGATCAGGATTCCCACGGCCTGGCCGATCACCTCGCGGGACGCGAGCGCTCCCTGCAGCTGGCCGAGGCGTTGCGCGCCGGCGATGGTGATCGCGGCGTGGGTGGCGAAGATCAGGCCGAGGTGCTCGGCCTCGTCGGTGAAGGCGTTCGGCGTGGCCGCGTAGAGGTTGAGCGCACCGAGGTCGTTGTCCTGAACGTAGAGGGGGAACGACAACATGCTGCGAACGCCTGCCTCGGCCGCGCGAGCGGTGAACGTCGGCCAGCGCCCGTCCGCGGTCATGTCGTCGACCCGGATGACGCGATCGCCGAACGCCGCGTCCAGGCATGGTCCCTCACCGATCTCGGTCATCAACGCGTCGACGAGCTTGGCCACCGCTCCCGACGCGGCCCGGTGGACGACGGTGCGCCGCTGTCGGAGCTCGGACATGGAGCCTTCTTCGGCCCCGGGCACCATGCCGACCGCCGCGTGCACGATGACCTCGAGGAGCTCGTCGATGTCGTCGAGACTCTCCAGCTCCCGTACGAGTTCGCCGAGCCGAGCGGCATCGGCAGCCTCGTTCCGCGCCGTACTGGTGTCCTGCCGCGAGTGACTTCGCGGACGACCACGGGAGCGCGTTTCCTGTCGACGGTCGTCGCCGTCGGGTCGCTGGTCACTCATCGATCTCGCCTGACCTCGTCCCTCGAGTAACTGGCTGAGGGCATTCCTACCTTGGATGTCCATAGTTGGGGAGGAAATCCCGCAGGTCCAGACCCACAGGGGCGGGCGCCCGCCCCTGCGGGTCCGATCCGTCCTACTTGGTGAACTTGTCCTTCACGTCCTCGCCGACGTCCTTCGCCTTGGCCTTGACCTGATCGGCCTTGCCTTCGTTCTCGAGCTTCTCGTTCCCGGTCAGATCACCGACGGCTTCCTTCGCCTTTCCGGCGAGGTTTTCGGCAGCGTTCTTGGCCTTGTCAGCGATGCCCATCTGGCTGATCTCCTTCTGTAGGGGTGATGCCTGGTCGCACGCCGTGGCTATTCGACGCGTGCGACGATCTGTGGCCCGCTGACGTCGTCGCCCAGGCGGCTCGGGCCGTACCCGGTGTCGCGCGGCTCCGGCCCGGTGTCAAGAGCATGTTGACGCAGTTCGCCCTGAACACCTGGCAGCGCGCTCTCGGCGGAACTCCACCTGACGTGACGGGGGTCGAGCTGCGGTCCCGTTCGGCGCGCCAGGTCGCCCGAGTCGACGTCCGCATCGTCGTCCGCGCCGGCCATCAGGCCGCCAGCGTGGGCCAAGCTGTGCACGACGCGATCGCTGCCGTCGTCGCGAGCGAGCCCCAGCCGGTCGACATCGCCGTGCACATCGTCGAGCTGGAAGCCAGATAGGGCGGGATGTGGCGTGTCGCGCGCCCGACGCTACTCAAGAGACACGGCCTCGCCTCGATCTTTCAGCTGGCGGTGGGTGCGACCGGTCCGGGCCTGCCCTGGGGCCAATGATCATGTTTACATGATCATTGGCCGCCTTACGTGGGGTGGACGCCAGGTAGAGCGGCCACTGGCCGGGTAAGGCGACCACGACACGCTTCACCTACGGAGTGCCTTCCCGCTCAGGTCACTCGAGACGTCGCCATCCCACTTTTCCGGCTTTCACAGGTCCGATGTCGCCCGCCAACACCCGAAATCCCGAGGCTAGGTGGCTTGCCGATACTTCCCGGGCGCGATGCCGTACTCCCGCTTGAACGCGTTGGCGAACGCGAACTCCGACGAGTACCCCACCCTGCGAGCCACCGCGGCCAGCGGCAGGTCCGAGTCGCGCAGCATCCGCGCGGCCGTCATCATCCGCCACCAGGTCAGATACGCCAACGGTGGTTGGCCGATGACCTCGTTGAAGCGGCGCGCGAACGACGTACGCGACAGCCCCGACTCGGCGGCCATCGCGTCCACAGTCCACGCGCGCTCGGGCGAGCGATGGATGCCGGCCAGGATCGCGCTGAGCGTGGGGTCGCGCAACGCCGTACCCCACCCGACCTCGGTCTCGACGCAGGGCTGCTGGGCGTACCACGCGCGCAGGATGTAGAGGAGGAGTACGTCCATCAGCGCCGGCACGGCGGCGTCGGCGCCCTGGCCCGCGTCCTCGAGCTCGCGGCCGAGTAGGTCGGCCGCGCCCTGGAGCTGGGGCTGTAGAGCGCCCTTGCCCACCGGCAGGTGGACGGTCTCCGGCAGCTCGCTCAGCAGGGGATGAGGTCGTCCCTGGTCCAGCAGATACTGCCCGCTGACCACGACGGTCGTTGCCGGCGCGTCGCTGTCGGCCGGGACCTGGTCGAGGTCGAGCAGTGCCTTGTCGGGGCTGTCGGCGAGGCCGTGCCCGGAGCCGTGCGGCAGCAGGACGATGTCGCCGGCGGCGAGCTGGAGTGGCTTGTCGTGCGCGGAGATCAGCCAGCAGGAGCCAAGCCGGACCGTGTGGAACGCCGCGCCGGCGACCGGATCGAACCGCCGGCCCCACCGTTCGCCGCCCTCGATGCGGAAGGCACGCGGCCGGCCGGTTCGGGTTGCCGCGATCGCGGGGCTGAGGACGTCCACCCGTTCCACTGTACGGGCTCGTTTCGCGTATGGACGTGGTGCTTTCACGTATGGGACACGCGCCGTGCGGTCCGTACGGTCGGATGTCATGAGCAACCAGAGCAACCAGACGAGAATCGCCATAGTCGTGGGAAGTACGCGACCTGAACGCCTCGGTGAGACGGTCGCCCGGTGGGTGTACGAGCGGGCCGTGGAGGGCGGCGGCGCCGAGTATGAGCTCGTCGACGCCCGCGACTTCGACCTGCCGGCCGTGACGGAAGTGCCGGCAGCGGTGGAGACCTACGCGGAGCCTGCGACCCGGGTGTGGGCGGAGAAGGTGGCTTCGTTCGACGGCTTCGTGTTCGTCACCGCCGAGTACAACCACGGTGTGCCCGGTGCGCTGAAGACCGCGATCGACGTTATCTACAAGGAATGGGGCCACAAGGCCGCGGGCTTCGTCGGGTACGGCGTCGACGGTGGCGTACGCGCGGTCGAGCAGCTTCGCCAGGTGATGGGCAACATCCGTATCGCGGACGTCTCGGTCGCGCTCGGCCTCTCATTGTTCACCGACTTCGTCGACCTGACCACGTTCCAGCCGGCCGCCCGCCACGAGAGCATGCTCAAGCTCCTGCTGGCGGACCTCCTCCCGTGGGCGAGTGCACTGCGAGGCGTTCGGGCAACCCCCTAAGGCCAAACGCGGCCCGGCGGCGAGTCGTCTATGGTTCGCGGTGTGTCCGTCGTGGTCGTCCGAGAGCTCGCAAGCGTGCGGCACCTGTTCGCGGGGGAGCACGCGGGGTTCGTTCTCGCTGCGATGATCGCGGGCAACAGCCCTGCTCGGGCGTGGGTCGACGACCTCGAGTCGCCGCGGGTCGCGCTGATCTGGGACGGTGCGCACAACGTGTACCTGGCCGGTTCGCTGGATCGGCCGGAGCTGTGGCGTGTGGTGTTCGACATCGAGATCGCGTCAACGGGGCCAGGCATGGTGAAGGTGCACACGTCCGACCCGGCTGCTGGGAACGTGCTCGCCGGCATCGAGGTGCAGCGGCGGGAACGGGTGCTGTATCGCATGGACGGGTTGGCGATCCCACCTCGCTGGCAGCTGCCAGACGGGATGCGGGTGAGCGCGATCAACGAGTCGTTCGCGGAGCTCGTTCCGCTGGCGAACTTCGATGCTGTGGTGGCGGAGATCGAGTCCTGCTGGCACTCGCTGGCGGACTTCCGGCGACGCGGTTTCGGCTTCGTCGCCCACGACGCGGACGCGATCGTGTGCTGGTGCACTGCCGAGTACGTCAGCGAGCGGCAGTGCGGGATCGGCATCGAGACCGTTCCCGAGTTTCAGGGGCAAGGCCTGGCGACCCTGGCCGCCGCCGCGTTCGTGCGACGCTGCGTCGACAGCGGCGTGACCGCACACTGGGATGCCTGGACGAGCAACCTGCCCTCCATCGCGGTCGCGGACAAGCTCGGCTTCCAGGTGGTCGAGACGTACTCGGTCCTCGTCGCCGACCTGAACGCCTAGGGCGCGTTGGGGGTGCGGGCCAGGCGCACTGCTCGGCCGGCGAGGCCGACGGCGAGGACGAGGGTTCCGGTGAGCACAGCGCTGAGCGGAAGCGTCACGGTCAGGGTCGCGCAGCCGAGGAGCCCGACCACGTTGATCGCTCGCGGCCAGCGTCGGTGGGCCTTGTCCTGGGTCCAGGCGGAGGCGTTCGCGACGGCGTAGTAGACGAGGACGCCGAACGAGCTGAAGCCGATCACGCCGCGCAGGTCGGTCGTGAGCACGAGAGCGACCACCACAACGGCGACCAGGAGCTGGGCCCGATGCGGCACGTGGTGAACGGGGTGCACCGCGGCGAGCTGGTGCGGGAGATCGCGCTCACGTGCCATCGCGAGCCCGGTGCGACCGATGCCCGCCAGGAGGCCGAGCAGCGCGCCGAGGCTCGCGATCGCCGCACCCGCCCGGACGACGGGGCTGGCCCAGGCGGCACCCACGGCGGAGACGGCGTCGTTCAACGGCGCCTCGGCCGCACCGAGCGCGTCGGCGCCGAGCGCGGCGAGCACGGCGGCACCGACGACGAAGTACGTGAGCACCGCGAGAGCGAGCGCCCACGTGACCGCGCGCGGGATCGTCCGTTCGGGATCGCGGACCTCTTCGCCGAGCGTGGCGATCCGTGCGTACCCGGCGAACGCGAAGAACAGCAGGCCTGCCGACTGCAGGACGCCGTAGACGCCGTGCGGCGCGACGCCGAGTGCGAGCCGCCCGACGTCGGCCTGCCCGCTGGCGGCGATCGCGACGACGACCACCAGCAGCGCGGCGAACGAGCCGGCGAGCAGCAGCCGGGCCACCCTCGCCGTCCGCGTGATGCCGCGGAGGTTGACCAGCGTGAGCAGCAGGACCACGGCCGCGGCGACGACCCGCTGGAGCCAACGCGGCTCCGGCACCACGTACGTCGCGAACGTGATCGCCATCGCGGCGCACGACGCGGTCTTGCCGACGACGAACCCCCAGCCGGCGAGGAAGCCCCACCAGGGTCCGAGTCGCTCGCGGCCGTACACGTACGTCCCGCCCGAGGCCGGGTACTGCATCGCCAACTGGGCGGACGACGTCGCGTTGCAAAAGGCGACGATCGCGGCCAGCGCGAGGCCGACCAGGAGCCAGCCGCCGGCAGCCGCCGCGGCCGGCGCGAAGGCCGCGAACACCCCCGCGCCGACCATCGCGCCCAGGCCGATCACGACGGCGTCGCCGGTGCCGAGACGGCGTACGAGGGTCGTCATCACATCGCGGCGGCCACGCGCTCGGCAGCGGCCCGCAGCTCCTCGTCGGTGACGTTCGGCAGGACGTCCTCCCACAGCGGGAGCATGAAGTTCTGCGCGTCGATCATGCCGAGCGGACGGGGCATGAACCACACATGGAAGTGCGATCCGCCGTCACCCCACCGGTAGAGGTGGACCCGCCCGACGTCGCCGAGCGACAGGATCGCGTTCTCGATGCGCGCCGCGAGCGGTCCGAACGCGGCGAGGGCCTCCTTCGACAGGTCCCGGAAGGAGTCCACGTGCTCGCGGCTCGCGACCCAGACGACGCCGGCCAGGCTGCCGCCGACCGGCGGGTGCATCGTGAACAGGTCGTCACCCCAGACCGGCGCGGTCGCGCCGCCGCCGCACAGGCCGCAGGGCTCACCGCCCGGCTCGCCCCTCCGGGGCGGCTCCGGGATCACCGGGTCGTCGAGCTTGAGCACGTTGAGTGGTTCGGCGTACGGAAGCCTCATGATCTGTCTCCTTGAACAGTGGGTCAGCGCGCCGGGTCAGGTCCGGCGATCGCGGGAAGGCGTCCCGCGGCGCGTCGTGCGATCTCGATGAACGGGCGCAGCCGGACGGTGAGCTCGGTCCGCGTGGCTCGGAACGCCTGCAGCCGGGTCTCCTGGGGTCCGCCGACCTCGGACGGGTCGTCGAGGTGCCAGTGGAGCGCGTTGTGCCGGCCGGACAGCGTCGGGCATTCCTCTCGGGCGGAGTTCGACAGCGTGATCACGTAGTCGATCCGCCGGTCGAGGAACTCCCCGATGTGCTTGGCCTTGGCGTTTCGCCAGTCCACGTTGATCTCCGCGAGGACCCGGACCGCCAGCTCGTGCACCCGCTTCGGCCTCGTTCCGGCGGACATCGCCGCGAAGTCGGGACCGCCGAAGTGCCCGAGCAGCGCCTCGCCGAGCTGGCTTCTCGCCGAGTTCCCGTTGCAGACGAACAACACCGCGATCGGGTCTCGCCGATCAGTGCCTCGCGGGTCGACGGCCTCGATCGTGCGCTCGAGGTCGACGAGTTGGTGTTCCAGCAGCTCGAGGTCGGCCCGCTGTTCGGCGATCTTGCGTCGTTGCTGTTCGAGCGTCGCGACGAGGAGCGGGTGGGTCGGCCCCGACTCGAGGCATTGCGTGGCGAGCCGGCCGGCCTCGACCGGCGACATGCCCAGGCGGCGCAGGGAGATGATGAGCGTCAGCCGGCTGAGGTCACGTTCGTCGTACGACCGGTACCCGTTGCCGGCGCGTACCGGAGCCGGCAGGATCCCGGCCGACTCGTACCAACGAACCCCGGACGGCGAGATCCCGGCCCGTCGGGCAAGCGCGGAGATGTTCACATCGACGAACGTTAAACCTTGCAGTCACTGCAAGGTCAAGCCGTTGGGGTGATCAGACTCCAGTGGGGGTTGCCGTGGCGGCGAGGGCGTCGCCGGCGCGGGCGATGTCGTGGGGTTGGTCGAGGGCCGTCGCGACGGACAGTGCCTCCTCCAACGGCGGCACGGCCTCAGAGGTGCGGTCGGCCGACATGAGCGCGCGCCCGAGGCCGTACAGCCCTTCGAACAGGTCGTTGCGGTTGGCGATCTCGCGCGAGATCGCCACGGCCGCGCGGTAGCAGGTGATGGCCTGGTCGTGGCGTTCGGCCGCGAGATGGACCTCGCCGACCGCCTTGAGCACCTGGGACTCACCGAGCCGGTCGCCCAACGAACGGGCGATGTCGAGGGCGTGCTGCGCGTGCCAGAGCGCGGCGGTGAGCTCGCCGACCAGCCGGTGGTTGCGGCCGAGCTCGTTGCGAACGGAGATCTCCGCGCCGAGGTCGCCGAGGTCCTGCACGATGTCGAGGGCGCGTTGGGCGTACTCGAACGCCGCGTCGTGGTTGCCCCAGTGCCGGTGCGTCATCGCGAGACTCGCGAGCGAACGTGCCTCGTAGCCGCGTTCGCCCGTGGCGCGGGCGGTCTCGAGCGCCTGGGTGAAGTGCGTGTTGGCGAGCGCCAGGTCGCCGGTCACGGCGAACCCCACGCCGAGGCCGCGAAGCGTGCGCTGCTCGACTAGCTCGTCGCCGAGCTCGCGGGACAGTCCGAGGGCTTGGTAGTAGCGCTCGCGGGCCTGCCCGTGGTCGTCGGTCAGGCGGTGGAAGTCGCCGAGTCCTGCGAGCGCGAGCAACCTGGCCTGCCTGTCACCGGTCGTCTCCGAGACCGCCAGCGCTTCCAGGTACGCCGCGCCGGCGTCGGGGTAGCGGTCCGCGAGGCTGTGCGCGTCGCCCACCCCGACCAAGGCGTACGCCTCCGCGATCGGGTTGTCCAATGTCCTGCTGGCGGCGACCGCGGCGAGGTGGAGAGCCAGCGCGTGGCCGTTGTGACCGCGCGTCGACAGCCACCGGCCCAGTAGCCGCGCGAGCACCGAGGTCTGGGGCCGAGCGGCCACAACCCGCGCGGCGGCCGCGAGGTTGACCAGCTCGACCTCGAGCCACGAGTTGGCCGACTTCGCGTCCAGGCTGGGGAGCTCGCTCACCGCGTCCGGCACCACCGGGCGATGCCGCGCGTACGCCGGGTCCGCGAGCTCCATCGCCAAGGCGGTGGCGCTCACGTAGTGGTCGAGCAGGCGGTCGAGGGCCGACGCGCGTTCGCCGTCGGTGTCCTCGGCGGCCGCCCGGTCGGCGGCGAACGTCCGCAACAGATCGTGCAGGACGAACCGCCCCGGAGTCTGCTCGGTCAGCAGGTGCGCCTGGACGAGGTCGTCGAGCGCGCGCTCCGCCGTCACGAGCGGCACGCCGACGAGCGCGGCGACCGCGTGCGCGTCGGTGTCGACGCCGGGATGAACGCCGAGAAGCCGGAACACCCGGCGCTGCTCGGTGTCGAGGTGCCGGTAGGAGAGCTCGAACGCCGCGGCGACCCCGCGGTCGCCATGGTCCAGCTCGTCGAGCCGGCGGCGTTCGTCGCCCAACCGGTCGGCGAGATGGCCGAGGGTCCAGCCCGGTCGGCTCCGCAGCCGGGCGGCCGCGATGCGGATCGCCAGCGGCAGCCGGCCGCACCGCTCGACGATCTCGCGGACCAGCTCCGGTGCGCCGGCCACGCGGTCGGCGCCGGCGATCTTGATGAACAGGACGGCGGCCTCGTCCGGGGACAGGACGTCCAGCGACAGGGGCACCGCGTGCTCGAGGTCGGACAGCCGTCGCCGGCTCGTGACCAGGACGACGCAGGCGGGGTTGGCGGGGAGCAGCGGGGCGACCTGGCGTTCGGAGGCCGCGTTGTCGAGCACGATCAGCATCGTCCGGTCGGCGAGCTGGGTGCGGTAGAACGCGGAACGTTCCTCGGTGTCGCGGGGGATCTGGTCGCCGGGCACCCCGAGCGCGCGCAGCATCCGGTCGAGCGCGTCGCCCGGGTCGACCGGCGGGACGCCCTCGGTATGGCCGTGCAGGTCGAGGAACAGCTGGCCGCCGGGGAAGCGGTCGCGGACCCGATGTGCCACGTGCGTGGCGAGAGTGGTTTTGCCGATGCCCGCCATGCCGTCGATCGCCGTGATGATCACCGTGGACGGACGGTGGTCGGAGGACAGCAACGCGGTCAGTTGGTCGAGCTCGCCCGACCGCCCGGTGAACGTCGGCAGGTCGGCCGGCAGCTGTGCGGGCGGCACGGGACGGCTGGCGGCCAGGGAGATCTCCGCGCTCTCCGGCCCGAGCTCCGGGGCGTCGCGCAGCATCGCGGCATGCAGATCGCGCAGCCGCGGACCCGGCTCGACGCCGACCTCGTCGACGAGGTGGGTCTGGGCCCGGACGTACGTCGCGAGAGCGTCGGCGCGCCGGCCGGTCCGGTACAGCGCCGTCATCAGCTGAGCCCACAGCTCCTCGCGCAGCGGGTACTCGTCGACGAACGTCGTCAGGTCCTCGATCACCTCGACCGCACGTCCGAGCTGGATGCGGGAGTGCGCGTAGCCCTCGAGCGCGTCGAGCCGGCGGCCGCGAAGCCGGGTCAGCTCCGCCTCGAGCGTCGGCCCGTGCCGCTGGTCGGTGAGCGGATCGTTCCGCCACAGCGCCAGCGCCGCGGAGTACGCCGATGCCGCGGTGGCGTGGTCGCCGGTCGCCTGCGCGTCGCGGCCAACGTCGAACTGGCGTTCGAACTCGGCGACGTCGAGCTCGCCCGGGTTGACCACGAACAGGTAGCCGCCGTCGCGCGTCACCACCCGCGGCGCGTCGTCAGCGGAGTCGGCCAGGCGCCGGCGGAGCCGGGAGATGTACGTCCGCAGGTTGGTGTCCGGCGACGCCGGCGTACGCTCCCACGCCGACTCGACGAGGTAGCCCACTGGCGCGACCTCGTTGGCCCGGAGCAGCAACGCGGCCAGCAGTGCGCGGTCGCGAGCGCCTCCGACCGGAAGCAGCTCGCCCGCCCGGATCACCTCCACCGGACCCAGCAGCCGGAACTCCATCTGACCTCCCTGGGCAAAGCCTGGCACGTCAGGGGTGCCCGGTGCCCGTTATCCACAGGCTGGTGTCCTTTGGGCGGATCTTGGGCGAGCCCGGACGAATACTGGTCGAAGCGGTCAGCAGACGAGCCGGCCGCCGAAACGACGAAGGGAACTCGTGGGGATGAGATCGATCAAGCGCCTCGGCGTGGTCCTGGTGGCGGGGGCTGCCGCGTTCTCGCTGGCGGGCGCCCCGGCCCAGGCCTCGGACACCGTCGACATCGCGGGCAAGACGCTCTCGGGCTACAAGCACGTCGGTCAGGACACGGGCTACTGGTGCGGTCCGGCGTCGGCGTACATCCTCATCACGGGGATGAAGGCCCACGGGAAGATCAAGACCACCAAGTCCAAGTCGGGTCTGAAGCTCACCCAGAAGAACCTGGCGTCGGACACCTATCTCGGTGCCAACGGCGGTGGCGGCACCCAGCGCGCGGACATGCGCGACGGGATCAACAAGTGGATCGGCCACAAGTGGTACAAGGTCCACTCCAACCCGACTCCCGCGGAGTTCAAGGACAGGTTGCTGCGGGCCATCCCCAGCGGCCGCGGCGTCGCGGTGGCGGCGTACGAGTCCGCGGGCAAGCGGCACTACAACGGTCACCCGAAGGGCAAGACCATCGACCACTGGGTCGTCGCGCGCGGCTACACGACGAACCTCAGCAAGACGAACTTCGTGGACCCGGCGACCACCGTCTGGTCGGGCGTGAAGCCGTACTTCTCGCACTACACGAACAGCTTCGTCAACGTGTTCGTCCGGCCTTCGAAGGCGATCGTGTGGTGAGGAAGCTCCTCGCGACGGCGGTCACGGCGGTCACGGCGCTCGCCGTGACCGCCTGCGCCGCGGACACCGGCGCCGAACGTACCGACGTCTCGTCGCCGCCGCCGTCCTGCGGCGGCAGCGGGACCGCCTTCAGCACGGCCAAGGCGTCCGCGGGCGCGGCCGACCTCGTCGCCCCCGGCACCGCGCTGCCCACCGGCGACCTCCTGCTCGACGTCGGCTCGACGGGTGAGCTGCTGGTCGAACGAGGCCGCGACGACACCCCCGGCACCGACGGAGCGCCAGCGACCCTGCGTCCCGGAACGCTGACCGTCCTCGACCCGGCGACCGGCCGCGAGCAGGTCGTCCGGGACAAGAAGGCGGTCCAGCCCAGTACGCAGACGGTCTTCGGCGACCTCGACCAGGAGCACGTGGTCTGGCTGGAGGAGAGGGGCACGAAGCTCGACGAGTCCGACTGGTCCATCCGCGCGGCCGATCGCCGCACCGGCAAGGTCGGCCTGCTCGCGCAGGCCCGACCGGTCAACGACAAGGGCCTCAAGCCGACCGTGCCCGGCTACACGGTTCCGCGCCTGCACGACGACACCGTCTACTGGGCCGAGGCACGCGCAGGGGCCGCGGGCAAGCCGCCGACCGTCGGCATCTACGCGCGTCCCGTCGACCTGTCCGCGCCCGCGAAGCTGGTCGTCCCGAACGCGATCCTCCCCGCCGTCTCCGGCTCCTGGCTCTACTACGCGGCGTTCGACGCCGAGAACTCGACCAAGCCGGGCTACACGATCTCCCGCTTGTCCTTGCGGACGGGCGAGACCGAGTCCGTACGGCGCTCGGAGACAGGTCCGGCAGCTTCGTACCTCACCGCCGACGGAGACGTCGCCGCGTGGGCGCTCGCGGACGGCACGGTCGAGGTGAGCAAGGCTCCCGCGTCGCCGCCGGTGCGCATCACCGCCGCCGAGGGCGAGCAGCTCAGCTGGCTCAGCGCCGACCAGGGACTGATCGGCTTCGGCGACGGCAGCGGGCAGGCCGGGGGAGCGTACGTCTTCGACCTTCGACGAGGCTGCCTTCACGATCTCGTCCACGAGGGCGCCGGCTCGGACGTCGTGCTCGGCGGCAGCACGGTGGCGTGGACGGTCGAGACCGAGGACGAACAGCGTTGGCAGATCGGCACCCGCCGGCCCGGCACGTCCGGCTAGCCGCTGTGACGGCAAATGATCATGTTTACATGATCATTTGCCGCTCTACGTGGGATACACCCCGCGTAAGGCACCCACTCGCCAGGTAAAGCGGCAGCGCCGCGACCCCCGCAACAGTGGACCGGACGTCGATTCTGTTGCCAATTCGCGCCGATTGGCCATGGATCGTTCGGACGCCGCGGAGCCAGCATGGGCCACATGGCGGACCTGTCGGCCCGATTCGTCGCCAGCCCGTGCTGCCTCCCGCAGCTCGGGCTGGTGCAGCTGCTGCACCTGTATCGCGACCTCGGCTTCCGCAACATCGAGCTGTTCACGGCGGGCGGATGGCCGTCCGCGGTGGATCCGCTGGGCGACGCCGATGCCCAAGCCGAGCTTCGTACTCAGGTGGAAGAACGGGGCATGCGGGTCACCTCGATGCACCTGCCGCCGATCACCGCGGAGTTCGACGTGGCGCAGGCGGTGACCGCGGCTCGGTTCGCCCGCGGCGTCGGCGCCGACGTCGTGCTGTTCAAGGCGACGACCCGGGACCTCTACATCGAGTCGGCGGGACCGTACCTCGAGGCGACCGCCGGCGTGGGGGTCACGCCCGTGCTGCAGAACCATGCCGGCGCGGCGATCTCCACGCTGGACGACTTCCGCGCGGTGCTGGCCGGGATCGGTGATCCGCGGATGCGGACGCTGCTGGAGGTGGGTCACTTCGCCCGGGTCGGTGTCGACTGGAGGGACGCGTACGACGTGCTCGGTGAGTCGATCGCCTTGGTGCATGTCAACGACATCGACGGCAACGGACGTTCGGTGCCGTTCGGTACGGGAACGGTGGACTTCGAGGGCCTCCTGAAGCACCTCGACGACGTCGGCTACACCGGCAACATCGTCGTCGAGCTCGAGCTCGAAGGACACACGGAGTCGATCGAACCGACCGTGACCGGCCTGCGCGACGCCCTCGACCTGCTCGGCAGGGTGGCGTCGTGAGCGTTCCTCGCGTGTGCGTGATCGGGGCCGGAGCGCTGTCGACCCGCCGGATCTACCCGAACCTCGGAGCCGCGGGACTCCGGCTGGTCGGGGTCTGCGACCTGGACCAGGACAAGGCCGAGCGCAACGCCACCTTGTTCGGTGGGACACCGTACGCGGACGTCGAGAAGCTGCTCGACGAACAGCGGCCCGACGGGGTCGTGGTGTGCGTCGGACCGGCCGGTCACGCGGCACTCGCGGTGCAGGTCCTCCGGGCCGGATTCCCTGTCTACACGGAGAAGCCGCCCGCTCCCACGGTCGACGCCGCGGTCGAGGTCGCGCGGGTCGCGCGCGAGACCGGCCTGCTGTGCATGACCGCGTTCAAGAAGCGGTACTCGGTGGCGTTCGAGCACGCCCGCCAGTGGCTCGACCAGTTCCCGGTGGATGACAGGCTCTCCATCTCCCACGACTACTGTTCGGCCGCGTACGGGGTGGGCGACGCGGGCAGGAGCCCGTTCCTGTTCGACTTCGCGATCCACCATCTCGACCTGACCCACTACCTGATGGGCGACGTCGCCGAGACCTTCGCCTACTCCGTTGGTGCGAACACGTTCGCGGTGTCCCTGCGGTTCGCGAGCGGTGCCGTCGGAACGATGCACCTGTCCGACGGCCGGTCGTTCGCCGTGCCCACCGAGGAGGTCGGCCTGACCGTACGCGGCGGGAACTTCCTCACCGTGTCCAACTCCTCGCGGTGGCGCGAGGTTCGCGAGGGGGAGCCGTCGGGGTGGCGAGAGCCGTCCACGTTCACCAGCGGCGGAGACAGCGGGCGCGACACCGGGCATCTCGCCGAGCTCGAGGCGTTCGCCGCCCATCTGCGCGAGGGCACACCGGTGCGCTCACCGATCGAGGAGAGCGTCAAGAGCCTGGTCCTGCACGACGCGATCCTCGACTCCGTACGGAGCGGCCAGCCGGTGGCGGTGCGCTACCCGCGCTTCTGACCCCCGTGCTCGACGGCTGACCAGCAACGGCCTGCGCTGTTGCGCATCCGCGCGCCCGATCCTACGATCTTCGAAACACGAGATACATCTACGAAATACCGTATAAATATTCCCACGTCGTAACGCGGTGCTCGCGGAGGCAGACATGGATGTCGAGTTGTCCAGGCGTCACCTGCTCTCCCTCGGCGGCGCCGGCGTGATCGCGGTCGGCGTCGAGCCGCCCAGGACCCGGGAGAACGACCGGCCACACCCGGACCGCGGCGCTCCGACCGAGTACACCGGCGCCGACCTCGCCCGGATCGGGATGCCCGTCGGTGGCGGATGTAGCGGGCAGGTCTACCTCGCGGGCGACGGACGGCTCTGGAACTGGGACATCTTCAACCCCCTCGGCCCGCCGCTCGGCGGCGCGGACCACTGGGGATCGCACTACGCGAGCCCGGTGACCGCGGACTCGCCGGCGCAGTTCGCGCAGGGGTTCGCGATCCGTACGACCGCGAACGGCGCCACGCAGACGCGGACCCTGGACTCCGACGGTTTCGACGACGTCCGGTTCGTCGGTCAGTACCCGATCGGCCGCGTCCGCTACCGGGCCAGGGCCACGAGCAGTCCCGTCGACGTCGTCCTCGAGGCGTTCTCGCCCTTCATCCCCTTGCAGACAGACGATTCCACCCTCCCCGCGACGATCCTCGCGTTCACCGTACGGAACACGACGAAACGTTCCGTCGACGTCACGCTGCTCGGCTTCACCGAGAACCCGGTCTGCGTCAACAGCCGCCGCGAACAGCCGACGACCCTTCGCGCCAGCGCCGTCAAGGACGGCAAGGTACGCGGTGTCCAGTTCTCCGCGGCCCTGCCCACGGCCACCGGCGAGCGTCCGGACGTCGTGTTCGAGGACTGGGAGAAGGACACCTACGAGGGCTGGACCGTCACCGGCGACGCGTTCGGAACGGGACCCGTCCACGCGCTCGCCGTACCCAGCTTCTTCAGGCGGTTCGGCAACCTCAACGTGTGTGGGACGAGGTTCGTCACCTCGCACCACTTCCGCGGCGGCGGTGACGGCGACTCCTACCAGGGGACGCTGACAAGCGTGCCGTTCACCGTCTCCCGCAGCCACGTCGCGGTGTCGATCGGCGGCGGCAACCACCCGGGCGCGACCTGCGTGAACGTGCTCGTCGACGGTCAGGTCGTCGCCACCTCGACCGGCGCCAACTGCGAGTCGATGGTGCCGGCGATGCTCGATATCTCAGCGTACGAAGGGAAAACGGCACAGCTCCAGCTCGTCGACAACGCTGCCGGTGCCTGGGCGCACCTGAATGTCGACCGCATCGTGTTCACCGACTCTCCCGACATCCTGTTCGAGGACTGGGAACGGACCGACTGGGGTGACTGGACCGTCGCCGGCGACGCGTTCGGCGCCGGTCCGGTAACGCCCGCGGAGACGCCGGAGGGATTCCGCCGCCCGTTCGGCGAGATCAACGACCTGAACGTGTCCGGTGCCCGCTTCGCCACCTCGTTCAACTTCCGCGCACCCGGCGCGTCGGACAGCTACCAAGGCACGTTGACCAGTCAGCCGTTCACGATCCAACGCAGGTTCGCGACGATCTGGATCGGCGGCGGTCGCCATCCGGGCGAGACCGGCGTCGAGGTCGTCGTCGGCGGGCAGGTCGTGGCGTCCGCGACGGGGTTGGAGATCGAGCCCCTGCAGGCCGTCTCCCTCGACCTGTCGACGTGGCTGGGGAGTTCCGCGCACCTTCGCGTCGTCGACCGGCACACCGGCCCGTGGGGGCATGTGAACGTCGACCGCATCATCTTCAGCGACCGGCCGATCCGGCAACAGGACATCCCCGACCGCCCGGACGGTGGAACGTTCGTCCTTGCGGCGTTGGACGAATCGTCCGTCGTACGTCCGTCGATCGCGGACTGGTCGACGACTGCCTCGTGGTTCGACTCCGGCCCAGGACCTGTAGAAGTGGCGGGCAACTCGTCGGGCCAGGCCGGAGCGGTCACGATCACGGCGAAGTTGAAGGCCGGCGAGTCGCGTACCTTCCGCTATGTCCTGGGCTGGCACTTCCCGACGCCCGAGCGACGGCTGTTCGCGGAGCTCGTGGGCGCGCCGACCCTGCGGCGGCACTACGCGGTGCGGTTCGCGACTGCTGCCGAGGTCGTACACCATGTCGCGCGCCACCTTGCACGGCTGGAGAACGACACCCGCGCGTGGGTGCGGACCTGGTACGAGGACTCGTCGTTGCCGTACTGGTTCTGTGAACGGACGTTGGCTCCGGCGTCGACCCTGGCGACGAACACCTGCTATCGCTGGCAGGACGGCCGCTTCTACGCGTTCGAAGGCTCGTATCTGTATGCCGGGACGTGTGGGCACGTGTGGAACTATGCCCAGGCTGTGGGCCGGCTGTTTCCCGATCTCGAGCGCGATACTCGTGAGCGCGTCGACCTTGGCATCGCGATGCGGCCGACCGGCGAGATCGCCAACCGTGGCGAGAGTCGCGACGACGCGTCGTCGTTCGTCGACGGGCAGGCGGGCACGATCCTGCGGATCTATCGCGAGCATCAGATGACCGCTGACAACGCGTTCTTGACACGGGTCTGGCCGAAGGTGCGGATGGCGCTGGAGTTCCTCGTTACCCAACGAGATGTGGACGGCAACGGCATGTTGCAGGGCGCGCAGTGGAACACGCTCGACACCCCGTTCACCGGCGACGTCCCGTGGCTGTCCGGCCTCTACGTCGCCGCGCTGCGGGCGGGTGCGGCGATGGCCGCTGAGCTGGGGGACACGGCGACGAAGGAGCGCTACACGCACCTCGCCGATGCCGGCACGCAGTTCATCTCCACCACGCTGTGGAACGACGAGGTGAAGTACTTCGTCCAGCACGTCGGCACTCCCGCCACGAACACCAACCGGGGCTGCTTCATCGACCAGACGTACGGGCAGACCTATGCGGCGCAGCTCGGGCTGCCGCGCGTCCTTCCGGCGGATCAGACGAGATCGGCGTTGGGCTCGATCGTCCGGAACAACCACCTGCCGAGCCCACGCGACCACCAGTCGCCCGCGATCGCCGGCGGCCGGATCTACAGCACCTCCGGCGAAGCGGGCACGATGATGTGTACGTGGCCGATCGGTGGTGACACCGAGGCACGCAGTGGCGGCTACTTCAACGAGGTCTGGACCGGGCAGGAGTACCAGCTCGCCGCCGGCCTGTTCGCCGAAGGCATGACTACCGAAGCGCTCGGGGTGACCCGGTCGGTCTACGACCGGTACCACGCGTCGAAGCGCAACCCGTACAACGAGGTCGAGGCCGGCGACCACTACGCGCGGGCGATGATGAGCTACGGCACGTACCTCGCGGCCTGCGGCTACGAGTACCACGGACCGAAGGGGCATCTCGGCTTCGCGCCGCGGCTCGATCCGGAGAGGTTCCGCTGTGCCTTCACCGCGGCGCGCGGCTGGGGGCTCTACCGGCAGGATCGCCAGCCTGGCAAGCAGATCTGCACCGTCGACCTGCGAAGCGGAGAGCTGCGGTTGGCCACGCTCGCGTTCGAGACCGCGACGCGGGCCAGCTCGGTGGCGGTTCGGATCGCCGGCAAGGAACGATCCGCCACGCTCTCCGCCGACGGGACGCGGGCGGTCGTCAAGCTCAGAACGCCGATCACGTTGCGGAAGGGACAGTCGATCGAGGTCCGGTTGCGACTGTCCGGAGGTACGTCGTGAACCTCCGCAGCAATCTCACCCCGGGCACGACCGAGTGGGCGGTACGCCGCGCGCAGTGGCGGGCGATGGGCATCCAGGACGCGGACCTGGAGAAGCCGAAGATCGCGATCGTCAACTCCTCGTCCCAGCTGTCGATATGCTTCACCCACCTCGACGAGGTGGCCCGCGAGGTCGCCACGGAGATCCGTGCGGCGGGCGGCCTCCCGTTCGAGATCAGAACGGCTGCCCCGAGCGACTTCATCACCAGCGCCGGGCGGCAGGCGCGCTACCTGATGCCCACCCGGGATCTCGTCGTGAACGACATCGAGGTGCAGGTCGAGGGCGCGCTGCTCGACGGGATGGTGTGCCTGTCGTCCTGCGACAAGACCACGCCGGCGCACCTGATGGCGGCGGGCCGGCTCGACGTTCCGACGGTCGTCGTGATCGGCGGCTATCAGGCCGGCGGCATGTGCGAGGGCGTTCGCGTCGACATCGACGACGTCTATGAGCAGGTGGGCGCGTACGCCGCCGGCAAGCTCGACCTCGCGGGACTGACCGCATTGACCGAGCACGCCGTCGACGGTCCCGGCGTCTGCGCCGGGCTGGGTACGGCGAACACCATGCACATCCTCGCCGAAGCGCTCGGCATGACCATGCCGGGTTCCGCGCCCGTCCGCGCCGGCTCCGAGGCGATGCTCGAACGGGCTCGTGCGGCCGGCCGCGCCATCGTCGCGCTCATCGCGAACGGGCAGCGTCCCCGCGCGACCATGACCAGGGAAGCGTTCGAGAACGCGGTCGTCGTCGACCTCGCGATCGCTGGTTCGGTCAACTCCGCAAGGCACCTGCAGGCGATCGCCGTCGAGACCGGCGTCGACGTGGACATCTACGGGCTCATCGAACGACTCTCGCTCGAGGTGCCGATGGTCTGCGCTGTCCGTCCCAATGGCCTCCACCACGTAGACGATCTGGACCGCGCTGGCGGTGCCCGGGCGGTCCTGGCGAGACTTCGCGACCGGCTGCACCTCGACGTCATGACGGTCACGGGTCGGTCGCTCGGTGACGTGCTTGCCGACGTCGAGGTCGAGGACGACACGGTGATTCGCCCACTGGCGAAGGCGTTCCGGCCGACGTCGGGGTTGACCCTCGTCCGCGGGTCGCTGGCGCCGGACGGCGCGATTGTCAAGATCGGTGCGGTGCCGGCCGGGCGCGAGCGCTTCACCGGCGGTGCGCGCGTGTTCGCGACCGAGGACGACGCCAAGCGCGCGATCGCCGACGGCGGTATCGCGGGCGGCGAGGTCGTGGTGCTGGCGGGCTTCGGCCCGAAGGGCGGCCCCGGGACCGTGTTTGCCGCTGGCCTGGTCGCGGCGCTCAACGGTGCAGGCCTTGCGAGCGAGGTCGCGGTCGTCACCGACGGCGAGCTGTCCGGTCTCAACCGCGGCATCACCATCGGGCAGGTGATGCCGGAGGCAGCCGAGGGAGGGCCGCTCGGGTTGGTACGGGAGGGGGACACGATCGTGATCGACCTGATCGAGCGCCGCGTGGATCTCGACGTCGACGCCGCCGAGCTCGCCGCGCGGCGTTCGCTGCGGGTCGAACCGCCACTCCCGACCTCGCGCAGCTGGTTGACGTTCTATCGGCACCTCGTGCAGCCGTTGTCCGCCGGTGCCGTGTTGGGACCGGTGACGTCGGATGAGTGACCAGCCGTACGCCGCCGCCATCGAGGCGATGACCGGCCGCATCGACCGTACGGCGGAGGAGGCGGCGACCGGCTTCCCGCACTACGCCGATCCGACCACGGGCCAGTGGACGCGCTCGCCGGACGGCGACTGGACCGGCGGCTTCTGGGGCGGCGAGCTGTGGTTGGCGTACCACCGCACCGGTGACGAGGCGTACCGCCGGCATGCGCTGCGGTGGGCCGAACGGCTCCGTCCGCGCGTCGCTTCGCAGACCGTGTTCCGCGGTTTCCTCTTCTACTACGGCTCCGCGCTCGGCGCGCTGCTCGGCTCGGACGAGACGGCCGGCGCGATCGCTGTCGACGGAGCCCGGGCTCTGGCGACGGGCTTCCTGCCGACCGTGGGCGCGATCCCGCTGGGTGCCCAGGCGGAGGAGGCGTCCGACGTCGGCGACACCGAGTTCAACATCGACGGCGTGCCCGGCGTCGCGCTGCTCGCCTGGGCGGCTTCGCGTACGGCGGATCCGGGTCTGCGCGAGCTCGCGGTCTCACACGCGCGGCGGCATATCGAGTTGTGCGTACGAGGCGACGGCTCGGTCTGCCAATCGGCGACGGTGGATCTCGCCACCGGAAAGGTGCTGAAACGCTATACCCACAAGGGTTTCTCGGACGACTCCACCTGGACCAGAGCCCAGGCGTGGGCGATGGTCGGTTATGCCCTCGCCGCGCGCTGGCTGCCCGAGGACGACTTCCTGGACACCCTCGTACGTGTCTGCGACTGGTGGTGCGATCACCTGCCCGCGAGCGGCGTCACGTACTGGGACTTCGACGCACCCCAGATAGCCGGAACCCGCATCGACACCGCCGGCGCGGCCATCGGCGCCGCCGCCCTCCTCAAGGCAGCCGCGCTCGTCCCTGACGAGTCCCGCGCCCAGCGGTACCGAGCGACGGCGGAGCAGACCGTCCGTACCCTCGTCGCCGACCACCTCACCTCGACGGGGATCCTCACCGCCGGCTGCTACAACCACCGCATCGGCCTCGCCACCGACAACGAGCTGATCTGGGGCTCGTACTACCTCTACGAGTCCCTTCACGTCCTGACCGGAGCGCTCGACCCACTCGCGGTCTAGCCTCGGGATGGCGACTTCTCGAGCGATTCGAGCGGGAAGGCGCTCCGTGGGTGAAGCGTCGTGGGTCGCCTTACCCGGCCAGTGGCCCCTCTACCTGGCGTCCACCCACGTAAAGCGGCCAATGATCATGTAAACATGATCATTGGCCCAAGGGCGGGGTGGGGCGGGCCGGGCGAACCCACCGCTGGACGAAGGTGCGAGGCTAGCCGCGAGTTGGTCAGAGCTGGAGGCGTGTGCGGGTCTTGCGCATGGCTTCGTCGAACGCGGTGTAGAACTTGTCGCCGACCGCGGACTGGGCGCGGCGTTCGAGGCCGGTGACGATGGGGACCTCGGTGGCTTGCCGTTCGGCGGCGTGGACCGCTTCGACGATGGCTGCTTCGAGGTCCTCGCGTTCCAGCCGACGCTTGGCCAGGACGTGGATGTCGATGTCGAGCCGGCCGTCGGCGAGGGTGGCCGTGACCAGTCCGTCGGCGGCCGTGCCGACGTACTCGCGTTCGCGCGCCGCCTTCAGTTGTGCGACGGCCTCGTTGATGGCGTGGCCCATCTCCTCGACGATCGCCTGGAGCTCTACGGGTTCCATCCGCTTGCCTTCCTGGCCTGCCAGATCTGCCCGGGATCGGGCAGTGGTGGCGCGTTCACGAGGTCGAAGCCGGTCAACCGCTTCAACGCCTCGCCCATCGACTCGGCGGCGTTGATCCGAGCAGCCGCGAGTGCTTCGGTGCACGCGCGACTGAGCTCCGCCGCGTCGAGGTCGCGCATCGCGAACGGGCTGACTCGCATGCGGAGCAGCGTCCCGCGGCCGTCGACGACCGCGACGACGCGATCGTCGTCGTCGACCCTGCCCTCGAACGCCTGGGTCTGAAGCTCGGCGAGCTGCCGCGTCATCGCGGAGATGCGCTCGTGCAGCGGTCCCAGGAGTTGGCGTGGATCGCCTCCTGGCCGTGCGGTGCGCCGAAGCTCCTCGACGTACGACGTCAGGTCCTGGCCGTTGTCCGGTTCGGGCGTCGTGTCGGTCATCGCGACCTCACTAGGGCTTGTTCCATTGATCGGTGTTGGTCATGATCTTCGCGACCTGCTTGCGCATGTTGTCGAGCGCCGCGGTGTCGAAGTTGTCGGCCTGGGTGCCGAACGCGGCCGCGAGCTGGTCCTGCGCGGTCCGCAGCTGAGCCTGCTCGCCCTCGAGCGTCTGGAACGTGTTGTTCATGTCCCAGACGTTGTACGCCAGGCCGATGAGCCACTGGTCGACGATGATCCACTTCAGCACCGCGACGATCGCGGCGCCCACGTACGGGATGGCGTTGAGGGAGTTGGACGCGATGCACAACGCGATGCCGACCGCACATTGCGCGAAGTGGATGATCAGGCCCTGGATGAGGTTCCAGCCAACGGCGGAGCAGCAGCCTGCTTCCTCGTCGGCGCACACTGCCAGCTGCTCCATCGCCGGCAGCAGTCTGTTGTTGACGTACGCGCAGAACTCGTCCGCGGCGGGCCCTTCCCACGCCGCGTCCACTCCTGCCTTGTTGACCAGGTCGCCGAGCTCGGTCTTGGTGTCGCGGATTGACTGTGCCAGCTCCTTCCACTTCTCCTCGGCCTCGAAGAAGGGAAAGGGAGGCGGCAGGCTGGGGAGCGCGACCAGCGTGGTCGCCAGAGCCACGACCACGCTGGCGCCGGAGGCCTCCGACGCGCCACCCAACGCCAGTCCGGCGAACTCGACAGCCAGCGACACTCCGCCGTGCGCGAGGGTGTCGCCGATCCCGACGACACCACCGGAGAGCCAGCTGAGATCCTCCGTCATCGCTCGCCCTTCAGCTTGGCGTCCGCGGTGTCGAAGGCTTCGCCGTGCTCGTCTTCCATCCGTTCGTAGTAGGTGGCGATCCCACCCACCGTCCGGCCCAGCGACTTCACCACGGTGTCGAGGGCCTGTGACGCCTTCTCCACCGTGATGCGGAGCTCGTCGTACTGGGCCGCCGCGCCGAACACCGCCATCAGTGGCCAGGCGACCGCCGGAATCCCCAACCGGCGTACCTTCTCCGTCACGTCCTGGTCGAGCTTCGTCTCTTGAAGCTCGCGCGCCAACGCTTGCAGCTTGGCCGTGTTGTGTGAGACCACGGATCTGCTCCCAGACTCTCGCGCTGCTTGGCTAGCTCGGCATCGTTGCGAAGAGCTCCGTCACCAGACGATCAGCTGGCTGGGACGGACGAAGAGGGAGTGGGCTCGGCCATGACGTGGTACCAGTTGTGGCCGATCCACACTTGTTGATCCCGCGGGCCAGGTCACCGCCCTGCGTGCCGTTGCCGTCGTTCGCGTCGAGGTAGCTGGGCCCCGCGAGCCTGCTCTGGGTGAGTGCCGAGCCCGCCAGGGAGGAGGTGGTCGTCCTGATCTTCCCGTAGTGCTTCATGCCCTTGATCAGGATGTACGCCGACGCCGGGCCGCACCAGTAGTTCGTGTCCTGACCGACGTGCTGGTAGCCCAGGAGCGACTTGGCCGCGAGGTTGACGGGGTCCGTGGCGGCCTGCGCCGGGGCGCTCAGCCAGGTGGTCACGGCAAGCGCCGTGACCACCAGCAGGAGGAGCTTCCTCACCAGACGATCGCCTTCGAGGGCTTGACGAAGCGGTTGACGAAGTCGTTGGTGTTGTAGGAGAAGTACGGCTCCACCGGGCCCCAGACGGTCGTCGCCGGGTCGACGAAGTGGGTCTTGGCGTAGTTCGCGGTGTAGCCGCGTGCGACGACCCAGTGGTCGATGGTCTTGCTCCTGGGGTGGCCGTTGTAGTGGGAGCCGCCCGCGTGCTCCAGCGCTGCCACCGCGACCGCGTACCCCTTGCGGATGTCCTTGCCCACGCGGTCCTTGAACTGGGTGGAGCTCGGGTTGGAGAGTACGTGGTACCAGTCCTTGCCGATCCACTTGTTGATGCCCCTGGCCATGTCCGCTCGCTGCGTACCCCCGCCTCCGTTGGCCTTGAGGTACGAGCCCGACGCGAGGTTGGCCTGGGAGAAGCTCCAGCTCGGGTGTGCCTTCGACTTGGTGCTCGAGATCTTCCCGTAGTGCTTCATCCCGGCGATGATGATGTAGGCCGAGGCCGGGCCACACCACCAGTTCTCCTTCTGCCCGACGTGCTTGTAGCCCGTCAGCGACTTGGCCGGCACGGCGGCGGCAGTTGCTGTGCCTGTGCCGTCGTCGGTTGCGGCCTGGGCGGGTGCTGCGCCCAGCATCGAGAACGTGGCGGCCGCCGCGACGACGCCCACGCCGAGTCGCTTGATCGATCTCATCTGCACGGCTTCCTCCGTTGGTTTCGGGCGACCCCTGGTCGCCGGAAACGAGTATTCGCAGGGTGCCGCCCAAGATCCGCCCAACGGGCGGTGTTCCACGCGCTACTGGTGGAGGCTCCGCTTGCCGGGTGCGAGGGCGTTCATCGCCGCGACGATCTGCTCGGTGGTGCCGTCGGTGAGGACGGGTTCGCAGACGACCCACCTGCGGCGCTGGCGAGACCAGAGCAGCCGGCGTAGGCCCGCGTCGGGTTGGGCGACGTGGGCGGCGGGGGAGGCGAGGACCATCTCGCGCCGGATCTTCTGGACCGGCTTGTCGCTCGGGACGCCGGCCCACCAGGAGTCGATGTCGGCCCACGGCAGTTCGACCGTCCGGCCGCGAGTGCGTACGTGGACGCCTTGACGGTCGAACGACAGGGCGTACCGCGGCACCCCGAACCAGAACATCGAGACGCCGACGCCGGTGAGCAGGAGGCCGACGACGCCGAGCAGGATCGTCGGCGCGACCGAACGGATGCCGCTCGTCCACGCGTTGATCGCGAACGCTCCGGCGAGGAGCAGGACGCCGAGACCGGTGAGGACGAACGCACTCCGCAACCGGCCAGGCCTGGGCCCGAACTCTGTCCGCACGTCACCGTCCATCGTCGAGCAGTGTAGAGAACTCTCAGTGCGTCATGCCGGCGGCGACCTACACTGCCGCCGAGGGGGATGCCATGGCGACACTGACAGAACGCCCGCCGCAGGTGCGGCGGCGGCCGGCGATCGTGCGGGTGGCCGGGACGAGCCTGGCGGCCGTGGTCGCCGTGGCCGGCATCGCGTGGGCGGGATTCACGTCGGTCTACACCCCGTTCCAGCCAGGAAGCCACGGCGCACCGCGGAGTGAGTCCATGAAGCCGGTCCATGACGGCGTCGAGCGGACTCGGTGGATCGTCACCGGGCCGACCGGTGGGACCGGGGTCATGGCCTGGTCGATTCACAACGCGGGCCCGTTCCCGGTGACGCTGCTCGATGAGGGCTACGAGGAAGAAGTCGACGACCCGGTCGTCGTGAGGTGGGCGCCGTTCTCGAGTCCGCGGGACAACCTGATGGGCGGCCATCCGGACGAGGTGCGCCCGTTGCCCGTCACGATCCCAGCCGACGAGGAGATCACCTTGTGGGTCACCGTGACCCGACCCCCCTGCGTGCCCGACAACGGCCTCGCTGGCGGAGGGTTCGTGGCGATCACCAGCATCCCCCTCCGCTGGTCGATCCTGGGCCGGACGCGGCTGTACGAGTGGTCCCTCGACGACCCGGACTCCCACACGCAGCCCATCTACCTGTGCTACCCCGACGAGGCGTTGCAGCACCTGGAGCGTTGACGGCAGTCCGTCGGAAAGCGAGCGGAAAGTGGGCGGAAAGCCGTACGCCCAAGACTCCAGTCACGAGGGGCCGACGATGCGGTCCCCGGACGGAGGGAACGAACGATGCGTACCTGGCGACGAGCGGTGGCCACAGCGTTCGCGGTGTCCGCGCTGGGCATCACGGGAGCGGGAACGGCGGCGGCTTCCCCCACTCAGCTGGGCGATTCCGGGACCACGACGGTGACGCCGTCAGCCGGCTGGTGCAACACGTCGAAGCTGTTCCCGCGTGGATCGGTCAGCATCCGCAAGCCCGTGTACAACGGCAATCCCGACTGCCTCATGGGCGTCGGCGCGAGCGGATCTCACGTCGGAGCCCTGCAAGACGCGATTCGGTACTGCTACCGCATCAACATCGCCGTCGACAACGTCTTCGGGCCGCGCACGAAAGCAGCGCTGCGTACCGTTCAGGCAGCTCTCCAGCTGAGAGACGACGGCGTGTACGGACCGCTCACCGAGGATCGCATCGTGTGGCCCAAGAAGACGTCGACCGGGTTGTACTCGGGCTGCGGCCGCTGAGTCTGGTCAGGAGACGGTCGAGGGTTTCTCGCTCGGTGAGAACCTGGAACAGCAGTTCGGCGCCGCGGCGGTCGACGTGCAGGTAGCCGAGTTCGTCTTGCCCAGCATCAACTCCGTCGGCTGCTTCGACGAGCTCGTTGACCAGCTTGGTCGCGAGGTGTATTTCACCCGATGCCCGGCTCGGGCGGCCTCGACCCGACGGGCGGAGCGGCGCCGGTCCCGATCGTGGCATTCGGCGAGTAGCAGTTCGGCCAGGAACCCGCTGGGGCCGCTGTGACGCTGCTCTGTACGAATGGTCTGTTTGAGTCACGGGCGAGTCCTCCGCGCGACCTGCCGAAGTTGCGGTGTGCCGACACCGCCCAGTGCGCTTGCGTCTCCGCTAGGGGGAGGTGTGAGGGTGGGTGCATGAACGGCGACGCGCTCTACTCGATCGGCGATCTGGCCCGGCGGACCGGGCTGACAGTGAAGGTCATTCGGTTCTACTCCGACCGTGGGATCGTGCCGCCGACCGACCGCAGCCCGGCGGGTCACCGCCTCTACAACATCGATGCCGTCGCGCGCCTGGACCTCGTGCGTGCACTGCGCGACCTGGGAGTGGACCTTGCCACGATCCGGAAGGTCGTCGACCGGGAAAGGTCGCTTCCCGAGGTCGCCGCAGCCCACGCCAAAGCGCTGTCGGTGCAGATCCGCGTGCTGCGTCTGCGGCGCGCGGTGTTGATGACGGTGGCCAAACGCGGGTCTACCCCTGAGGAGATGGATCTCATGCACAAACTGGCCACGCTCTCGGAGGACGAACGCCGACGTATGATCGACGATTTCCTCGGGGCCGTCTTCGGTGGCCTGGATGCGCACCCCGAATTCGTGGGGATCATGCGCTCGATGACCCCTGAGCTGCCCGACCACCCCGAAGCCCAGCAGGTCGAGGCGTGGGTGGAGTTGGCCGAGCTGTCCCAGGACCCGGACTTTCGGGCCAGCATGCGCCGCATGGCGTACTCCCATGCGGCCGAGCGAGCCCATGGCGACGATGCGGGTGTGCGTCGCGACCCCGCTGCGGCCGTTCGTGACCAGGTCAGCCCAGACATGGTAGCCGCGGTAGACCCGGCCTCACCCTACGCCGATCCGGTCATCGCGGCAGTCGCCGCTCATCAGTACGCACACGTCGGCGGCCACCCCGACGACATCGCCCTTCGCCGTCAGTTGCTGACCCGGCTGGAGACCGCGAACGATCCTCGCCGGGAGCGGTACCTTCAGCTGCTCGCCGTCATCAACGGCTGGCAGCCTCCGGAAACCCTGACGCCGGCGCTCAATTGGCTCATCCAGGCATTACGCGCCCGGACAGCGAGTTAGCGGACTGTCCCCTCATCGGCATGTGCGTGTGCTGAGCCGAAGTACCGGTCAGCGGCATGAAGCGCGCCTTCGGGTGCCGGGACGGCTGGGTTGGTTTTGAGTACCAGGCTGTCAAAGCTGGCCGTCGGCGATGCCCAACTGCGCATGAGCATCTCAGCTGGCCAGTTCGGAGAATCGCGAGCTGGAGAGGTAGGCCGTGCGCTCCTGGGACCTCCGGCTCCCTAGGTGGCGCCTAAGTGGAACGACACGTTCACCGGCGCTTCGGGCTGCTCCGGCCAGGCCGGATTGCCATGCCAGGAGCTGACCGGCGAGGGAGAGCCAGCACATCGGCCCTCCCACATCGGCGGTGATCCTGCGCCGATGGTCAGTGCACGGTCCTGCTCCGGAACTCGTCGGGGCGGTCGAAGAGCTCATCGATCTGATCGAGGCGCTCACTCTCCGAGCTCGCGACATAGGCGCGTGCTTGGGACCATGCCTCGCGTGCGGCCTCGCGGTCGCCTCGAGCGTGATGGATACGGCCCCGCACGACCATCGCGTTCGAGACACCTTTCGTTGTCTGACCGAGGGATCGAAGCTCGGCGAGGGCTTCCTCACAGAGCTCGTCCGCGCGGTCGACCTCGCCGAGACACAGGTGAGCTTCGGCGAGGTTGACCTGTGCGATGGCCGCGTACAGCCGCTCTCCATGGCGGCGATAGGTCTCGATGGCGTGCTCGCTGTACCGGATCGCTTCGCGATAGTTGCCGAGCGCCCCGTGCGATGCCGCGAGGTTGAGGTCGAGGTTCGTCGTAGGCTGCGACCCGGCGCCGACGACTGCCGCGTGCTCGTAGTTCTCGATCGCTTCCTGGTGTCTGCCTGCCCTGGCGTGGGCGTAGCCGATGTTCGACACCAGGACGAGCTCCCTGATGACGTCGCCGACGCGGCGTGCCTCGGCGAGAGCGTCCTCGTAGGCGGCCAACCCTTCGGCGATCCGGGAGGAGGCCAAGAGGGCGGAGCCGAGACAGTTGCCGGCCAGGGCCGCCGCCCGTCCGCCGCCCAGCCTCTTCGCCGCGGCCAGGCCGATCGTCGCGGTGCTGACCCAGTCGTCGTGGTGTTGCTGGTGATCGAAGAACGAATGGAGGCACCACGCGATCTTCCAGGCATGGTCGTCGAATCCGCCGTCCGCGGACGCGCCGACGCAGTCGATCAGGACCTGCCGCTCGGTCTCCAGCCAGGTGATTGCCTCCGCCGAGTCGGTGAGGGGCAGGGGCGCGACAGACGACTCGGCCGGATCGATCACCACGTCGAGGCCGGTACGCGGACGGATGTGGTCGCGGGCGACCGCCACGGTCTGCAGGTACAGATCCAACATCCGGCGGGTGGCGTCGGCGCGAGTCGACTCGGATTCTTCCCGGTGGGCCAGTTCCGCGGCATAGAGCCGGATCAGGTCGTGAAACGCGTAACGGTCCGTCTGTGGTCGCTGGAGCAGGTGGATCGAGACGAGGCGGTCGACCATCGACTGAGTCCGCGCGACACTTTCGCCGACGAGCACCGCCGCCGCGGGCAGGCTGAAGGTGTTGCTCGGGTGGAGCCCCAACAACCGGAACGCCCGAGCCGATTCCGCGTCGAGGGCGTGATAGGACCACGAGAACACCGCGCGCAGATCGGCCGCCGCGTCGTCGAGGTCGCCGAAGTGCTCGAGCCGGTCGCGCTCGCCGGCGAGCTCGTCGACCAGGTCCGACAAGGGCTGGTCCGGGATGCGGGTGGCGCGTTCACCGGCGATCCGCAGCGCGAGCGGTATCCCGCCGCAGAGGTGGGCGAGCTCGGCGAGCGAAGACGGCTCTCGGGTCGCGCGGCGCGTACCCACTGCCCTGGTCAGGAGGCGGAGAGCGTCGGCGGGCTCGAGCACGTCGAGCGTGACCCGGTGCGCCGAGTCGTGGACCGACAGGCCGCTGAGCTGGTTGCGACTGGTGACCACGACGAGGCAGTCCGCGGCGGGCAGCAGCGGACGGACCTGCTCCGGACTTCTCACGTTGTCGAGGAGAAGCAGGACGCGCTTGCCTGCCAGGTGGGACCGCAGCAACGCCGAACGTTCGTCCTCGCCCTCAGGAAGCTCGGAGGCGCGAACGTCGAATGCTCGCAGGATCGTCCCCAGGACGGCCGCCGCGCTGACCGGCTCGTGGTCGGAGTGACCACGCAGGTCGATCCGGACCTGACCATCGGGATACTCGTCGGCGACTCGATGGGCCCAGTGCACGGCGAAGGTGGTCTTGCCGATGCCGGCCGCCCCGACGATGGCCACGACCGTGGGGGTCGCTGCCGCGGAGTCCCGGCGGCGCACCACGTCGGTCAGCTCGTCGAGCTCCGCGGTCCGCCCGACGAAGCCCGCGGTGTCCGGTGGGAGCTGACGCGGCACCGTGGCGGCACGTTCGCCGATCGCCGGCGCTGCCCGGTCCTCGCCGAACAGGACGATCTGAGGCACGAGGTCCCCGAGGATGGCCGCGTGCACGCGTTGCAGCTCCGCACCTGGCTCGAGACCGAGTTCGTCGATCAAGGCACGACGACTGCGCTGGTAGACGTCAAGGGCCTCCGCTCGACGGTCGCAACGGTGCAGCGCGATCATCAGCAGTGCACCCAGCCGCTCCTTCAGCGGATGACGTTCCACCAGCTCGGCGAGCCCGGCGACGGCGGCCGAGGCGTGCCCGGTCTCCAGTTCCGCGATGTGCAGCTGCTCCAGGGCCGACAGCCTGAGGTCGTCCAGCCGGGTGACCTCGATCGCGACCGTGGGCAGGTCGTCGAGCCCGTCGAACGGTGGACCACGCCAGTACCGGCACGCGTCCCCGAGATCGCGAACGGCCGGATGCGGCTGGCCGGATCGCAGTGCCTCCGCGCCGGCACGTGCCAGCGTTCCGAAACGCTCGGAGTCGAGCTCTCCGGGCAGAACTCTGAGGGAGTAGCCGCCTCGTTCGTGAACGACCCGGTCTCGCGCGCCCAGAGCGTTGCGTACCCGGTGGACGAGCAGCTGAAGGCGACGACCTCCGTTGTCCTCGTCACCCCAGAGCTCCGCCGCCAGAGCACCAGCCGCCACCGGCTGGTTCGGTCGGCACAGCAACAGCGCGAGAAGACGGCTCTGCGATGGCGCGAGGTCCACCAACCGTTCGTCATCTCGCACCTGGAGCGGACCGAGCACGGCGAACTCCACGACACGCTCCCCAGCAGCGTCTGGCAGTGACGGAACCCCCACCGTACCGAGGAGCGCACAAATCGGCATCAAGGCACCGTCGCTGGGTCCCGATCGACGCCGAGTCGAGGTACGTCAGGGTCGCCCGACTTCGTCTTCGTCGTCTCGGCTCTGGACGAACCAGCGCTTCGGATTGCGCGACTCGAACTCGACCGTGCCCGAAACGCGACGGAATCGCCCGGTGCCCGAGCAGAGGCCCAGCTGCCCGGAGTTGAGCAGACCGGCGGTCGTGGACGCCGGGCCCGACACGCTGAGGGAGTCTGTGCGGTCGGCGTCGAAGAACTCGAAGGTCGCGGTCAGCAGGACGCGGCCTTCGGCTCCGGTGCGGGTCTCTCGCAGGTACAGAACCCCGATGACCTCGTCGCCGTGTTCCCAGGTGTCCGTCTCGAGGAACACGTCCTCGGTGCGGAGGCTGTCGTCGCCCTCGACGCGGCCGAACTGCAGTCGGCTCTCCGCGGCGCGTTCCTCACTGATCACAGGCACACCGAAGATCGGCGTCGGCATCTCTCTCACGGCTCGCCCTCCCCTTCAACCACCCCGGCCGGAGATCTGCCAGCGTAACGCGAACGCGTCCCCGGAAAGGCCAACTCGCACAGACTCGATCTTTCGTCCGGCCGCCGGTTCGACCCGTCCGCCCCCAGGGCCAATGATCATGTCTACATGATCATTGGCCGCTTTACGCCGGGTAGACGCCAGGTAATGGGGCCACTGGCCGGGTGAGGCGACCACCTGCAGCGCACGCGCGGACGCGCCGCGTCTCTTCCTTCGGATGCCGGCGCGATGTCCGCAACCCGGCTTAGACTTTCCGCCATGCCGCTCTGCCCGGGCTGCGGCCAGGACAACCCGTCGCTTGCCCGGTTTTGCATGTCCTGTGGGGGATTCCTCCCATCGCCGGGACCCGCACCGCCCGGCGCACGCAAGACGGTCACGGTGGTGTTCTGCGACGTCGTCGGTTCGACCGCGATGGGCGAACTGCTCGATCCCGAGTCGGTTCGGGAGGTGATGACACGGTATTTCCGTGCCTCGCGGGCGGCGGTGGAACACCACGGGGGAACGGTGGAGAAATTCATCGGCGACGCCGTGATGGCCGTGTTCGGCGTTCCCCTGCTGCACGAGGACGACGCCCTCCGAGCGGTGCGGGCCGCGAACGGGATCCGTGACGCTGTTGCCGAACTGAACGCGGAGATCAAGCAGCGTTGGAATGTCGAGCTGCGGGTACGCATCGGCGTCAACACCGGTGAGGTCGTCGTCGGGGATCCGAACGCCGGCGAGGCCCTGGTGGTCGGCGATGCGGTGAACGTGGCCGCGCGGCTGGAACAGGCAGCCGGTGCGGGGCAGATCTTCCTCGGCACCGACACGTACGCCCTCGTGCGTGACCATGTCGACGCGCCCCCGACGAAGCCCCTTGCCCTGAAGGGGAAACAGGCACCCGTCCGGGCGTATGACCTGCTGTCGGTCACCTTGGGGCCGACGTCGATCAGTGTCCGTTCCGATACTCCGCTGGTGGGACGAGCCGAGGAACTGGCGACGATCCGGTCGGCGTTCGACCGTGCCCGCGCGGCTCGCGAGTGCGCGCTCTTCACCGTGCGCGGCACGGCGGGAGTGGGCAAGTCGCGGCTGGCGCGGGAGTTCGAAGCCAGGCTCGGCGACAGCACCCTCGTCCTGCACGCCCATTGTCCTCCGTACGGCGACGGGCTGACGTTCTGGCCGATCGCCGAGCTCGTGAAGGAGGCGTGCTCGATCTCCGACGCCGATTCGCCCGAAGCCAGCCGCGCCAAGATCGACGAGCTGCTCGCCTCCGCTGACGACGGTCCGCTGGTCGCCGAACGCGTCGCGGCGGTCGCCGGCCTGGGTGGCAAGCCGACCGCGATCCGCGAGACGTTCTGGGCGATCCGCCGGCTGCTGGAGCGGCTGGGTCGCGACCGACCTGTCGTGCTGGTCGTCGACGACCTGCACTGGGCGGAGTCGACGTTCCTCGACCTGATCGAGTACCTCGCGGGCTGGTCGCGCGGGGTGGCGCTGTTCTTGCTGTGCCTCACGCGTCCCGAGCTCGCCGACGCCCGCCCGTCGTGGGCAGCCGGTACGTCGAACGCCGCGAGCCTGGCGCTGGTGCCGCTCGACGACGGCGACAGCGAAGAGCTCATGTCCGTGCTGCTCGATGGTCGCCGGCTGGGACCGGAGACGACCCGACGCATCGCGGAGTCCGCGGGAGGAAATCCGCTCTTCATGGAAGAGATGCTGCGCATGCTCGAGGACGACGGGCTGCTCCTGCACGGCAATCTGGCCACCGTGGTTGGGGATCTGGCGACCGTCGAGGTCCCCGCCTCGATCCACGCGCTGCTCGGTGCCCGGCTCGACCGCCTCTCGGAGGAGGAACGTGCCGTGCTGCGCTGCGCCTCGATCGTGGGCCGCGTCTTCTGGTGGGGCGCCGTCGCGACCCTCGCCCCCGAGGCAGCGCGGCCGCGGCTGGCAAGCCACCTGCAGACGCTGGTTCGCAAGGAGCTGATTCGGCCGGACACGTCGACGTTCGCCGGCGAAGACGCGTTCCGCTTCCACCACGTGGTCGTGCAGATGGCCGCGTACCGAGGCACGCCGAAGGAGCTGCGCGCCACCCTGCACGAGCGGTTCGGGGAGTGGTACGAGCAGATGACCGGTGGCGAAGGTCCCGACGTGGACGAAGTCCTCGGCTTCCACCTGGAGCAGGCCCACCGCTACCGGTACGAGCTCGGACTGGCGACGGGGGACGCCGAGATCGGGGTGCGTGCGGCGGGTCACCTGTCGACGGCCGGACGGCACGCGTTCGCCCAGGGCGCGATGTCGTCCGCGGCGGACCTGCTGTCTCGCTCGGTGGACCTGCTGCCGACCGACCATGTCGAGCGCCGCGCGCTGCTTCCCGACCTGGCCGAGGCCTGGAGCCAGGAAGGGGACCTCGCACGCGCCGAGACGATCGTGGCCGAGGCCGCGGCCGTCGCGGACCGAACGGGTGATCGCGGTCTGGGCGCTCACATCCAGGTCGTACGCCTGCTCCTGCTGGAGTCCACCGATCCCAAGCAGCTGGCAGCGGAAGCGGACCAGATCGGCGGGCTCATCGAGACGCTGAGCGAGCTGGGTGATGAGGTCGGCCTTGCCCGCGCGTACCGGCTGCTCGGGCACGTGCACTGGGCGCGGTCGCGGTTCGCCGACGCGGGGAGCGCGTTCGAGCGAGGCCTCGAGCACGCGCGCAGGTCGGGATCGCGGTGGGACGAGTCCGAGGCACTTGGCCAGTACCTGGGTGCCGCCGTTCACGGGCCGTCGACCGCGGCGGAGGTGGCCCGACGCTCGGAGGCGTTCCTCGCGTCCTCGCCGGGCATCGGGGTGGGCCAGGCGCAGGCGCTGCGGTCACTCGCGACCTCGCGTGCGATGGACGGGAGGTTCGACGAGGCGCGTGACCTGGTGGCGAGGTCCAGGTCCATGCTGACCGAGCTCCGCCTTCGCATGCACGAGGCGTTCATCGGGGGCACGCTCGGCTCCATCGAGCTGATGGCCGGCGACCCGGTAGCCGCCGAACGTGCCTTCCGCACGGCGTACGACGCGACCGTCGAGCTCGGCGAGCAGGGCTTCCTCTCCACGGTGGCCGCCCAGCTCGCGCAAGCCCTCGTCGCGCAGGGCAAGCTCGACGACGCTCACGTCCTCGTCCAGCTCAGCAAGGACATCGGCGCCGAGGACGACCTGGCGACCCAGGTGCTGTGGCGGACCGCGCAGGCAGGCATTCTCGCGGCGCGCGGCGCCACCGAGGAGGCGATCACGCTCGTACGGGCGGCGCTCGACCTCGCCGAGCAGACCGACGACATCGCGATGATCGCCGACACCCTCGACGATCTCGGTCGGCTGCTCCAGCCCGCCGGGCGCGGCGACGAGGCTCGCTCCGTACTCCAGCGAGCCCACGCCCTGTACGAGGCCAAGGGCAACGTCGTCGGCGCATGGACGACCACCCAGGGCCTCGAGCGCCTGACCGCCGAGGCCCAGCTCTGAAGGAGCACGGCCAACTTCGGCCGACCGCGTGCGGTCACCGGGCGCCACCGGACAGCCCGGGGGAGGCGATGGTGGAGCCATGGCCTTGAAGATTGCGATGGTCGGCGCCGGTTCGTTGGGCTTCACCAGGCGGCTGCTGCGTGACCTCCTCACCGTGCCCGAGTTCGCCGACACGACGTTCGCGTTCGCCGACATCTCCGAACGCAACCTGGAGATGGTCACCGCCCTGTGCCGGCGTGACATCGAAGCGACGAAGCTGCCGGCGACGATCGTGCCGACCACCGACCGTCGGGCCGCGATCGCCGACGCGGACTACGTGTTCTCGACCGTGCGGGTGGGCGGGCTCGACGCGTTCCGCACCGACATCGAGATCCCGCTGAAGTACGGCGTCGACCAGTGCGTCGGTGACACGCTCTGCGCCGGCGGCATCATGTACGCCCAGCGCACCATCCCGGTGCTGCTCGACTTCTGCAAGGACATCCGCGAGGTCGCCAAGCCAGACGCGCTGTTCCTCAACTACTCCAACCCGATGGCCATGAACACCTGGGCGTGCAACGAGTACGGCGGCGTCCGGACCGTCGGCCTCTGCCACGGCGTGCAGGGCGGTCACTGGCAGATCACGCGGTGCATCGAGGTGTGGGCTCGGAAGGAAGGCCTGATCGGTCCGGGCGAGACGCTGCACCGACGCGACGTCGACATCGTGGCGGCCGGGATCAACCACCAGACGTGGTACGTACAGGTGAGTTGGCGCGGCATCGACATGATCCCGCGCATGCTGGAGCTGTTCGAGGGGCACCCGACGTACCCGCGGACCGAGAAGGTGCGGATCGACGTCCTGCGGCGGTTCGGCTACTACAGCACCGAGTCCAATGGTCACTTGTCGGAGTACGTGCCCTGGTACCGCAAGCGGGTCGACGAGATCCCGCAGTGGATCGACCTGTCCAGCTGGATCAACGGCGAGACCGGCGGCTACCTGCGGGTGACGACCGAGGGCCGCAACTGGTTCGAGACCGACTTCCCCAACTGGATGCGCGAGGACCCCAAGCCGATCACGGCCGCCGATCGCAGCGAGGAGCACGGCTCGTACATCCTCGAGGGGCTGGAGACCGGACGCGTCTATCGCGGGCACTTCAACGTTCCGAACCGCGGCTACATCACCAACCTGCCGGAGGGATGCGTCGTCGAGGTCCCGGGCTACGTCGACCGCAACGGCATGAGCATCCCCGTGGTCGGTGACCTGCCACTCGCCTGCGCGGCGACGGTGTCGGCGAGCGTGCGCGTCCAGGAGATGGGCAAGGAGGCCGCGGTCCACGGCGATGTCAGCCTGCTGAAGCAGTCGATGCTGCACGACCCGCTGGTGGGTGCGGTGTGCAATCCGGAGGAGGTGTGGCAGCTCACCGACGAGATGCTGGTCGCGCAGGCCGAGTGGCTCCCGAACTTCGCGGCCGAGATCTCCCCAGCCCGAGAGCGTCTCGCCGCCGCCGAACGCTCCGGCACTCGCGTACGCACGGTACAGACGGAGGGCGCGGCCCGACTGGCGGTGAAGTCGGTGGAGGAGATGGCTCGCGACAAGGTCGCCGCATCCGCGAACGCGGCGGCAGCCGACAAGGCGGGGATGACCAAGACGTAGGTCAGCTCCCCGCCTCGCGGCGGAGATGCGGTTTGGTTCGACCGGTCCGGGCACGCCCTGGGGCCAACGATCATGTTTACATGATCGTTGGCCCCTTTACGTGAGGTGGACGCCAGGTAATGGGGCCACCGGCCGCGTAAGGCGGCCGTTTGTCTTTCACAGGCCAATGTCGCCCACCAACACCTGAAATCCCGAGCCTAGAAGATGCTGAAGATGCTCTTCGTCATCGCGTTCACCTCCTTCCGGATCGCAGCGGTCCTGACCTCGCCTGCACCACCCACAGCCGATCGGTGACCGAGCCGCGGTACGGATCGACCGAGGCGTAGCTGTCCGGCTCCACCAGCTCCCAGCCGGCGTCGAGGAGCAGTTCGGCGACCTGCTCGTCCGAGTACGCCCGTTCCAGGAACGGCCCGATGGTCGTGCTCTGGCCGCCGAGCACCTGGTACTCACAGGTGATCGAGAACAGATCGCGCTCCCGTTGCCCGAAGGTCACCCAGAATTCCCAGCCGTCGCCAGAATGGCCGAGAAAGCGCTCACCGAGCCTGCTCTGCAGTCCTCGATATCGCGCCGGCGTACGCATATCGAAAACGAACCCGCCACCGTCCAGGCTGTTCTTCCGGATGTTGGCGAACGAACCGAACAGCTCCGAATGGTCGAAGGCATTGAAGTGGCTGAATGCCACGTACGAATAGCTGACCAGTTCCGGAAGGACGACGTCGGCCATGTCCGCGACGAGCAGTCTGGTCGCCGCGAGGTCGGCGCTCACCTGGGCTTTCTCGATCATCCGTGGTGAGATGTCCACCCCGAACGTCGGCCGCACCTTCGCGGCGACACGCCCCAGGCCGACTCCGTACTCGACCGAAGGGCCGCCGAACCGCGCACTCAGAACCCGGTAGACATCGATGGCGGGGTCATTCGCGTTAAGCGCGCTGAACACTTCCCAATAATCAACGCTGCGGTCCCAATTCTCGAGCAAGTCCGCCACCTGGCTCACATGTCGGTACCTTTCCAGCACCCCTCGGCGGACGTCAATGGCACACAATGCCCGCGCCATCGCGGCGCCAGCGTTCATAACCTGAATGTCACAAAGGCTGCAAGGTTTGCATTGTCTTGGTTGCCAGGTCGACCAGTCCCGTCACGGGAGCAGGTCGGCGAACTCGCGCGGGTCGGTCGAAGCCAGACTTCGGCTGATGATGGCCGCCGCGCGTTGGACTCGCTCCGACAGCGACGAACGGACCCGCCGGCCGTACACGACCGCGCCCAGGGCCGCATACCCACAACCGCCCGGGAGCTGGACGGGTGCGGCGACGCAACTGACGCTCGGGTGCGCCTCCTCGTGCTCGATCACGACCGTCTCCGGCCTCCGGCCAGCCAGCCGAAGATGGCGCCATTGCCGAGATCCCATTCCTGCCGGGCGATCCTGGTCAGGATCCGCAGCGAGGAGGATCCGACCCATCGCGGTCTTCTCCAGGGTCCCTTCGCCGATACGAATGGGTGTAGGGCCGGTCGCGATGGCGCCGACTCCCTCCAACACGACCAGTCGATCGCCGCGCAGCGCACCGATCGACACCGAGGACGGGGCGAGTGCCGACAGCTCCCGGAGGTGGGTCGAGGCTGCCGCCTGGAGCGCGGGGTACCGACGCCCGGCGAGCGACAGGCGGTCCACCAGCGCACCGACGACGTAGCGTTCGCCCACTCGTTGCGCGGCCTCGAGCTCGACGAGCTGCTCCATCAGTCTGTGGACGGTCGACTTGGGCAGGCCGGCCGCGCGGGCCAGCTCGCTCAGTCCAGCCGGCCGCTCGAGCGCCGCCAACGCGTCGAGAACGGTGAAGGCACCCTCCAGCACGCTACGACCGGAGGTGCGCGCCTTCGAACGTCGCTCCTCCGGGGCAACCTCGTTCACAGACGTACCCCATTCCGCCGATTTCGCCTGCGTCCAGAATCGCGCATGGCGCGGCGCCGGGACATCCGTCGTTCTACGTAGATCGGCTCGACCTGGACGCCGCGATGCCGGCGGCAGCGGTGGCGACGAGCAAGATCCACGCTGTGGTCAGCAGGAGGCTGTTGCCGTCCGACATGCCCTCACCGAACAGGCTGACGGTTGCCGCAAGACCGAGCTCGGCGCCACCCGCCAGCCACCCGATCGAGAGGAATGCTCCGACGTGGTCGGCTCGCGCGACGAGGACGGCGAACGGCATGACCAAGGCGCAGGCCATGCCCGCGGCGACCAACACGACGCCGCTGTAACCAGCATCGAGGTGCCAGGCCTGGTGGATGAGCGGTACGGGCACCAGGTTCGTGGCGAGCGCGAGTGTCCCGACCAGCGCGGCAGCGGCCACCCGGGCCGGGTTGGCAGGGCGTCTGCGCGCGACGGCAACGATCAGGCACAGCTGGGCGGCGATGGCGAGCAGATCGGCAGTGATCATGAATCCCCAGGCGTCCTGGACGGAGTCCCGGGCGGAACTCTGCAGGGTGGGGGCCAGATCGACCCAGGCCCAGGCCAGCACTCCGATCAGGAACCACGCCCAGCGGACGCGTCGGGTGACGAGCAGGAGTCCAGCACCCGCAAGCTGCGCGAACCAGATCAGGTTGTGGAACCAGTCGTCCGCGAGCGACAGCTGGGCGATCCCGTATGTGGCGACCGCGTAGAGCGCGACACTGACCGAGACCAGAACGCAGGCCGCGAGCAGCAAAGCACTCCACTGCCTGACCGCGGGTCGATCGCGTACGTACGGACGCGGTGCGACGGCCGGAGCTGTCGTCACGCTGGGAGTCTCTTCGACGGCCGGCTCGGGCTCCGCCTCCCGACCGCCGCCCGCAAGCGCCGCGATGACAGCCCGCCGGACCTGAACGCTGTCGTCCGTGTCGCGGAGACGAGCCAGTGTCCACGCTGCCATCTCACGTATCCCCGACCGCTCGGAGGCCGACAGCTTCGCCAACGCGCGCACGGCTTCCAGCCGCAGGACGACCCGGTCGCTCGCAAGGTCGTCCACGATCGTCTGTGGCAGCGCGGCGGGGCGCGGGCTGCGGGCCACCACCAGGTGACCCTCGACGCCGAAGCTCCACTTCATCGGCGCCTGGTTCGGTGTGGTCTGGCGGACGCGACGGTACGTGTAGTCGTACAGCTCGTCGATGCTGATCTCGCCGTCCTCGTCCAGGTCGGCGGCTCCCGTTCGCAGGCCCTCCACCAACGCGGCGGTGAACACCGACGGACGGGCTTGAGCCTGGGTGAGCTCACCGTCCTCGAACGCGTACTCGGTCGCGCTGGACGCGGTGAGGACGATGCGGCCAGTGCCGGTGCCGAACGCTTCGGCGACGTGCACGTCGGAGCCAGAACGCACGGCGGTTCCGCGTGCGAACGCGCCGCTGTAGCAACAGTCGAGGATCAGCACGACCCGGCGAGACTGCGTCTGGCTCAGCGCGTCGTGCACGAAGCTGGCAGGGATACTCGTGGCTCCGAGCATGGACAGGTCCGTGTCGCGGGTCGCGAGGTGGAGCCGCCCGTGGGTGTCCTTGACGCCGTGACAGGAGAAGTGCAGCAGCAACAGGTCGTCGCGATCGCGGTCCGCGAAGAACGTCGCGATGCGCCGCCGGATGCTTCGCTCGTCCGCGTCCACCAGCTTGTCGACCTGAAAGCCGCCGATCGCGCCGTCGCCCAGGACGTTGGCCAACTCGTCGGCGTCGCGGCTGGGTGACCGCAGCCGGGTCAGCCCTGGATCGTCGTAGTGGGCGTTGGCGATCACGAGCGCGTCGCGCGTTCCCGCCGCTCGAAGCGTCGGCAGGTCGAGGAGCGCCTGGACGATCCGGGCGGACGTGACGTCGTCGTCTGCGGCCAGATCCACGTCGACGCCGGCGATCGTGACCTGTACGCGTTGCCTGCGGCGGGCGTACCGGTCGACGACGCGACGCACCGCGGCGACCGCGCGCGCCATGGACTCGCCCGTCTGTACGGCGGTGATGACGAACGAGCAGACGCCCACGATCTCGCTCAGCCCGCGCGCGCCCTGGGGCACTCTGCCGAGCGGCACCTGTTCCATCCGCAGAACCCCGGCGTCAGCCAGCTCGGGACGCAGCTCCAGAGCGATCGCTTCCACGACCTCGTCGGCGTTCGAATCGTCCTCCGCGGCGACGCGCAAGACGAACTGGGACGTCGGTTTCTCGCGCATGTAGACCTTCGTCGTCCGCCGTCTCGGGCGATGCCCCGTGCACGCACAGCGTCAGCCGAAGCAGTGGCGAAGGGAACCTCTCGGTCCGCTCACCGGACCAGCGTTCGGCGGAGCGATCCGTTCCCTCCAGCTCAGGAATCGCGAGTCCGCCGCCTGCTCAACAGCGTCAACGGTTGGTCGCCCGGTATGCGTCCAGCAGCCAGTTGGTGAGTTCGTCGTCGATGTCGTCGACGTCGGTGACATCCACCGTGTGGGTGCACATCGATCGCACCGCCCGTAGCCGATCGGTGGGTTCGCGGCCCTTCAGCACCAGTCCGACGCGGACGCGTTTGGCGGAGGGCACCTCGATGACGGCGAACTGCTTACGGGCGCGCAGGCTCACACCAGTCTTGTTGACCAGGACGTCGATGTCCTCGCCCAGACCGCGGGCGACCAGGAGCAGTTCGTCGTAGATGGGCCGCAATGCCGCTTTGGCGCCGGTGAACTGCGCCGCCAGGAGGTCCTCCTGCGTGGGAGGGCCGCCGTCGTCGAGCTCGCGAACGGCGTGCGCCAACGCGTTCGCGTTGCCGTGGGTGAAGCCGTGGTCGGTCTTGAGGAACGCGATGATCTCGCCGTGCTTTCCCTTGCCCGCGGCTTGGACGAGCGCCGCCCACTCGGCGACGTTGCGACCGGTCGCACGCTCGATGTTCGCGAGCTGGGTGCGCTTTTGCTCCAGCGGGTCGGTCACGGCTTCTCCCTATGTTCTCAATCTCGGTGTCGACCTCGAACAGTCCTGATACACCGGCGAGCATCGCGGCGTCGACGCGGTCTGCGCTTGGACGGATTTCACCTCACGGTGACGAAGCGGGTGTGGACGATCAACCGTACGTCGGGTTTCTCGGTCCGTTGAACGGACCGGGAGATTCCTCTGGTCGGGTTCGTCAGCGACGATTTGTGCAGTAAGCCCGCCGTCCGCCCCGGGACGTACGGTCGCCACGGGATGCTCGGAACTGACCCCGGGGGAGCGCATGAATCGACCGACCTTCGTTGCAGCCGTCAAAGCGGCAGTCGTGGTCGCCACCGGGGTTGCGCTCGCGGGCACAGGCATCACGGTGAGCGCAGCTGCTCAACCGACCGGCGCCGCCAGTAGCGCACGCGGCCGGATCGTGGTCTCGGTTGAGGAACGGTCCGGCGACAAGATGCGGTTGGCACTGGTCACCATGCGCGCGGGCGGGTCGCACCGGTTCCGCCTCACCCATCCGGCGTGGGGCTACCAGGACATGCCCGGGGTGTGGTCGCCGGACGGGCGGCGGATCGCCTTCCAACGCCGCGATCCGGAGGGCTATCCGAACATCATGACCGTCAACGCCGACGGCACGAGGCTCACGCAACTGACGCACTGCTCGATCGCGACCGACCCCTGCCTGGAGCAGACCCCGGTGTGGATGCCGGACGGGAAGACGCTCGTGTTCGAGCACTGCTGCGTCGCTACCTCCGCTGGCTTCCTGGACGGCATCTACTCCATCCGCGCTGACGGCACCCACCTGAAGAGGGTCACCCTCAACCCAGACATCTTCTGGGGCGACGGTGTCCCGGCGGTATCGCCGGACGGCCGATGGATCGCGTTCAGCCGGTTCAGAGGCGCTGACGACGACCCGGAGAACAAGAGCGTGAGCGCGATGTTCCTGGTCCGTCCCGACGGCAGTCGACTACACCAAATCACGTCCTATGACCTCATGGTCGACGAGAAGGACTGGTCTCCCGACGGCCGAAGAATCGTCTTCACCACTCATGCCGGCAGCAACGATGGACCGTTCCGAGCCGACGTGTTCAGCGTCCGACCCGACGGCACGGGCCTGAATGCGCTGACCACGACCACACCAGGCGAAGATCTCGCCTTCTTCCCCAATTGGTCCCCCGACGGCCGCACGATCCTCTTCAACTACTCCGCCACCGGCGGAACCTGCATCCACCTGCTGACCATGCGACCCGACGGCAGCCGCGTGCGCCAACTAGCCGATCCACCCGCCTGCGGCTTCTGGCCCGACTGGACCGACAAGAGTCGATGAGCTCAACGCGGCCCGCGACCCTCGACCAGGACCAGCGCTGAACCTGACGTCATGGCCCGATCGGGTGGCCTCGCGCGGCCAGCGACCGAAATGGGTGCTGGCACCGATGGCGACAGCGGCGTGCCGAGGCGAAGCTGGGTACGCGAGGCTCGGGATCGCTCTACCCACCCGGCGACGCCGGAGTCTCACTCGGGCTGGGGGCGGCCGCCTGCGTGGATCGGTTCGCCCCCTCCTCCGTACTCGGATGCCCGATCGTGGGACTGGTCAGAGTGGCCGGACCAGGCCGATCGGGGTACCCGTGCTGCGTTGGCCGAGCGGGTTGTCGGCCAACACCTGGAGGAGGTCGTCGGCAGGCAGGGACAGGTCGGACGCGGCCCGGATCGAGCCGCCGTGGTCGTTGATGTCGACGATGGCCACGCCAGCGCCCAGGGTGCGCTCGAGCTCGGTGCAGAGCGCGGTGGCGTGGGCAGTGGACAGTGGCGGAAACAGCATCGACCCGTACGGCGGGCGCCCACCGTCGATGTCTCTGGCGAGCGTTCCGGCGATGCGGTAGAAGGCACCGCGGATTCCGAACGGGCGGGTGAGGAGCGCCGCGGCTGCCGCCGCGGCGACGCGGGGGTGGCCCACCTCGTCGACGACGTACTGCATCTTTTCGGGGAGCGAGAGTCCCAGTGAGCCGAACCGGGGCCGCACCAGCTTGGCGAGCCGTCGGGCGAAGGGGCGAACCGTCACCGAGTCGAGCGAGATCGTCCTGCCGGTGAGCAGGATGGCGACTTTCTCACTGACGACGATCGTGTCGCCGAGCTCGCGGTCCACGGTGTACTCGTGCAGGATCGCGGTGAGGTCGTCCTCCTCGGACAGCCAAGGAGTTCGGATAGCGCATCGTCCATAGGACCTGCCGAGAACAGCGATCTTTGTCCATTCGATCGGCTGAGTGGAATGCCGGCCGGACACATTTCCTCCAGCAGTCAGGAACCTCTATGGAGCAGACCCTAAATGCCTAAAATGGGAAGAGCCGCAACAAACACGTGAGAGTATTCTCATCGCCATTTCGTGCCGCCCGTCAGGATTTGTTGTTACGGCGGAGCAGATCGCTGACGGCTTGTTTGAGGTCAGCGACCGCGGTGACGCGGAGCAGCAGAATCAGGCCGGTGTAGACGGCGAGGCAGGTCGTTCCCGCGGCGATGAGGGCGACCATCGCGCCGGACGCGGACGTCGGACCGTTGCCAGGGAGCAGCTGGAGCATGGCCCACGCGGCCAAGGCGGAGCCGGCGACCGCTCCGGCCAGGCGAGCGGTGTCGAGTGCTATCGGTCGAAGTCCGAGTGCTCGGTGTCGGCGGGCCGTGAGGACACCCAGGAGGACCGCGCCGAGCACGAGCGACAAGGACGTCGAGGCGGCCAGGCCGGCGACTCCGTAGCGAACGCCGAGGGTGAGATCTCCGGCCACGTTGACCGCCATCGCGACGACCGCGGCCAGGACCGGGGTACGGCTGTCGCCGACGGCGAGGCAGATGCGGGCTACCACCTCGCGCGCGGCCAGCCCGGGCAGACCCACCGCGTAGACCGACACGGCCAGCGCGGTGAGTTCGATCGCGTGCGCGTCGAAGTTGCCGCGGCCGAACAGCACGACCACGATCGGTTCGGCGGCGACGGTGAGCATGCCCACGACGGGACCGATGACGAGGAGGACGACGGTCAGGGCGCGTCCTGCGGCGCCGCGTAGCTCGGCGCGACGGGCGGGGTCGCCTATGGCGCTGAACCTCGGGTACAGCGTCGCCGCGAATGCCGCGACCAGGAGTACCTCGGCAAGAGTGACGATGCGCCAGCCGTAGCTCAGCGACGCGATCGTGCCGGCCCCTTGCGCGGACCCGACAGCGCGGTCGACGAGGGTGTTCACGTTGGTGACCGCGCTGCCGACGAGCAGGGCGGGAGCGAGCGCGACGACCTCACGGAAGCCACGGTCCGACAGCCGCAGGGATGGTCGCAGCTTGAGCCCGATCCGACGAGCTGCCGGGAGCTGCACGGCGAATCGCAACGCCGAGCCCACGACGAAACCGATGGCGAGCGCCGCCACCCCGAACTCGGCGGCCAGCAACGCCGCAGCCGCGATCATCGCGAGGTTGAACGGGATGCCTTGCAGACCCGACCAGAAGAAACGGCCACTTGCCTGCGCGGCTGCCGCGAGGATGTTCGTACCGGCGACGAACACGGTCGCCACCAACACGATCCTGGCCAGCTGCACGGCCTGCTCCGCGGTGGCCGCGTCGAAGCCCGGGGCAAGCACGGCGATCACGAGGTTGGCACCAATCGCCATCAGGACCGACCCGGCGACCAGCACCACGACCGCGACCGTGAGGACGACACGCACGGTGCGATGCCCCTCCTCGAGCTGACCCGCGTCCGCTGCCCTCGACACCGGCGGTACCAGCGCCTTGGCCAGCGCGCTGGCCACCAGACCGAGGACGAGGTTCATCAACCCCTGCGCGACCAGATAGGCGTCGACCCCCGCGGAGGCGCCGAACACCGCTGCCACCACCGCGTCGCGAACGAACCCCAACACCTGGCTCAGCCCGACCAGACCGATCAGGAGCGCGGACGAACGAACGATCCGCCGCCGTCCCTCACTCACCGCTCACCCGCACGAGGCCAAGGACCCCCGCGATCACGATGATCACCTTGGCTCGAACCATTGGACGAGTCTCCCCGAGGCATGCGGCGACCAGCGTGACCTGACGGTGAGATTCTTCTCATCCCAGGAACGCGGCGAGGTTTGGGTGTCCGCACCCATGGCGAACGCCCGGCCGGTTGGCGAGACTGAGATTGCCCCGGGGCGTGGAGTTGGCTACCTCAATGGCCGTCGGCCCCGGGGACCACCTGGCGACCTGTCATGCGTTGGTTTCCGTCGAGAGGAGTGGCCCTTGCCTCGCGGAGGCGACGTGCGTGGCAGGGACGGCCGTCCTCCGGTGTGGCTGCCGCTGTCGATCGTGGCCGCTGTCCTTCTCGCCAGCGCGGTGGCGTTGCACGATGGCTGGCTTCTCGTTGCCGGCTTGACGGGGTTGGCCGCGGCTGGGTACCTGTACGCGGATTCAAGGGGTCGGACGCGCGAGGGTTCGGGCCAGGACGACCACCTGGACGTCGGGGACTGGTCCTCGAACGGGCGCGGGCTCGATCGTGAGACGTGAGACCGCCTGTTCGTCGAGCAGGCGCGCGTACATCAGCTGCTTTCGTTCCTCGGTGAGTCGTGCGAGCAGGCCGCGTCGCTTGCCGGCCGGGAGCGCCACCTCGGCGACGACGAGGACACCGTCGGGTCGCAGGACTCGAACGACCTCGGCGACTCCCGCTCGCGGGCGGGACCAATGTCGCATCGACATGGTGACGAAGACCAGGTCGAAGCTGTGGGAGGCGAACGGCAGTCGCTCGGCGGCGGCGCGGACGAGTCGCAGGTTCGAGCCGCGTGCGAGGGCCGAGGCCTCGAGCAGCATCTTCGCCGCCGGGTCGACCCCGACGAGCTGCGCGTGCGGGTGATTCGTTCGCAGGTCGCGGAGCAGGCGGCCGGTACCGCAGCCGACGTCGAGGACACGGGACGGCGCGGGCAGGTACCGGTGGGCGAGCGCGATGGCGGTCGAACGTACCGGCGTGAACACGAGGGTTTGCATGGGCGTCGTCTCGTACGTGGCCGCCCAGGAGTCGAAGCTCGAGATGAGATCGCTCATGCGCTAAGCCGCGTCGGTGTCGACCTCGGCGGTCGGGGTTTCCGCGAAGGCCCGAGTTACCCCCTGGAGGGCCGCGGTGACCTCACCGGGAATGACCCAGAACGTGTTGCCGGGACCGCGGGCGAGCTCGGGCAGCATCTGCAGGTAGTGGTAGGCGAGCAGCTTCGGGTCGGGGTCGTTGCGGTGCACGGCTTGGAACACCCGGTCGATCGCACCCGATTCGCCTTCTGCCTTGAGGACCTGAGCCGCCCGGTCGCCTTCGGCGCGCAGCACCGCCGCCTGTTTGTCCCCCTCGGCGGTGAGGATCTTGGCCTGGCGCTGCCCTTCGGCACCGAGGATCGCCGCACGCTTGTCCCGTTCCGCGCGCATCTGCTTCTCCATGGCGTCCTTGATGGTGCGCGGCGGGTCGATCGCCTTGATCTCGACGCGGCTGACGCGGAGCCCCCACTTTCCGGTGGTGTCGTCGAGGACTCCTCGGAGTTGGCTGTTGATGGTGTCGCGGGAGGTGAGCGTGCTCTCCAGGTCCATCGAGCCGACGACGTTGCGCAGGGTGGTGACGGTGAGCTGCTCGACGCCCTGCAGGAAGTCGGCGATCTCGTACGCGGCCGCGCGGGGGTCGGTGACCTGGAAGTACAGGACGGTGTCGATCTCCACGACCAGGTTGTCCTCGGTGATGACCGGCTGGGGGAGGAACGACACGACCTGCTCCCGCAGGTCGATCACGGGGTAGACCCTGTCGACGTAGGGGATCACGACGTTGAGTCCGGGCTGCAGAGTTCGGTGGAAGCGGCCGAGACGTTCGACGTTTCGGGCTCGCGCCTGCGGCACGATCCGTACCGTTCTCGCGATCGTGACGACGACCAGGATGGCGAGGAGCACCGCGGCCACCAGGGCCTCGGGCGCGTTCATCGCTTCCATCGCCTCCGTGTCCTCTCTCGTGGACGACCGGGCCGTAGGGCTCGCAGTTCGAGACTCGCGCGGAGCCGCCCGGCCTGTCCATCGGGGCCAACACCCATCCGAGGGGCGTCGCGGCGCGACTCCGGACCCGACTTGGAGCCGAGTGCGATGATCATGACGACGAGAATCCTGTTGGAGGATTGACTGTGCCGCGCATGAGTTCCACGCCGCTGCCGGGCATCGGTGTGCAGTACGACCTGACCACCCGGGAGGATCGGGAGCTGTCGGTGATCGCGCACCGAGACGGTTCGCGCACCCTCAACGTCTACCGGCAGGACGACCGGGACACCTGCCAGCTCTCGCTCCGGCTGACGGGGGAGGAGGCGTCGCTCGTCGTCGGTGCCCTGTCGACCGAGCACCACAGCCCGTCCGTTCTGCACACCACTGCCCTCGGCCTGGTCGCGGAACGCATCCCGCTGGCGGCGGACTCGGTGTGGAACGGGCGGCTGCTCGGCGAGGCGCAGATCCGCACCCGTACCGGTGCGTCGATCGTGGCCGCGCTGCGCCGAACGGATGCGACGCCGTCGCCGACCCCGGACTTTCGCCTGGCGAGTGGTGACGTGCTGATCGTGATCGGCACGCGCGAAGGCGTCGATGCGGCGGCGACGATCCTCGGGCGGGACTGACTCGGTGACGGTTTTCCTGATCGAGCTCGGCGCGATCATTCTCGGGCTGGGCCTGCTCGGACGGCTGGCGACCCGACTGAAGCTGTCACCCATTCCGCTGTACCTGCTGGCCGGACTCGCGTTCGGCGAGGGAGGGCTGCTGCCGCTCGGCGCGACGGAGGAGTTCGTCTCCACCGGCGCCGAGATCGGCGTCATCCTGTTGTTGCTGATGCTTGGCCTGGAGTACTCGGCCTCCGACCTGGTCCGCAACCTGAAGACGCAGTATCCGGCTGGCGTGGTCGACGCCTTGTTCAACGCCGTTCCGGGGGCGGTTGCCGCGCTGCTGCTGGGCTGGGGTCCGGTCGCGGCGGTCGTCCTCGCCGGCGTGACCTGGATCTCGTCCTCAGGGGTGATCGCCAAGGTGCTGGGTGAGCTTGGCAGGCTGGGCAACCGCGAGACACCGGTGCTGCTGAGCATCCTGGTTCTCGAGGACCTGGCGATGGCGGTCTACCTGCCGATCGTCACGGCGCTGCTCGCGGGCGTGGGGTGGATGGCAGGCGGACTCACGCTCGCGATCGCGCTGGGTGTGGCGTCGGTGGTGCTGTTCGTGGCCGTACGGTACGGCCGGCTCATCTCGCGGTTCGTCTCCAGCGACAACCCCGAGAACCTGCTGCTGATGGTGCTGGGGCTCACGCTGCTGGTCGCGGGTCTGGCCCAGCAGCTGCAGGTGTCCGCCGCGGTCGGAGCGTTCCTCGTCGGGATCGCCCTGTCCGGCGAGGTCGCCGAGGGCACGCAGGCGCTGCTGTCGCCGCTACGCGACCTGTTCGCCGCGGTGTTCTTCGTGTTCTTCGGTCTGCACACCGACCCGGCCAGCATCCCGCCTGTCCTGCTGCCCGCGCTGGCACTCGCCGTCGTCACGACCGCGACGAAGATCGCCACGGGCTACTGGGCCGCCCGCCGCGCCGGCGTGTCCGTGCCCGGCCGGTGGCGGGCTGGCGGGACCCTCGTCGCTCGCGGCGAGTTCTCCATCGTCATCGCCGGACTCGCTGTCAGCGCCGGGATCGAGCCGTCGCTCGGACCGCTCGCGACCGCGTACGTGCTCATCCTCGTCGTCGTCGGGCCGCTCACCGCCCGCTTCACCGAGCCGGCGGTTCGCGGCCTGGCCGGCCTCCTGGCGAACCGACGCCAGCAGCCGATCGGGGGTACGGAACGGTGACCGACGACGCGTTCGCACACCCCCGAACACTCCGTCTCGACGGAGGCCCGCTGGGCGTCTACGAAGCCGGGCCGGCCGACGCGCCCACCGTCGTCCTGCTGCACGGCGCGATGCTCGACACCGCCGCGCTGACCTGGCGGCATCTGATGCCGGCCCTCGCCGCACGGTGGAACGTCCTCGCCGTCGACCTGCCACGCCACGGCCTCTCGAGACCCTGGACCGGCCGGGTCGACCAGCCACGGATGGAGACCGTCCTCGACGAGCTCCTCGAGCAGGTCGGCGTACGCCAGACCTCGTTGGTCGGGCTGTCGATGGGCGCAGGCGTCGCCCTCGGTTACGCGCTCACGCGTCCCGACCGGGTGAGCGCGCTCGTCGCGATGAACCCGGGTGGCCTCGACGCCCGGCGCCCGTGGCAGCTGCTGACCTGGCTCGTGTTGCGGTCGGGGGCGCTGCTCAGGGCTTCGACCCGTTGGACCGCCGGACCCCGCTACCTGCGCCGTACGATGTCCCGCCACCTCGCCAACGGCACGCGCACGCGCGACTTCGACGTCCTCATGCGGCTCATCGAGGCCGAGGCGCGGCAACGCGTCGAACACCGCGAACCCGCGCTCGACGACTGGCAGGTCGACGCGTACGGGCCCACCAGCATGCGCCTCGACTTCACCCCGTCGCTGCCCGTCCTGCGGATGCCGTCCCTCTGGCTGCACGGCCGGGACGATCCGCTCGTGACCGAGGGGGTCATGCGGCGCGCCGCGGCACTCGCTCAGAACGGTGAGTTCCGTTCCGTCGACGGCGCTGGCCACCTCATCCCGCTGGACGCTCCCGACCAGATCGCCGAGGTCGTCGGCACCTTCCTCGACACGGTGCACGGACATGGGTGCCCGCACCCATAGACAGCCCATCGCCACGCAGGGCCATAGTGGAACGGACACAGGATCAGGAGGTCGCGAGTGTCGCTGTTCTGGCGGATCTTCCTCACCAACGCGGCGATCCTGATCGCGGCCATCGTCGCGCTCGCTCTCGGACCCGTCACCGTCTCGACGCCGATCGCACGCAAGGAGGCGGTGATCCTCGGTGCGGGGCTCGTCGTCATGCTCGTCGTCAACGCGGTGATCCTTCGCCTCACGCTGCGACCGCTGCAGCGGCTGGCACGCACGATGACCACCACCGATCTGCTGAAGCCGACCCAACGGCCGACCGTGGCGGGCTCGGGTGAGATCGCTGACCTGATCGTTGCCCACAACAGCATGCTCGACCGGCTCGAGGCCGAGCGTGCGGCCAGCAGTGGTCGCGCGCTGTCCGCCCAGGAGGCGGAGCGGCAACGGGTCGCGCAGGAGCTGCACGACGAGGTCGGCCAGTCCCTCACCGCCGTGCTGCTCGAGCTCAAGCGGGTCGCCGACATCGTTCCCGAGCCCGTACGAGGCGTCGTTCACGAGGTCCAGGAGACGACCCGTTCGACGCTGGACGAGGTGCGGCGGATCGCCCGCCGGCTACGGCCTGGCGTCCTCGAGGAGCTCGGCCTGGTCAGCGCTCTCAAGGCCCTGACCGCGGAGTTCACCACGGGTGACCTGACCGTCGACGGGCGCTTCGACCACCAGCTGCCGTCCCTGGACCGCGAATCCGAGCTCGTCCTCTACCGCGTGGCGCAGGAAGGGCTCACCAACATCGCCCGGCACGCGCGAGCCCGGCACGCCACGGTCGAGCTCTATCGGGCGAGGAGCGGCATCGACCTCACCGTCATCGACGACGGGAAGGGACTCGGCCGTTCGACCGAAGGCGCTGGCATCCGCGGCATGCGAGAACGCGCCCTGCTCGTCGGCGCTCACCTCGTCCTCAAGGCGGGCGCCCACGGCGGCACCGAGCTCCGGCTGCGCATCCCGGCCGTACGTCGCAAGCCGTCCGTTCCCCGAGCCGCCGACCATGCACGCTAACCGCGCGCCGACGCGGATCCTGCTCGCCGACGACCACGCGCTGGTACGTCGCGGCGTACGGATGATCCTCGACAACGAACCCGACCTCACCGTGGTCGCCGAAGCCGGCGACGGCGCCGAAGCGATCGCCAAGGCCACCGCGGACCAACCAGACTTGGCGATCCTCGACATCGCCATGCCGAGGCTCACCGGCCTGCAAGCGGCGCGCGAGCTGTCCCGACTGCAGCCGGGACTTCGGATCCTGATGCTCACCATGTACGACAACGACCAGTTCTTCTTCGAGGCCCTGCGCGCGGGAGCGTCTGGCTACGTGCTCAAGTCCGTCGCCGACCGCGACCTGGTCGAGGCCTGCCGGGCGGCCATGCGCGACGAACCGTTCCTCTACCCAGGAGCGGTGACCGCCCTGATCCGCAAGTACCTCGAGCAGGCCCGCAACGGGACGATCGCCCCTGCGGCCAAGGCGATCACCGACCGCGAGGAGGAGATCCTGAAGCTCGTCGCGGAAGGCCATTCCTCGAAGGAGATCGCCGATCTGCTCGTCATCAGCTTCAAGACCGTCGAGCGGCATCGCGCGAACATCCTGCAGAAGCTCGGGCTCCGTGATCGGCTCGACCTCACCCGCTACGCGATCAGGACGGGCCTGATCGAGCCGTAGGTGGTGCCCGGTCTCAGAGGAAGTACCGCAACCACACGTACACCCACGCGATCATCGAGCTCAGCACGGTCACGACGATGCCGTACTTGGTGAACTGCCAGAACCCGATGGGGTTGCCGGTGCGCGCCGCGATGCCGATCGCGACGACGTTGGCGCTCGCGGCCACCGCGGTGCCGTTGCCGCCGAAGTCCGCCCCGAGGGCGAACGACCACCACAACGCCTGTCCTGTAGCGGGATCCGGTACACCGGCCACCATGCCCTCGACGATCGGTGCCATCGTCGCGACGTACGGGATGTTGTCGAAGAACGCGCCGAGTGCGGTCGAGCCGAACAGCAGAGCGGTCGCGGCGAGGAGATGGTTGTCGCCGAACGCCCCCGCCGCCCAGGTGCCGATGGTGGCGATCACACCGGTGTGCACCAGGCCGGCGACCATCACGAACAGGCCCATGAAGAAGACCAGCGTCGGCCACTCGATCTCGGCCAGGACATCGGAGACGTCCGCCTTCGTGACCAGCAACATCAGGCCCGCACCTACGAGAGCGACGATCGCCGGGTCGATGTGGACCACGGCGTGCAGCCCGAACCCGATCACGACGGCACCGAAGACGATCAGGCACCGCCGCAGCATCGCCGGATCGGTGATCGCCCGTCGTTCCTGCAACGCCATCACCGCTTCCAGCTCCTCGGGGGCGTGCTGGAAGGCCTTGCGGAAGAGGAACCTCGCGAAGATCACGAACAAGACGAAGACCACCACGACGATCGGCGCCATGTGGACGAGGAAGTCGGTGAACGTGAGCCCGCCCCGGCTGCCGATGATGATGTTCGGAGGATCGCCGATCAGCGTGGCGGCGCCGCCGATGTTCGACGCGAGCACCTCCGCGATCAGGTACGGCTGCGCCGGGATGCGCAGCCGGCCGCAGACGACCACGGTCACGGGCGCCACCAACATGATCGTGGTGACGTTGTCGAGGAACGGTGAGGCGATCGCGGTGATGACCATCAGCATCACCATGAGCCGATACGGCTTACCGCGCGCCCTCTTCGCCGCCCAGATGGCGAGAAACTCGAAAACGCCTGTCTGCTTGATGATTCCGACGATCACCATCATGCCGAGGAGGAGGAAGATGACGTTCCAGTCGATCCCCTCGTGCTCGGAGAAGAACACCTCCGAGCCAGGCACCAACCCCAGCACGGCCATCGCGCCGGACGCGATCAGGACGACCGTGACCTTGTTCGCCTTCTCGGTGGCGATGAAGTAGAACGCGATCAGGAAGATCGTCAACGCGGCAACGGCTGTCATCGTTCATGCCGCGCCGTCCTGCTTGGCTTCGGGCACACGGGCGCGACCTCCCCACAGCACGTGATCGTTCGTGTCGACTAGCGGCGGACGTCGTTCACTCGTCGTTGCCGAGGACCGCCAGGCTCGTGATCAACCGTTCGAGAGTGATCGCGCCCACCAGCACGCCATCGCGGTCGACCACCGCCACGAGCGGACTGTGCTGGCGTGCCATCAACGCCGCCACCTCGAGCAACGTGGCGTCCGCGGGAACCGTCACGGGCTTCGTCGGCTTCGCGGGAAGGGACTCGCCCACGGTCCGGTCACCCAGCTCCTGCCAGAAGCTGTCGGCGTAGGACTCGTCGACGACGTGCGCCAGCTTGGGGTCCTCCTGGTAGGACCCCGGAACCGCCAACCGCAACACCTGCGTACCAGGGAGCACGATCGACGGCCGCGATCGTTCGTCCACGACAACGAGCCCCGGAAGCCGACTCACCACCATCACCCGGACAGCCTTCGCCACCTGATCGTCCACAGTGACAGTCGGCACGTTCACGGCGATATCACTTGCCCGCATGGCACCAACCCGATCGGCCCGACTGTCCAGCTGCCCGAAGATGCTCACAGCCCAAGTCTTCGCCGTGGCGGCGCTCCCGACCATCAGGTGCGACACCCATCTGAGCGCCAGGCAAGCATGTAGGAGCTCGAGGAGCCATGGTTGCGGCTTCCCAGCTGTGCGCCGTCGGCTCAGATACGATCCCCGAACGACGAGAGGGGTGAGAGGGGAAGATGTCCAAGTCCGCTGCCAAGCACGAGCCGGTCGACCGTACGGTGCTCGCGACGCTGCGCGGCATCCTGCCCAACCTCTCGCGGTCGGAGGCCCGCGTCGCCCGGACGGCGCTCGACCATCCCGAAGGTACGGCGGCGTCGACGATCGCCGAGCTGGCGCGCCGCTGCAACACCTCCGAGACCACGGTGATTCGGCTGTGTCGCACGATCGGGTTCAACGGCTACCCCGAGTTCCGGCTCGCCTTGGCGGCCGCGGCTGCGGCGAACAGGAACGAAGAGCAGCTCTCCGGCGAGATCCTGCCGGACGACACCACGGCTCAGATCGTCCGCAAGGTGGCGGGCGCTGACGCGCGCGCGATCACCGAAACAGCAGAGCAGGTGTCGACTCGGAGCCTCGAGGAAGTCGCACGGGCGATCGTGGCGGCACGACGTATCGACCTCTTCGGCGCCGGTGCGAGCTCCTTCGCTGCCCAGGAGCTGCAGTCCAAACTGCATCGCCTGGGGTTGATGAGCCACAGCTTCGCCGATCCGCATTTCGCGATCGACTCGGCGGGCACGCTCGGCAGCAATGACGTGGCTGTGGGTCTGTCGCACTCCGGCTCCACCAAGGACACGATCCGCTACCTCGAGGCGGCCGCCAAGAGTGGCGCGACGACCGTCGCCGTCACGAACTACCCGCGCGCCCCGATCGCTCGTCGGGCGGACATCGTCCTGACGACGGCGGCGCGCGAGACCACGTTCCGATCCGGCGCCATGGCCAGTCGGATCGCTCAGCTCGCCCTCGTCGAGGTCATCTTCGTCCTCGTTGCCCAACAACGCGTCAACACCGCGATCACCGTCAACCTCAAGCCCGGCATCGAGTGGTCGGACGGGACGAGGCTCACCGCCCACGACTTCGTCGGCCTGTGGAACGTGAAATGGGCGCAACAGGACCCGAGTTGGGCGTCGCTCACGGACGTGAAGGCCTCGTCGGACACGCAGCTGGTGTACGAGACCCGCGACCTCTCGCCGAACCTCCTGCAGCAACTCCTTCGCTGGTACCAGCCGGCGCCATCGTCGCTGTTCGGCGACATCTACGACCGGCTCGGTCAGTTGCGCGCGGTGGGCGCCTCCCCGGGAGACGCCAAGGTCCAGGCTGTGCTCGACGACCTCGAGGCTCTGGAGGTGGACCGGGCCGTGACGTACGGTCCGTACGTCATCGACCCGAGCTCGGTCACCACGCAGCAGCTGCGCATGGTCAAGAACGACGGCGGCTACAACGGCGACAAGATCACCTTCGACCACGTCGACGTGGTCTGGGGCCGGTCGGAGCAAACCGTGCCGCTGCTGCTGCGGAACGAGCTCGACTACACGACCGACGCGTTCACCCCGACCGACGTCAAGGCACTCGAGGCGAACCCTCACCTCGAACTGATTCGGACCCCGCTCAGCACGGGCACCGGGATCTGGTTCAACGAGTCCATCCGGCCGTTCGACGACAAGCGGTTCCGGCAGGCGATCGCGCTGATCATCGACCGGGACCGCAACGCCAAGGTCGCCCTGGGTGAGGCTGCCAAGCCGGTGGAGTACATGGTCGGGTTCAGCGACACCTACGTCGACGGATGGCTCTCCGACGAGGTGGTCGCCGGCCTCGACACCTACCCCCGGGACCTCGACGCCGCCGCTCGCCTTCTGGTGGAGGTCGGTTTGTCGAAGGACAAGGACACCTGGACCTATGAGGGCGAGGCCTTCGGGTTCGAGATCACGGCACCGTCGGACTTCCCCGACTTCCTCGCCTCGGGCAAGGACGTGAGCGAGCAGCTCAACGCGTTCGGGTTCGACACTCGCGTACGCGGTATCCCGGCCGCGCACCGACCCGACACGATCGCGCAGGCCAGGTACGAGGTCATGCTCGACTTCAGCATGGTCTCCACCCCCTCCCACCCGGCGACCAGCCTCGGCTGGAACCTGGCCGAAGGACACTTCGGTACGAACAAGCCCGAGGCGAGCGGACCCAAGGGGCTCAACTGGCCGTGGCACCAGCGGGCCGCGGACGGGACAGGGGTCTACATTCCCGATCTGCTGAACCAGGCGGTCGCCGGGTTCGACCAAGAGCGGCAGAAGCGTGCCGTCGAGAAGCTGGCGCAGATCTTCAACGACCAGCTCCCCGTCGTTCCGATCTTCGAGCGGTACACCACCGACCCGATCGCCCACGGTCCCCGCGTCACCGGCTGGCTGCCCAAGGACCATCCGGTCTACGTCTACAAGAACAACCAGGGCAGCGACAACTACGTGTCGATCCAGTTCCTGGAGGGGATCCTCCAGCCCGCGGACGGCAGCGACGGCTCGTTCCGTACCAGCGCCCCGTACGCCCAGCCGCCGACCTACGTGTTGAACCAGTTCGCCGCCCACAGCATCTACGCCACGATGACCTCGCCGTCGTACGACATCACCCTGCCGCCACTGTTCTGGTACGGCGAGGCGATCGACGCCTACATCCCGGCAGTTGGAGAGTCGTACTCGGTGGCCAAGGTCGACGGATCGCCGATCCCCGGCCCGCCCTGGGGCCAATGATCATGTTTACATGATCATTGGCCCCTTTACGTGGGGTGGACGCCAGGTAGAGCGGCCACTGGCCGGGTAAGGCGACCGAGACGTCTCAGCCACGGAGTGCCTTCCGCCCCAGATCACTCGAGACGTCGCCATCCCAAGTCTCCCCAGGAGGGCAGGCACGTCCGGCTAGCCGACCTCGGCGACCGAGTACGACTTGCCCACGCTTGGCACATAGGCGCGTTTGGCCTGCGAGTACCAGAACAACGGTGGGAAGGCGATGTCGTAGGACGGCGACGTCATGGTGGAGAACATGCTGTTCGCCCCGTAGTAGTTCCAGGAGAAGTTGGGAGGCTGGGCGTAGGGAGCGCTGGTTCGGAACGTGCCGTCCCCACCTTCGACGGGCTTCAGGACGCCCTCCAGGAGCTGGATCGACACGTACGGATCGCTGCCCTGGTTGTTCTTGTACACCGGATGGTCCTTCGGCAACCAGCCGGTGACCCGCGGACCGTGGGCGATCGGGTCGGTGGTGTACCGCTCGAAGATCGGAACGACGGGGAGCTGGTCGTTGAAGATCTGCGCCAGCGTCTCGACTGCCTTCCGCTGCGGCGCCACGTCCATGCCCTCGACTGCTTCGTCCAGGAGGTCAGGGATGTAGACCTTGGTTCCGTCCGCTGCTGTCTGGCGCCATGGCCACGCGAGGCCCTTCGAGCCGGTGCTCTCGGGATTGTTGGTGCCGAAGTACCCCTCGGCCATGTTCCAGTTGAGGCTGCTCGCAGGGTGCGACGGCGTCGAGACCATGCCGAAGTCGAGCATGACCTTGTACCGTCCCTGCTTGATCGTGTCGGGACGGTTGGCTGCGGGGATGCCGCGCACGTGGGTGTCGAATCCGAACTCGTTCAACTGTGCGCTGACGTCCTTCGCGGAAGCGAGGAAGTCGGGGAAGTCGGAGGGTGCGGTGATCTCGAACCCGTACTTCTCACCGCCATAGGACCAGGAATCCCCAGACCTGGTGAGCCCAACCTCGGTGAGCAGGCTCTCCGCCGCGTCGAGGTTCCGGTCGTACGGGTTGAGCTCGCTGACGACCTCCGCGGGTAGCCAGTCAGCGACATAGACGTCGCTGAACCCGACCATGTGCTCGACAGGCTTGGCGGCATCTCCCAGCGCGACCTTCGCGTTTCGCTTCCTGTCGATGATCAGTGCGATCGCCTGTCGGAACCGCTTGTCGCCGAACGGTTTGATGGTCTCGTTGAACCAGATGCCGGTTCCTGTGCTGAGGGGTGAGCGGATGAACTCGATGTTCTTGTTCGCGCTGAGCGCCTGGACGTCGGTCGGTGTGAAGGCGTCCGTCGTGTAGTCCAGCTGGTTCTGGAGCAGCAGGGGAACCGTCTGCTGGGTTGATCCCCAGGTGACATCGACTCGTTCGAAGGCCAACTTGTCGGCGTTGTAGCCGTGTTCGTTTTTCACCATCGTCATTTGCTGCGCTGTCACCGCGCTGGGGTCCACAACGTAGGGCCCGTACGCGATGGTGCTCTCGGGCTTGAGGCCGTCCAGGTTCTTGAGAACCGAAGCCACTTCTGTGCTGTCGGGAGCGGTGCCCTTGGCCCGCAGTTCTCCGAGCGCCTTGTAGATTTCGCCGTACTGGGATGAGGACGCCGGCTGATTCCAGCGCACGAGCCGCTGCATGATGTTGGGCGACAGCTCACGCGTTTCGAACACCAGGGTGGTGTCGGTCGGTGCCCGCACCTCGGTCAACGACTCCCACACGGGGTCTTGCTGCGCCCACTTCACGTCGTAGAGTCCGACGAAGTCGCGAGAGGTGAGCGGCGTACCGTCCGACCATCCGATGTCGTCCTTGAGATTCACGGTGATGACGAACTTCGTGCCTTCGGCTACCTTTCCGGGCAGTTGCGCCGGTTGCTCAGCCGAGACCAACTCCAGTGTCCCCACCTCTTTGTTCGGCGAATCCTTGTCGTTGTTGCCGTTCGCATCTCCGACGCATGCGGCGGCCAACGAAGAAAGGACCACCATGGTGAGGCCGAGAACGGCCGACCGGAGCTTGGTTCTGGTCATCGGTACTCCTCAGATTTTGGGTAGAGCACCGTCGCACCTCATGCGGCGGAGGGTTGAGCTGTCGAAGTCGCTGCCTAACGTCCGGGCGGCATCGCCGGCGCGTTTGTCGCGGGTACCGACTGCGGGTGCGGCGAGTGCCTGGATCGCAGGCCTTCGTGTCGAGCGGCGCGGAGCAGATCTCTGGTGTAGTCGTGCTCCGGATTCGCCACGAGCGTCGCGGTGTCGCGGTGCTCGACGATCCGCCCTTGCTGCATGACCGCTACGGTGTGGCCGTCGCCGAACTGGCGGGCGACGGCGAGGTCATGCGTGATGAACAGGACAGCAAGCTCGCGGTCGTCGCAAAGCCCGCGAAGCATCTGAAGAACGCTCACTCGGATCGAGACGTCCAACATCGAGAGCGCCTCGTCGGCGACGAGCACCTTGGGGTCGACAGTCAGGGACCGGGCGATGACCACCCGCTGCCGTTGCCCGCCGGACAGCTCGTGGGGGAGTTTGGGTTCGAAGAGCCCTGATGGCGTCAGCCCCACGTCCTCCAGCAGGGTCCTGATTCGACGCGAGAGCTCGGTTCCGGACAGTCCCTCGTGTCGTTTGAGCGGCGCGGCAAGCGTCGCGCCGACGGTCATTCCGGGGTTGAGCGAGGCATAGGGGTCCTGATGGATCAGCTGGACAGCGAGTCGACTGGCCTTCAACTCGCGCCGCGACATCGACCGCGCGGACACTCCGCCGTACCGCAGGTCGCCAGCGGTCGGGTCGGTCAACCCGGTGACGATCCGACCGATGGTGCTCTTTCCAGACCCGGATTCGCCTACCAGGCAGACGATCTGACCAGGATCGAGACCGAGGGTCACCCGGTCGACAGCCGTCACTTCCCGTCGGCGACTCCGGTACACCTTGGAGATGTCGGAAAGGAAGACGAGTCCGTTCATCGGCCTTCACCTGGACCCTGCGCGGTGGCGACGATCGGGCAGGCAACCGACCGGCCCGCGAACCGGACGAGGTCTGGCGACGGTCCGCTTCGACAGCTCTGCTCGGCGAGGGCGCAACGCGGGTGGAACGCACACCCTGGTGGCAGGTTGGCCATGCTCGGCGGGTATCCACCGATGGGTTCGGCGGCGGCGTGCGAATCGACCGACGGCATCGACCGCAGGAGCCCGCGCGTGTACGGGTGAAGGGGTTCGGCCAGCACGTCTGCCGCCTGGCCCACCTCCACGGCGCGGCCGGCGTACATGGTGACGAGGTCGTCCGCAAGGGCGGCTGCCACGGCGAGGTCGTGGGTGATCGCCAAATAGCTCACGCCAGTGGACTCCTGGAGCTCGAGCAGGGTCCGCAACACCGCATCCTGCGTGAGCACATCGAGCGCGGTTGTGGGTTCGTCAAGGATGATCACGGCCGGGTCGAGCAGCATCGCCAACGCGATGGCAACCCGCTGCCTGGTGCCGCCGCTCAACTCGTGCGGGTACGAGTGCCACACCCGGTGCGGGTCCAGGTGGACCGCGGCGAGCAGTTCAGATGCTCTCGCCTCCGCGGCTCCTCGTGCCATGCGATGGGCGTCCGCGGTCTGTCGGAAGTGCTGCCCGATGCGTTGGATGGGGTTGAACGCACTGATCGAGCTCTGCGGTACGTACGCGACATGGTTCCAACGCAGGGAGCGCAGCTCCGCGTCGGGGACCGAGAGCATGTCGACCGATCTGCCACCCGCGTCGATCCTGATCCGACCTGAAGGGATGGTCGCCGTCTGCGGGAGCATTCCCAGGATGGCGAGAGCGGCGGTCGTCTTGCCACAACCCGATTCTCCGATCAGGACAACCGTGCGACCTCGCCGGAGGGAGAGGGACAGATCTGTGACCGCCTCGACCGTTCGGTCCCCCTCTTGGTACCGCACCGTCAGTCTCTCGACCTCGAGAACGACAGACGTCGGCGGATCTCCGAGTGCTGTCGTGTCGATCGCGTCCGCAGTCATCACCGACCGCCCCTCAATCGCGGGTCGAAGACTTCCTCCAGCGAACGCGAGGCGAGCACGAGACAGAACTGGAGGAAGCAGATCGCCGCGACGGGCGCGAGCATGCTCCAGGCGGCCGCGGGGAGATAGAGCGCGTTCTGGCCGTACGCGACGCTGAACAGCACGCCCCAGTTGTCCTCGAGCGGTACCAGTCCGAAGAACGCCAAGCCCACTTGCTGATAGATCGCGGAGGTCATGGCCTGGATCGTCGCGATGACGACGAACGGCGCCACGGCGGGGACCAGGTATCGCACCATGATGTGGACGGTCCGAAGCTGGAGAAGACGTGCCGATTCCACGTACTCACGACTGCGGAGCGACAGCGCCTGAGAGCGGATCTGACGCGCCAGGTAGGGCCAGCCGAACAGCGCGATGAGGACGGCGAGCGCGACTGTCGATCCGACACGGAACAGGCTTGCGATCACGAGTAGCAGGATGAACCGCGGGACCGTCAGCCAGACGTCGGTGACGGTCACCAGGACGCGGTCGACGACGCCACCTGCGAACGCCCCGAGGAGGCCCACGGCGACGGCGATCGCCGACATCAGGGTGCCGGCGACGAACGCCAGCTCGAGCATGTCCCAGCCGCCACGGATCAGGAGGACGAGATTGTCGCGGCCGACGAAGTCAGTGCCGATCGGGTGATCCGCGCTGGGCGCCTGGGCGATCGCATTCAGGTCGGTGGACGGGACTTCCAACCCGAAGCGTCCGTAGGCACACGTGAGCACCAGTGCGAGCAGGCCGGTGACGCCGAACGTCCCGCCGAACCCCAGGCGACGTATCCATCCGCGGACCGGGCGTCGCCTCGGAACCGCGGTGTGATCGCCCGGACTGCCGTCGGCTGGCGGACCCGCCGTGTGCCGATCCACCAGATCGTTCACGAGCTCACCTCGATCCGGGTTCGAGGGTCGAGCCAGCCGTACAGAGCGTCGGCGACGGCGGTCGCGATGAGGACCGTGATGGTGGTGGCGATGACCACGCCCTGCATGACGGTGTAGTCGCGTCGGGCAAGGGCGTCGGCCAGGAGCTGGCCGACACCTGGATAGACGAAGATCTCCTCGACCAGGACGGACCCGGAAACGACGAAGCCCATGCTGATGGCGAAGCCCGTCACCAGGGGGAGCCGGGCGTTGCGCTGCACGTACGACACTCGAATCGTCCGTTCGGACAATCCGCGAGCACGCCCCTGCTTCACGTAGTCGTCACCCAGCACGCTGAGGGCGCTGCTCCGCATGATCAGCGCCCATGCGCCGACGCTGGTGAGGATGTACACCGTGCCCGGCGCGATGACGTGGGCCAAGGCACTCAGGACGAAGTCGAGGTTGGGGCCGGGCTGCACGTCGGGCGAGTACGCGCCCCGAAGGTTCTGAACCGGCACCAGATCCCACACGACACTCAGGTAGAACGTGAGCAGGATCCCGAGGAGGACCGGTGGGATCGAATCCATCAGCGCGCTGCCGTTCGTGATGACCCGGTCGAGCCAGCTCCCGCGGCGGTAGGCCGCGATGCCGCCCAGGTACAGCCCGATGAAGAAGCCGATGATGAGGGCGAACCCGACGCTGAAGAGCGTCCAGCCGAGCCGGTCGCCGATCATTTCGCTGACGGGCGTGCCGGGCGAGAGAATGACCGATTGCCCCAGGTCCCCCCGGAGCAGGTTGTTCAGGTAGCTGACGTACTGACTCCACAGCGATTCGTTGACGTCGATGTTCAGCAGGCGCGTTGCCTGCTTCTCGGCTTGGGCCGCGGTCATTCCGGTGCCCTGCATGTCCTGGACCCAGACGTCGACCGGATTGCCGGGCAGTGCCCGGATCGCCAGGAACGTGACACTGGCGACCAACCAGAGCATCAGGACGGTTCTGAGGACGGCCCGCACCAGGAACGCGGCGAGCTGCCGAACCACCCCGAACCCCGAGGCGCGGCGGCTGGCGCCTTGGTCGCGGTCCCGTGCGCTTGGCGAGGCCGTCTGCGCGCCGTTGGTCGGCATGACACGGAATCTACGTCATTAAATAACGAAGCGTCCATGGATTCTGGTTCAAAAAATTCATCGAAGTACGTAAGTATGCTACGCAACGAGGTGTCAGCTTCGTATGATCCTGACCATGCACTCCGTCCGAAGCCACGACCTTGCCGATGACCGTCTGGCCCTCACCCGCGTCCACGCTGGCGACGACGGCACGATTCTCGACGCGAGCGGGCCGATCGGACTCGACGATCGCTTCCCGATCGCGTCGGTGACGAAGACCTTGACCGCGCTCGTGGTCGCACGGTTGGCGGTGGACGGCGTGTTGGGCTGGTCCGATCCGATCGCACCGTCGTCGGGTATCACCTGGCGGTCCCTGCTCAACCACACCTCGCGTCTCCCGTTCGAGCTTCGACCGGACCATTGGTTCTCGGCTGGACCTTTCCGAGACGAGTTGACGACCGCTCTCAGTCGTACGCCGTCACTGTGGATGCCGCCGTTGACGTGGCACTACTCCAACGCCGCGTACGGACTGGCGGCGCTTCGCCTGGAGCAACTCGTCGATCAGCCCTTCGCTGACCTCTTGCTCCACCAGGTGCTGGCGCCGCTGGACATGCACGCGACGTCGTTCTCGCGCGGAGTCGACGAACCTCCCGGGGTGCTGGGCGCTGCGGCGCCCGCGGGGGACCTGCGGTCGACCACGCGAGACCTGGTCGGGCTCGCTGCCGCCCTCGCTGGGCATCGACCGGACGTGGTTTCCGGGAAGATGATCGAGCTGCTCCTCGAATGCGCGGTCGCCGATGGGTCAGGCGGGGCACTCGGTGCCGGCCTTCGCATCCACCGGGAGGGAGCCCACCTGACCCTCATGAGTTCAGGGACGATCCTCGGGCACACCACCTGCGTTCTCGTCTGGCCGCGACGTGGCGCATCGGTCCTGGTCGCCAACGCGGCTGTGGACCACCGCGTGCTTCGCGATGAAGCGGTCGAGCGCTGGCAGCGCCGGGAGGTCGTTCGCTCCTGGTGGCTGGACGGCCAGGAGGTCATGGAGGTCCGCTCGGGGAACGAGGTGGAGCTCCTCATAGCCGAGTCGATGTGGCCCTTTCCCTTGTTCGCTGGCCGTGCAAGGAACCGAACGTTGGCCGGGCTCGACTGGCAGGGTGATCCACTCGTCCTGACCGATCGCGGCAGCGAGCTGGCCGGAGCGGACCTGCTCCTCACCGCCGTTCCCGGCGAGAGTGCGTTCCGTGCGGGAGCCGACGAGGCCTGACCGCATCGGCTCAGCGTCGTGGTCGCCTTACCCGGCCAGTGACCGCTCTACCTGGCGTCCACCCCACGTAAAGCGGCAAATGATCATGTAAACATGATCATTGGCCCCAGGGCAGGGCCGGCCGGGGCGAACCCACCGCCGGACGAGAGGTCGAGGCTAGGCCGGGACCGGGCCGGTGGAGCCGCGGATCACGAGGTGGGTCTCCAGCTCGGTCTCGTCCGGGTCCACGCCCTCGACGCCCTCGAGGAGGTCGAGCAGGAGGTCGACGGCGAGTGCTCCGGCCTCGGCGTTCGGAACGTGGATCGAGGTCAGCGTCGGGTACATCACGCTCGACATCGGGCTGTCGTCGATGCCGATGACGCTGACGTCGTGGCCGACGCGCAGCCCGCGCTCGGCGATCCGGCCCATCACGCCCAGTGCGATCAGATCGTCGTACGCGAGCACCGCGGTGGCGTCGCTCGCGAGGACGAGGTCGGCCGCCCGGACACCGGCCTGGACCTGTGCCTCGAACGGGCCGAACTCGGTCAGCTCGACGCCGCGCGACTTGCACGCCGCGCGGATCGCCTTGTGGCGTTGGGCGTTCGACCACGAACGGCGCGGCCCGTTCAGGTAGCAGATGTTCCTGTGCCCGAGCGCGCTGAGGTGCTCGATCGCGTCGTTGATGCCGTTCGCGCTCTCGATCGTCACACACGTCGCGCCGGGCACCTGCCGGTTGACGAACACGATCGGGCCGAGCTGGATGAGCTCCTCCATCCGCGCCTCCGACGTGCGCGGCGACACCATGATCAGCCCGTCCACGTCCTTGCGCATCGCCCGCGCGCGCGGCAGCTCGTCCGCGACGTGCTCGTCGGTGTCGGCGAGCAGCACCGCGTTCGCCCGTGCAGTCGCGCGCGACTGCACGGTCTTGATCAAGGGCGGGAAGAACGGGTTCGCGATGTCGGGCACGATCAGCCCGATCGTGCCGGTGCGCCCGATCGACAGCGAACGGGCGGCTCGGCTCGGCGTGTAGCCCATCCTGTTGGCCACCTGCTGGACCCGCTTCCGGGTAGCGGCGTTGACCTTGTCGGGGTCGGACAGGGCCCGCGACACCGTGGACGGTGAGATCCCGCAAGCAGCCGCGACGTCGGCGAGGGTCACGCTCATGACGTGATCGTACGGCAAGCGCTTGTGCCAGGAGACGGGACACTCCACAGGAGAGTCCGCCGCATGAGCACTGCACGTGCTGCAAGCGGTTGTGGTAGCGTCCGGGCGATGGAGCGGAGTGCGGAGGCGCGCCGGAACTTCAGCCCGTACGAGCTGTTCCTCGCGACCGCACGCTCGCACCTGCCACGGTACCGGTTCGCCGGCGCCTTCCCGGCCTGGCGAACGCGGGCCAAGCCGGCCGTTCTGGCCACTCTCGGCAGGCTCCCCGCCCAGGTCGACCCGCATCCCGAGCTGGTCGCCGAATGGCGGGACGGTCCGCTCCTCCGGCAGCGCTGGCACCTCGACGTCCAGCCCGGGCTGTCCGCCGTCGCGTACGTGAACCGCCCCGCCGATCTCACCCGCGGAGAACGACGCCCGGGCATCCTCTGCTGGCACGGCCACACCGCGGCGGGCAAGGAGCCGGTGATGGGCGAGCCCGGCGAAGACGTGCACCGCGGCTACGGCCGCCACCTCGCCGAGGCCGGCTTCGTCACGTTCGCCATCGACTGGATGGGGTACGGCGACCTCGCCGACGACCGCAAGCCGCACCACCGCGCCGTCGGCGGCGGCCACGACCGGTGCGACCTGTACTACCTGCACGCGACGATGCTCGGGATGACGCCGCTCGGCATGAACCTCGCGTACGGCCGGAAGCTGGTCGACTTCGCCAGCGAGCTGCCGTTCGTCGACCCGGACCGGCTCGGCGTCGTCGGCCTGTCCGGCGGCGGCACGCTCACGCTGTGGAGCGCGCTCCTGGACGAACGGCTGAGGGCCGCGGAGATCGTCTGCTACAGCGACCTGTTCGCCGACTTCGCCTACCGCGACGCCAACTACTGCGGCTCGCAGGTCACGCCAGGCCTCTACGAGCTCGTCGACGTCCCCGACCTGCAAGGCCTGCTCGCGCCGCTGCCGCTGCTGGTCGACATCGGCGCGCACGACGAGTGCTTCCTCGTCGACTCCGCACTCGCCTGCCACCAGCGGGTCCGCGAGATCTACGCGGCGGCAGGCGCCGCCGAGCGGCTCGAGCTGAACCTGTTCGCCGGCGGGCACCGGTTCGACCCGCACGGATCCGCCGAGTTCTTCGCCCGAGCCCTGGAGACTGCATGAGCACGCGCTACGCCCTGGTGGGCTTGAGCAAACGCGGCCTGGACATGTTCGCGCTGCCGCTGCTGGGCCGGCCCGCCAGCGGCGATCCCGCCGACGACCTGTCGGCGTACGGGCAGCTGGTCTCCGTCACCGACGTCGACAAGGGGCGAATGGCGGCGTTCGCCGAACGGCACGCGGTGAACGTGCCGTGCTACGTCTCCGACGCGTTCGACCGGATGGTGGACGAGACCAAGCCGCACGTGGTGATCGTGGCCTCGCCGGACCACAGCCACGCGCAGTACGCGATCGCGGCGCTCGAACGCGGACTCGACGTCATCACCGAGAAGCCGATGACCGCGGACTGCGCGCAGGCCCGCGCCATGCTCGCCGCCGAACGTGCCAGCAGCGGTTCGATCCGCGTCGCGCACAACGTCCGGCACACCGCGCGCAACCGGCAGCTCAAGCGGATGGTGCGCGACGGGCTCGTCGGCAGGGTGACGAACGTCGACCTGCTGTGGAGCGTCGACACCTGCCACGGCGCCAGCTACTTCCACCGCTGGAACCGGCAACGCGCGCTGTCCGGCGGCCTTTCGGTGCACAAGTCCTGCCACCATCTCGACCTGGTCAACTGGCTCGTCGACGACGTGCCGCGGCAAGTGTTCGCGTACGGCGCGCTCAACTACTACGGGCCGGACAGCCCACACAATCCCGGCAAGGACCTCTCGCCGAGTGAGCAGCGCCAGCGCTGCCCGTACCAGCGGCGCTGGGCCACCGCCAGCGCGGCGGCGGATCTGCCGTACGACGTGCAGTACCCGCCGGACGAGCAGCGCTACATCTACGACGAGGCCATCGACATCGAGGACACGTATGCGGCCGTGATCCGCTTCCAGCGTGGAGCTTCGATGACGTACACGCTGAGCTTCTCCGGTCCGTGGGAGGGCTACCGGCTCGGCATCAGCGGGACGCACGGCCGGATCGAGGCGTCCGACGTGACGTTCCGCGACGGCGGGGGAGAGACGCCGGAGTCGGCGCGGATCACGCACTATCCGATGTTCGGCCAGCCCGTGTCGTACGTCGTGCCGGCCGCGGCTGGCGGGCATGGAGGGGCCGACCCACGGCTGCGGCACGACCTGTTCGCGGGACCGTCGGAGGAGTCGGTCGAGCTGGGCATCGTCGCCGACGGACGGGCGGGCGCGTACGCGGTGGCGACCGGCGAGGCGATCTGGCGCTCGGTGCGCGACAACCGCGCGTACGAGCTCGCCGAGCTGCTGGGCGAGTTCGACTGACGCGTCAGAGGCCGGGCCGCCTCGCGTGCCGGTACTGCGTGGGCGACATGCCTTCGGCGCGACGGAACGTGCGGCTGAAGTAGAAGCCGTCGGCATAGCCCACGGCAGCTGCGACCTGGGCGACGGCCAGGTCGGTGTCGGTCAACAGCCGCTTCGCGTGGTCGAGCCGATGGCGACGCAAGTACTGGATCGGCGACAGCCCGAGCGTGCGGCGGAACAGCCGGCTGAGGTGGGCAGGGCTGGCGTTCGCCACTCCGGCGAGGTCGCGCAGCGACAGGTCGTCGCGGTAGTGCGCGGTGATGTGCTCGACGACGGCCGCGACGGCCGCCACCGTGCGTTCGCCGTACGCCAGCGACTCGACGTCCACCGCATTTCGCTGCAACAGGCCGAGGGCGCGGGTCAGTGCGGCGTTCGCCAGCAATGTGCTGCCGGGCTTGGGATCGGCCAGCTCGGTGCACAGCTCGCGTGCCGAGCCGGCGATCGCCGTCCAGGCGGTCTGCTCGACCTCGCAGATCGCGTACGGGTCCCAGAGCATTGCCGTCGGCAGGCCGTAGCTCCGTCCGACGAAGTGGACGACGTAGCAGTGCAATGGCCGGTCGGGGCGATGCTCGGCGCGATGTCGGAGGCCGGGGGAGAGCAGCAGGGCCGATCGCTCGCCGACCGTACGGACCGATCGGCCGTCGATCGTAAAGGTCACCTCGCCGCCGCAGACCAGCCACAGCTGGTAGTGCGGCCGGGTGCGTTCGCCGAGCGACCACGAGGGCGGGCAGGCGAAGAACGCGCCGGCCAGGGCGGCGACGGAGACGTCGGACCGTTCATCGACCATCGGGTGCCGCTCCGGAACGTCCAGCCATCCAGCGCGAACGTCCATACCACTGGCGCGAGTCCCTGGCGAGACTGCAGGTAAGTGCTGCTCTCACGGACGGAGAATCACCATGACTGCTTCGCGGATCCATCATGAGGTGCCGGTCGAGAACGTGGATCGCGACGGCTTCTTCCTGGTCGAGGAGCTGATCTCCGCCGCGGACTGTGCGCGGTTCGCGGACAGGCTACAGGAGTACGCGGCGGGCTCGCGCCCGTTGCCGGCAGGGGTGGAGCTGCAGCGCGAGCCACTCGCCCGGCAGCAAGCCGACGGGCTCGACATCCGCAAGATCAGCGGGCTGTGGGGCGACGACCTGTTCCGTTCGCTGATCTCGTCCGAGGAGATCACCGGGCGCGTCCGCGCGCTCGTCGGCGGCGACCTCCGGCTGTACCGCGCCGACGCGCTCATGAAGCCGCCATCGGTGGGATCGGAGAAGGGCGTGCACCAGGACTCGCCGTACTGGCCCATCGAGCCGATGTCGCTCTGGTCGTGCTGGATTCCGTTCGACGACGCGACGATCGACAACGGTTGCATGATGGTCGTCCCGGGAAGCCACCGCGCCGGCGCGCTGCCGCACGAGAACACGGCGCACGACTACGTGGTGCCGCAGACGCACTACGACGTGGACAAGCTCGTACACGTCCCGATGGCGCGCGGCACCGGGCTGTTCTTCCACAGTCTGCTCGTCCACGCCACCGCGGCCAACCAGTCCGGCTCGCCTCGCCGTGCCGTGACGATGAGCTATTTCGGCCCGGACCACCACCACATCGGCGACGCACCCCGCACCCCGTACCCGTCCGTGATCGCCTGAGGTGCCCGTCGGCGCGGGTGCTGCAAGATCCTGCAAACTGGCGCGATGACCGCATCTGGACGAGTCGTCGACCACACTTACCCAGCACGAGTCTTCCTCAATGCAAGCGCTTGCGTTATTGTCGTGCGACAGTAGGCGAACGGGCCCGAGGAGAGGCGACGGAATGGCGGACGGCGGAGCGAGCTGGGAGTTCGCCGCGGAGTCCCTGCGTGTGCGGGTGCTGTCCTCGCAGCGCGCGTTGGGACAGGCGGCCGCGGCGCACACCGCGGAGGTGGTGCGGGCGAGCGTCCGCGAGCGTGGCGAGGCTCGGGTCGTCATGGCCACGGGAAACTCGCAGCTCCCGTTCGTGAAAGCACTGGTGGACGTGGCCGACGTTCCCTGGCACGCGGTCACGGTCTTCCACATGGACGAGTACGTCGGGATCGGCCCCGACCACCCGGCGAGCTTCCAGCGCTGGATCGCCGAGAACCTCGAGCGGCCACTCGCCCCCGCCCGCGTGCACTACCTCGACGGTCGGGCCGCGAGCCCGTCCGCGGAGGCCGCGAGGTACGAGGACCTGCTCAGGGAGAAGCCGATCGACCTTGTCTGCATGGGGATCGGGGAGAACGGCCACCTCGCGTTCAACGAGCCGTACCAGGCTGACTTCGCCGACGAACGGTGGGCCAGGGTCGTCTCACTCGATGACAGGTCGCGTAAGCAGCAGGTCGACGAAGGACACTTCGCCGGCATCGAGTCCGTACCCGAGACGGCGATCTCGCTCACCGTTCCGGCTCTACTTTCCGCGCGCTCCCTCCAGGTCGCCGTTCCCGAACGGAGGAAGGCCGAAGCCGTCCGCGCCGCGCTGACCGCGCCCGTCGACAACTCCTGCCCGGCGACCGCGCTGCGCCGTCAGGGCAACGCCGTGCTGTTTCTGGACCCGGAGTCCGCCTCGCTGCTGGACCGGGAGGGATGAACCGACCATGGCCAAAGGCGATGCCTTCCCGTCGGAACGGATCGAGTTCCGCGACGTCGAGACCGACGCCCGCGTGCAACAGCTCACGAACCACAAGGGCAACAGCCACCACCTCTACTTCACCAACGCCGGTTGGTACGACGGCGGCCGGAAGCTCGTCGTCGGCTCGGACCGGCAGAACGCGACGAACCTCTACGGCGTCGACCTCGAGAGCGGTGAGCTTCGGCAGCTGACGGACCTGCCGGACGCCGGTTCCGGCACGTTCCTCTCGACGAGCGTCAACCCGGCCCGCGACGAGGCGTACTACTGGTTCCGCGGCCGACTCGTCGCCCTGGACCTCGACACGCTCGAGGAGCGGGTTCTCTACGAGGTGCCCGAGGGTTTCAAGGGCAGCGGGTGCACCAACGTCACCGCGGACGGCCGCTACGTCTGCGTGAACGTGACCGAGGACGTCAACGACAAGCTCGCCGCGATGCTCGGCCCGGACTACCACCGGCTGTCGCTGTATCCGGGCTTCGCCGAACACGTCGACCTGCATCCGCTCTCGCAGGTCGTCCGCATCCCCGTCGACGGCTCTCCGCCCAACGTGGCTTGGGAGGAGAACCACTGGATCGGGCACATCAACACCTCACCCGGCCGCGCCGATCTGCTGACGTTCTGCCACGAAGGCCCGTGGGACCTGGTGGACCACCGGATCTGGGGCCTCGACATCGAGAACGGGAAGGCCTGGAAGATCCGCCCGACCGAGCCGGGCGAACGCGTCGGCCACGAGTACTGGCAGGCCGACGGCGAGCACATCGGCTACCACGGGACGCTCCAGGGCAGGCCGTTCCTCGGCTCGATCAACTACGACAACACCGACCAGCAGGAGATGGAGACCGTCTCGGTCCAGCACTGCCACTCCAATGACGTCGGTCTCGTCGTCGGCGACGGGCAGCGCGACTTCCCGCAGCTGGTGTTGTGGCGCTCCACCGGCGACGCGTGGGACAAGCCTCGGACGTTGCACACGCACCGAGGCTCGTTCCACGTGCAGCACGTGCACGTTCATCCGCGGTTCAACGCCGCAGGCAACCAGATCGTGTTCACCAGCGACCACAACGGTTACGGGAACGTGTTCCTGATCGACGTTCCCGACGACGTGGAGGCGCTTCCCGTTCACGAACGCCCCAGGTAGCTCACCTCAGGAGGCAACATGGCGACGCACCTGTCGCGACGCGGATTCCTCAAGGCGGCGGCGGCTTCCGCGGTCGCCGTACCGACGATCGCCGCGTGCAACGGTGGTGATTCGGGTGCCAGCGGCGGCTCTCATGCCGCCGCCGGCAAGCCGGTCGCGGGGGGCCCGAAGACCACGCCGAACCCGAACGTCCTCTATCCGCAGGGATACATCGGACCCATCGCGTCGACCAAGGGCCCGATCACCACCGAGCCCGCCACGCTCACCGTCGCGGTGCCCGCGGACATCACCGTCGGGGACTGGAACAAGAACGCGTTCACCGACTGGTTCACGAAGCGTACGGGCGTCAAGGTGAAGTTCCAGGTCATGGCGAGCGGCGGCAGCGACACCATGACCAAGGTCAACGCGATGATCAGCTCCGGCAACCTGCCAGACATCTTCATGTTCCCGTGGTCCGGGTTCACGCCGTCCCAGCTGAGCATCTACGGCTCGCAGCAGAAGCTGTTCGTTCCGCTCAACAAGATCATCGACGAGTACTGCGTCGAGACGAAGCGGATCTTCGACGCGTATCCCGACGCCAAGAAGGTCATCACCTCGCCCGACGGCAACATCTACTGCATGCCCAGCGTGAACGACTGTTTCCACTGTCACACGCACAACGCCGGCGCGTTCGTCTACCAGCCGTGGCTGGACCAGGTGGGGCTGAAGGTGCCGGAGTCGCTCGACGAGTTCGAGAACATGCTGGTGGAGTTCAAGAACGGCGACCCGAACAAGAACGGCAAGGCCGACGAGATCCCGCTCACCACGCAGATGTCCCAGGTGACGTTGGACTCGTTCATCATGGGCTCGTTCATGTACAACCCCGGCTCGCCGTGGCTGGCACTGAACGAGGGCAAGGTCGACTGCGTCTTCGACAAGGACGAGTGGCGCGAGGGTCTGCGCTACCTCAACAAGCTCTACCAGCAGGGTCTCGTCCCGAAGCAGACGTTCACCCAGACGTCGGACCAGATGAAGAAGCTCGGAACGGCGAAGGTCGTGACGCTCGGGACCGTCGTCGGCCGGCGGGGCTTCCTCACCGTCGACACGCCGCGCTACTGGGAGTACTCCCCGATCGCGCCGCTTAAGGGGCCGAACGGATTCCGGCAGACGACCTGGGACTACTACAGCTCCTACTACATCGGGAACTTCGTGATCACGAAGGCCTGCAAGATCCCGGAGATCGCCGCGATGTGGGCGGACAGCCAGTACGAGCTGGAGTCGCTCAACCGCGCGTACCTCGGCCCGGAAGGCGTGGGCTGGACGTGGGCGAAGAAGGGCGAGGTCGGCATCGACGGCCGGCAGGCCGTGTACAAGTACCTCCAGCCGCCACCCGCGAAGCCGGGGCAGTCCTGGTACCAGGACGGGGTTCTCTACTGGTCGAAGGACTGGTTCATGAGCTCGGCGATCGACCCCAAGAAGCCCGAGCACGAGAAGAAGCTCTACGAGGACACGAACAGCGCGTACTACCCGCACCGGCAGCCCGAGGAACTGCAGGTGCCACCGCTCACGATGTCCGAGGCCGACTCGGCCCAGGCTGGCGACCTGTCGACGACGATCAACAACTACGTCACGCAGATGGAGGCCAAGTTCGTCATGGGCGAGGTCGATCCGAACAACGACGGTGACTGGACCGACTACACCGACACCCTTCAGAAGATGCACCTGAGCGACTACCTCGAGCTCAACCAGCGGTCGTATGAGCAGCGTCCAGGAGAATAGGAGCATCCGGGATACTCGAGGCGACCGCGCCGTTGGGCGGGTGAGCGCGGTCGTCCTCGGGCTGTTCGCCGCCTCGGTGCTGTATCCGCTGATCTACGTCCTGTCGGCGTCGTTCAGCAGCCCGGACGCCATCACCTCCGGCCAGATGTGGCTGTGGCCGGTCGATGTGACGACCCGGGCGTACGAGACCGTGTTCGAGTACCAGACGATCGTGACCGGCTTCGTCAACTCCGCCATCTACACGGTCGGCGGCACGGCGTTCGCGGTCTCGCTCACGCTGCTGGCGGCGTATCCCCTGTCCCGCAAGGATCTTCCCGCCCGCAACGTGATCATGGTGTTCTTCGTCATCCCGATGGTCTTCAGCGGTGGGATGATCCCGACCTACCTGGTCGTCCGCGAGCTCGGGATGCTCAACACTCGTTGGGCGTTGATCATCCCGGGCGTGGTCGCGGTCTGGAACGTCATCATCACGCGCACGTTCTTCCAGATCACGATCCCGAACGAGCTGCTCGACGCCGCGCACATGGATGGCTGCTCGGACTTCCGGTTCTTCCTGCGGATCGTGCTGCCACTCTCCAAGCCGATCATCGCGGTGAACGCGTTGTTCTACGGCGTGGCGCAGTGGAACTCCTGGTTCAACGCTCTGATCTATCTCACGAACGACCAGCTCTTTCCGTTACAGCTCGTGCTCCGCCAGATCCTCATCCAGAACACCGTGGATCCCTCGCAGGTGCAGGCGATCGCCGAAGGCAATACGAAGGAGGACATTCGCGACCTGCTGAAGTACGCGGTGATCGTGATCGCCAGCCTGCCGCCGCTGCTCGCGTACCCGTTCGTGCAGAAGCAGTTCGTCCGCGGTGTCCGCATCGGATCGCTCAAGGGGTGATGGCGAATGACCGCTCAGCCCGACGCCGCCGCCCTCGTACGGGAAACCGCGTCCCCGGCCGCACCGGCTCCACCGTCGCGTGCCCGGATGACTAGCCGGCGAGTCCTGCGCCGGTGGCAGCTCTACGCGATGCTCGTGCTTCCGGTCGCGTACCTCGCGATCTTCAACTACTGGCCGATGATCGGCATCCAGATCGCCTTCCGCAGCTACAACCCCGCGGGTGGGATGTGGGGGAGTCCGTGGGTGGGGGTCGCGAACTTCGAGACGTTCATGAACTCGTACCTGTTCTGGCCGGTCATCAAGAACACGCTGGTCCTGCACTTCTACGCGCTGGTCGCGACGTTCCCGCTGCCGATCATCCTCGCGCTGGCGCTCAACTATGTGAAGCGCCGCTGGTTCTCACGCGTCGTGCAGATGATCACGTACGCTCCACACTTCATCCCGACGGTCGTCGTGGTCGGGATCCTGTTCGCGATCCTCGATCCGAACAGCGGGATCTACGTTCTGGCGTTGGAGAAGCTCGGCGTTCCCGTACCGGACTTCCTGTCGGATCCGTTGTGGTTCCGCCATGTGTACGTCTGGTCTGGCGCGTGGCAGACGATGGGCTTCTCCGCGATCGTCTACCTGGCCGCGCTCGCCGGCATCGACCCCGAGCTGCACGAGGCCGCGACCGTCGACGGAGCGTCGCGGATCCGTCGGGTGTGGCACATCGACCTCCCCGGGATCGCGCCGGTCGCGATCATCCTGCTGATCTTGTCGATGGGGTCGACGCTGTCGACCGGATTCGAGAAGGTGCTGCTGATGCAGAACGCCTTGAACCTCGACTCGTCGCAGGTGATCGACACCTACGTCTACCAGGTCGGTCTGGGCTCGCAGGTGCCGCAGTTCTCGTACGGGGCGGCGATCGGCGTGTTCCAGTCGGTCGTCGGCCTGGTGCTCATCGTGGCGGCGAACCGGATCGCGCGGTGGATGACGGACTCCAGCTTGTGGTGAAGGGGATTCTCTGGTGATCGGCCTGCAGCTCTATACGCTTCGGCATGCTTTGGCGTCCGAGTCCGAGCTCGCCGAGACGTTGCGGCGGGTGCGCGAGATCGGATACTCCGGTGTGGAGCCGTACGTCGAGCTGGCAGAACGGTTCGGACTGTCCCGCTTCGCCTCGGTCGTACGTGACGCCGGACTGCGGTTGCTGACGCATCACCTGGACTTCACCCGCCTCGAGGCCGATGTCGCCGGCGCGGCGAAGGACTGCCACGCGATGGGCGGGCGCTGGATCGTGTTGGCCAACGTGCCGGCGGAGTTCCGCAGCGTTTCCGGAGCCGTGACGTTCGCCCGCCGTGCGTCGGAGGTGGCTCGGCAGCTCGCGGTGGAGGGTCTGGGGCTCGCTTTCCACAACCACCGCTACGAGTTCGAGCGCGACGAGTCCGGTCTGCGGATGTTCGATGTGCTGTGGGAGAACGCTTCTGAGGACCTCCAGGCGCTGATCGACATCGGCTGGGTGCACGCCGCCGGCGACGACCCGGTCGCCTGGTTGGGCACGTTGTCCGGACGGGTGCCGCTCGTGCACGCGAAGGACGTACGGGGGAGCGGAACGTCCGTCCAGACGGTAGCGGTCGGCGAGGGCGAGGTCAGCTGGCCGGCGGTCGTGACCGCCTGCGAGAAGGCCGGCGTGCAGTGGTACGTGGTCGAACAGGACCATTGCGCCGACGACCCGTTCGCCAGCATTGCCCGCAGCTTCACCACCCTACGACCGCTGCTGGCGGACGCACCCTGAGCTCTCGGCTGAGGGCCCCCTGTGCCGGGGTGGCCCGGGCCATCCGCTGGGTGCGCTCAGGCCCGTGATCATGAACGTGATCGTGAAGCCTAACTGATCGTATGCGACGGTTCGCCTTCATGATCACGTTCATGATCATGGGTGGGTGGCGCCGAGGTTGGGGTGAGGGGCACCCTCGTCCCGTAGGTTCGGACCAGGGTGCCCCCGACCCAGCTGCCGCGCCGCTTGAATGAAGGGCACCTTCATTCAACAGGTTGAGATGAAGGTGCCCTTCATTCGAAGGATCTCGGCGTGGCGCCGTCTTGCGCGGCGGGTGCGGCATGTTCTTGGCGAAGCTCTTCTGGGTCTGGTGCTGTCTTGGTGCAGTGTTCTTCGCAGGCTGTCCTGGGGTTTGGTGCTCTCGGGGTCTGTGGCGGCGTCCGAGTGTGGTGGCCGGTCCGGGGCGCGTCAAGGGCGTCGCGGCGGCTTCGCAGAGGGGCGACGTCGCTTCGCGACCGCGGAGCGGCCCTTGACTCGCCCCGGCCCGGCCACCTGTTTTTCACGCGCCGCCCCTGCCCCCGGAACAGGTGTCCCGGGGGAGGTTCCTTCTTGCTGGGTTTGTTGCCGTGCTCGCGTTGCTTGTGGGGCCCCTGGCTTCTTGTGGTTTAGATGAAGCCGGGTCTTCCGTCCCCTGTTTTGAATGAAGGGCACCTTCATTCAATAGGTTCGAATGAAGGTGCCCTTCATTCCAAACGAAACCCGTGCCGACCGGTGGTTAGGCGCGGTGCTTGTCCTGTACCTCCGTGGAGCGGGCGAGGTAGGTGGTGAGGTCCACCAGCCCGTACGTCTCCATGATCCGATCGAGCGGCCACGCGTCGTCGTTGCTCTCCAGCGTGAAGATGTTCTCCTGGCTCCCCGTCCGGATCGTCACGCCCGCCCCGAGGTCGCGCTGGACGTCTTGGAGCTTGAGGTACTGCTGGTCGATGTGGAACACCCGCTTCTCCAGGTCGATCGTCTCGACCGCGGCCCGGTGCCACTGGCTGGTGGAGGCCAGCACCTCGCCGGTGAGGTCGATGATCTTGCTGTGGAAGCTGCGCACCGAGGAGACCACGTAGTACTGGTGCAGCCACGCGTAAGCCTGCAACGGGAAGCCGCCGTCGTACGCGGACGGCCACACGACCAGCTCGGCTCCGGCAGAGCGCAATCCCGCCCACTGCGCCGGCCAGCCGATGTCGAAGCAGATCGCCAGCCCCAGCCGCCCGAAGTCGGTCTCGAGCACGAACGGGTCGAGCGACCCGGGAACGATTTTCCGGTCCTCGCACTCCTCGACCGTCGGGTGCGTCTTGGCGTACGCGCCCGCAAGCTCGCCTTGACGGTCGAGCACGACCGCATGGTTGCGGATCACGCCCTCGGCGTCCTCGGTCAGCAGCCCGCCAACGATCCAGGTACCGTACTTGCGCGCCAGCTTTCCCAGTGCCGAGGTGGTCGGCCCGTCGAGGGGCTCCGGCGTACGGGCGGGCCCACGGAGGTTGGTGAAGAGGTAGTTCTCCGGCAGGCAGACCAGGTCCGGCCGCGAGGAACCCACCATCTCGACGAACTCGCATGCACGGTCGCGATTCTCCTCGATCGTCGTCCCACCGGCGTAGATGAACGACAGCGTCGCGACACGAACCTTCCTGGGCATGAGTCCTCCGGTCGTCAGTGCACGAGAACGGCTTCGTACGTCGTGAGCTCGGGGACGACCACCTCGACGTAGTCGCCGTGCCGCACCGTCCGCGGCACCACGCCTGCCCGCAGCAGGCGAAACGACGCGTCGGCCCTCGCGCGGACCCGCACCCGCACGTCGCGGCGCGGTCGTACGTGGTCGAGCACGCAGCGCCCGGACTCGTACCGCGGCCCGGACAGGTTGATCAGGCTCAGCACCTTCGCGCCGCCCTTCCGCGCCAGGACGACAAGCAGGTCGGGATCGGCGTCGAGCTCGTACGGCAGCTGCTCGCGACACGCCCAGCGGACGGCGGCCGCCATCAGCCGCGCCAGCTCCGGCAGGTGGTCGTACCCCATCCGCTGCCGGACCAACGGCCCCGGCACGGACGGGTCGTGCTTGTGGATCCAGCCGACGAACGCATCCTCCGGCGCACCCGCCAGATAGACCACGCGGCCGTCGCCATGACGGCGCGCCACGATGCCGGGGTACGACGTGGAAGCCCAACCCCGCTGGAGAGTCGCGAGCACCGAGGCCTCGTCGTGCGCGGCGACCAACGCGTGCCGTTGCACCGGCAGCAGCCCGCCCTGCGCGAGCCCTGGAATCGTCGCGTCGGCGCTGTCGGGGACGTCGAGGTAGACGTCGTGCCCGGCCCATTCGTCGGAGCGTACCTCCACGCCGTACAGCTCGGGATCGGTCGCCGCGGTGATGCCGGCGGCGATCAGCCCGCCGCCGTTCGCCACGTACGCACGGACGTTCTCGCGTTGCGACGGCGTGAGCACGGCGACGTTCGGCAGGTAGAGCACGCGGTACTCGGACAGCCGCTCGGGGGAGTCGAGGACGGTCTCGAAGACGGGGTTCGTCTGCAGGTTGACGCTCTGCAGGAGATCGTGCGCGGCCGTCCACGGATGGTTGTAGCGGTTGATCGGGTCGGCGTGGGTGAAGCGTTCCGCGGTCGCCTGCGAGTACGGGAGCGCGAGGAACGGCTCTGGCTCGAGGCCCGCGTACAGCTCGCGGTGCTCCTGCTGGAAGTCGTACACCTCCCGCACGTGCTCAGATCCCCTGGTGTCGTAGTAGAAACGGCCTCCCGCGGAGATCAGCGGGCTGCCACCGATCGACAGGCTGCTGAAGCCCTCGAGCGCCCACTCGACGCCCTGCCCGACGATGCGCGGATGGTTGTTGTACCCGCCGGTGTACGACCACATCAGCCGACCGGCCGAACGGGTGAGCCCCGCGATCAGATGCCGGTGCACGAGGCTCGACCCGGTCTCGAACAACGTCCCGTCGACCTGCTCGAGCAGCCGTTGGTGCGGTTGCTTGTAGAGCGTGTGGAGCACCGGACCGCCATGCGAGAGCACGGGCAGGTCCGGGCGGACGCTCCTGATGACGTCGAGCTGCTCCTGCAGGACGTCGTGGTCGGTGTCACCGATCCACCGAAAGTACGCCGGAATGGCGGGATCGTTCCAGTCCAGGGCGTACTCCTGGCCCATCCGGATGCTCGGCAGCTCGCTCCCGCAGTACTCCTTGAACGACTCCCGGCACCCTTCGCAGTAGCAGGGCCGGTAGTAGTGCGGTCCGTCGAAGTACATCCCGTCGACGTCGTAGCCCTCGACGATCTCGCGGGTGATCTCCGCGGCTGCCGCCCGGTAGGGCCCGCGCGAGCAGATGTACCACATGTACGGCCGAGCGAAGTCGCCTACGTGGTAGTCGCATTCGTGCCGGTCGCCGGACTCGGTGCGCTGCAGCCAGTGCGCGCGCGAGTCCAGCGCCGGCTCGATCATCGGGTGCGACAGCGGGAGGTAGACGACGCAGCGCAGGCCCGCCGCACGACACGCGTCGATCGTCTCCCGCACCAGGTCCCGATCGCCGAGGCCCGGGTGCACCGGGAACCGCTTGCTCGGATAGTTCGCCCAGTACCCGATCGCCCCGAACCGGACGGTGTCGGCGTTCAGGGACCTCATCGTGGCGACGAGCCGGTCGGGCTCGTACTCGAGGTCAGGGTAGAGCGGCGGCGAATACGACTCGAGGATCAGCGTGCGTGCTTCGGTCAACCAGGTGGCGGTGGCGGGCCTGCTGGCCACGAGTGATCCCCCTCGTTCAGACAGCTGTGGTGGAGTCCCACAGGTGGAGGTGGTGGGCCGAGGCCGGCCAACCGTTGTTGCCGATTCCGCAGTCGCCGTACGGCACGGGTGGCCCGATGTTGTAGTCGGTCGGGTGGAAGCCCGCCTGGTCCACGCCGTCGATCTGCGCCCAGCCGCAGGCGAGCTCCGCCGTCGGGTTGGTGGTGAGGTTGCGCCGGCGTACGCCCCGCTTCGTGCGCGCGAGGATCGGCGGCCACACGGCATTCGTCGGCTCGACGTGGTTCTCCAGCATGATGCCGTCGACGTCGAAGTTGTCGTTCAGCCAGTAGTTGTTGTTGATGAGAATGCACTCGTCGCCGACGACGTCGCGCAGCTGCGCGACGAACCAGCGCATCCCCGCGCGCATCTCCTCCTGCTCGGCGGCCGACGCGCCGGTCATGTAGGCGAGGTAGCCGTCGCCGAGGACGTCGAGGAAGAACCCGTCCAGCTTCCAGTTCGGGTTCGCGAGCCTGGCCGGGTAGTAGTCCTCGAGCAGGTGGTGGAAGAACGCACTGTTCGCCCGAATGTCCATCATCCGCGCCGAGTAGTTGGGGACGGTCACGCGATCGGGGTTGGACGGATCCCAGTACCAGTTCAGCGGAATGTCCCGGCGCCGGTACACGTCGCCCGACCCGCCGGTGTAGAACAGCACCATCTCCTCGACGCCGCTGTTGGTGCCATCGTCGTACGGGTAGTCGCTGACCGGGAGCGTGTACTCGACGACCTCGCAGTCGTTCGCGCGCACGGCCTGGATTTGCGACGGGAAGTGCCGCGACGCCCACCAGTTGACGCACATGAACGTGCCCGCGCCGTACGTCGTGAGCGGCGGCACGTTCCAGGAGAAGTGCAGGATGAAGGGCCGGTTGGTCCCAGCGAGCGAGCACACCGGACTGGCGCTGGCCGCCTCGGGAAGCCCAGCGACGGACATCATCGCCGCGCCGGTGATCGTGGCGCCCAAGGTCAGGGCCTGGCGCCGGGAAAACGCTTTCGGTGTCGAAGCATGCGGGCGTCTCGTCATGGCAACCCTCACAGGGTCTCGTCGTTGCGCGGAGGACCGATGCCTTGAGTCTGTGCATTATGTTGCAGCAAACTGCAAGCGCTTGGCAAGACGGGAGGTCCGCAATCGGACCGAGAGGGTGCCGCGCCGTGGATGGAGCTTGCAGCAATCGCTGTCGAGGCACCGCGCCGCCCTGCCAGAGGCCCGACCCTCGAGCCACCGGCGACTACCAGCCACAAAGCAATACCCGGCCCGATAGGTTCGGAGGGTCCCATGTCCTGAGACACCACAGGGTGGGGGAGGTCGCGATCTTGCCAAGTCAACTGTGCGTTCCGGGCAGGGACGCGCGGACCCGGCGATGCGCGGCCCTTCCGAGGCCCTGACCTGCGAAAACGTGGCGCGCCCGGTGGTATTCGAACCTACGACCGCCGGATTAGAAGTCCGGTGTACGCCGTCCGGGTGGGACGGATGCGTATGGTCACGGTGCCCCTGGTCCATCAGGAGTCCAGCTAGGTACTCCTGAGTGCGGAGCCGTCTCGACCTTCTGTGAAACGGCTGTGAAAACGGGCGGTCGGCTTCGGCCGGCCGCCCAGGGGACCTCCAAGGAGCTCATCCGTGCCGCCCGCGACCCCTCATGACAACTCGCCTCGCACGTTCCTGTCCCTGATCGACACGGACAGGCTCATTCGATGGTCGACCGCCGCTGCTGTGGTCTGCGTTGCCACCGTTGCCGCGATCGTCTCCTACCGCCACGCCTTCCACGTTGTCCGTAGCTATGGCGAGGACGGCCTCACAGCCCGCGTCGTGCCGCTGACGGTCGATGGCCTGATCTACGCCAGCTCGATGGTGATGCTGCACTCCGCGCGGCGTCGGACCCCCGTTCCCGCCCTTGCCCGCTGGCTCCTGGGGCTCGGTATCGCGGCGACCGTTGCTGCGAACGCCGCGCATGGTCTCGCCGACGGGCTCGTCGGCGCTCTCGTAGCTGCGTGGCCCGCCTTCGCGCTTGTCGGTTCGTACGAGCTCCTCATGCTGATGGTCCGCAACATGGGCCGCGCATCCGAAGGTGTATCCGAGCCGACACAAGACGTCGTACGCGAGCCGGCCCGGATCTCACTTGTACCCGAAATGCCTAGTGCCGCGTCAAGCAACGTTGGGTAGGTAATCGGGTTGGCGGATCTTGGAGCCGATGGCGAAGTGGCGTTTGGGGTGACAGCGCTGGTTGCGCCAGCGGATGTAGCTGGCCTCGGGAAGCACGAGGCGATATCCCACGCCGCGGACGCTGAGGATGATGCGCGGGTTGCGGGGGTCGTCGCCGAGTCGGAGCCGGATGCGACGCATGTGAACACTCAAGTTGTTCGAGCCGGCATGACTGGCGGGAGCAGGCGTCGAGTCGCAGCGGCCCCAGGTCGATGACGTCGGGAAGATCGTCGAATACCGCTTGCGGGAAGTCGCCCGCGGCAAGGTGCGACCTCCGGCGAGCGGAAGGGGCGATCGTGTCCTGCTGCCGGACCTGGTGCATGAGATCCTCGATGCGCGCAGTGGCGATCGGGTCGAGGGCGGAGCAAGGCTCATCCTTGAGGATGATCCCTGTCTGCACAGCGATCGTGCGGGCGATGCAGAGCGGCTGCTGCTGACCACAGAAAAGCCTGTACGCACTCTGCTTGAGCTTGTCCTTGACCTTGTCCCAGAGCGCGGCTCCGCGAAGCGCCTCCTCGACGATCCCGTCCATGTTGTCGACATTCAGGCCGACTTCGCGGGGGCCGTACGCGACGTCGTCGATCTGTCGGAGATTCTCCTTGATCGGTGCGACACCGGTCAGCTGCAGGAGCGCATCGATGCCCCGTCCGCTCCATGATCTGGACTCGCTCGAAGGGCAGATGGGGAGGGGAGGAGGGTTCGCTGATCAGCAGTTGCTAAAGTTCGCAAGTAGCGAAGTTGGCGCAAGATGCGTGCGCGAGTGGAGGCGGCCTGGTGTCATCGATGCAGTGGCAGCTGGTGAGGGAGGATGGCGTCGCGGTGGTCGAGCTCGTCGGGTTTCTCGGCGACGCGGCTGTGGAGCAGTTCGATGGGGCTGTCGGGTGGGCGTTGACCTTCACCGGTGAGGCCTTGGTGCTGGATCTTGGCGAGCTGCAGGGCTGGAGCTCGAGTGGAGAACGGGCGATCTTGAAGGCTGCTGCCCGGGCAGCCGAGGTAGCCAGGCGATTCGCGGTGTGCGGTAGGGAACTGCCCGCATCGTGGTCGGCGCCCGGTGGGCCACTGTTGGGAACCGAGGTGTTCGCTGACGTGGCGTCCGCTCGTGCAGCCCTGGCCACCATGGGCCCGTCATGATCCATGGTCCCGGGGAGGCTTGGGCCTGGTACGTCTACGACCGGGACGGCGACCTTCTGCATATCGCGGAAACGGTGGGGGCTGCCGAACGATGGTCGTTGGATCACCTGAGGGCTGTTGAAGTGGCGTCGCGTCAGGAGATCGCCGACAACGACTACCTCTACCTGCTCGTCGCTCCTGTGCCCGACGTGGACTTGGACCCGCAGAGGTATCGGACACGTGACCGTCAGGTACGCATCATGCGAGGCGACCGGGTTGTTGCCGTGGACCGGGACCTGTCTCAAGAGCCGCGGTTCCCATGATCGGGCACGTGGACACAACCGGTTTCGTAGTTGCTAAGGTTGGCAACTGATGAGCATCGAATGTCGTGGAACGATACGCGTGGTCGGGCTGCCGTGACCACACCCCTGTATCAGTTGAAGGCGGAGTTCTTCAAGACGTTGGGGCATCCGGCCCGCATACGGGTGCTGGAGCTCTTGAGTGAGCGCGAGCACAGTGTCGGCGAGATGTTGCCGGAGGTGGGGATCGAGCCGGCGCACCTGTCGCAGCAGTTGGCTGTGCTGCGGCGTTCTGGCTTGGTCGTCACGCGCAAGGACGGGTCGACCGTCTACTACTCCTTGGTCAGTCCTGAGGTTGCCGAGCTGTTGGCGGTGGCAAGGACCATCTTGACCGGTGTGCTGGCGGGACAGGTGGAGATGCTCGAGCACCTGCGCAGTAGCACCTTGGCAGGTACGCGTAGCCGTAGCCGTGGCCGCGGCCGCGGTTAGGTGGGATCGGACGTCAGCTGTGGGGAATGTGGGTGGGGTGTCGTGATCAGGCTGCTGCGGAAGATCTGGCGGACGGGCCGGGTGGCCGAACCCAGCCCCGCACGAGGTGGGGCCGAGAGGGCGGTACGGGAACTGCGCGGGTCGGTGCAGTTCCGGCATGTCGACGCGGGGTCGTGCAACGGGTGTGAGGTCGAGATCGGGTCCGCGTTCGGTCCGGTCTACGACGCGGAACGCTATGGCGCCAGGCTGGTCGCGTCGCCACGACATGCGGATGGACTGCTCGTGACGGGTCCCGTGACGAGGAACATGGCTGAGCCGCTGCGGCGCACCTTCGAAGCGGTGCCGGGGCCGAAGGTGGTCGTGGCGGTGGGTGATTGTGCGCGCAATTGCGGAGTGTTCGCCGGCGGATATGGAGTGGCGGGCGCAGTCGGTGACTTCGTGCCCGTCGATGTGGAGGTTCCCGGTTGCCCCCCGCCGCCGGATGCGATCGTCGCGGCTGTGCGTGACGTGACCGGCCGGTGAGTATCGCCCGACTCTGTCTGTGTGCTGCGGTCCTGCTCGCGGGATTGGCCGCGGCCTATGCGGTAGTAGGACTCTCGCGCGCACGTTCGGTCGTGGTCGGCGGATTGGTGGCGTTGGCAGGAGCGGCGGCCGTGGTCTGCGGTGGAGCGGCCGTGCTGGGTGGCCGCCTGGTCGTTGATCTGCCGTGGTTGCTCCCGTTGTTCGGATTCCGGCTGGACCTGGATCCGTTGGGTGGGCTGTTCGTTGCGGTGGCGGGCGGTGTGGTGGTTGTCGCAGGCATCTACCACGTCGGCTACGCGCGCGGTTCGGGTCGCACCATGCAGGCGGTGCTGCCGATGTTCGCGGTGGCGTTGTGGTTGGTGCCCGCGGCGTCGACGGTAGCCACCTTCCTGTTGTGTTGGGAGCTGATGGCATTCACCTCACTCCTGTTGGTGTTGACCGAGCATCGACAGCGTCCAGCGGTGGCCCGCGCCGGGCTGTGGTACGCAGTGCTGACCCATCTCGGGCTGGTGACGATCCTCATCGGGCTGACAGTGTTCGCCACGCATGCGGGTGGGTCGTTCGACGAGCTACGTGCGGTCTCTGGCGAGCTGTCGCCCGCGGTCCGGTCGGTGGTCTTCGTGCTGACGTTCATCGGGTTCGCCTCCAAGGCGGGCATCGTGCCGTTGCATGCCTGGTTGCCACGGGCCCACCCGGAGGCGCCGAGTCACGTGTCAGCCTTGATGTCCGCGGCCATGGTCAACCTCGGTGCGTACGGCATCGTCCGCGTCGGGTTCGATCTGCTCGGTGGCGGCCCGGTCTGGTGGTGGTTGCTGGTCTTGGCGTTGGGCGCCATCTCCGCCGTGTACGGGATCTTGCAGGCCGTGGTCGCGACCGATCTGAAACGGATGCTCGGCTGGTCGACAACGGAGAACCTCGGCCTGGTGTTGGTCGGTATCGGCGCGGCTGGGATCTTCGTCGCGAACGGCAACGAGGTTGTCGCCGGGCTTGCCCTGGTGGCGGCGTTCTTGCATGTGGTCAACCACTCCGCGTTCAAGTCGGTCCTGTTCCTGTCAGCCGGATCAGTGCTGCATGGCACCGGCGTTCGCGATCTGGATCGTCTGGGTGGGTTGCGGGCGACGATGCCGACGACCACGGCACTGTTCGGCGCCGGCGCGTTGGCAGCTTCGGCGCTGCCGCCCGGAAACGCGTTCGTCAGTGAGTGGTTGTTACTGCAGAGCTTCGTCCACGGGTTCTCCGCTGGAGGCATGACGTCTGCCATCACGATGACTGTCGCGGTGGCGGCCGTAGCGCTTACGGCGGGTCTCGGTGTGGCCACCTTCGTGAAGGCGTTCGGTGTGGGGTTCCTCGCCAAGCCTCGCAGTGCCGAGGCCGAGGACGCGGTCGAGAGCCCCCCGACCATGCTCGTCGGGATTGGCGTGATGGTCGCCGCGATCGCGGTGCTCTCCCTCGCGCCTGGTCTGCTGTTGCCGTCGTTGAGCGGCGTCGCTTCGAACCTGGTCGGTACCGATACGAACGAGGTTGTGTCCGGCGTCATCACCGTCCGGCTGGAGTATCTCGTCGGGTCGATGTCGCCGCTGATTCTCGCGGTTGGCTTGTTGGTCGGCTGCGTGCTGGTCTTGGTGGTGCTCCGGGCGGTGGGTGGACGGGTTCGGCGGAACACCCGGCTATGGGACTGTGGTGCCGGACCGATGACGGCGCGGATGGAGTACACCGCGACCTCGTTCGCCGAACCATTGCAGCGAGTCTTCGACGACGTCCTCGACCCGGAGCTCGACGTCGACGTCACCCATGTCGCGGAGTCTCGCTACCTGGTCGACAGCATCGAGTACCGACGCCGCGTTCCGGACCGGATCGAGCAGCGGCTGTACGGACCGATCGTCGCGATGGTGCGATGGTGGGGAACGATGGGACGGCGCCTGGCCAACGGCAGCGTGCATCGCTACCTCGCTTATGGATTCGGCAGTCTCGTCGTCCTTCTGGTCGTCCTTGCGGTGACGCGATGACCGAAGGCGGCGGGATGGGCGTCGCGCTCGTTGGCGTGGCTGCCCAAGTCGTGCTGATCGCAGGTGGCGCACCGCTCCTGGTCGGGTTGATGCGACAGGTGCGGGCCAAGTTGGAGGGCCGCGTCGGCGCAGGTGTGGTGCAGCCGTGGCGCGACCTGGCAAAGCTGTTGCGCAAGGAACGGTTGACACCGAACGGCACGAGCGGGCTGTTCGCCGTCGCTCCGCTGGTTCTCGCCGCGACGACCCTGATGGTCGTGGCTGTGGGTCCGTTCCTGTCGACGCGATCGCCCTTCGACGGGGTAGCAGATCTGTTCGTCGTGGTCGCGCTGCTCACCTTGGGCGCAGTGAGCCTCGCGCTCGCAGGGATCGACACCGGGACGGCGTTCGGTGGCATGGGCGCGAGCCGGGAGATGACCATCCTCGCCCTCGTCGAACCGACTCTGCTGGTGGCGATTCTGGCCTTGTCGGTTCCGGTCGGATCGACGAATCTCGCGGCGATCGTCACCGCGACTCTCGATGATCCGACCCGAGTCCTGTCCCCGACGACGCTCCTGGCGGGCGTCGCGTTGGCCGTTGCTGTCATTGCGGAGACCGGCCGTCTGCCGGTCGACAACCCGTCGACCCATCTCGAGTTGACGATGGTGCACGAGGCGATGATCCTGGAGTACTCCGGTCCTGACCTCGCCGTTGTGGAGTGGGCGTCTGCCACCCGCCTGCTCGTGTTCGTCGGGCTTCTCGCGAACCTGTTGTTCCCCTGGGGGATAGCCACAGGTGGCTCGGTGGGTTTGCTTCTCCTGGCTGTTCTCGCGTTCGTCGCCAAGACAGTCGTGCTGGCCGTGGGTCTCGCGGTCGGCGAGGTGTTCATGGCGAAGCTCCGGCTGTTCCGCGTGCCCGAGTTGCTCGCCGGATCGTTCCTGCTCGCGCTGTTGGCTGTCGCGGCTTCGTTCTTCGTTCGTGTGGGAGTCTCGTGAGCGAGACCGTCTTCGTGGCGCTATTGAACGTCACCAGTGGGCTGTTCTTGTTGGCCGCCGTCCTGGTGCTCTGGCGCCGAGACCTGTTCACGATCATTCGGTTGTTCAGCGGGCAGGGGGTGGCACTCGGGCTTGTCGTCGGTGTGGTCGCCTGGCACGACGCGTCGCTCGAGCTCGCGCTGTTGGCGGTCGGCATAGCCGGCCTACGCGGAGTATTGCTTCCGTTCGTCGTCCGCCGCGCCGTCGGGGACCGGTCGCAGGCGCGGGAATCCAAGCCGCTCGTCAACGTTGCCTCATCCTTGCTCGCTGGGGCGGCGTTGACGCTACTCGCGTACGTCGTGTCCGAGCCGTTGATCGCGCTCGCGCCGAGCCCAGCCACTCGCGCGATTCCGATCGCCTTGACCGTCGTGTTGCTCGGGTTCCTTGTGCTGGTCAGCAGACGGCGTCCGGTCTCGCAGATCGTCGGGTTCCTGCTGATCGACAACGGCATCACCGCAACGGCGTTCCTCACTACATCGGGAGTGCCCCTGGTCGTGGAGCTCGCAGTGTCTCTGGACGTGCTGTTCGTCGCCCTCGTGCTACGACTCCTCACCGGGCGGATCCAGTCCGCCTTCGGTGATGCCGACCTGGACGAGCTGAAGGAGTTGCGCGACACGTGACTACGTGGATGTCCGTGGTTCTGACCCTGGTGCCCGTCCTCGTTCCGCTCCTCGGCGCCTCGATCTATGCGTTGATCGGCTGGCGGGTGGGGACTCGGTGGGTAGCGCTCGGATCCGCCCTCGTCACTCTGGCCGCCGGCATCACCCTCGCGGTCGCAGTGAGTACAGGGGGCGCGGTGACAGTCTTGGGCGGACTACTGCGCGTCGATGCCCTGAGCGCGTTCATGGTCATCGTCATCGGAGCGGTCGGGAGCCTTGCCACGGCGGCCGGTCCGGGTTGGCTCGCCCGCGAGATTGCCGCTGGTCGAGCCACCGACCGGACCGCTCGGCGGCACAGTCTCCTGGTCCAGGCGTTCCTCGGCGCCATGGCGGTGGCCGTCCTCGCGGCCAACCTCGGCGTGCTGTGGGCGGCTGTCGAGGCCACGACGATCGCGACCGCGTTCCTCGTCGGGCAACGCGGCACCCGTACGGCGCTCGAGGCCGCTTGGAAGTACGTCGTCATCTGCTCGGTCGGGATCGCGCTCGCGTTCCTTGGGACGGTGTTGCTCAACTACGCCGCCCTTCACGCTGGAGCGGGGGACAGGGGTCTGGACTGGACCACGCTCGTTGGGGTCAGCGGTGAGCTCGATCCCGGCGTGACCCGCCTCGCAGTAGCCCTGCTGATCGTCGGTTTCGGTACCAAGGCGGGTCTGGTTCCCCTGCACGCGTGGTTGCCCGACGCACATGGACAGGCTCCCGCCCCGGTGTCGGCGCTGATGTCAGGGGTGCTCCTGTCGGTCGCGTTCTACGCGATTCTCCGGGTGAAGGCTATTGCCGATCCTGCTCTCGGCGTCGGCTTCGCGCGAGGCCTCCTCGTGGTGATCGCGCTCGCCTCGCTGCTGGTGTCCGCCTCGTTGTTGCTCGCGCAACGTGACTACAAGCGGATGCTCGCGTACTCCAGCATCGAACACATGGGGCTGCTCGCCCTCGGCGCCGCCGCGGGTACAGCGGCCGCCATCGCCGCCGTCTTGCTGCACATCCTCGGCCACGGCCTGGCCAAGTCGGTCGTGTTCATCGGGTCCGGACACACCTTGCAGGTCACCGGAACCAGCACGCTGGCCCATCTCCGTGGACTCCTCGCTCGACACCCCGTGCTCGCCGCCAGCTCGGGGCTGGGGATTCTCGCCCTCGTCGGGTTCCCACCCTTCAGCCTCTTCGCAAGTACGCTCGGCATCGCCACTGCCGGATTCGGGACCGGTCTGACCTGGCCCACGGCCGCGGCGCTGGTCCTCATGCTCACCATCGCGGCTGCACTGCTCACACACACGGGTCGCATCCTCCTCGGACCGGCGCCGGATGCGACCTCGTCCACGTCAGCCTTGTCGGGCACGGCAAATGTTCCGCTCGTGCTCGGCCTGGTTGCATGCGCGGCGGTCGGTATCGGCATCGGCCCCCTCGAGCCGCTGATTCGCGCGGCCGCGGCGACGGTGACCGGAGGCACGCCATGAACTCAGCTGCGACCACCACCCATGAGGTGGCCGGCGCGGAGTTGGTGAACCGTACGATCGGCTTGTTCGCCGAGGGATTCCGACTCGCACTGATCGCCGGCCACGACGACGCGGCCGCTGCTGGCGGCCGTTTCCGAGTCGTCTACCTCTTCGTCGCACGCAACCCCGACCGGCGCATCGAGCTCTCTGTTCAGCTCGACCGCCAAGACCCCCGCCTGCCTACCATCGCTGAGATCTCCTTCCCTGGTGGTCGATTCGAGCGTGAGCTGCATGACCTGTTCGGAATCGGCATCGAGGGTCACCCACTGCCGCGTCGGCTCGTTCGTCACTTCCATTGGCCACGTGGCTGGTTCCCGATGCGCGCGGACGCGAGTGCGATTCCCAGCTTCGACGATCCCGAGGGGCCGTATCCGTTCCGCACCGTCGAGGGGCCGGGCGTCTACGAGATACCGGTCGGCCCAGTGCACGCGGGGCTCATCGAACCCGGACACTTCCGTTTCTCCGTTGTTGGAGAGACCATCCTGAAGCTCAAGCCACGGCTCTGGTTCGTGCACAAGGGCATCGAGAAGCTCTTCCAGGGCCGCGAACCTGACGACGGGATCGAGCTCGCCGAACGCATCAGCGGTGACACCGCGGTCGGGCACAGCCTCGCGTACACGCTCGCGGTCGAGGAGGCGCTCGGCATCGACGCTTCGATTGACGCCACCCGGAACCGGGCGCTGCTGCTGGAGTTGGAACGCCTCTACAACCACATCGCCGATCTCGGTGCGCTCTGCAACGACGTCGGCTTCGGCGTTCTCCATGCCCACGCCCAGCGCGTTCGCGAACAACTTCTCCGGATCAACGCGCAGCTCACCGGTCATCGCCTGCTCCGCGGCGCAATCCGCCCTGGAGCCACTGTGTTACGGGCCGAACCTGACGGTGGACAGCTCAAGACCATCGCTAGCGATGTCGCCGAACTCGTCGACATCGCCCTCAGCCACAGTGTCGTCCGTGAGCGATTCGCCGGCACTGCCGTTCTCCACCGTCAACAGGCTCGCGACCTCGGCACCCTCGGTTACGTAGCACGCGCCAGCGGGCTCGATCACGACGCGCGCCGCGACCATCCGTTCTGCGACTACCACCGATCCGTTCCAGTTCACACCAGCCCAGATGGCGATGTCCTCGCGCGGTTCACCGTACGAGCCGAGGAGTTCAAGACCTCCACCGAGCTGATCGCTCAGCTTCTCGACGGCTATGCTCGGCCGGTTCCGACCGTCCGTGAGGCATCGGGCGCGGGAACCGGAATCGTCGAGGGCTGGCGAGGCACCATCGTCCACCGTGTGGAGATGACACCGGACCGTACACTTCGCCGGGTCAAGGTCGTCGACCCGTCGTTCTTCAACTGGCCTGCGCTCCCCGTAGCCCTTGCCGACACGATCGTCCCCGACTTTCCCCTTACCAACAAGAGTTTCAACCT